>CAVUTQ010000036.1:0-151084 GCA_963744455.1 uncultured Actinomycetota bacterium | reverse complement strand
CTCTCCTTATTAGGCAGCGGGTTCGGCCTCAGCTATCTCGGCCTGAGCTTGGAGCAGACGCCGCCGGTCCTCCCTGCGCTGCTCTTGCAGATCGGGATCGGGAACGGGCGCGGCAAGAAACAGCCGCTGCGTGTAGGGATGCTCCGGTCTGGCCGTGACCTGGTCGCCGTCGCCCCATTCGACGATCTCGCCGCGGTAGATCACGGCGACGCGGTGGCTGAGGTGGCGCACCACCGCAAGATCGTGCGAGACGAACAGATAGGCGACGCCGGTCCGCTCCTGGATCTCTCTGAACAGCTCCAGCACCCGAGCCTGAGTGGACAGATCGAGTGCGGACACCGGCTCGTCGCAGACGATCAGCTCTGGATCGCAGCGCCAACGCTCGGGCAATGGCGATCCGCTGCCGCTGACCCCCGCGAGAACTCGCGCGGCAGCCGGTCGGCAGCGTCAGCCGGCAGGTTCACCTGCTCGAGGAGGCCCCTCACCCGCTCGATTGCCTCCTTCGCCGATACGCCGCCGGCGGTGAGCGGCTCGGTGAGAATCTTCTCGATGGTCAGCGACGGATTGAGCGAGGTGTAGGGATCCTGGAAGACGACTTGAACTTCACTGGCCAGGGCTCGGCGTTCTTTCCGGCCCAGTTGGGCGATGTCGTGTCCGTTGTAGAGGATCTGGCCGCCGGTCACCGGCGCTAGTCCCAGGACAGCGCGACCGATAGTCGTCTTGCCGGACCCGGACTCACCAACCAGGCCCACAGTCTCACCGGGCCGGACGTCAATCGAGACTCCCTTCAGAGCTCGGAACGGCTCCTTACGAAAACCCTTGACCGGGTATTCGACAACGAGGTCCTTGACATCGAGCAACAGGTTGGTCATGAGGTGGATCCAATCGGCGACGGTGGATTGACAGGACGGTCTGGATCAGCCGCCGCGGTTGCTCGCGCCGGTTCACCAGCTGGCTCGCTGCCCTCAAGCGCTCCACGCGGCTCCTCTTCTTCCAAGATGTCGGCCAGCAGCGCCTGGGTGTACGGGTGACCTGCCCCGTAGAAGATCGCCCGCACCGGGCCGGTTTCGACGACTCGGCCGTTCCGCATGACCGTCACCCGGTCGCAGATATCAGCCACCACCCCGAAGTTGTGAGTCACCAGGATCACGCCCATGTGGAACTCGTCCTGCAGCGAGCGGAGCAGGTCGAGCACCTCGGCCTGCACCGTGACGTCCAAGGCGGTGGTCGGCTCATCCGCGATCAGCAAATCAGGTCCGCACGACACCGCCCCGGCGATGAGGACGCGCTGGGCCATGCCACCGGACACCTCGTGCGGGTAGGCGGCGAAGGTACGGTCCGGGTTGGGGATGCCGACCTTGGCCAGCAGGTCGAGCGCCCGCTGCTTCGCCTCCTTTTTGGAGATCTTGAGGTTCACGACCATCGGCTCGACGAGCTGGCTGAACCGATGGTGAAGGAGGGGTCGAGGTTGGACATAGGCTCCTGCGGGATGTAGGCCATCTTGGTTCCCCGCAACTCGGTTCATTTCCGCGTCGCTTGCCGTCCGACCAGTTCCTCACCCTCGAAGACGATCGAGCCCCAGTGACGTGGCCACCGTCGGGCAACAGCCCGAGCACCGCCCAGGCAGTCTGGGTCTTTCCGGAACCGGACTCGCCGATCAGGCCGTGCACCTCGCCGCGCCGAACGACCAGCGAGACATCGTGCACGACGTTCTTGATCTCGACCGCCCGGCTGGTCGTAGCCGACCGAAAGGTCGCTGACATCCAGCAGCACTTCACCCATCCGCTCCAGCGACCGCCGGTCGTCCTCATGAGTGATCACCTCGACCTTGTCCGGGTCGGCGGCCTTGGCCGACTGCTTGCCGCGACGCCGCGTACGTTTGCCGGTCCGCTCCAACAGATCCCGCATCGCGTTGGCCAGCAGCGTCAGGGCGACACAGACCAGGGCGATGATCAGGGCTGGCCAGAACACCAGCATCGGGTTGGTGTAGATGTTCGCGAAGCCGTCTTGCAGCATCGTGCCCCAGGTCGGAATGGTGAGGTCTCCGAGCCCAAGAAAGTCCAGGCCTGCCTGGATGGCGATCGCGATCCCCAAGATCATCGCGGACTGGATGATCACCGGCGCACGGACCACGGTCAGGATGTGGCGGCCGATGATGCGTAGATCTGACAACCCAGCGACCCGCGCCGCGTCGACAAAGAGCTCGTGACGGACAGCGGTGACGGACGCATAGACGAGCCGGTAGAAGGCCGGGGAGAGCAAGACACCGAAGATCGCCATCGCCCACCACAGAGACGGTCCGATCACTGACCGCGCCGCCAGCAGCACGATGATGCCCGGCAGGGCCATAGTCAAACCAGCCACCCAGTCGGAGACATTGTCGAACCAACCGCCGTAGTAGCCGGCGATGAGTCCTGTGGGCACACCGATCAGGACTGCGATCGCGAGTGCAAGCAGCGCGCCTGCGATGCTGAACCGCCCGCGCATACAGCAGCCGGGACAGCTCATCGCGACCGGCGCTGTCGAACCCGAGCGGATGACCCGGCGCCGGTGCACCAAGGACGTCTCCGATGGATGCGAAGTTCGGGTCGGCAGGGGCGAGCAGCGGTGCGAACACTGCACTGAGCGCAATGAGCACGAGCACGACCATGCTGACCAGCCCGATCGGACTCTTCAGCAGCCGCTTGAACAGCGACACCTTCGCGGTTTGTTCGGCGAGCGCTGGTGATACCTCGAGCGGGCTGGCCGGTTCGGTGAGGGGAGTGTGTTCGCTCATGACAGACGCACTTTCGGGTTGAGCCAGCCTTGGGCCAGGTCGATGCACGAGATTCACCAGCACGACGAGTGCCGCGGACACGACGACCAGCCCCATCACCATGGGTATGTCCCCCTGAGTGGTCGAGACGACGGAGACTTGTCCGAGGCCGGGGATGGCGAACACCTGCTCGATGATGATTGCGCCGCCGAGCAAGCCAACGAACTGAACGGCCAGCACCGCGAGCGCGGGTCCGGCGGCGTTGCGGAGGACGTGTTTGAACACGACGCGATTGAAGGGCAGCCCGCGGCTGCGCAGGGTGCGAACGTAGTCCTGGCGAAGGCCATCGGTAACTGAGCCGCGGATCTGCGCAGTCACCCCAGCGATGCCGGCGATCGTCAACGCGATGATCGGCAGCGTGACGGCACTGAGCCAGCCGCTCGGTGAGTCGGTGAAGCGGACGTAACCGGTTGGCTGGAACAAGCCCGAGCTGTAAGGCGAACACCTGGACCAACCAGATGGCCATGAGGAAGCCTGGAATGGCGAAACCCAGAATCGTCACGACCTGAACGAGCTTGTCGACCCAACCATGCCGCACCGCGGCCCAGACGCCGAGCACGACCGAGATGATCGCGGTGATCACAGTGGCGCCGATTACCAGGGCTAGCGTCACGGCAAGCCGGGATGTGATGCCTGAGCTCACCGGTTCACCGGTGAACCAGGAAGTGCCGAGATCACCCGTCAGCGCATTGCCCAGCCAATCGAAGTACTGCGTAAACAGCGGCCGATTGAGTCCGAGTTCTTCGGCTTTGGCGGCCACGTTTTCCTGGGTCGCCTGCTGCCCGAGGATGCGGCGAGCGATATCCCCGCCGCCGATGTACAGAAAGAAGAAGGCGACCGAAGTGATCACGAAGAGCAGCACGATTCCGGCAACGACTCGCCGCAGGATGAACATCAACATTGACTGATTCCTCAGAGTAGGCCGGGTGGTTATGGTCGCGAGCTGTGAAGAGGACTGGGGTCGCGAGTGGTTCACGACCCCAGCCGGAGTGCCTCAGCCCTTGGGTGTGAAGTTCCACAGGTACGGGTAGGCGTTGCCGACCTGTGTCTGCACGTCGGTCTTGTCATCGGTCGCGTAGTTCGACTCGATGCGGTACCACGGGGCGAACCAGGCCTGCTCGACGATGAGGGCATTCAACTCCTTCAAGGCGGGCGCGGCGTCGGCGTCAGATTTCGCACTGTGAATCGTGTCCACAAGCTTCGTGATCTCGGGCGAAGTCGTGTGGAAGGGATTGAAGACCGCGTTGGGCGTGATCTCGAAATTGATCAACGGCCAGTCCGGGTCCTGCTGCAGCTGAAGCCAGGTCACGGAGTACTTGGGGGCCAGTACATCGGCGATGAAGTTGTTGCCGGCATCGGTGTACTTCACGGTGATGCCGACATCTTTGAGCTGCTGTTCGATCAGTGTCCAAATGGTCGTTCCGATCACCGCCGTGCGCGGCATGGCGAGTTCGAACCCGTTCGCGTAACCAGCCTCGGCGAGCAGCGACTTGGCCTTGGCCGGGTCGTAGGGGTAGCGGGTGTCGAGCGCCGGGTCGTACGCGGCCGAGTTGGCCGGGAAGATTTGTCCGGTCAGCGTGCCGTGGCCCTTACCGATCGCCTTCAGCAATCCGTCCTTGTCGAACGCGTGGTTGATCGCCTGGCGCACCTTGACATCCTTGAGCTCCTCAGTGATCTTGCCCCCGCGGTCGAGGAGCAGCAGTCCGGTCCAGTCAAGCTCAAACGGATTGAGGGTGTAGCCGGCAGCCTTGACCTGGTCGAGCGGTGTCGTTGTTGGCCAGCTTGGCGCCGTTGAGCTGCTTGCCCTTCACGGCGTTCAACATTGCCGTCGGATCCTGCAAGACCTTCAGCACCAGCTTCTCGTAGTGCACCGACGCAGGATCCCAGTACTTGTCGTTCTTGTTGAACGTGTACGTATTGCCGACAATGGTGGCTGCGGTATCCATGATGTACGGGCCAGAGCCGACGGGATTGGTCTTGGCATCCGGCTTGTCGAAAGCCGCCGGGCTCGCCTGATAGCCCGCGTTCTGGCTCAAGTAGAGCAGTAGGCCCGGATCGCTGCGTCTTGAGCGTGATTTGGAGGTGCGTGTCGTCGACGGCCTTTGCGTCCTTGACGCTCGCCAGGTATGCCTTGTTCGGAGAGTTGCCGTCGCGGAACCTGATCAGATTCTGTGCCGCAGCATCAGCGTTGAATTTCGTACCGTCGGTGAATGTCACGTCATCGCGCAACGTCATGTCCAGGACGGTGTTGTTCTCGTTGTAGGTCCATTCCTTCGCCAGGGATGGCCCGATCTTGCCCTGCGGGTCGGTCTTGAGCAGCGTGTCGTAGACCGCCTGGCCGTAGGGAGACTCGTTGGCGAAGCTCCATGTCCTCAGCGGCGAAGGTCGACGCGGGAACGATGAGCCCGAGCGTGAGCGTGGTGTTCTGAGGCGCCTGGCCGCCCGTGGTGGACGATCCGCCGCCGCCGCCACAAGCGGCTGCCGCAAGCATGATCGCCGTAGCGGCAGCGACTGCCGCGAGTGATTTTCGGAGGAACATCGTCGATCCTTTCAGGACAGCAGGGCTGTCGTGGATGGTGTATCGGTCGTCAGCGTGCACCAAGCAGGTGCTCGAGCGCTAGTGGTTGGACCCGAACGAAGTCGAAAAGTGTGGGAACACATGATTCCTTTCGAAGGGACGCGTCCCATGGGAGCCACTGGCGATTCTTGATTTCACGAGTGGCCGGGCCTCTCCTCGAAGATCTACTGGTACGTGTCACTGGATCGTGTCAGTAGGGTAGCTGAAGATTTCCTAGATCCGCAACCCCGACTTGCCCGCCGTCTTCCGCCAGCCCAGAGGGAAGCTTCAAGGGGCGAACCGGCCGAGTGAGTGTCTGGAGTCGACCGACTCGACCGTTGTCTACGAGGACCTTCGCTTGGTGATCGGGCCGGACAGCCGGCGAAGGTCAGCCCGCGCCCTTACCCGGAGCGCTCGTCAACCGGTGCCTCAGGCGCTGACGTCCTCGGCCGGCGGACGAGCTGTGGACTCGCGGGCGACGAGCTCGATGGTCGGGGAGTTGGTGGGAGGTGGCTGTTGGTTGCCGTCCATCGCGGCGATGCCGAGAGCCAGCAGGCGGTCGGCGACCGTGGCCATGTTCAGCCGAACGGTGCTGAGCGGCGGGTTCAACCACGCTGACATCGGGTCATCGTCCACTCCGATCACCCCCACCTGCGCGGGAATCGGGATGCCCATCTGCGAAAGCGCCGCGAGCGCGATGGCGCCGACCTCATCGTTGTAGCAGGCCAGGCCGTCAACGGGGTCGGGTCGCGAGATCCACGTCTGTAAGACGCTTCTCACGTCTTCGACCGGTCCTCCGGCCAGCAGCACATCCGCTTCCAGCGGAGCCGGCAGTCCCATCTCGAGGCAGCCACGACGGACGCCTGTTCGACGCGGACCGGCGAAGGCCTGAAGGTCGGGATCTGCGGCACCCAGGTGGCCAATCATGTGGTACCCCCGCTCCGCAAGATTGTGGACCTGCATCGCACCGATCAGCTCGTCCTCGCTCGAGACACCTGGTACCGGCGTTAACGCCCCATGCGGAATACCCGCGACCTCCAGAGCGCGGGCCTCAGCTGGGTCTAGCGCGAAGAATGAGAGGACCAGGCGGGTTTGCAAATGCCCGATGGTGACGTTGAGTGACTGGCCCTCGGTCGATTGCCACGTCACCAGGCTCATCCCCCGCTGAGCAAACAGCAAAGCCAAGCGGTCGATCGCCAAACCGAGGTTGCGGCCGTAGGGGATGTCCCTCACCACGAGTAGCACGAGGTTCGACTGCCCGGCGCGGAGCGCGGAAGCTGCCGCATTGCGGGTGTAGGAGAGCCGCGCGGCGGCGTCCCAAACCTTGGCGCGCGTCGCCTCGGGGAAGGTCTGATCCTTGTTGCCGCTCAGTATGTAACTGACGGTCGAACGGGACACCCCCGCCAGTCTGGCAACGTCAGCACTCGTCGGCCGTCGGTTCGTCATAGCTGCCATCCTTCCAGGAGGCGTGTTGCACGTTTCTGCTATGAATCTTATCCTGTCACACGTGCCAGTGACACGATCCAGTTGCTTCGTCCTAGTTGGCGAGCCAAGCAGGGGCCGGGAGTAGGGCCTCGTCGTACGAGCCGTACTCACATTTGCGGCTGCGGCTGGAAGCACCCCCAATCGTTGGGAGCAGAGATGGACAACACACCCAAGGCCACCCGTCGGCCCAACATCGTCATGATCCTCACCGACGACCATGCCGCCCACTCGATCAGCGCCTACGGCTCGGTGGTCAACCACACGCCGCGGATCGACGAGATCGCCGAGAACGGTTGGCTGTTCGAGCAACTGCTTCGTGACGAACTCGCTGTGCTCGCCGAGCCGAGCCTCGATCCTGACCGGCACCTACAGTCACGTCAACGGCGTGTCGACGCTGTGGACCCATATCGACGCCAGCCAGCCCACCTTCATCACCCAGCTGCGCGAGGCCGGCTACCAGACCGCCATGTCGGCAAGTGGCACATGGGTCACGGCGAGGGCCACAACCCGCAGGGCTTCGACTACTGGGACGTCGTGCATCGACCAGGGCGAGTACTGGAACCCGCGGTTCCTGTCCGAGGACGGGATCCGCAACGTCGAGGGCTATGCCACCGACATCATCACCGACCTCGCCACTCCTGGGTCGACTCCCTCGAGGGGGACGACCCGTGGTGCGTGCTGATCTACCACAAGGCACCGCACCGGCTCCTGGGAGCCGAAGGACGAGCACAAGGCGATGTACGCCGACCCGGTCCCGGTGCCGACGACGTTCTTCGACGACTACTCCACCCGGTCCGTCTCGGCCCGCCGCGCCGCGATGCGCGTGGCCGATCACCTCAACTCCGAGGACCTCAAGGACGACCCGCCCGAGGACTGTCGCTACGAGGAGCAGGCGGTGTGGAAGTACCAGCGGTTCATGCAGGACTACCTGGCCTGCGTGGCACTCCGTCGACGAGAACGTCGGCCGGGTCATCGACTGGCTGCGCGCCGCGCGGCGACTTCGACGACACGATGCTGATGTACGCCTCCGACCAGGGCTTCTTCCTTGGCGACCACGGCTGGTTCGACAAGCGGCTGATGTTCGAGGAGTCGCTGCGGATGCCGTTCCTGCTCAGCTACCCGCGCGCGGTCGCCGCCGGCAAGCGGTTCGACGGCATCGTCACCAACGTCGACATCGCCCAGACCATCCTCGACGCCGCCGGCGTCGAGCACCACCCGCGGATGCAGGGCCGCAGCTTCTGGCCCGACCTGGTCGAGCAGCAGACGCCGGCCGCCGGTCGAGGGGATGTACTACCGGTACTGGGAGAACGACGACATATCCACAAGGCACCGCGCACTACGGCTACCGCACCCACGGTACAAGATCATCTACTACTACAACGACGGCGCCGGGCTGCCCGGCAGCGGCTTCTACGCCTACCCGCCGGAGTGGGAGCTCTACGACCTGCAGGCCGACCCCGACGAGCTCAACAACGTCTACCACGACCCCGCCTACCCCGAGATCCGCGACCAGCTCAAGACCGCCATGTGGCGCGAACAAGCCCGGCTCGGCGACGCCTCCCACCCCTCCCAGCCGAGCCCGGCCGGCGTCGACGACGTCTTCACCGCCCGGCCGATCGACGAAGAGGCCGCGGGAGCGCTCTGGGGCCGTCTGCTGGCCGCCCTGCCGGAATGACGGGCTGCTGCTGCAGCCCAGGTCCGCTCGACCGATTGCCACGACCGCCTCGCGGGGGCGCGCCTATGCCGGATTGGTCGCGCGGAACAGCAGGTTGTACTCGGTGGTGAACTGGCTCAGCACCCGAAGCGCCTCCGACCGGTCACCCTGCCCCGCCTGTTGAGGTGAGAGTGTTGGCCGCTGCCAAGCTCCTGCTCAAGCGAACCCGGCAGCCGTACCAGAGCCGAAACACCCTCCGGAACGTCGACGTCCAGCTGCAAAGGCCCGTCACCATCCTGGGACCAGGACACTGCGATCTTGCCGTGCCTTGTTTCGAGAGAGGCTCGCGCCCACCGGATGTCGCCACCTGGCTGGGGTGCGATCAGCACCCGGGAGTAACCCGGCTCGAGCGGCGTGATCCCGCCAATAGCCTGATGCATCCAGTGCGCCACCGCGCCGAAGGCGTAGTGATTGAAGCTCGTCATCTCACCCGGGTTGATGGTGCCGTCGGGCAGCATCGAATCCCAGCGCTCCCAGATCGTTGTCGCCCCCATCGTGACCGGATAAAGCCAGGATGGGCATTCCGTTTGGAGCAGCAGTCGGTAGGCGTCGTCAAGATGACCTGTCTTGGTCAAGGCATGGGTGATGAACGGTGTCCCCGCGAAGCCAGTTTGAATGTGGTAGCCACTCTTGGCGACGAGCTCGGCAAGCCGCTTGCCCGCGAGCTGCTCATCTTCGGGATCTAGGAGCCCGAAAACGATAGCCAGCGCGTACGGTGTCTCGGCATCACTGTGGATGACGCCTTCAGGCTTGACGTAGTGCTCGTTGAATGCGGCTCGCGTGCGTTCGGCAAGGGTGCCGAAGTGCTGAGCATCCTCATGACGGCCCAGAAGCGTTGCGGCCTCTCGCAAGATGTGCGCGTCCCGGTAGAGGCACGCCGTCGCTACCACACCGTTGTCGGCCTTGCTCAGGAAGGGCTCCTCAGGGGGTGCCGTGGGATCAAGCCAATCGCCGAATTGGAATCCCCCATCCCACAATCCTGTCGGGGAGAGCAGGGACTCGATGCGCCGGACATGGGCCACCATCGAGTCGAATTGGTCAGCAAGCACCTGCCGATCCCCGTATGCCCACCAAAGCGACCACGGCACCCAGACGGCGGCGTCACTCCAGATCGCGGTTGCGTCAGGGAGCGGCCACTGCTTCGGACGGTCGACGTACTTCAACATGTCTGGAACAACGGGAGGCACGCGACCGCTCGCGGCCTCCTGCTCTGCAGCCAGATCCTTCAGCCAGTCTCGGAGGAAATCGTCAACATCGAAGAGGTAGGTCGCGGTGGGTGCGAAGACAGCGATGTCACCAGTCCAGCCGAGACGCTCGTCTCGCTGAGGGCAGTCGGTGGGGAGGTCGAGGAAATTCCCGCGGAGGCTCCAGACGACGTTTCGGTGCAGCTGGTTGAGCAGCTCGTTGGAGCACTCGAACTCGCCGATGCGCTGCAACTTGGACGAGACGACGACAGCGGTTAGCGCGTCCGGGGTGAGCTCGCCAGGCCATCCGTCCACCTCGACATACCGGAAGCCATGGAAGGTGAATGTTGGCTCGAACACGTCGTCGCGGCCGCTGAGGATGAAGCGGTCGGTGGCTTTGGCGGATCGGAGTGGTCGCGTGCCCAGTTCGTCGTTCTCGAGCACCTCGGCATGCCGCAGTGTGATCGTCGTACCGGCCGGGCCCTGAACATGGACCCTCACCCACCCCACCAGGTTCTGCCCGAAATCGACCAGCGTCTTGCCTGCTGGGGAGGTCCAGATCTTGATCGGTGGAAGCTCTTCCTGTCGGCTGGTGGGGGGACCGATGTAGGGAGTCAGAGTGCTGAAGTCGAGTTCGGCCTGGTGCACGCCGGTCCAAGCCTCATGTCAGAGAAGCCTGGCTCTAGCCAAGCGTCCGACTGACGGCGGGCATCGATTGTCTGACCGTCGTAAAGATCGTTCGAACAGCACTGCAGATGGGCCGGCTGCTCCAGCTCGTGTCAGTCACAACGGTCTGCACAGTGCCGTCAGAAAACTCGATCTCAAGCTGTGCGAGAGCTGCAAGCTCCTTGCCGTAGAGGGCCCTGCCGCCGCTCCAGCCGAGCCGTCCGCGAAACCAACCATTGCCCAGCGCAATACCGAGCACCGAGCTTGGCTGAAGAAGTGAGGTCACATCGTAACTGCGGTAACGCAGCCGCCACTCGTAACTGCTCCACCCAGGGCTGAGCACGTCGTCGGAGACTGGATTGCCGTTGAGGTATGCCTCGAAAACCCCCTGTGCCGTGGCATGCAGGGTGGCTCGGGAAACGGGTCCATGACCTTCTTCCAAAACGAACTCCGTACGGAGCAGCGGTGCCCCGTCGAAGTCCTGGTTTGAGGCGATGGGGAGTGCAGACCAGGTGAGCGACATGGGTTCCTTTCGGCTACAAGTTGTGTGACGCGTCCGACCTCGCGACTGCGCCATGCGGGAAGGCTATACCCAGACAGCGCAGGGACTGAAGCGATTCAACCGTTTGGGCTTCGGCCTGCCTATTGTTGGGGCTGCCCTCTCGCCAGGAGCACAGTTGACACTTCCGCCGCACCTCGATACTGTCCTGCGGGGTATCAGAACGTTTCAAGTAGGGCTCGGGGATCCTGCCCGCTGCTTCAGGTCGGGCACTGCAGCGGTATAACCGCTCTGTACGACTCTCTTGGAAGTGAGTGAGCACATGCCAACCTTCTCCGACATCTCTGACCAGCTGGCCTATCAGGCCATTGAGCTGCCCTCCTGGGCGTTCGGCAACTCCGGCACCCGGTTCAAGGTCTTCGGCACGCCGGGCACGCCGCGGACCATCCAGGAAAAGCTCGCGGACGCGGCCAAGGTGAACGAGCTGACCGGGCTTGCGCCGAAGGTTGCGCTGCACATCCCGTGGGACAAGGTCGAGGACTACGGCGCGCTCCGGGACTATGCCGCTGATCTTGGTGTAGCGCTCGGCACGATCAACTCCAACACCTTCCAGGACGACATCTACAAGTTCGGCAGCCTGACCCACGTCGATGAGTCGGTACGCCGCAAGGCGATCGACCACCACCTCGAGTGCATCGAGATCATGAACCAGACCGGGTCGCGAGACCTGAAGATCTGGCTTGCCGATGGCACCAACTACGCCGGCCAAGGTGATATCCGGGGCCGTCAGGACCGGCTAGCCGACAGCCTCGCGCAGATCTATGAGCGGATTGGGCCCGATCAGCGGCTGGTGTTGGAGTACAAGTTCTTCGAACCCGCCTTCTATCACACCGATGTGCCTGACTGGGGCACCTCGTACGTCCAGGTTGCCGCATTGGGGGAGCGGGCCGTGGTCTGCCTGGACACGGGCCATCACGCGCCCGGCACCAACATCGAGTTCATCGCCGCTCAACTGCTGCGGTTGGGGAAGCTGGGCTCGTTCGACTTCAACTCCAGCTACTACGCCGACGACGATCTGATCGTCGGCTCCGCGGATCCGTTCCAGCTGTTCAGGATCTTGTACGAGGTGGTACGAGGCGGCGGCTACGGGCCGGATTCCGAGGTCGCCTTCATGTTGGACCAGTGCCACAACGTGGAGCCCAAGATTCCCGGCCAGATTCGCTCGGTGCTGAACGTGCAGGAGATGACTGCGCGAGCCCTGCTGGTGGACGGCGAGGCTCTGGCGGCTGCGCAGGAAGCACATGATGTGCTCGGCGCCAACGGGATCTTGATGGACGCCTTCTACACCGACGTACGACCAGCGCTGGCTGAGTGGCGTGAGTCGCGTGGCCTGCCGGCCGACCCGATGCAGGCTTACGCCGAGTCGGACTATCAGAGCAAGATCGAATCCGAGCGAGCTGGCGGAACCCAAGCCGGCTGGGGAGCATGATCATGACCAACCAGGCAGTTGCAGAGTTGATCGCCCGGTCGAACCGGCTGGGATCAGATCCCAAGAACACCAACTACGCCGGCGGCAACACATCAGCCAAGGGCACTGAGACCGATCCGGTGACCGGTGAGCCGGTCGAACTGGTCTGGGTCAAGGGTTCCGGCGGGGACCTAGGGACCTTGAAGGAGTCGGGCCTCGCGGTGCTGCGGCTGGATCGGATGCGGTCAGCTGGTGAATGTCTATCCCGGTGTCGAGCGCGAGGACGAGATGGTCGCGGCGTTCGACTATTGCTTGCACGGCAAGGGCGGCGCGGCGCCGTCGATCGACACCGCGATGCACGGCCTCGTCGACGCCGCGCATGTTGATCATCTGCACCCTGACTCCGGGATCGCGATCGCCACAGCGGTCGACGGCGAGGAGCTGACGGCCAAGATCTTCGGCGACAGGGTGGTTTGGGTGCCGTGGCGCCGGCCCGGCTTCCAGCTCGGCTTGGACATTGCCAAGATCAAGTCCGACAACCCGCAGGCGATCGGTTGCGTTCTCGGCGGCCACGGCATCACTGCCTGGGGCAATACCTCCGAGGAGTCCGAGGCCAACTCGCTGGAGATCATCAACACCGCGGCCGCCTACATTGCCGAGCACTCGAAGCCGGAGCCGTTCGGCGCTGCGCTGGACGGGTACGCCGCACTGCCGGACGATCAGCGACGCGCCAAGGCGGCCGCCCTCGCGCCGACGCTGCGGTCGATCGCGTCATTCGACAAGCCGATGGTCGGGCACTTCACCGATGACGAGCGAGTGCTGGAGTTCCTCTCCGGTAGCGAGCATCCGCGGCTGGCCGAGCTTGGCACCAGCTGCCCGGATCACTTCCTGCGGACCAAGGTCAAGCCGCTAGTACTTGATCTTCACTCGGACGCCCCGGTCGAGGACTGCATCGCCCGGCTTGCGGAGCTCCACGAGGCGTACCGCGCCGACTACCAGGCCTACTACGAGCGCCACGCGACACCGGACTCGCCGCCGATCCGGGGTGCCGACCCGTTGATCATTCTGGTGCCGGGAGTCGGCATGTTCTCCTACGGGAAGGACAAGCAGACCGCCCGGGTGGCCGGTGAGTTCTACCTGAACGCGATCAACGTGATGCGCGGCGCGGAGGGCCTGTCGACGTACGCCCCGATCGACGAGTCGGAGAAGTTCAAGATCGAATACTGGGCGCTGGAAGAGGCGAAGCTGCAGCGGATGCCGAAGCCCAAGCCGCTCGCCACCCGAATCGCGCTGGTCACCGGTGCCGCAGGCGGCATTGGCAAGGCGATCGCGGTGCGGCTGGCCGCCGAAGGCGCCTGCGTGGTCATCGCCGATCTTGATGCCGAGAAGGCCAGGCCGCCGCGGAGGAGATTGGCAACAGCGACGTCGCGGTCGGCATAGCCGCCGATGTCACCGATGAGACGGCTGTGCAGGCGGCGGTCGACGCCACGCTGCTGGCGTTCGGCGGCCTCGACATTGTGATCAACAATGCCGGCCTGTCGCTGTCCAAGTCATTGCTGGACACCACGGTGGCTGACTGGGACCTGCAACACAACGTGATGGCGAAGGGCTCCTTCCTGGTGTCCCGGGCGGCGGCGAAGGCATTGATCGAGCAGAAGCTTGGCGGCGACATCGTCTACATCTCCAGCAAGAACTCCCTCTTCGCCGGCCCGAACAACATCGCCTACTCAGCCACGAAGGCCGACCAGGCGCATCAGGTGCGGCTGCTCGCGGCGGAGCTGGGGGAGCACGGCGTCAAGGTGAACGGCATCAACCCTGATGGGGTGGTCCGTGGCTCCGGCATCTTCGCCGGCGGCTGGGGGGCCAAGCGGGCCGCGGTCTACGGCGTCCCCGAGGAAGAGCTGGGCAAGTACTACGCCTCCCGCACGCTGCTGAAGCGCGAGGTGCTGCCGGAGAACGTCGCGAACGCAGTCTTTGTGCTCTGCTCGGCCGATCTCAGTCACACCACCGGCCTGCACATTCCGGTCGACGCCGGCGTCGCTGCCGCCTTCCTGCGGTGAGCCGATCGGGGTGGCGTGGCCGCTGTTGATCTCGGCGCCACAAGCGGCCGGGTGATGCTCGGCCACCTCGGCCCAGATCAGCTGAGCGTTGAGGCGCTCCATCGCTTTCCAAACGACCCGGTCCGCATCACAGACGGCCTGCACTGGAACATCCTCGAGCTCTACCGGAATTTACTGATCGGACTCCGCGAGGCCGTCGCCGCGCAGCCGGACCTGGCCGGCATCGGCATTGACTCCTGGGCCGTCGACTACGGGTTGGTGAGCGGTGACGGCTTGATCAACAACCCGTTCCACTACCGGGACGAGCGGACCGCCAGAGGCGTAGCTCTGGTCCACAAGATCGCCGATCATGCCAGTCTCTATGCGACGAACGGATTGCAGTTCCAGCCGTTCAATTCGATCTACCAGCTGGCTGTCGATCATGAAGCTGGAGTGATCGATGACAAGACACGGATGCTCATGCTTCCTGATCTGCTTGGGATTCTGGCTGACCGGTGAGCAAGTGGCCGAGCGCACCAACGCCTCCACGACCGGGCTGCTCGACATTGGCACCGGGAGCTGGAACACCACCTTGATCGACAAGTTGAGCCTGCCGCGCTCGCTGTTCCCATTACTGGTTGATCCTGGAACGCGGATCGGCTCCCTAAGCGACGACGTGAGAGAAGAGATCGGTGGGACGCAGGCGTTGGATGTGATCGCCGTCGGGTCACATGACACAGCCTCGGCGGTGGTCGGCGTGCCGATGACGGAAGCTGGTGCCGCGTACGTCTCGTCCGGCACGTGGTCGCTGGTCGGTGTCGAGCTTGATCGGCCGGTGCTCACCGAGGACAGCCGCGAGGCCAACTTCACCAACGAGGGCGGCGTCGACGGGAAGATCCGCTACCTGCGCAATGTGATGGGCATGTGGCTGCTCAGCGAGTCCATCCGCACGTGGCAGCGCGAAGGTCAATCCGTGGAGCTAACAACGCTGCTCGAGCAGGCAGCAGCTATCAGTACGCCGGTGCCGATCTTCGACGCCAACCATCCGAGCCTGCTGCCGCCCGGCGACATGCCCAAGCGGATTGCCACACTCTGCGCCGAAGCAGGCGCAGCTGCGCCCGACTCCCCGGCTGTGTTCGCCCGCAGCATTCTGGAGAGCCTCGCCGAGGCGTACGCGACCGCGATCGCTGATGCCGAACGGCTCAGCGGCCAGAAGATCAACATCGTCCACATAGTTGGTGGCGGCAGCCAGAACGCGCTGCTGTGCCAGCTGACAGCGAACCGTACGGGCCGGCGCGTGCTGGCTGGCCCGGTGGAGGCGACTGCCATCGGTAATGTGCTGATCCAGGGGCGGGCGGTCGGGCTCGTGCAGGGCGAGCTTTCCGAGTTGCGCGCCCTGGTGGCAAGGACCTTCCCTCCAGCGGAGTACCAGCCGCGCTGACTGAACTGGTGAGGTGCCGATGAGAACTGCGCTGTTCATCACCTGCCTCGCCGACGCCATGTTTCCCGAGGTGGGAAAGGCGACGGTCCAGGTGCTGGAGCGGCTGGGCCAGGACGTCGAGTTCCCGACCGAGCAGACCTGCTGCGGCCAGATGCACGTCAACACCGGATACCAGAAGCAGGCGCTGCCGCTGGTCGAGCGGTTCGCCGAGGTCTTCGCACCGTACGACGCGATTGTGGCGCCGTCTGGATCCTGTGTCGGCTCTGTGCGTCATCAGCATGCGATGATCGCGAAGCGGTTCGGCTCACCGGGACTGGTCGCGCAGGTCGAGGCGGTGGCGGCCAAGACGTATGAGCTGTCGGAGTTCCTCGTCGACGTGCTGGGCGTTACCGATGTCGGCGCCTACTTCCCGCACCGGGTGACCTATCACCCAACCTGTCACTCGTTGCGAATGCTGCGGGTCGGCGACAAGCCGATCCAGCTGCTTCGGGCCGTCGAAGCCCTGGAGCTTGGTCGAGTTGCCGGCAGCTGATCAGTGCTGCGGCTTCGGCGGCACGTTCGCGATCAAGAACTCCGACACCTCGACCGCCATGCTGGCCGACAAGATGCGCAATGTGCTTGGACACGGGCGCAGAGATCTGCACCGCCGGTGACAGTTCCTGCCTGATGCACATCGGTGGCGGCCTGTCGCGGCTCCGGGCCGGCGCCAAGACGGTGCACCTGGCGCAGATCCTCGCCGCCACTCGTGAGAAAGCTCTGGTGCTGTGAACGCGCCGAGTGCATGCTTGAGGCGTCTGCCGCATTCGACCATGCCGCCGCCTGCACCGCGCGGTGTGGGCAACCTGCGGAGCGACGAGAAGTTCCCGGTCGCCGCCCGGCGAGCCCTCGCCGACACCCAGTTGCGGCGCAACCTCGGCAAAGCGACAACGACCATCCGAACCAAGCGCGCGCAGGTCGTGGCGGAGCTTGCCGGACTGGGAGGAGTTGCGCGAAGCGGGTCGCCAGCTCAAGGTCCACACCATGGCGCACCTGCCGGATTACCTTGCCCAGTTGGAATCCGCTGTGACCGCCCGCGGCGGAGTGGTGCATTGGGCCCGGGACGCGGTGGAGGCCAACCAGATCGTCGTTGATCTGGTCCGCGGCAAAGGCGTGGATGAGGTGGTCAAGGTCAAGTCCATGGCCACCCAGGAGATCGGCCTCAACGAGGCATTGGAAGCTGCTGGCGTTGCCGCGCTTGAAACTGATCTGGCGGAGCTGATCGTGCAGCTGGGTCACGACAAGCCTTCCCACATCCTGGTGCCGGCGATCCACCGCAACCGGGCGGAGATCCGGGAGATCTTCTTGCGCGAGATGGCCGACGTTGACCCGGCGCTCACCGATGAGCCGGCCGCGCTCGCCGCTGCGGCTCGCCAGCACCTGCGGCGCAAGTTCCTCTCCGCCAAGGTGGCGATCAGCGGGGCAAACTTCGGCATTGCCGAGACCGGAACACTCGGGGTCGTCGAATCCGAGGGCAACGGCCGAATGTGTCTCACCCTGCCGGACACCTTGATCACGATCATGGGGATCGAGAAGCTGGTGCCGCGCTGGCAGGACCTCGAGGTCTTCCTGCAGCTGCTGCCGAGGTCTTCAACGGGCGAGCGGATGAACCCCTACACGTCGATGTGGACCGGCGTGACGCCCGGCGACGGGCCGCAGGAGTTCCATTTGATCTTGCTCGACAACGGCCGGACCGCTGTGCTGGCCGATGCGGACGGCCGGGATGCGCTCAACTGCATCCGGTGCAGCGCCTGCCTGAACGTGTGCCCGGTTTACGAGCGAACTGGCGGGCATGCGTACGGATCGGTCTACCCGGGCCCGATCGGTGCCATCCTGTCGCCCCAACTGACCGGGATCGAGGACAACGCCTCGTTGCCGTACGCGTCATCACTGTGCGGCGCCTGCTACGACGTCTGCCCGGTCAAGATCAACATCCCGGAGATCTTGGTGCACTTGCGTGCCAAGCACACCGAGACCTACGCAGCAGAGCATCGGTTGCCGAACGCCGAGGCATCGGCGATGGCGGCAGCCGCCTGGGTGATGAGCAACCCGAAGCGCTGGGCGCGCGCACTCCGCGGCGGGCGCCTCGGCCGGATGCTCGGTCGCAAGCGCGGTGTGATCGGCGACGTGCCGCTGCCGCTCGGCGAAGCAGTGGACCGATACCCGCGATTTCGCGCGGCCGCCCAAGCAGACGTTCCGCGACTGGTGGGCCGCCGAGCATGGGGGAGACCGGTGAACGCTCGCGAGGAGGTGCTGGCGCGGATCGCGGCCGCTCACCGCGCCGCACAGCCAGCGGATCTGCCCTACGAAGACATCACCCGCGAGTATCGGACCACCTCGGATGCGTCAGCTGCGGCGCTGACCGAGCGGCTGATTGATCGCCTGGTGGACTATCGGGCACTGGTACGCCAGTGCCCGGCCGATGATCTTGGAGCGACGATCGCTGCTGCGCTCGCTGAGCGCGGCGCCCGTACGGTGGTCGTGCCTGCAGGCCTGGACTCCTCCTGGACGGCAAACCTCTCCGCCGTACGCACCGATGGGCCGTCCACCGATGATCAACTCAGCGTCGCAGAACTCGACGGGGTCGATGGTGTGATCACGGGCTGCGCCGTGGCGATCGCCGAGACCGGGACGTTGATCTTGGACGGCTCGCCGGAGCAGGGCCGCCGTGTCCTGACGCTCATCCCCGACTACCACCTCTGCGTCGTCTTCGCCGACCAGATCTGTGCCGATGTCCCGCAAGCGCTAGCCAGACTGGCGCCACCCGGCCACTGACCATGATCAGCGGGCCCAGCGCGACCAGCGACATCGAGCTGAATCGCGTGGAGGGCGTACACGGGCCGCGCACTCTCGAGGTGATCATCGTGATCTGCGAACGAGCTTCCAGGGAGTGGAAATGATGCCGCGGTATTGCCTGCTGGGACACGTCGATCCCATCCGCCTTGAGGAGTATCGCGAGGCCCACCGCGCCGTTTGGCCCGAGTTGCTGGAAGCATTGCGCGACGCCGGCTGGCGCAACTACTCGCTCTTCCTACGTGACGATGGCCTACTGATCGGTTACGCAGAAGCAGACGACCTGGCCGCTGCGCAGGAGCGGGTGGCTCGCACCGAGGTCAACGCTCGCTGGCAGGCCGCCATGGCCGAACTCTTCCAGACCGAGGGTGCTCCCGATGAAGCCTGGGAGATCGTCCCGGAGGTCTTCAACCTCGAAGACCAACTTCAAGCTGCGAGGCGGGCCACGCACATCCGCAGCCACTGAAGCACTTAGTCTGCGACGGCGGCTACTGTCGCGGGATGACGGTCAGCACTCGCATGAGATGGATACGGAACTCGCTCATGAAGTTGCTCAGAAAGGCCGCCATCGCGTCGTCGGTGACCTCACCATCAGCGGTGAATATCTCCGGTGTGTATCGGATGTACGCCTCCGGTGCGGTCATCTGACGGGCATTGCAGAAGCTGAGGACACCGCGCAGGCTTTGCTGACTGACCGCTGTGCCGATCGGGCCGCTGGATGCCCCAATGACGGCGGCGGGAATGTGGTCGAAGGAGTTTTGGCCCCAGGGCCGCGACGCCCAGTCGATCGCATTCTTCAACGCACCGGGGATGGATCGGTTGTACTCGGGAGTGACGAAGAGCAGGGCGTCGGATCGATCAATCGCTTCCTTCAAGGCGGTGGCTTCCGACGGGAAGTTGTTGTCGTAGTCCGGGCTGTACAGCGGAAGGTTGCCGATAGGTATCTCGCTGAACTCGAGATCATGGGGCGCCAGCCGGATGAGCGCTTTGGACAGGATGCGGTTGATGGACTTCGACGAGAGGCTCCCGACGAAGTAGCCGACTTTGTACGTAGTCATGACTGCTCCTCTGTTGTTGAACCGCTGCCGTCTCCCTCATGGGTCGGCATCTTGCTGGGCTCTGTTAGGACGACGATCTTGCCGGTCGCTGAGCCTGCCTCCATCTCGGCGTGAGCCTGCCGGATCTCATCGAGGTGGTAAACGCGGTATAGCGGAACGACCGCCTCCCCTGCTGCAACGGTGTCGAGGAACTCCTGCAGGATCCCCGCCGACAGATCGGTGGCCTCGCCCGTGTAGGCGGTCAGCCGCACCCCGCGTGGAATGTAATCGATCGGGTAGAAGTCAGAAACGGTCCACACGTTGGAGAGCATCCCGGTGAAGCACACCACTCCGTGCACTCTGGTCGCCGCAAGGGTGTCCGGCAGAGTAGGGGTGCCGACGAGCTCGACGGCGGTGTCAACCCCATTCGGCAGGATGTCCCGGACTCGATCGGCGATCGGGCCGTCGTCGATCAGGACGTGGTCGGCGCCGATTCTCCTGAGCGCCTCGATCTTGCCTGGGTTTCGGGTGGTGGACAGCACGATCATGTCGAGGCGTCTGGCCAACACGGCGGTCGCCATGCCCACCGACGAGGTGCCGCCGCGGATCAGAATCGACTGCCCCGGCTGGGCGTCGAGGCCGATAGTCAGCGAGCCGTAGGCGGTCTGCAGCATCTCGGGGACCGCGCCCAACCTGGCCCAGTCGAGGTTGCTGAGGAACGGCACCACCTGCCGGGCCGGCACACAGGTGTATTCGGCGTAGCCGCCGTCGAAAGTGCGGCCCATCCCGCCCATCATCGTGGCGACCTGCTGGCCTATTGGGAACTCCCCGCCCGGACATGCCGCCACTGTGCCCGTCGCCTCGATCCCCAGGACGCGGGGGAACGTGACACCCACTGCCAGGCCGAGTCGGGTGTGCAACTCGGACCGGTTCAGGCCAAACGCCTCGACCTTGATCAACACCTCGCCTAGCCGCGGAGTTGGGATCGGGACATCGCGGATCTGAAGCGCCTCCGGCGGCCCCGGTGCATCGAGCACCACCGCCTTCATGATCGACATCATCGGTTCCCAGCATCACGGAGCGCTCGCGCGGACTCATAACCGCCCGAAACGGTCGCTGATTCGGTGTCGAATACCATGATCGACTTCGAATCATGGTAGGCCGGCCAGCCTGGATGTTGATCACGAACGAACCCGACGAATGCTGCATGAACGCGGTCCGCCAGCGACTGCGGCGGCTCCGGACCGGCAACGCGAGTCACGTCCGGGTCCTCGAGCAGATCGAAGATGAAAGGCACGTCCAAACAGTGCTCGGCCACGCCACTAACTGTCGACGGCCAGGCGAAGTCGTACGCCCACGTCGGTGCGGTCTCACGGCGTAGGTCGAGCCAATCAACGATCCGGCGACGGAACATCACATCGCTGACGTATTGGCCGACGACGTCGGCTGGGTGGTGGTCGGGCAGGGCGGCAGCGAAACGCCGCGCGGCCTCAGGGCTGAGGCCGACTTCCTCCAGGATGGGCTCCACATCATGGTCCTCGAGAAGGTGCCGGTTGGCCCGCGCAATGGCGCTGAACTCCTGCCGGGTTGACCCCACTAGGAGGGGAATATCTTGTCCCGCCCCCGCACGCATGCCTTCCTCGACCGGCGAGGGATGCAGCTCGCCGTCAACCACCGGACCAAGAGGCAAGGAGCCGTCCATGGATCGCATCAGCGCGAGCAGGTCGTCGGCGGTCGGCTTCTCCAGTGTTCTCAGTCCGCCGCCCTGCGCCGCCAGCAGGTCGCTCTCCGCAACGCGGAGGAAACCCGATCGGTCCGGCGTCACCCCCAGCCGCTCGGCCAAGGCTGCGGTCGTCCGCTTCGCCCGCTCGAGAGGAATGTCAGAGGGTACTCCAGAGATCGACGCCGCGGCCGTGTAGAGCCCCCGAGCCCGAGGCAGGGTCAGTAGTGTCATCACGGCACCCCCACCGGCAGACTGGCCGGCGATCGTTACTCGCGCCGGGTCCCCACCAAACTGGGCGATGTTGTCGCGCACCCACTCCAGTGCAAGCAGCCAGTCGAGAATCCCGCGATTGGGGGGTGCGTCGGGCAGCCAGCCGAAGCCGTCGAAGCCGAGCCGATAGGACACCGTTACCGTGACGACCCCGTCTCGGTTGAACGCTGCCCCGTCATACCACGGGCTGGCTGGGGATCCGGCGATATACCCGCCGCCGTGAATGTAGACCAGCACCGGAAGCGGCGCCTCGGACCCACTCGTGGCTTTCGGGCGGGGAGTGAAGACATTGAGATTGAGGATGTCATCGCCCGGAATGCTTGGCTCCGGGATGGTGGTGATCTCTGCCAGCGCCTTTCGCTGCGGCGTCGGCCCGTACCGGAGGGCGTCCCGAACGCCGCTCCAGGGCCTTACCGGCACAGGTGCCAGGAAGCGAAGATCACCGGATGGCGGCTCAGCGAAGGGGATGCCGAGGAAGGCTGCCGACTGAGTCCGCCAGAAGCCGCGGACAGCGCCGGTCCTGGTCTCGACGACGACCTGCTCGCCGGTTGGGGTGGGCCGCATCGTTCTCTCCTTGTACTCCCTAATCCTCGATGTGATGTGACATTACGACCCACTGCGCTTGCTGGTTCGATGCGGCACGTTCATCGCTGAGCCTTCCCCGGCAGCAGCGCGGCCGCCGTTCCTGTGTCGGTGATCAAGACATTGACCCATCCGCCGCTGATGGCACCGTGAATGGCGTTGTGCTTGCTCTTACCGCCGGCAATCCCGATGCGTCGTGGGATCCTGCGCAGGGTGTCGGCGTCGATGCCGACCACGCGGTCATCAAGATCGCTGGGAACGAGGTTGCCTGCGGTGTCGAAGAACCGCTGGCAGACATCGCCGACAGCGCCGGCCGCATGGAGTCTGTCCTGGTCAGTGAGGTCTGCCGCATTGCCGCTGGCCCGCAAGAGTGGCGACGGTGGCAGGCTGCCAATACCCGCGAGCGCCATAGTGAGGCGCGCCCATTCCTTGGCGACAGATTCCATCGCTGGGTCGTCCAGCAAGCTCTCTCGAACCGTCCTGTTGCCAACGAGTGCAGGAGCGGGGACGAAGGTCGCAGTGGCGCCGACGAGTCGAGCGAATTCGGTGAGCAGCCGATTGCCTTGGGTCTGGACTGATGAGCTCCCGACGCCTCCCATGAGCTGAACAACACTTTCGGCACCGGGAACACGGAAGGGCCGCATGCGATCCACCACAGCCAGCAGAGTTTGGCTCCAGCTGGAGATCCCGATGCGTTCTCGACCGGTCAGGGTGGCTTCGAGATAGGCGGCGCCCGCGGATCCAAGCGCGGCAATGATGTCCTCGTCGGTGCCATCGACATCGACGACAACTGCTTCGGCCAGGCCGTAGGCCTTCTCGACCGCTTCCTCAAGTTCGGTATGTACTCCCGGCGCCACTGCGACAACGGTGCGAACAATCCCGAGTTCGGCAGCCCGTTTGAGCAGCCGTGAAACCCGCGCCTGGGAGAGATGCAAGGTTTCCGCGATGTCGGTTTGGCGTACGCCTCGTTCGTGGTACATCCGGGCCACTTTGGTGATCAGCCGGAGTTGCCCGTCAGTCGGGACTCGCGTGTTGCCGAGTCGATCGGTCATGCCACGGCCCGACCGCGGCTCACCCACGTGGGTGTGGTTTCAGCACAGATCAGGATTGACGGTTCGTTGCGGTCAAACTCGATAGGCACGTAATTCGGCGGGCGGTCACCGGACTTCAGTACCTCGCCGGTCCGGGGATCGATCAGCCAATACTGCGAAGGCACGCGGCCGTCCGCGTCGAAGAACATCCACGGTCCACCGTGCTCGGCATAGCCGACGTAAAGCACGCCCGGATCGAGCAGACCACGGGTGTTGGACGAGACATCCCAGCAAGGAACAGCCTCGGTAATCGGAAGATCGTCAAGGATCTTGCCGACCAGGCCGACGTACCGGCTGCCCTCGAAGTCAAGTGCTTCCCTCCAACCAGCACCCTCCGCCAGGAAGTACGAGCCGTGACCGGGTTCGTCAGGGTGCAGTCGCCACGGCCACAGGCTGGCCGCTCCGTACGCGACGCCCATAAGGGCGCCCGCGCAGACGTTGCTCCATGCTTCGTGACCCTGCCACCATCCTTCAGCGACTCCCTGACGACCGCTGTGCTCATAGCTCGGCTCACCGTTCATGATCGCCTTGTGCGGCCGCTGCGCCCACATGGTCGCAAGCCGATCAGGTACGTGATCACCCATGTGACCGGTCTGGCAGGACTGGAAGTCCAGCCAGTCGGCGTCTTGATGCTCGTCGTTGCGGTGATGGGGCCGGTAGTGGATTCCGGTGGCTTGGCCGTACGCGTCCCAGGCCTGGATCTCCCTCCCTCCGGCCTCGACCTGTGGTTCCGTACCGGAGCCATCGCCGCACGGCAGGTAGATGGCCGGGCGGGCGCCGAAGCGAGCCACCAAGTACCGGCAGTAGCGGGCGTAATCGGCCGGCGGAACCACCGGGCCCGCTACGCCGAGTCCTTTCCAGCCGAATCCGTGGAAGACCGGCTGCAGCACCGGGGTGATGCCGTGGTTGACAAGGGAATCGATGATCTTGTCGAAGTACTGGAAATAGTCGACGTTGATCTTGGTGAGGCGCCCTTCGGATAGATCGTCGAAGCCGATCTCGAAGCCTTCATCGACGTTGCGGCCGGCTGGCCCACGCGCGTTCATGTCCGGCTGAACACTCATCAGCAGCACGGCATTGAAGCCCTTCGCTTGGCGGTCTGCCGCGTACGTCTCGACGTCGGAGACTGTTGCGCGGAAGGGCATCGCCCATGCCGTGTCGAAGACCCAGAAGGCGGGCGACCCGTCGGCGTAGCAGAAGCTGCGGCCGGATGGGTGTGCGGTGGCAAAACCGCGAGCCACGGCTCGATGCGGATGATCTTGGACGGGTGGACCGGCGATCAAGGTGCCGTGCAGCTGGCCTGAAGTCATGGGCCGGCCTGGCGGTGTGAACGCTCCACTGCCACTCGCCGCTCCGGTTGCGTGGAGGCAAATCGCACTCGGTAGGTGGTTCCGCCGTCCCAGAACATCGGGCGCCGCAGTTGCCGGCCGCTCGTATGGGTGAAGATCACCCAGGCTTCGACATCGGTGTAGGGGTTGGCGGCATCCGGACCGGCGAAGCTGATCTCGACTTCACGCCACTGCGGGGCGATCTCTTGCGGCATAGCGGCTGCCTACGCGCTCGGAGTGAATCGAGTACGGCTGATCTCGCCGGCCCAATGCCGGCGTCGGCGGTCACGTTCGGTCGCGTCCAAGATCGAGCGGTAGACCCTGCCGCTGCTGGCAGTCGGCCAGGCTGCTCCATTGCCGAGCGCTCGCCAGGCCAGTTTGGCTGCTCCAAGAGCGGAGACCTCGGCGACCTCACCCACCTGAACCTCCCGGCCGAGAAGATCGGCTTGGGTCTGGACGACCAGCGCTGAGGACGTGGCCCCACCGTCGGCACGGAAGAGCTGCAGCGGTGCTGATCTTTCCTGGATCACGTCCACGATGTCGCAGATCTGGTGAGCGATCGAGTCGATCGCAGAACGAGCAATGTGGGCCCTTGTGGTGGCAACACTCATGCCAGAGATGAGCGCATGCGCATCGCGGTCCCAATGCGGTGCGCCGAGGCCGGAGAAAGCCGGAACGAGCGTGACGTCACCACTGTCGGGCACCGTCTCGGCAAGGGCAATCAGGTCGGCAACGCTGCCGTCAGTCAGCAGATCAGCCGCCCAGGCCAGCGTGGCGCCGGAGGACAAGATGTTTCCCTCAAGGGCGTAGGTCGGTGCCTTATCGATGACCCAGGCCAGCGTCGTCGGGACCCGTGCTTCGCTCGTCGAAAGCTCCGCGACCGGCGCCATAACTGACGAACCGGTGCCGTAGGTGGCCTTCGCCGTACCGACGTCGGTGCAGCCATGCCCGTACAGGGCGGCGTGCGAGTCGGCCAGCACGGCCAGGATCGGGGTCTCGTCAGGTACGAGTGGCACGCCGCTGGTCATCCCGAAGCCCTGGTCGGACGCCACGGCAAGGGGCATTGCGGTGGCCGGCAGGCCGAAGACGTCGAGGAGATCGTCGCTCCAGTCAAGTTCAGTGATGTCGTACAACAGGGTGCGGGAAGCGTTGCCCGCCTCACAGAGGTGCTCGGCACCGCCGGTCAGCCGCCAGATCAGCCACGAGTCGACTGTTCCGACGCGTACGTCGCCAACCGGCACGCCGTCCGGCAGATGGTCCAACAGCCAGCGCATCTTCGGAGCGGAGAACATCGGATCAACCGGCAGGCCCGTTCGGGCGCGTACCAGCTGCCGATCTTGGTCGTTGATCATCTGGTTGCACCAGTCCACCGTGCGGCGATCCTGCCAGCCGATCACGGGGCCGAGTGGCACGCCGGTGGTGGCTTGCCAACCAATGACCGATTCCCGCTGTGTTGACAACGCGACGCCGGCAATCTCAGCGTCCGGTATGTCCACAAGGCAGCCGGCCGCGGCCTCGAGCACGCTCGACCAGATCCGCTCGGGGTCCTGCTCCACCCACCCAGGACGCGGGTGAGGAGATCCCAACCGTTGCGCTACCGGCGGAGATCATTTGACCGTCGGCCGCTGACGAGTGCGGCCTTGGAGTTCGTCGTCCCCTGGTCGATTACCAAGATCAACTGTGTTGTCGCAGGTGTGGCCAACGTGTTGTCCCTTCAGTGCCAAAACGCGGAGTCAGATTTGACGAATGCGGTGCCAATGACTGATTATGCAGTAGCGAATGAATACTACACGACCTCGTCACTGATGGGAGTTCGCATGAGTGATCTGCCGGTTTTCGGCGCGGGTATCTGGCACTTCGCCACCTACAAGGACCGGTACGCCACGGACGGCTATGGGCCGCCTGTCGGGCTGCTAGAGCAGATCGACCGAGCCGGCGCGGTCGGAGACCTGTCAGTTGTCGATCTCAACTGGCCGTTCGCGGGGTTCGACGGGAGCTTGGACGACGTCAAGGCGGCCCTGGAGCGCAACGGCCTCCGGGCCGTCGCCATCACCCCGGAGATCTACAACCGCGACTACGTGAAGGGTTCGATCACCAACCCTGATCCCGCCGTCCGGTCCCAGGCGCTTGAAGCTGCTCAATGAGGCCACGGAGCTGGCCAAGGAGCTGGGCTGCGACTACGTCAAGCTCTGGTTCGGTCAAGACGGCTGGGACTATCCCTTCCAGGTCGATTACCACGACATCTGGAAGCTGGCCGTCGACGGGCTCCGGGAGCTTGTCTCCGCACATCCGGAGATCAAGTTCGTGATCGAATACAAACCGCGCGAGCCACGTAACAAGATCATCTTTCCGAACGCGGCTCGGACCTTGTTGGCCATCCAGCAGGTTGGACTGGACAATCTGGGCATCCTGCTGGACTTCGGCCATTCCATGTACGGCTTGGAAACGCCGGCCGACGCCGCGCAGCTGTGCATCGATGCCGACCGGCTGTTTGCGATCGATGTCAATGACAACTTCCGCGGCTGGGATGACGACATGGTGGTCGGCTCGGTGCATCTGGTGGAGACATTCGAGTTCTTCTACACGCTGCGCAAGAACAACTGGGACGGCGTCTGGCAGCTTGATCAGTTCCCGTTCCGGGAAGACAGCGTGGAGGCTGCCAAGGTGGCGATCCGCTTCCTCAAGGCACTGCACGGAGCTTTGGACGCCTTGGACGAGGAGGCGCTTCGCGAGGCGCAGGCCTCCCATGACGCGCTCGCGGCTCAGCGGCTCGTTCAGGACGTGTTGCTGAGTTCAATGGCGCTGACCACGGCGAGCCAGGATGTGAACGCATGACTGCCCTAGCTAGCGAGCACATCACCATGCCGGTCTTCCACCGGCTGCCACATGCGCATCGCGACGAGCAGATCGCGCACATTGCCGAGGCGGCGCGGCAGATCCGCATCCAGGATCTGAAGCTTGTCCACTACGCCGGGGCCGGACATATCGGGGGCGACCTTTCCGCCATCGACATCCTGGCAACGCTGTACGGCGCTGTGCTCAATGTCACTCCCGAAACCGTGGACGATCCCGAGCGGGACCGCTTCATCCTCTCCAAGGGCCACATCGCCGGAGCCCTGTACGTCACGCTCGGCGCGTTTGGGTTCCTGCCGGTGGATGAGCTGGCCACCTTCCTCAAGCCGCTGTCAAAGCTCAACGGCCACCCGAACCGCAACTACGTTCCTGGCGTCGAGGCCAATACCGGTCCTCTGGGTCACGGTTTGCCGATAGCGGTCGGTCACGCTCTGTCGGCCAAGCTGGACGTTTCTCAGCGTCGGACATACGTGCTCGTGGGTGACGGCGAGCTTCAGGAGGGCAGCAACTGGGAGGCCATGATGGCTGCGTCCCATTACGAGCTGGACCGGCTCACCGTGATCGTGGATCGCAACCGGCTCCAGCAGGGAGCAACAGTTCGCGAGACCAATGATCTTGAGCCGCTTGATCAAAAGGCGACAGCGTTCGGCTTCGCGGTGGTCGAGGTCAACGGCCATGATCATGGCGAGCTGCTCGATGTGCTGTCGGCCGTTCCGCTCCGCCCGGGAAAGCCCACCTTCGTGATCGCGCACACGCACAAGGGCCACCCGATCTCGTTCATGAGCAACAACGCGGCGTGGCATCACAAAGTCCCGTCAGCCGAACAGCTCGAGCTGGCGCTCGACGAGCTCAATGCAGGTGCAACATGACCGATATTTCAGTCCCCCAGCAGTCGATAGCCGAGCGGCCGCGCTACGACTGCCGCAACGCGTACGTCGAAACCCTCGCCGAACTCGCGCATGAAAACCACCGCATTGTGGGCGTCGTCAACGACTCTGTCGGCTCCAGCAAGCTCGATGCCTTCAAGAGGGCCTTTCCGGATCGGCTGATCAATGTCGGGATCGCCGAACAAGACATGGTTGGCGTGGCCGCTGGACTCGCGAATGGTGGTCGCATCGCCTTCGTATCCGCGGCATCCTGCTTCCTGACAGCCCGCGCGCTGGAACAGATCAAAGCCGACGTGGCGTACTCGAATCGCAACGTGAAGTTATGTGGCATGAGCCCTGGGATGGCGTACGGCGAACTCGGCCCGACCCACCACTCCATTGAGGACATCGCATGGCTGCGAGCCATCCACAACATCACGATCGTGGTGCCTGCCGACCCGATCGAGACCGCAGCTGCCATGCGCTGGGCGGCCGAGATTGAAGGTCCAGTGTTCATTCGGGTGAGCCGGATGAGCGTTCCGGAGGTCTACCCCGCGGACTACACATTCGTTCCCGGCAAGGCGGTGACTCTCCGCGATGGCGACGACGTGACCTTGATCAGCAATGGCACCGTGCTGTGGCGAGCCCTGGTCGCCGCCGAACAACTCGAAGATCAAGGGATCTCTGCCCGAGTGATCTCCATGCCCACTGTGAAGCCGCTGGATACGGAGGCCGTGTTGCGGGCGGCACGGGAAACGCGTGGCATCGTCACCGCCGAGGAAGCAACCGTGGCTGGCGCTCTGGGAGGTGCGGTCGCGGAAACGGTCGTCCAGAACCATCCGATCAAGATCAAGATCCTGGGCGTCCCGGAGTTCGCGCCTACCGGCTCGGCGGGCTTCCTGCTGGACCGCTACGGCATGTCCCCAGAAGGCATCGCAGAGGCGGCCCGCGCCCTGATCAGATAGCACTCCGATCAGAGAGGGCCGCCTCGAGGGGAACGGCTCAGGTATCTCACGGGTACCAGCCGGCCAGCACCGCCACGACCAGCACGATGAAATAGCCTTCGATTCCGTGCACGATCACGCTCATCCAGAGGCTGCGGTAGCGCTTGGCAGCCCAGGCGTAGCCGAAGGAGCTGGCGATCATGCTTGGCCAGAACCAGATCTTGTGCACGTGGTATAAGCCGAACAGCACTGTGTTGGCGACCCAGTCCCAGCGGCCGAAGACCCCGGCCATGCGCGGCAGGAGCACGCCGTGGAAGAGCAGTTCCTCGCCGAGAAGGTAGTTGAACAGCAGGCTGGTCAGCGTCAGGCCCAGGATCCACCATTGACCTTGGAACTGTGGGTCGGCCAGTCCCTCGATGCGTACGTACGAAGGTTCGCGCAAGGCTGGCACCAAGTTGGTCCATGCAGTGTCGAGATACGAGGCCAGGTATCCGCCGAGAACATTGGCTGCGACTGCCGGCACGGCCCAAAAGAACAGGACCTTTCGCGCCTTGCCAGTACGCGGGTCACGCGGCAGATTGAGCCAAATCCGCTTCTTGATGCTGGGCCAGTGCAGGCCACCCAGCTCGTGCCGCAGGATGGCGAGCGAGACCACGAACTGCCACATCATTCCGACGACTATGAGCATCCAGTGCACAAGGCCGGGGTAGAGGGAGGTATGGCGCATGATCGCTGGGGCGACGACGAAGGCCAGCAGTGCCATCGGAGCGGTCACCGAGGCCCAGATGGCCAAGATCTTTTTCAGTGAGTACTGCTTGGAGCTTGCCGGGCCTCGACTGGGGCCGGCAGCGACTGTGTGTTTGTCATGTCCCTCAGCGTCGCGGCGTACGCGGGGCCCGCACATCGGTCCGCTGGGCTCGAGATCGCCGCTTCGAGTACGCCTCACGGGTGAGGAGTAGGTCCGCCTGCAGGGTGATGTATGGCGGCCTCAAGTGGCCGTACCGTGTTCGCATGGTCAAGAGCGCGGCACTGTCTAAGCGCATCGTTGATGCCCTTGTCGCGCTGGCGTTCCTGGCCGTCGGCTGGCTTAGCACCGCGGCGCCGACGATAAGTGATCCGTTCTACCGGTACACCCCTCGCGACTGGCTCTTCGTGCTGTTGTTGATCTTGGCGACCGTGCCGTACGCCTGGCGTCGGCGCTGGCCGACGGCGGCCTTCCTGGCCAGCATGCTGTCCGTAACAGTGCTGTGGCTGCTTGGTTACAACGCTGGTGCGCTGCCGCTCGTACTCATGTTCGGCGGCTACTTTGTGGCGGTCGCCCGCCCCGTCCGGGAGCTTGTGCTGTGCTCTGCAGTGGCCCTTGGCAGCTTTGCGCTGCTGTGGTGGGCTGGCGGCGCGCCGTACGGCCCTCGCGATGCGCTCATCTCGGTGCTCGCGCTCGCCATTACTGTGGGGCTCGGCCGAGCCGGCCGACTTCGGGTGGATCTCGCGAATGCGCGTGCCGAGGCCGCCGAGGAGGCGGCGCGGCGAAGGGCCAGCGAGGAGCGGCTGCGGATCGCTCGGGAGTTGCACGACATCATCGGCCATTCCCTCGGGACTATCGCGGTGCAGGCCGGCGTCGGCCGACACCTGATGGAAACCGAACCCGAGAAAGCCGCCGAAGCACTGGACAGCATTACCAAGATCAGCCGGGAATCCCTCGACGAGGTGCGCTCGGTCGTCGCCGCGCTGCGCGATGACGAGCTGCCCTACCACCCGGCCCTCGGCCTGGCCGACCTAGCCGAACTCGTCGAGACCGTACGAGCAACCGGTCTTGCTGTCGAGCTCACACTGCCTGATGATCTTGAGGCGATTCCTCGCCAGACGGGAGCGGCGGTCTATCGCATCACGCGGGAGGCCCTGACGAACATCGTTCGGCATGCACACGCCTCCAAGGCAAGCGTTCAAGTCGACCACCACGATGGGCGGGTCGAGGTTGCGGTTCGTGACGATGGTGCGGCAGTCGGCAACGGGCGTGGGGGAGATTCCGGTACTGGTCACGGAATCCTCGGGATGCGGGAGCGTGCTGAAGCCCTTGGCGGCAGTCTGTCCGCCGGCCCCGTCAGCGACGGTGGGTTCCTGGTGACCGCCAGCCTGCCCGTTGGCTCGGATCGGCCGCGATGATCTCCGTTGTGGTCGTCGACGACGAGCAACTCGTACGCTCCGGCTTCGCCGCGTTGCTCGCCTCGGATCCCGAGATTACGGTGGTCGGCACGGCGGGGGACGGAGACGCAGCGCTGGCGGTGATACGGCGAGAGCGTCCCGATGTGGTCCTGATGGACATCCGCATGCCTGCTCGAGACGGAGTCAGCGCGACTGCCGCCATCACCGCGGATCCGGCGCTCAGCGGAACCCGCGTGATCGTGCTGACGACGTTCGACCTGGACGAATACGTCCACGCCGCCCTGCGTGCAGGAGCAAGTGGCTTCCTGCTCAAGGACGCGCAGCCGACCGACCTGCTATCAGCCGTACATCTGGTTGACCAGGGAGAGTCCGTGCTCGCACCGGCTCTGGTCCGACGACTCATCGCCACTTACGTTCAGACGCCGACCACCGCGTCGAAGCCTGCGTGGCTGGACTCGCTGACGCCACGGGAAATCGAGGTCCTGGTGGCCGTAGCCCGAGGCCTCAGCAACGCCGAAATCGGTGACGCCTTGTACATGTCAGCGGCCACCGCCAAAACCCACGTCGGCCGTCTCCTCACCAAGCTGAACGCCCGCGACCGCACCCACCTGGTGATCGCTGCCTACGAGGCGGGACTGGTCAATCGGACGAATGACTAAGTCCTCCCCGATCAAGGTTGCCGTCGTCGGCGGAGGCGTGATCGGCGCATCCACAGCCCAACAGCTGGCTCGGGCTGGTGCGGACGTGATCTTGCTCACCGAGACCGCGCTGGCCAGCTGCGCATCCGGGCGTTCCTTGTCTTGGCTGAACTCAGCTGGCACGTGGAGCGAGCCCTACCATCGGCTCCGGATGGTGGGCATTGATCGCTACCGCACCCTGTCGGCTCAACAGCCGGGCCTCCGCTGGCTGCGCTTCGCGGGCGGGCTGGCCTGGTACGCCGACAACACAGATGAGGTTTTGCGCCGACGACATGAGCATGCGGTGGCCCACGGCTACGACAGCCATTTACTGGCTCGCGACGAGATCAGCGCTCGCACTCCAGGAGTCAATTCGGCAGTCATTCCGGACGGCGGTGCCATTTGGAACCCGGGCGAAGGATGGGTCGACCTGCCAAGCCTCGTCCAGTTCTTGATCAAGGACTTCGCTGGAACGGGGTGGGCAGCTCGTCACCAATGCAGGGAAGTGCACCCTCCGAACCCATGCCAGCTCGGTAACGGGTGTGGCAACCGAAGGCGGGGAGCTTATTGCGGCAGACGCTGTGGTCTTGGCGACCGGTGCCGCGGTGCCGGCCATGGTTGCTGATCTTGGAATCACCATCCCGGATGCCACGACACTCTCGTTTCTGGTCACGAGCCGACCCGTGCACCATCCGCTCGAGGCGGTCCTCAACACCCCACGTGTCTCCCTGCGTCCCACTCCTGACGGAGCGCTGGCGATTGACTCGGACTGGACGAACGCCCACATCATCCGCGCCGCTGACGGCAGCTACCAGGTGCCCGCTGCCATCATCGAGTCGCTGCTCGCCGAGGCCTCCCAGGTCCTGCAAGGCAAGCCGGAGCTCAAGGCCGCCTGGCATGGGATCGGCCCCAAGCCGATACCGGGCGATGGCGAGCCTGTGCTTGGCCGCGCCGATGATGTGAACGGTCTCTACGTCGCCTTCACTCACAGCGGTGCAACGCTCGGGTTGATCGCCGGCGAACTCCTGGCGTACGAGATCATCACCGGCGCAGCGCACCCAATGCTGATCGGGTTCAACCTCCGCCGCTTTCTCTGAGGCGATGCAGCCGGAGTATCCCGGCGGCGTTAAGCGCGACCACCCACACCAGCGCGATAACGCCCACGTGAGCCCAGCCCTCAGCGTCCATGTGGCCGGACAGCAAATTTCGCACAGAGGCAAAGGGCGCAAGCCATGCCTGAACGCCTTGAAGTGCGGGGATGGCGCCAGTAATGATCCAGAGTCCCAGCGGGACAACGACGTCGGCCCCGATGGCGAGGGCACTGGACCTCAGCAGCAGTCCCCAGCCAGCGCCGGATAATTGCGCGATCAGCTGCACGAGCAGGCTGCCGAGAATGATCATGCCCATCGCATCCCACCGTCCCTCGTCGGCCGCCGGCGCCGCCGCACTGGTCGCGACCAACGAGATCAAGACACCGTAGGCAGCTCCCGTCACCGCAATGATCGCGCTGGCCAGCAGCTTCGCGGCGATGATTGCATTTAGTGACATTCCCAATCCGATGGTGGTCGCCGACCGAGCCCGACGCCCGAATTCTTGAGTCATGAGCAGGACACTGACGAATGGCAACGGCAGGGAGATCGCGCTCTGGGTGTAGAACGAGATCACTGCGAAGCTGTGGTCTTGAGCAGGGCCAGTGAAGGCAACGAGTCCGGCGCTGAGCAGCCCCACAACAGCAGAGGCAATGAGCAACCAGCGGCGAGCCCGGGACCTGGCCGACTGGCGCAACTCGAGGACAGTCGCTTGACCGATTCTCATGGTGGGTCGGGGGCTCGGCTGAGGTAGTGGTGGCCGGTGGGTGTGGTGATGTGGGTGGTGTGGGGTCGGTCGAGTAGTCCGGCGTCGATCAGCTTGATGTGCCAGCCGGGCATTTCGCGGGTGTAGTTGCCGCGTGCGCAGGTGCCGCGGCCGTTTCTCCAGGACGGTGGGTCCGCCGTCGCTGTGGCGGGTGATGTGGTCGATGTGTCGGATGGGGGCGTCGCAGTAGGGGTCGCGGCAGTGTTTGGTCGCGGAGCCGGATGAGTTTGGCCAGCCAGCCGTCGAAGTTCCGGCGGGTGGGGTCACCGGCCACGATCGGCCCGGGGCCAGTCGAGCCTGACGGTGCGGTGAAGAGCCGGCGCCACCATTTGCGTCCTTTGCTGGTGATCAGGATGTTTCGGGCCAGCTCTTGGGGTAGCGGGCCGTAGCCGGGGATGGTGGCCGGTTTGTTGCTGTGCGGGTCGAGCAGCGCCTCGAGCGGCATCATGATCTGCACCTCCACGTTCACGTCGCCGGCTCTGGTTTGTCCGGTGAGTCGTTCGACGAGGGTGTCGGCCATGATCTGGTCCCTGGTTCTGCTGTCCCCGGTGGCGATGATCCGCTCGGCGTGTCGCCGTAGGGCTGTGTGGCAGGCGATGCCTTGTTCTGCTGGGAGGTAGCCGGTGAGCACTGCCATGGTGTCGGGTGCGGGCCGCACACCGACGCGGCGGTGTTTGCGTTCGGTGCGGCCCCGCCGCACGTAGCCCTCCCGATCTGCCTCGTAGGCGGTCTTGCGGACACACGCGGTGGCTGCTTTGAATCCCATTTTGGTGATGCCGGCAGCGATGAGTTGCGCGTCGACTTGGCGGCGGGTCTCCGGGTCCAGGTGCCGGGTTTCTGCTCACCACGGTTTCAGCGACTCGCTCGCTGAGATCGCCAGTGGTCAGTTGTTCTGTAGGTTTCGGGCAGTTCGAACCACCACGCCCGGGCGGTGTTGAGCCGGCGCGCCGCCGTCACTGGGGAGATCCGGCAGGCCAATCCGATTTGTTCGGCGATGCCGCGGCCGATCGCCTCCGGATGCACATCCGCGGCGAGCTGCTCGGCCACCTGGGATTGGGCGAACCGCACCGATTCGGCGGCCTGCAACGCCGCCGTCACAGCCCGCAGCTTCTCCAGCCGGGCGAGCCGATCAATCCTGTCCGCATCCGAGGCCGGGCTGTGATCGGCAACAGCGTCAGCGAGGTCGCCCAGCATCTCATCCAGCCGCACCACCAACGCGTCGGTAGACGGCGGCTCAGCCTGGACTGCTGACATACCACAGACACTACGGAACCCCACTGACAAAAATGGAACAAACATTCGATCCTGAGTAGATCTAGTGCGTAAAGATTTGTGGCAGGGTCCAGGGCGGATTCCTGTACGGGGTAGCGATCTTGATGCGGAGAGTATGAGTAGGCGGAACACGCCGATCCCGGTGGAGGACGGTCTGCCTGGAGGGCGGGACCGCCGCGGGAGCGTGGTCGAGCGGCACGGCTGCTCGGCCTGGAGGACCGGCGTGTCGATCGGGGGAGGCCTGGACCTCGACGAGAGCACCGGCGAGATCATCGGCACCGTGCCGGCCCCGACGCGCCTACCTGGCCGGTCGGTAGGTCACACCGGAAGGGCGCTACCCCAGCTGGTCGCGGCGGCGTGTCAGGTAGGCGGTCTCGGCGGTGTTGCCCGCCAGCTCGATGGCTTTGTCGTACGCCGCGCGCGACTTCTGACTGCGGCCCAGCCGGCGCAGCAGGTCGGCGCGGGTCGCGTGGTAGGCGTGATAGCCGGCCAACGTGTCCTCAAGACGGTCGACGGCCGCCAGCGCCACCTCCGGGCCGTCGAGCTCGGCGACCGCGATGGCCCGGTTGAGGGCGATGATCGGCGAGGGGTCGAGGCGGACGAGCTGGTCGTAGAGGGCGACGACCTGCGACCAGTCGGTGTCGCGTACGTCGCGGGCGGAGGTGTGCACGGCGTTGATCGCTGCGAGGATCTGGTAGCGACCCGGAGCCACCCCGGCGGCCAGGCGCTCGCGCACCAGCCGATGACCCTCGGCGATCAGCGCCGCGTCCCAGGCCCCACGGTCCTGCTCGTCGAGGGCGACCAGTTCGCCGCTCGCCGAAACCCGGGCGGTGCGGCGGGCCTCGGTGAGGAGCATCAGCGCCAGCAGCCCGGCCACCTCACCGTCCTCCGGCATGAGGGCACGGATCAGGCGAGTGAGCCGGATCGCCTCGGCGGTCAGGTCGTGACGTACGGGATCGGTGTCGGGGCCGGTCGCCAGGTAGCCCTCGTTGAAGACGAGGAAGAGGACGGCGAGTACGCCGGAGACGCGTGCCGGGAGATCCTCCGCGGACGGCACCCGATAAGGGATGCGAGCCGCCTTGATCTTGGCCTTCGCGCGGGTGATCCGCTGCCCCATGGTGGTCTCCTGCACCAGGAAGGCACGGGCGATCTCGGGCACGGTCAGACCGCCGACCATGCGCAGCGTCAGCGCCACGCGGGTCTCCATCGCGAGCGCCGGGTGACAGCAGGTGAAGATCAGCCGGAGCCGCTCGTCGTCGATGGCGCCGAGAGGCTCGGGCGGGTCGTCGTCGTACAACATCTGAGCCTCCTTCTGCTTGTCGTCGCGCTTGTTCTCGCGCCGGATCCGGTCGATGGCCTTGCGGTTGGCGGTGGTGGTCAGCCAGGCGCCGGGGTTGGGGGGTACGCCGTCGGCCGGCCACCGCTCGACGGCGGTCGCGAACGCCTCGGCCGCCGCCTCCTCGGCGATGTCGAGGTCACCGAAACGCCTGGTCAGGGCGGCGACCACCCGCGCCCACTCCTCGTGGTGGGCCTGGGTGATCGCCTCCCGGACGTCGACCACGCTCACAGGAACGGCCGCACCTCGACCTTCCGGTTGCAGGCCTTCGACCCCTCGGCGGCGAGCTTGAGCGCCACGTCGAGGTCGGGGGCCTCGATGATCCAGAAGCCGGCGAGATACTCCTTCGACTCCAGGAAGGGCCCGTCGGTGAACATCGCCTCCTCGCCCCGGTTGTCGATGACGGTGGCCGAGCTGGGCGCCGCGAGGCCACCGGCGAAGACCCAGTGACCCTCCGCCATGAGCCGGTCGTTGAACGCGTTGATGGCCGCCATCTCGTCCGGGGTGGCGAGGCCGGCCGTGTCGTCGATCACGGAAACCAGGTACTGCATCTCGGATCATCTCCTGTGGTTCGGGGCGCCCCTCGTGGGCGGCCGCTCACCCTGCTACGAACTTCAGTCGGTTGCATACTGCGGGCGTCCGGCCGGCCGGTAGACCTGGAGCGTTATGCCCTTCGGGAAGGCTCGCGATTCGACCAGGTCAAGCGCGATGTCCGGGCCGTTGTCGGGGAACAGCCGCGTGCCCTGGCCGACGACCACGGGGCAGATGAGCAGGGTCATCTCGTCGACCAGCTGGTTGTCGAGGAGCCAGCGGACCAGGTCGCCGCTGCCGTGCACCTGCAGCTCGCCTCCCGGCTTGGCCTTCAGCTCGCCGATGGCCGCCGCGACGTCACCGGAGAGGACGGTCGTGTCCGCCCATTGCGGGTCGGTGAGCGTGTTCGATGCCACGTACTTGGGCCGCGTGTTCAAGGCACCCACGATGGGGTTCTCAAGATCTTCCCTCACGCCCCAGTAGCCGGCGAAGAGCTCGTAGGTGCGCCGGCCGAACAGGAACGCGTCGGCGCGCTGGTAGACCTGGTTGACGAACGTCATGGCCTCGTCGTCGAACACGGCTTGGGCGGCCTGGCCCATCCGCCGCGCTCGAATCCGTTCCTGCGGTCCTCATCCGACGCGCCGCCGTTTCCCTGCATCACGCCGTCGACGGAGACCTGCGTGGTGGTCGTCAGTTTCATGATCGCGGTTCCCTTCTCCTTGGGGGCGCCCCTCGTGGGCGGCCTCTCACCCCTGCTACGAACACCTCTGCCCCGATCCGACACCGCCTCCCGGATTTCTTTCGAGGATTTCGGGTACGCCGGTTGTAAGCGATCCGACAGCGCGACGGTTTCGGGGACCACTTTCGACGCCCAGAGGGCCGGTTCCCGCCAGCGCCCTCAACGCGATTCGGGCGTTACCACGCCCGCGGGATCACTCTGGTTCTGGGGAGTCCGTGTCGCTCGGCTGGCCACCCAGATCAGCACCAACGCCAAGACGGTGAGGGCCGCGCAAAGGGCAAAGATGCCGCGATAGCCGAGTGCTGTCATCGAGCCGACGGCGATGATCGGTCCGGACACGATGGCACCGATCCGGCGCGTGTTCATGTACAGACCGGTGGCCAGGCCGGGTCGCGGAATGATCTGTTGGAAGAACGTCAGTCCGATACCTGCCACAGCGGCGAAAAACCAGGCGTTGAGAAGCTGCAGGCCGATGAGGAGGACCGGTCCTGACACGTACACCATGGCGATGTAGTAAGCGACCCCGGCCACACATCCCGAAGCGATGAGGCCAAGGCTGGAATAGCGGCGGCTCAGCCGGCCGATCAAGACCAGGGCAGGGACTTCGAGGGCCGCTGCGCCCCGAGCGCGACTCCGGCCCAGATCACGTCTTGGCGCAGCGTGTCGGTGACGAATAGCGCAAGGATTGACACCACCGTGGCGTTCGTTGCCTGCAGAAGGATGAACGCGGCCACGATCAGCGCTAGACCTAACTTCGCCATTGCCTGGTCGTCGCCTGAGCGCTGGGTTGGTGCAGTTTGATCGGTACCAGCCGCTGACTGCTGGGCCAGCATCGCCGCGGTGGTGGCGATACTGAGGACGGCCACCGCTCCGATCGCGACCAGGATCGCCTGGTTGCCGAACCAGCCGATGATCGCGGTTGCCAGCGGTGGCCCGGCGACCCACGCGACGGAGACGATTGCCCGCGTGTTCACTATGTCGGACGGGCTGGCACCGGAATGTCGAAGGTGGGCGTAGAGGAGCGAACTGCCGACACCGGCAGGGCCGCCAAGGACCACGAGACCGATCACAGCGACCGGCAGCGACGTGGTCAGCAACAACAGCACGGCCAGGGCCAGGGTCAGTACCCCGCACGCCAACATCGGCCGTAGGTAGTCCCCCTTGCGGTCGGCATAGGAGGGTACGACGAGGGCGGCGACGAACCCGCTGGCGTTGTAGACCGCAAGCACCCAGCCGACCTCTGCGGTGGTGGCGTCGAAGAGCGTGACCAAAATCAGCGCCATGGTCGGAGTGAGGAAGGCGAACTGGAATCCCCACAGCAACGCCGCGGAGGAGACAAGCAGCCGTTTCACGTCTTAGCTCCTGTTGAAAGAGGCCTCAGCCGACGCCTTCAGCCTGGCGCCGCTACCGGCAACCTAGGTTGTGTACAGGGGCCTTGGCTACAGGAAGTGCATCTCAAGCTCAGGCTCGTCTTCGACCAAGTGGTCACAAGTCGGGCAATACCACCTGGCCTCGAGCGGGGTGCCGCACGCCGCGTGGCGAGGAGCATCGGCAGGGAGTGTGTGACGGGCCCCCCACTGGGCGAGCAGGCGAAGCGCCCCCGCAAGTTCCCTGCCTTCCGCGGTCAGCTCATAGGCTGCACGGGGCGGCCGCTCGCTGTATGGCCGTGATACCAAAAGCGCATCGCGTTCGAGGCGCTTGAGCCGCTGCGACAGGATGTTCGCGGCGATCCCCGGGATCTCATCCAGCAATTCGTTGAACCGCCGAGGTCCTGCGAGCAGGGCCTGCACGACGAGCAAGGTCCATCGGTCCCCGACCCGAATGAGAGCGTCGGCGAGTGGGGAGGGCGCACCCTCGCGTACGGCGGATTCCTGTTCGCTCATAGACGAACCGTATCTGCCCAGCATTGACACACTCCAAGAAAGTAGTAACTTGCAAGTTACTACCAACTAGGAGGCAGTCGGAAATGGGAGCACTCGACGGAATCCAGGAAGATATCCAGCGTGTCGCCGAGCAGGTCGGCAACGCAGTGGTTGGCATCGGGCAGCGCTGGGGAGTCGGATCCGGCGTGGTGCTGGGCAAGGGTCAGATACTGACCAATGCGCACAACGTGCGCGGTGACGAGGTCAGCGTCACTTTCCCCGATGGCCACACGGCGACTGGTCAAGTCCTGGGACAGGACGTAGACGGAGACATCGCGGTCATTGGAGTCGAGACCGGGGACTTGTCAGCTATCGAGTGGGCGACCGACAGTACGCCGGGAATCGGCGCTCCAATCTTCGCCCTGTCGAATCCGGGTGGACGCGGACTCCGCGTGACGGTGGGTTTTGTGACGGGTGTTGAGCGGAGTTTCCGAGGGCCTCGGGGTCGCCGGATCACCGGAAGCATCGAACACGTCGCCCCGCTGCTGCCGGGCTCCTCGGGCGGCCCGATAGTCACGGCCGAGGGGCGACTGGTCGGGCTGAATACGCACCGTCTGGGCGAAGGGTTCTACCTGGCGATCCCAGCTGACGGGACCCTCCGAGCTCGGGTCGACGCCCTGGCCCATGGCGAGTCGAAGGGGCGCGTCCGGCTTGGTGTCGGAGTCGCGCCGTCGCATGTCGCCAGAGGTCTGCGGCGTGCCGTCGGTCTGCCGGATGCTGAAGGTCTGTTGGTTCGCCTTGTCGAGGACGACAGTCCAGCCTCGCGTGCCGGGCTCGCAACGGGCGACTTGATCGTGCGGGCGGCTGGCCAACCCGTCCGTGGCATGGATGATCTGTTCCAGGCGCTCGAGGCGGCGGCCGAGGGTGTGATCGAACTGGTCATTCTCCGGGGCGCCGAGGAGCGGGCCATCGAAGTACAGCTTGGCGCTGCTGCCGGGTGACATGGCGGACCTCGAGTACCAGACCGGCCATGATGAACCACTGACAGTTTCTCGGCGTACAGCGACGAGCTGGTCGAGACCGTAGCTGTTACCGTCGCTCGATGGACGGGTTCGTCATTGATCGTGCGGATGGCCGCGCCGACGGCGAGGACTGGACCGATAACTACGAAGAGCTACCGGGCGACGCCAGCATCTCCATCATCTTGGAGTCGACGACGAAGGCCGGCGTCGGGCCAAGGCTGCACCAACATCCGTACGCTGAAACCTTCATTATCCGACGCGGTTGGGCGACATTCACCGTCGGATCCGAGGAACTGCGAGGGCATGCCGGGCAGGTCCTTGTGGTACCCGCAAAGACCCCGCACAAGTTCTCCACCGGGCCACTCGGTTATGAAGCCGTACACATCCACGCCAACCCCCGGTTCGTCACAGAGTGGCTGGAGTAGACCTACCTCGGCGGGTCAACATCTCCAAGCACCACGCCTGGGTTTGCGTTTGTCGTTCGCGTCGTCAGAAGTGCGCGACTGGGCTGACCGGGTCGATGTCGAAGACCCACAAACCCTTCTGGACAACCGGCAGCCCGTTCACGATTTCCGCAGCGGCCTCCTCAGAATCTGCCTCGAGGAACAGCACGACTCCCGGCTGAGCACCGACCTTGAACACGTGGTCGGTCACGATCCGATGCCGCACGAGATCCCACGTCGACGACTCCATCGCGTGCTCCTGGAAGAACTGCAGCACGCGCTTCGCGGGTGACGCCGTCGGCAAGCCGTGAGTTGGCAACGAAACGCACCGTCCAATGCTCTCATTACCAGCGGGTTGCCACCCCTCCGTGAACCCAACGTTCACCGAGCGTTCAGCCGCCCTGTTGCAAGATCACCGGCCTCGATGATCAGCTTCTTGGCTAACTCTCGATGTCAACCGTCCGATCAGGCTACCCACGGTCGCCCCGACGAGTACGTCACCCGGGTAGTGCACGCCCGTATATACGCGGGAGAACGCAACGACGGACGCAGCAGCCCGCAACGGTAGCCGGAGCGTAGGGATGAGGTCTCCGACGGCGACTGCGAATGCAGCGGCGGAGGCGGAGTGACCTGAGGGGAACGAAGTCGACGACGGCATGCGGACCCACCGCTGCTCGGGGACCCCGACGCCATCCCGGTCGGGCCGGCGGCGTTCACCGGCCATTTTCATGGGCTGATTCACCACCAGGGACGTCGCGCCTATCGCCGCGATCCCGGTGACCGCGGCACGCCTGCCCCTAGCTCCCCCGAAGAGCGCGAGGCAACCGGAGACGATAAGCCACGGCTTGGAGAAGTTGGCGAAGTCAGACACCAGTCTCAGCGGCTTATCTAGCAGCGGGATGTGCAGCCGTGCCACCGATCGGTAGGCGGCACGGTCGTAACTGTCAAGGCGGCGCAGCAGGCTCACAATCGCCGTCCGCCACTGCGCTGTCAATGCTTCAGGCGCGGCAGGCAGCTGTTTCCCTCACCATTTGAGTTCGATCTCGATTTCGCGCTCTTCGTCCTCGAACTCGATCTCGAGCTTGAAGTCCACCTCGTCGGGCACGTGCACCTTGAAGTGCACGCCGCCGCGGTCGAACTCGACATCGTTGTGCCGGGCGAGAGCGTCGGCGAGAGCGTGCAGGCGAGCGGCGGCGTCCTCGCGGCTCAGCCGCTCCTTCTCGGTGATCTCCATTTGGTTGTTCATCTTGTCCTCTCTGTTGTTGAACTTGCGTGCTTCTTGCGATGGCCGAAGGCGATACGCGCTAGCTCGACAACGCCGGCTCGGATGCCTTCGGGAGCAGTCGCGGAGGGCGAGGCGCCCGGATGCTTGCGGGCGATGTGCACCCAGAGGACTCCGGGGCGAATGCGAAAAAGCAGCGGCGCATCGAGGACGAGCGCCTCACCGTCGATGCCGGCGGGGACGGGCTGGTCCGCATCGATCTCGAAGGTCGGGGCGGACCACTCCCGCAGCGGGCGCTGCAACGAACTGCCGTTCTGGCCGCGGCCGGAGGGCGCGCCGACGACAATGATCCCGAGCAGGCCATCGTCGATGTGGGGGCGCGTGCCCGAGCCGACCGCGCGGCCGAGCCGGTAGCGGTTGTTGGAGACGAGCACTGCGGCGCCCGCCGTGGTGTTCGTGCCCGCCCGGCCCGGTCCAGCGCATATTGATTTCGTTGCCGCCACGGCCGAGCACGTCGGGCACGGTGTCCAGCACAGTGCGGATCTTTGCGTCGCGGTAGCCGGAGCGCTGGACCGCGTCGGCGTAGAGGCCGAGCGAGACATTGTTGACGAATACCCGACCATTGACCTCGGCGAGGTCCACCCAGCGCTGACCGCCATCAACGAACGCGTCGAGTGCGCCGACGACGTCGTCGCGGTCAACGCCGAGATCAAGCGCGAAGTGGTTGCGGGTGCCGGCGGGCACGCATGCGTATGGCAGCCCGTGCTCGGCGGCGATCGCGGCAACGATCGCCTGCGAGCCGTCTCCGCCGGCCATCGCGAGCCCGTCCGCGCCGCGCTCGACGGCACGACGTACGAGCACCTCAAGGTCGTCGCCGGCCTTCAACTCGATCGGCTCGATGCCACGCTCAGCAGCCTCCTTGGCGAGCGCAAAACGTTCCGCCTTCCCGCCACCGGAGCGCGGATTGAAGAAGAGCACCGGTTGTCGCGGCGCCGGGGCACTCGGCAGATCCACGTGAACGGTGATAGTGGCACGCGCTGCCGCGAGAGACGCTAGAAGGCCCGCCACGACGAGCAGATCAACGAGCGGCAACCCACGCGCAACAATCAGGGCCACTGCAGCGACGAACGCGATGCCAGCGACGACCAGCCCTACAACGCGCGCGATCCCTCGGCGAAGCAAGCCGTACCAGGCGGCCATGCCGGCGAGCAGCACACAGCCCAGCAGAACCAGGCCACGCGGGAACTGAGTGATCGCGACAGCGATCGCGAGCGTGAGCGTGGCAGCTCCCACCACCAGCGCGAAGAGCGCCGCAAGTCGCCGTCTCATAGGAAGTCCATCACGCGGCCTGGGCTGCGACCTTCCCGGAGTCGACGGCCTGTTTGAGCGTCGCGTAGTCGCGCTCGTTCTGGTCGGCGTAGGTTTCGGCAAACATCGCCATGGCACGGTCGAACTTGTCACTGCTGCCGAGGTAGCTCGCGATTGCCGCAGCATCACCGGAGCGTGCGTGTGCCCGGGCAAGTGTCCAGCCGCAGAAGCCGGCATAACTACCCATGACAGATGGCCTCATGGCCTCTACGATCGCTGATCCTTTGCCGTCCCAGAGTTGGCGAATGTAGAAGTCTCGGGATACGCCATCGATCCCATTGCTGCGGATCCAGCCGAGCATCACATCGCTGGCGGACTGCATGAGCCGCTGACCTTCGACGACGCGCTGCCCGTGGTTCCGATATTTGCTCTTCCCCAAGAAAGGCTCCAATACCGACGCTTCGGCTTCTTTGGCCTGCAGGAACAACGGGTCGCTGTCGTCGTTGCCCAGCATCAACACGATCCACGCGCGGGTGCCGACGCTGCCCACGCCTACCACCTTGCGGGCCGCATGCGTGTAGCGGAAACCCTCCAGGAGGTGTCGATGATCGCCTTGGAGAGTGCGGCGATAGGAGCGCAGCAGATCGTGAATTGCTTCGTCGACCTGGCGGGCTTCCATTTCAGGAAACAGATCCTCGACCGGAACGATCAGTGGTGGATCGCCGACGAGCCGTGGCCGCCCGTCGACCATTTGCACGAGTTTGTCGAAGGCCTTCATGCTGTCCTTGGACCGGGCCTTCGCCAGATTCTGCTGGAACCGCTTCACCTCGTCCGGCTTCAGATTCCCCATCACCTGGGCCTGGATTTCCTCGATGTCCAGGCGGGCATACCAGACGTCGAGCTTCTTCCTCTGCGCCATGTCGTGCATCGCCTCGCGGTAGGACCTTTGCCACCGCGAGGTTGACCGACTTGCGCTGCGTGGGTGTCGAAGTCACGATCGCGTCCGGCGACGGCGAAGCTGGCCACCAACCTTTTGACGTCCCACTCGAACGGGCCGGGCAACGTCTCGTCGAAGTCGTTGACGCTGAAGATCAGCTGCCGGTCCGGGGCGGCGAAGACGCCGAAGTTGGACAGATGCGCGTCGCCGCACAGTTGCACCGACAGCCCGGTACGCGGCGAGCTCGCCAGGTCGGCGGCCATCAAGTAGGCCGCACCGCGGTAGAACGTGAACGGCGAGACCAACATTCGGCCATAACGGATCGGGACCAGCTCGGGCACTCGACTTGCGGCCTGCTCCTCGAGGAGGCTCACGGGGCCCGGCCGGTCCGACGACGCCTGCCATTCCCCAAGCGCCGACAGGGGAACCAGTTTCCGCTCCGCTTTCCCCCCGGCCGCCCGCTCCGCCATTGCGGGGTGTTCGACGTGTCCCGCCGGCTTTGTCGCACGCGCAACTCCGGTGGCTGGCACGTAAGTGGAACTCTTGGGGGTCTTATTTGATTTCACATCACCATGGCACGGCATCTGTGCTTCTCGCGCATCACCCGTCTGAGGTGAAACACCTTAGGCACAAGGGCCAACCGGGTTGAACGACGCGTTTGACGACGTTCATTGAATGGTCATTGCTTCTTCACGCAATCGACCGCGCAGCCGGCCACGGCAGGCCAGGACTGTCCCTAGGCTCGTTGCCGCTAGACCTGTTGATCACTCCATCGGAGGTGCCTATGTCCCGGTCGATTACGCGAATCTTGTGCGGCGCAGCGCTCACAACCACCCTGGTGATACCAGCAACAACAGCCGAAGCGGCACCAGGTGCCGCGACGGGTCCGAACAGCTCCCAATCCCCTTATGTCGTTGGATCACAGCCGGGTGTGGTGACGAAGTCGATCCTCACGGTTGGCGACGCGGTAGGTGGATACCGGATGGTCGGGATACCTGACGGCCTGGGCGCGTTCGATAACGGCGACGGCACCTTCACTCTGCTGATGAACCACGAGCTCGGCGGCACTGCCGGAGTTGTGCGGGCACACGGCGCCACCGGCGCGTTTGTATCCAAGTGGACCATCCGCAAGGACGACCTTTCGGTGGTGGCGGGCGAGGATCTCATCAAGCAAGTTGCTACCTGGAACACCGCGACGGCGACGTATAACCAACCTGGCAAGGGCATTGCGATCTCCCGGCTGTGCTCGGCAGATCTTCCGCTGCCCTCCGCCCTCTTCAACCCGGCAACCGGCAACGGCTACGACGGACGCATCTTCTTTGACGGCGAGGAGGTCGGCCTCCCGGCGGAGGGCCGCGCCTTCGCGCACCTCCTGGACGGCACCAGCTATGAGCTCCCCTGGATGGGGAAAGCCGCTTGGGAAAACATCCTGGCCAACCCCGGGACCGAGGACAAGACGGTCGTCGCTGGATTCGACGACACGACTCCAGGGCAGGTCTATCTCTACGCAGGGGACAAGAAATCGGAAGGCAGTCCGATCGCCCGTGCGGGATTGACCGGCGGAAATCTGTACGGCATCAAGGTCACCGGCTTTGGCGAAGAACCACCGACAGGCATCCCCTCCGGGACTCGGTTCACAGTGCACAACTTCGGCGACGCCTCGGCGAAAACCGCACTGCAGATCCAGAACGAGGGCGTCGCTGCTGGAGTGACCGATTTCTTCCGTCCAGAGGATGGCGCCTGGGATCCCGAGCAACCGAGCGACCTCTACTTCAACACCACCGCGGACTTCAACGGCAATAGCCGGGTGTGGCGGCTCCGGTTCGACGACCCCGGCAACCCCGCCGAGGGCGGTGTGATTGACATGCTGCTCGAGGGCAATGAGGACGGCGGCACCGGTCAGAAGCATCACATGCTCGACAACATGACGATCAATCGTCACGGCCAGCTCGTGCTGCAGGAGGATACGGGTAACCAGGCCTACCTCGCACGGATCTGGCAGTACAGCATTGCCTCCGACAAGCTGACCGAGATCGCCCATCACGATCCTGCTCGATTCGCCCCGCCGACACCGGCACCGTTCAACCAGGATGAAGAATCCTCCGGCGTCATCGACGTCTCGGCAATCCTCGGCTCGGGGTGGTATCTGCTCGACGTGCAGGCGCACTACCCGAACGGACCCGAACTGGTTGAGGGTGGTCAGCTGCTGGCCATGCACATTCCACCTGGCAAATTCAAGTGACCCGCTGACACGGCGTTCGCAGCGGACTCCCTGCCCCGTGGTAGGGAGTCCGTCACTGTTGCGAGAGCGGAAGACGTCGGTCCGCCGCAACGTGGGGTGTAGCGTGACTGGTCGGCCGCCTCCTAGGAGAACATGATGGTCCACCGTGTTCGTCGATCCGTATCCGTCACGGTTGCGGCCGTTGCCCTGCTCTGCATACTGACGAGCTGCGGCACAAGCTCCGCGCCGAGCCAGACCAGTCCACCCGCGACCACCGCAGCACCGACGAGTGCGTCGCCGACGGCGGCCGCAACGACGGCGGCTTGTGCGGACGTCGCGGCGCTCAAGTCGTCGCTCGAGGCCCTAGCAAAGGTGAGGCCTGCCCAGGACGGTCTCACGGCGCTGACCACAGCGATCGCCGACGTCAAAACCAACCTTGACAAGGCGGAGGCCTCGGCATCGGCGGTCCTTCAGCCCAGCATCCAGGAGGTCAAAACCGCATTCGCCGACTTGCAGACGGCGGCAAGCGGCACGACCACCGACAATCTCAGGCAGAAGGCGCCCGCCATCGCCGCGGCGATGCAGCAGGTCGCCACTGCGACTCGGGCGTTGTCCACGACGCTGTCCCAGAGCTGCCCAGGGAGCTAAGACTAGAGAGTGGCTTCGAACGGGTCCCATTCCTCCGATAAGAGCGGGATGGCCCCGACCGTGCTTGCGACGTCGACTGTGCTCCGAGATTCGATCGCTTCGTCGATGGACACGAGGGTGTCGAGCACGTGGTAGCCGAGCTCACCTGATGCAAGGTGCTGCGTGTTTGCCCGAATCGATCGCGCCATGTCCAGCACCCCCATTCCCCGCCCCGCGAGAGCGCCCGTGATCGGGACAAGCTCCCACTCCGGATCCTTGCCTATCGCAGCGAGGTCAACTGCCCGCGTGATCTTCACCTCGCCGGTGAATGCATTCGGATCAGGGACGATGAGGGTTCCCTCCGTTCCGGTGATCTCGACCATGCCCACCGTTGCGAGCGGGGACTGGAAGCTGAACACGCTCTGGCTCACCCCTCCATCCTCGAACTGCGCGATGCAGGAAACGTGAGTGGGAACCTCGACCGGGAACTCGGTGCCCAGACGCTCTCCGACTCGGACGGTACGACTCGCGCGACCCTTCGAGCCCACGGCCGCCACGGTGGCAACTGGTCCGAAGATGTGGACGAGGGTCGTGATGTAGTACGGGCCGATGTCGAAGAGCGGGCCGCCACCTTTAGCGAAGAGGAACTCCGGGTTGGGGTGGAAGATGTCTGGTCCGGGGTACTGCATGACGGTTTGCGCGGACAGGGGCACACCGATGTCACCGTTCGCGATCGCCCGGCGAGCGGTCTGCACTCCCGGGCCGAGCACGGTGTCGGGTGCGACTCCCACCAGGAGCCCAGCCGATTCGGCTTGTTCAAGGAGTGCGCGTCCGCTGGCGCGGTCGACACTGATCGGCTTCTCTGACCAAACGTGCTTGCCTGCCGCGATCGCCTGGCTCCGCGACTTCGGCGTGGGCGACCGGAATGGTGAGATTGACGATGATCTCGACGTCCGGATGTGTCAGCACGTCGTCGTTGGAGCCCCACTGCGGGACGTTGTACTTCTCGGCCTGAGCCTGCGCGCGCTGCTGATCGAGATCGCCCAAGATCATTACGCGTACGTCGGGGAAGCTGGTCAGGTTCTCCAAGTACGTGTCGCTGATCATCCCGGTACCGATGAAGCCGACACCGACCGGCCCTGATGCTGCCATCACTTGACCCCTGCTCGTTACATGACGACGACTATCCCGCCCTTATGGTGGCAGTTTTTCAGCTGAGTTCCTACCGCCCTCACTGACGCCGGACATGATTCCGCTGCTGCGGCAGCCACACCCTGCTCTTCCCGCGCCGCCTACCGACGAGGATCTGCGGCGCGGTGGCGCATTCACGGTCGAGGAGCGATCAGTGGCCGGGCCGGCGGGTGCGCCGGAGGTCTCCTTGCTGATCTGTCGGCCCACCTCGGCCAGTGCCCCAGTGGCGGCGATCTACCACATCCATGGCGGCGGCATGGTGCTGGGAGACAATCGCGGCGGGATGCTTGAGATCCTCGATTGGGCGCAGGCGCTGGAGCTCGTCGTCGTCTCCGTCGAATACCGACTGGCTCCCGAGACGCCGCATCCCGGACCGGTCGAAGACTGCTACGCCGGCCTCGTATGGACCGCCGCACACGCCCAGGAGCTGGGCTTCGACCCGACACAGATCGTGATCACCGGCACAAGTGCGGGCGGAGGGCTGGCGGCGGCCGTGGCGCTGCTGGCCCGCGACCGTGGCGGCCCCGCGCTCGCCGGGCAAATGCTCCTGTGCCCGATGCTCGACGACCGCAACGACACTGCCTCGGCCGATCAGATGGCGGGGGTCGGCGTGTGGGACCGCACCGCCAACGAGACCGGCTGGACAGCACTGCTCGGCGAGGCCCGCGGCGGCCCCGACGTCTCCCCGTACGCCGCGCCGGCGCGCGCGACCAACCTGTCCGGCCTGCCGCCGACGTTCATCGACGTCGGCTCGGCCGAGACCTTTCGCGATGAGGACATCGCCTATGCCAGCCGCATCTGGCAGGCCGGTGGAGTCGCTGAACTGCATGTCTGGCCGGGCGGCTTCCACGGCTACTCCGGCTTTGCGCCGCAGACCCAAATCTCCCAGGAGACCGTGGCTGCCCGCGTCCGGTGGCTTCGCCGGCTGCTGGCAGCGTGACACTCGGCTCCCTCAGACTTTCCTCCTGTGGCAGCCGCGCTGGCAGCGCGGGCCGATCCGATGAGCCGCCGGCTAGAGGTCCTCGCTGACAAACGCGGTCGCACGATCGAGGCGCCGCACCTCCCGAAGCCGCCGGCCGCCGAAGGACTCCTGCTTCCACGCTTTGGCGATGGCCGCCTCGGCGGGCCGCCCGGTGTCGTCGAGGACAACCGTCGCGCCCGGTGCGAGACGGTCGGCCAGCAGCGGATATGCCGGGTAACGGACCTCGCGAGCGATCGCGCCGTGCGGCCCGTCGACAAACAACAGATCGACCGGTGGCAGGTCGGGCAGCACCGAGATGTCGAACCACGGCTGGTTTTCTCGGCCAGGGACGGCCGTGTCGACCAACGGTGCGTGCAACACTCGGGCTCGATCCCGAAGCCCGTGCTTGGCGAGCTCGGTCCGCGTGCTCTCGGCGTACTCGGCGCTGGACTCCAACGCCACGACTCGGCCTTCGCCGCCCCGTTTGGCCAACGCGGTGGCGAACCAGATCGTCGAACTACCCGAGCCTAACTCCAAGATCGTCCGAACCGACGAGTCCGAAAGGCGGTCGAGCATCCAGACCAACGTAGCCGGCGATACTGCCCAGTTGCCGAGCTCCGGCATGGGGCGGTCATGGTCGACCAGCCGGTCGTACACCCGTCCGAGCTCGTGAGTGACGCTAGGAGTGCGCTGCACCAAGATGAGCACCTTGAAGAGGTCTTTGCGGACCACACTCAACTGGCTCGCCGTCTGCTGCGCCAGCCTGCCCTGCTCGGAAAGGCGGGTCTGCATCCGCCCTAGTCCACGCTGGTGCTTGCCCAGCACTTGGCTGAGCTTGGTCGACGTCGCGCGGGCCCAGAGCACCACCCACGCGAGGCCGCAGAGCCAGGAGACGGCCAGCGCGGCAGTTGCCGCCGCAATCCCGAAGACCGCCATGCCGACAGCCGCAACAGCCGACACCGTGGCCAGGAGTATCAGTGCTCGCCTCAAGGACCAAACCCTCATCATTGGGGAACCATCCTCCGCACCTCGGGAATGATCGCACCGGGGCATCGCCGTTCCATACTGCGAATCGTGTTCGTGCACTCACGGCCGATAGCCGACTCAAGCACTAAGCCGACCGTGCTGCGTGTCCCCATGTGCGCTCCTCCGAGAGGGGTTTGGCGTGGCCCATTATTGCTTCGATCGGCTCAGCTCTCGCCTTGGCGCGCGCCTCGCGTGATCTTCGTGGACCTAAGGCGGGCGAACCCCCCGAAGAACACGACCGCGACACGCGTTAGGCTGGCGCCTCGCCGCCAGAGTCCGAGAGATTGGATCGAGCAGCTGAAGCGCAATCTCGACGGCGTTCGATAAAAGGGGAGCCAATGCCTACGAAGTTCGAGGCGTTCGCCGCGTTGCACGTGCCGGGCGATCCTGTGATCCTCTACAACATCTGGGACGTGGGTAGCGCCCATGCCGTCATCCGCGCCGGGGCCAAGGCGCTTGCGACCGGCAGCCATCCGGTTGCCGACGCCAACGGCTGGCTCGACGGGCAGGATGTGCCGATCGATTTCGGCGTTGGCGAACGCAAAGCGCATCGCCGACTCGACGGAGCTGCCGCTGACCGTCGATTTCGAAAGCGCCTATTCCGATGACCCGGGCCAAGGCGCCGACAATGTCGTCCGCCTGGCCGCGACGGGCGCGGTCGGCTGCAATTTCGAGGACCAGGTCATCGGCGGCGAGGGTCTCCACCCGCTCACGCTGCAGGCGAAGCGCATCGAGGCGATCCGCCGCGCTGTCGGCGACCAGTTTTTCATAAACGCCCGCACCGACCTGTACATCAAGACGCAGACGCATGACTCGGCGCTGGTCGACGAAGCGATCGAGCGCGGGAAGGCCTTCGCCGACGCCGGCGCCAGCGGTTTCTTCATCCCCCGCCTCGCCGATTCGCGGCAGATCGAGCGGATCGTCAAGGAAGTGCCGCTGCCGCTGAACCTGATCTCCTTCCCTGGCGCGCCGCCAAAGGCCGATTGGGCGAAAGCCGGTGTCGCACGAATCAGCCACGGGCCCCACCCGCACCGGGCGCTGATGGCGAAGTTTGAGGAGATGGCGAGAGCCGCGATCGCTTAATCCGGGCTCAAACCCACCACCTGGATCTCCTGGTCCTTCGTCGGGTGCTGCGGCCCTCATGAGACCGGGCGCGCGACCACGATCAGGTTGCGGCTGTACCCCCCACGGTCCGGCCGGAACTCGCCGGCGCAGGTGATCAATACCAGCCGAGGCGGTCCGTCGATGTCGAAGACCTCCGCGTCGTCGACCAGATCGGTGCGCGGGACTTGCCGCACCGTGGTGATCTTGTACGCCTGACGCACATCGCCCGCGCTCAACACCACACGCTCCCCGACCTTGATCTTCCACAGCCGGAAGAAGAACCCGATGCCGCGGTCGAAGACGTCGACGTGGCCGGCGATCACGGTCGACCCGTACGGATCGCCGACGTAGGAGCTCCCATCCCACCAGCCGACCTTGGTGGGATCCTCGGGGACCACCAGCTCGTTGCCGACCGTGGCCACGGGAACGATGGCCGTATACGCGCCACCTGGCAGGTCGATCCGCTCGGGAACGAATCTCGTGTCACCGGCCGGTCGCGCCTCCCGGGCAGTGGCGACCGCCGTCGGGGACGGATCCCCCAGCGGCACTGCCACCGGCCCGTCTGGCACTGGCAATACGGCGAGCTGCGCCACCGCTACGCCCAACAGGGCAACGGAGAGGATGACCTGGACGCCGATCGCGCGCCCGAGCATCGGTCGCCGGCCGCGCGGCTCGATTACCGGGAAGCCGCGCATATACCGCTCGCGGAAGGCCAACCTCCGGCCGTACGCGACGGCATAGCGGCACAGCAGCAGCGTCGCGGCCAGCGCCAGCACCTCGACGAGCAGCAGTACGCCCGAGCGACGTGTCGCCGTCCCTCCGGCGATCAGATGTTGCGCAGTGCCGGCGACCGTCAGCGCGAGCACGCTCAGCCCAGCAAAACGCGAGAACCGCGGCGAGACCCGCTCCAGCGCACCCGGCGGATTGCGCGGGACGAGCAGGGCGGCGAAGGCCATCAGGCCGCCCAACCAGGCCGCCAGGGCCAGCAGGTAGAGGCCCGTCGTCGCGGTGAGCGCGACGACCCGGGGTGACGCCATGGCCGTCGACTCGACCACCAAGGTGATGGTCAGGATGACAACCAGCGTGAGGATCGTGACGCGTCGTCCGCCCCGCACCGGGCGTCGCAGCACTTCGGCGCCGAAGAACCCGGCGCCGGCGAGAACTGCCAGCCGGACCAACAGCCAGGTTCCGGACTCAGCCGCGACTTCGCCTACGACTCCTCTAGGGGCGAGCCAATCGATAACAGCCTTGGCGATGGTTCCGAGGCCGATCAATGCGAGACCGACCATCGCCATCATGCGCAATCGACGGACGGCCTGACCTTCCGGCCAGACGACCGCCCAGAAGGTGCCCGTCCCGGCGAGGAGGACGTAGCCGAGGTAGACCACGAACGATAGGGACGCCGCGAGGAGGGCGAGCACGGGAGAATCCATCGGACGAGACCCTATGACCTCATTGCCGCGCCGGACGGTCGTACTGCACGAGCACTTGCGACCGGTCGAACGGAATCGAGCGTAAGGTCCAGAACTTCGGAGCTATTCCTGCGCCACAGGACAGTCTCGCCAGCGGCAGCTGGGGACAAGTGAGAGACAGCACCGTGCGGCCCGTCACGACCACCTTGACCGGCAGGTCGGCAGGCATCCGGTCGAGCAGTGAGCTGAGGGCGGCCACAGTGCGGCCGGCCTTGGCGGGTCGGCTGGCCACGCTCACCTGCGTCAGGCGGTAGCGCAGTCGCAGCTGCTGGGTAGGTGAGTCCCAGCGGAGCGTCACCTGGCTGCGTAGCGGGCCGTCGGGAACAGCCAGGGCTTGCCCACCCGCACTGACCTCGACCAGCAACGCGATCGGCCGCAGCTGCTTGAACCGGGTGCCGGCATCCCCGATCGACGGCGGTCGCAGCACGGCCTCGTTGGCCGGGGCCGGCAGCGTGATCACCTCACTGACGAGGAAGCTCCCATCGGATTCGGGACGAGTGGTGATGGCGATTCCGGGCGCGCCGACGGCCTCGCTGGGGCGCGCCATCGGCGTCGGCGACGTCTGAGGTGTCGGCAGGATCGTGCGGGCCGGCGACGGGGTGGGACGGACGAGGGTGGAATGGCTCGGTGCCAAAGACGGAACCGCGCTCGCCGGCGTACGCGCGGAGGGTGCGGCAGAGCCGGGCCACGTCAGCCCCGCGCCGACTGCGACGGCCGCGCCGAGTAGGGCGGTGATGGTCAACGCCCCCACCGAGTGTCGCAGGGCGTCGCGCGTGCGGGCCCCCGCCATGTGTCACCCTCCCCGAGACGCCGCCACCGAAAAAATCGTCCGACACTTCTGACGATCGGCGGTCGGCTCCCAGTCTGCATGACTAGGCTGCTGCACGGCTAGTCGGACCAGACTGCGACATCGCCAGGCCAGGTCCGTCCGTGGCGTACCACAGGGGATTCGGGGTTCTGAGCATGGGTCGTCCAACGCTGCGCAGCATATGGGTCGCGGTGGTGGGCGTCGGGTCACTCGCCCTGCTGACCGCCGGGCTCACCCCCAGTTCGGCCGCCGACCAGACCTGCATCTACATCGTGCAAGGTCTGCCGAGCCGGATGATCTCAGTCGCCGTCGACGGCGACTCGGTGGTTGGTGGACTGGCTGGCGGCAAGGTGGCGGGACCCTTTCCGGTCAAACACGGTACGCGGACCGTAACCGTCTCCGAGGGTGGCCAGACCCTGGTGACCAGCAAGGTCAAGCTGCCGGCGGGCTCGAACTCCGAGATCGTCGTCCACCTACCCGCCTCTCCCACCGGCGACCCGATGATCACCCGATTCGACAACAACCTGAAGCCCGTTCAGAAGAGCAAGGCCGCCGAGGCGTTCGGGCACGTGGCTGCGGCCGGTCCGATCGACGTCCGGGTTGACAAGAAAGTGGTCATGGCCAATATCGCGAACGGGGAGTATTTGTACGAGGTCGTCCCCGCCGGGACGTACAAAGTTGACGTTGTTCCCACGGAGATGACGAAGCCTCTGCTCGGCCCGCTGGACCTAAGGCTTAAGCCCGCCAAGCTGACCTGGGTGTTCGCGATCGGCGAGCCCGGCAAGGATCTGGCGATTGTTCGGCACGTGATCTCCCTGACGGCGACTAAAGGGTCGAAGCGGCCGACCGACATCGGCACCGGCACGGGCGGCCAGGCGGCCGAGCTCATGAAGGGCCGCGGATAAGAAGTCCAGAAGCACCTCTGCGACCCGAAGTACGAACGCAAGAACCTTCCACGCACTCCGGTGAATAGACCTGAGGCTACGCTCAGGCCGCTGGACGCTTCGCGTGCTCTACCGCCCACTCAAGGGCGTAGTCTGCTACCTCCTCCCATCCGTCCTCCCCCACTGTGTAGTGCGAGCGTCCAGGGAACTCCTTATAGTCAGTGACCGAGTTGGTGCGGTAGTGCTTGGCGTTCGATTGGTTGACCGCTGGAGGCATGAGGTTGTCTTCTCCACCCGCTATGAACAGCAAAGGTGCCCGGTCTTCGTTCCTGAAGTTGACGTAGAGATCCTGGTGGCCTGGCGTGAAGTTGGCCAGGGGCCCGGCCCACACGAAGATGCCCGGCGCTGGGATGTGGTAGCGCTGGTAGACCTTGTCCGACTCCTCCCGGCTTAGGGTGGTGGCGAAGGCGTAATGAAACTGCTCTGGGGTGAAGCCCACCGCCCTGTGCCGGTTTGCGGGGTTCTTCAGAACCGGGAAGAGGGATCTTATCTGTGAGACCGGGGTTACCCTGACGCCCTCTGTCGGCGCGGAGTCTATGGCGACGCCTGCTGCCCCATAACCATGATCGAGCAGGATCTGGGTAAAGCAACCTCCTGCCGAGTGGCCCATGATGATCGGGGCTCTATCTAGCCCGCCGACGATACGCTCAAGGTGCTCGACGACCTCACGGATAGTCACTGTCTCAATCGGGGTTGGATCCTCGTTGAGCGCTTCGACCTCAACCTCAAAGCCTGGGTAGGCAGGGGCGAGCACGCGGTAACCACGGCCCTCGTAATGCTCGACCCACTTCTCCCAGCTTCGGGGGGTGACCCACAGACCGTGGATCAGCACGATGGTGTCCGGACCGGCCGGGGTGGGAGTGTTTTCGGCAGTCATAGTGTCCTCCTAAAGTCGACGTCTCGTCGGGTGTGAGTGTGATACAAGTGGCTCTCGCCACGGCTTGCGTAGATGAAGCGGCTTCTTGAGTGATTGGGTGTTGTGCCTGCGACCGGTAGCAGCCGAGGGTGGCGCGGTCAGGAGATTGGGAGAGCCCTTACTTGGGTGAGGGTGAAGGAAGCCGAGCCGTCCCGCGCGAAGGGTAGACCGTCGAGACGCTGCTGCGCGTCGGCCAGGTCCGTGGCGCTGATCACCAGCCACAGGCGGTGTTCGGTCGTCTCGATCCAGCCGCCGTGGAGGAATCCCGCGTCGAGCATCGGCACCAGCCAGGCGGCTGCCGCGCGGTGCTCCTGGTCAGTGACCGGATGGTGAAGTGTTCCCTCGGCGATCATCAACATGCTGGATCTCCTCCCTATGGCGACTGGACAGCTTCCTGCCGATCAGTCCGGTGCCGTCGATGACGACGACCTTCAGGTCTGTCATCCCACCTGTGGGCCGGCTGGACCGTTCTCCCGGCGGTGCGTCACAGCCACTATGGCTCCAGGGCGCGGTCGTTCGAGTCTGTCTAGTGCCCTAGTCGTGCTCACCAGTGGCGCGGCTGGGGATCTCACCCACCTCTGTCGGCGACGTGTGGGCCAGCGCCGACACCAGCTGCGGTCCTTGCCGGTGCTTGGCGGCTGGTGCGTCTTGCACTGGAGACGCAGGCACACCGGGCCTGTTTTGGGGGTGCGGTCGGCACCAATTGGTGGTGCACTGGATTTATTGCTCATCTGCCTTGTGGCTTTGCCCTCCGTGAGGCAGTTGCTCGAATCGGGGCAGGTTCCGCGTTGGGTTCCCCTCGTCGCGGCGCCCGGTCCCTGATGGAGGCGTCTGGGCGCATGTGAGGCGTGGAGGTGGGGTCTTTGGCGAGTCACCCTCTTCCGCCGGCTCGGGGTCCGTGGTCCCGCTCTCTTTGGCGTCCGCTGCTGCGAGGCCGCCGCGACGAGTGCGAACTGCTAGACCGACAGTTGCAGGGCCTCGCGGCGGGACGAAGCTCGGTGCAGGTTCTGCGCGGCGAGGCGGGCGTTGGTAAGACCGCATTGCTCGAGTACGTCGCCGAGCAGGCGTCGGGGTGTCGCGTCGTGCGGGTCGTCGGCGTGCAGTCGGAGATGGAGCTCGCCTACGCCGGTCTGCATCAGTTGTGTGCGGGACTGCTCGAGGGTTTGGCCGCGCTGCCGAGGCCACAGCGCGATGCGCTGCAGGTCGCGCTCGGATCAGCGGAGGGCGGCCCCTCGGATCACTTCATGGTGGCCCTGGCGGTCTTGAGCCTAATGTCAGAGGCCGCCGAGGTGAGCCCACTGGTGTGTTTGATCGATGACGCGCAGTGGTTGGACGGAGCTTCTGCGCAGGCGTTGGGGTTCGTAGCGCGGCGGCTGCTCGCGGAGCGGATCGCGATGGTGTTCGCGGTCCGTGAGCCCGGCGACGTACCGGAACTCGATGGATTACCCGATCTTGTCGTTACTGGGCTGCCTTTCGCTGACGCCCGCCTGCTCCTGGCCGCCGTTGTTCCGGGTCGGCTGGACGAGCTGGTAGTGGATCGAATCGTGGCCGAGGCTCAGGGCAATCCGCTCGCCTTGCTGGAGCTGCCGCGCGGAATGACGCCCGCAGAACTTGCCGGTGGATTCGGGCTTCCCGGCCCCGGGGCGCTGACGAGCCATGTCGAGCAAATCTTTGCTCGCCGGGTCGACTCGCTTCCCCCGGACTCGGGTCGGTTGATGCTGATCGCGGCGGCCGAGCCCCTGGGCGACGTCACCCTGCTGTGGCGCGCTGCTGAGCAACTGAGGATCGGTCCCGACGCGGCGGCGCCGGCCGAGGCGACTGGGCTGGTCAAGTTCGGCTCACGGGTGCGGTTCCGGCATCCGCTGGTGCGCTCGGCTGTCTACCGAGCAGCCTCGCCGGGCGACCGCTGCCAGGTACATGCTGCGCTGGCTGACGCCACTGATGTCGACGCGGATCCTGACCGGCGCGCGTGGCATCGCGCGTACGCGACGATGGGGCTCGACGAGTCGGTGGCTGCCGAGTTGCAGCGGTCAGCGGTGCGGGCGCAGCGTCGAGGTGGCGCGGCCGCGGCGGCCGCATTCCTGCAACGGGCGGCCGAGCTGACTCCAGATCCCGCCCGCCGGGGAGCGCGCGCCCTTGCCGGCGCGGAGGCCAAGCTCGACGCGGCCGACACCGATGCGGCGTCAGCGCTGCTTGCGACCGCCGACCTGTGCCCGCTTGACCGGTATGAGCGTGCCCGCGTCCAAAGGCTGCGCGCGGAGATCGTGTTCTCGCTGAGCCGGGGCAGCGACGCCGTGCCGCTGCTGCTCGACGCGGCGAACAGCTTGGCGGGGCTCGACCCAGGTCTAGCCCGTGAGACCTATCTCGAAGCATTCACCGCGGCAGCGTTCGCAGGCCGATTGGGCGACCTTGACAATGTGCGAGAAGCGGCGGCGGCCGTGCTTGCCACGCCCACGCCCACCGAGATCTCGCTCGTCGATCCCCTCGACGCCCTCCTGGGCGGCATGGCCACTGTCTTGTCGAGAGGTTACCAAGCGGGTGTGGCGCCGTTCCGGCTGGCGCTGGAAGCGTTCAGCCGAGCTGAAGACGATTCCGCCGACGTCAATCGATGGCTGTGGCTGGCCTGCCACCTCGCATCGGAGTTGTGGGATGACCAGCGGTGGCACGAACTGGCCAGCCGCGGGGTGCGGGTAGCTCGCGGGTCGGGCAATCTCAGCCTGCTTCCGATCGCAGAGATCTATCGCGCCGGCGTGCACCTGCACGCGGGTGAGTTCGCGGCGGCGGCCTCGCTGATCGCCGAATCGGCCTCCATTACGCAGCGCACTGCGACCGCGCCGTTGATCTACCCCCCACCGATGCTTGCCGCCTACCGCGGCGATGAGGCCGAAGCGGTGCCGCTGATCGAGACCAGCCGCAAGGAGGCGACCGCCAACGGGCAGGGTCGAGCGCTGAGCATGATCGACTGCTCGAGCGCCATCTTGTTCAACGGCCTCGCCCGGTATGAGGAGGCGACTGTCGCAGCCGAGGCGGCAGCTGCCCACGAGGGGCTCGGTCTGTACGCTCTCGCGCTGCCCGAACTGATCGAAGCCGCCGTGCGGAGCGGGCGCGACCAACTCGGCTCCGTAACCCTTGAGCGTCTGATCGAACGAACGCAGGCGAGTGGCACCGACTGGGCTCTTGGGCTCGAGGCCCGCTCGCGCGCCTTGCTGGCCGCCGGCCCGGGCGCCGAAGCCTTCTACCAGGAGGCGATTGCGCGCCTCGGCCGTGGCCATGTCGCGCTTCACCTGGCTCGGGCCCAGCTGGTGTACGGCGAGTGGCTGCGCCGCGAAAACCGTCGAGTCGACGCCCGCCAGCAGTTGAGCGCCGCCTACGAGCTGTTCGACCGGTTTGGTGCAGAGGGGTTCGCTGAGCGGGCCCGCCGCGAGCTGTCGGCCACCGGCGAGACAGCGCGCAGACGCACCGCGGTCACCCTCAGCCTGCTCACACCGCAGGAAGCGCTGATCGCCCGACTGGCCCACGATGGGCTGACCAACTCCGAGATCGGCGCGCGGCTGTTCATTAGTCCGCGCACCGTTGAGTACCACCTGCACAAGGTGTTCCCCAAGCTCGACATCATCTCGCGCAAGGAGCTCCGACACGCGCTGCCTGAACTCCCCAGCCGTGCCACCGGGGAGCACGACTAGGGCTGTCGACAGACTCGAGCGACCGACCCCGGTGCCACAGTGGCTGTGACACCCCGCCGACGAGACCCGTACGTCCGCGGACCCGCAGCGAGAGGCGACAGGCATGAAGATCGTAGTCATCGGCGGCAGCGGGCGGATCGGCAGCAACGTCATCAAGAACCTGCGCGAGCGCGCACAGGACGCGGTCGCGGCCGACCTGAAGACCGGCGTCAACACGATCACCGGCGAGGGTCTTGACTCAGCACTCGCCGACGCCCAGGTGGTAGTCGACCTGTCCAACTCGCCGTCCTTCGAGGACGCGGCGGTTCTCGAGTTCTTCCAGACCTCCGGACGGAACCTGCTCAAGGCCGAGGTGAACGCAGGCGTCGAACATCACGTCGCACTCTCCATCGTCGGTGCCGACCGGCTTCCCGACAGCGGATACCTGCGGGCCAAGGTCGCCCAGGAGCAGCTCATCGAAGCGGCCGGCCAGCCCTACACCATCATTCGCTCCACGCAGTTCTTCGAGTTCCTGAGAGCCATCGCCGACGCCGCCACCGACGGCGACACGGTCACTGTTCCCACTGCCAACCTTCAGCCGATCGCCGCCCAGGACGTCGCCGCAGCGGTAACCGAGGCCGCAATGTCCGACCCGATCAACGGTGTCATCGAGATCGCGGGCCCGGCCGCCATCGGCTTCCCCAACCTCATCCGCGACGTCCTCAACGCCGACCACGACCCACGCACAGTGGTCGGCGATCCGCACGCCCGCTACTTCGGCACCGAGCTCACCGACACCTCGCTCACCCCGGGACCAGACGCATGCCTGGGCCCCACCACCTTCACCGAGTGGCTCGCCGTCAACCACCGGTAAGGCGGCGATCACAAGGGCTGACGGCTCTTTCTCTTCCTTGACCCGGACTTTCACGCACGGGGAACTCGCGAGAAGCACGCCTCAAGTTGGCCTTGAGACTCGCTTCAGGTATATCAGTCAGAGGTGGGCCCCGTGGGACTCGAACCCACAACCTACGGATTAAAAGTCCGCAGCTCTGCCAATTGAGCTAGAGGCCCGCGTAACCGACGTGAGAGGCATCATGCCCCCAGTCAGTCTGTCAGATGGTGCAACCAAAATCTGCCGAGCCAAAACCGGACCGGCGAGTTCCGCGACTATGGCGGCACACACTCGCTAGGGTTCGCAACGAACTGCTGCCGAAGGAGTGAGGCCATGAACAGCCATGTGTACGGACTGTCCGAGATCGTCGGCACCTCCAAGCAAGGAGTCGACGATGCCATCCGCGTCGGGGTGCAGCGCGCGGCACGTACGGTGCGCGGTCTTGACTGGTTCGAGGTCACCGACATCCGCGGGCATCTGGTCGACGGCGAGATCGAGTACTTCCAGGTCACTCTCAAGATCGGATTCCGGATGGAGGATCCGAAGGAGGCGTGAACGCCTTCGCGCTTGTGCGCGGAAACGACCGCTCTCCGCCCGATTCAAGGGGCCATTTCGGCGCTTGTGCGCGCAAACGACCCCGTACGAGCTAAGCGCCAGCCAGTTTGACCAGCGCGGGAACCACATCAGCGGGGGAGGGCATCGCCGCAATCTCATTTTGTAGCCGGGCGGCGGCCTGACGCTCGGGTGCGTCACCGAGTAATGCCTCCACCGCTCCGGCGATCGCACCTGGCCGCTGCGCGTCGTTGGGGAGCGCCCGCGCCACGCCCGCCGCCGTCAGGATCTCGGCATTGAAGAACTGGTCTGCGCCCTGCGGCATGAGCAGCTGGGGCAGCCCGACCTCGAGAGCGCTGAGCACCGTACCCGTCCCGCCGTGGTGGACGATGAGGTCGACCAGCGGCAGCACTGCAGACTGAGCCACGAACCGCTCGACGTACACGTTGTCCGGTACCTCGCCGAGCGCAGCAGGCTCGCCTTCCGGCCCGACGGTCACCAGCACGTCCACATCGAGCGCCGCAATCTCAGCCACCGCGCGGCTGAGCACCTCGACCGCGCCGAACGAAACAGTGCCGAGCGTGAGATAGACCCGGTGGCGGGTATGTGTCGCGCGGAGCCACGGCGGCACCTCGGCAGTGGACTCGTTGTAGGCCACCGAGCGGATCGGAATGGTCACGTCCTCGCCGCCTCCCGCCTGCCGCAGCGTCGGTGGCGCTGGGTTGAGCAATGCCGCGGCGAGCAGGCCGCTTCCTCTCAGGCGGCGTACGACCCCGCTGCAGCCACACCTCGCGTTGGTAACCAGCTGTCGCCGCATGCAGGGAGCCGTAGAAGGAGCTCGCCAGCCCAATTGCGTACGCCACCGCCGGAATTCCGAGCACACTCGCCGCCACACCGGCCCCGGTGTTCATCGCCTCGTAGATCACCAGATCGGGGCGTACCCGCTCACATTGTTCGATCATCGTCGGGGCAACGGACTCGGCGGTCACGTCAGCGAACATGGCCATGCTGAAGTCCTCATCGTGCAGATCGGGATGGCGCCTTCTGGCCTCCTGGATCGCCCAGTCCAACTCGAGGTCCTGCGGATACCCGGGAACGGTGGGCAGCGGCAACCGTCCAACGAACGGCGGTCCGGTTGCGATCACCGGCTCATGACCGGAATCCGCACATGCCAGTGCCAGCGGCATCATCGGGTACAGGTGCCCGTACGCGCCGAGTGAGGCGAACATGATCTTCACGTCGCCATGCTGTCAGACGGCGGACGCTGCGGGTAAACAGCGAGCTCAACAAGCCGCACAATAGGCGGCTGCGATCATGAGCGTCATGCCCACCCTGCCGCTGTCACCCGATGAGTTGCTGACCACGACACGCACCGTCCGCAGGCGCCTCGATCTCACCCGCCCAGTGCCGCTCGATCTCGTACGCGAGTGCCTGGAGGTGGCGCTGCAGGCGCCCTCGGGCTCCAATCGTCAAGCCTGGCACTGGATGGTGATCACCGACGAGAACACCCGTCGGGTGATCGGTGACTACTATGGCCAGTCCGTCGCGTCGTACCTCAACTCATCGGCCTCGGCCGCGGCACTGTTCGCCGACGATCCGGAGCGCAGCGCGGTACAACGACGAGTGGGGGACAGCGTCGTCTACCTCGGCGAGCACATGGGTGAGGTGCCTGTGCTGGTGATTCCATGCATCCGTGCGCCGCGCCTGAGCTCAAGCAGCCAGGCCAGCCTCTGGGGGTCGCTGCTTCCCGCAGCATGGAGCTACATGCTGGCTGCCCGTGCGCGTGGCTTGGGTACGGCGTGGACAACACTGCATCTGAGGTACGAAAAGGAAATCTCGGAGCTCCTGGGGATGCCGCCGGATATCCGGCATGGCGTCCTCATTCCCACCGCCTATTACACAGGCGACACGTTCAAGCCAGCACCGCGCCAGCCGCTCGATGGTGTGCTTCACGTCAACTCGTGGTGACGACACCGACTTGTCAGCGGCGGTGGTCGCCGGGGCGACCACTCGCGCTGACAAGTCGGTGATCAAGAGCCGGTGAGAAACCGGTCGGTCTCCTCGGCGGTTGGGGAAGTTGCGGGACCGCGGTGGGTGATCGTCAGGGCCGCGACGAGGTTGGCGCGACGGGCCGCAGCGGCGGCGTCGCGTCCGGCGGCCAACCCCGCAATGAAGGCACCGAGATGAGCATCACCGGCGCCGGTGGTGTCAACGATCGTGACAGGTACGCCCGGCACGTGTACCACAGCGGATCCCCGTTCTGCTAGAAGGCATCCGGACATCCCCAAGCGGACCACGACACTGCCTCGCCGCAGCCGAGTCAGGAGCTCGACCGCAGCTTCTGCAGCGTTCGCGCAGCCCGTGGCCAGCGAGGCCTCCCGTTCGTTGCAGCTCCACCAGTCCACTCGCCGGCGTACGGCCTCCACGACCTTGTCAGGAAGGGTGTGACCGAGCGGCCCTGGGTCGTAGCAGACCGTGGTCTCCGCCGGAAGTCGGGGAAGACGATCAAGGATGGCACGCCGGTTCGCGTTGTGCAGCAGCCCATAGCCGGAGATCAAAAGAGCGTCCGTGGCCCGGATCTCGACGTGATCAAGCCGTTGACATGTCACCCCAGCTTCGGCACCAACCGCGGTCACAAAACTACGTTCGCCGCCCGCTTCCACCAGCACGACATCGAAGCCGGTGTCTCGTTCCTCGCCGGCGGCATCGGGAAGCAGCAGCGCAATACCCTCAGCCTGCAACGCCCGACGGGCTAGATCACCAAACGGACCACGCCCTAGCGCGCCGGCGTATGCAACGCCCAGGCCCTGCCTGGCTGCTGCAGCCATCGGGTTGAAGCCGCCACCGACTTCGAGCGCCGCACGTGAAGCGAGCACGTCACCGCCGCGTTCCGGCAGCTCTGGCACCTCTGCGACGACATCGATGATCACGTTCCCGACGCTGACCAACCGGGTGATCATGGACCGGTGCGCAGTGCCAGCAGCTTCTCGGCGAGTATGTCCAGATCCAACTCGTTGGTCTCGCATACTGTCTGGACGGCGTCGGAAGGCCAAGCGTCCATGCCGTGACAGGCGCCCGCGATCGCTCCAGCCATCGCTGCAATCGTGTCGCTGTCACCGCCGAGCGAGGCCGCTGTCAGGCACGCCTGCCAGGGGTCACGGGGATGCAGCGCGAGCACCGCGAAGGCGGCCGGTACCGATTCCTGCGTGGCCAGGCTGGTCCCGACCAATTCGACGACATCGCGCACTGAGCGGTCATGATCAGTTGCGTCGACCAGCCCAATTGCCCATGCGATCCGCCGCGCGACTACCGCCCCGGCAACCCATTGGCCTCGTCGCTGACCCATCTCGGCAGCCCGAATTCCCAGCGTCGTAGCCTCGGCGACGGATGCCCCATCGATGCCGCCACTGACGGCGGCTGCCACCGCCGCCGCCCCAGCAATCGCCACACCCGTGTGGTGAGTCACCCGTGACGCCTCGACAACAAGATCAACAAGCGCGTCAAGATCATCGGTGGAGATGATCAATCCAACGGGGGCGATTCGCATTGCCGCCCCGTTGGTCGCTCCGAAGCGTCCGACCTCGTCCAGTGGGCCACCTGCCACGAGTGCCGCAACCGCTGCACTGCTTGAAGGACCCAGCAGATCCAGTGATCCTCGTTCCCGCGCGCGTTCCGCCCAGTTCAGCAACCGACGCGCGACATCCTCGCTGTCGACATGGCCACCGCCGACGAGCAAAGCGTCGGCGAGCAACAGCGCCTGCTCCGTGTCGTCGGTGATCGAGCCGGCTGGCAGCCCAGCTGCGATCAGGTGGTCTGCGGGCGGTTCGCGAAACCCGTCGAGGACGCCGAAGCACGCAGCGACCTCTTCAGCCGACATGAGCTGGGTCGGCATGCCGAGTGCATCGCCAATTGCAAGGCCGTACAGGGCGCCGCGGGCCCGGTCGATGGGCGTGCTCATCTGGCCGCGGACGCCACGATGGCATCCACCTCGGCGATGTCGATCATCGGGCTGTAGAGCGCCATGGCCTCGAGGGCGCGCCGGTGGTCCGCGTCGGTGACGCCAGCGCATGCATCGGCAGCCACGGTGACATGTACGCCGGCGTCGGCTGCCGCAAGTGCCGTGGAGAGTACGCAGCAATCGGTGGTGACGCCGGCAAGGACGATGGCATCAGGGTTGCCGAGCGCTCGGCCGGTCTCGGCGTCCCACTTGCCGAAGGTCGTCCGGTCGACGATCGTCGCCGGGATCGACACGAACTCATCTGTGAGCTGATACAGCGGCGCGTTCCTGGGGTCGAGCGCGAACGGCCATTTCTCGTAGTAGTCGATCCAAACGCCGGCCGGCTGCTCGGGGGGCAGGAACCGCGTCAGACAGATACGGGGTTGGAAAGCGCCGAGCAGCTGCTGGATCCCAGCAGAGGCTGATCCATAGCCCGGGGTGGCCCATTCACTGCTCGGTTCTGCGAAGATCCGCTGCATATCGATGATCATCAGCCAGCGGCGGGCGGCATCCTCGAAGGTTGCTCGCGTGCTCTCGCTCACTCGATTGCCGCCGCCTCCCGGTCGGCCTCAGAGAGCGGCTTCTCCTCCTGTGCTCGTACGGTTCGGGCGCCCAGCAGCAGCGTGCCGACGAACCCAATGACCAGCGCCGCTAGCACTCCGAGGTTTGCGTACGCCCAGGAACCTTCCCGACCCCCCAGCCCGAGTGGGCCGAGCAGATATCCCTGCCAAGCGAGCCAGCCCGCGAAGGAGTTGGTGACCAGGCCCCAACCGACCACCGCCCCGATCAGCATCAACACAACAGATGCGGGTCGGATGCTTCCGTAGCGGCCACGAGGATCCAGCAGCTCCGAGCCCGCGTACGGCCGGCGGCGCAACGCGAAGTCGCCGAGGAAGATGCCGCACCAGGCTGCGATCAGAACACCCAAGGTGATCAAGAAGCCCTGGAACGGCCCGATGAAGCTGTCGGCGATGAACACCAGATAGATGGACCCGGCGATCATCAAAACGCCGTCGACGGCTGCAGCGACGAATCGAGGCACCGGTAGGCCTGCGCTCAACAGTGCGAGACCTGAGGAGTAGATGTCGAGGACGGCCCCGCCGACGAGGCCGAGCACTGCGACTAATGCGAATGGCACCAGGAACCAGGTCGGAAGCAAGGTGGTCAACGCGCCGATCGGGTCGGTGGCGATGGCTGCACTCAGCTCCTGCGACGAACCCGCGAGCATCAGCCCGAAGATCAACAGCACGACTGGACCGAGCGATGCGCCGAAGGTGGTCCAGCCGACAACTCCGGCGCTCGAAGCATGCCGGGGCAAGTAGCGGGAGTAGTCGCCTGCGGCGTTGACCCATCCGAGCCCGAAGCCGGTCATCATGAACACGAAGGCACCGATCAGCTGCGGAACCGGGCCTGCCGGCAGCGCGCCGAGCGTAGCGAAGTTGATGTTGGATGCCACCAGGATCATGTAGATCACGGTCAGCACGGCAGTGATCACGGTGATCCACATCTGCAGCCTCATGATGAACTCGAACCCGAGAACTCCACCGATCATGATCAGGCCAGCCACCAAGACAAGCGCGGCGACCTTGGTGAGGAAGCCACCGTGCCACCCCAGTCTCGTGAAAACGGTAGCGGTGGCCAAGACCGCAAGCGACGCGAGAACGGTCTCCCAGCCGACCAAGAGAAGCCAGGAAATTCCCGATGGCACCCGATTGCCGTTGACACCGAACGCGGCGCGGCTCAAGGTCATCGTTGGTGCGTGTCCACGCTTGCCGGATAGAGAGACCAGGCCGCACAACAGGAATGAGATGACGATGCCGACAACCCCAACGACGACAGCTTGGGGGAACGAGATGCCGAAACCGAGAAGGAAGGCTCCGTAGCTGATCCCGAGCACTGAAATGTTGGCGGCAAACCAGGGCCAGAACAGCTCCCGCGGCCTGCCGCGGTGCTCGCTGACGTGAATCGAGTTGAGGCCGTTCTGCTCGACTTCGAGCGCTCGCGGAGCCGGCGCGGGAAGATCGACGGGCGTTTCGTCGGCTCGAGTCATGGCGCCGTACCTTTCAAGAGAAACTTCTGGCACAGATCTTCCCGCATCGCCGCCCGCGAAACCTCACGCGAGCTGATGGCAGTCAGGGTGGGCCGACGGTCAGTTCGGGGTTAGTCGTCCGCGGCGCCGTCGAGCAGCGGCGCAGCCGTTTCGCGACGAAGCGCCCTGAAAGGCTTAGGTGCTCAACGAAACGGGATGCCCCTCGGCAGCTGAGAGGTCGCTGGAAGCCATCTCGAGCAGCCGATCGGCAAGGTGCCGCAAGGCACGGGCCGCCGCCACCTCGTCACCCACTGCAGGCAAATCAGGATCGGCCGGGCTGCGGCGAGCCTCACCCCGAACGTCCAGCGGCGCAGGTACATCACTGTGCAAGACAGCGTTGGCTGATGTCGCACTTTCATCCTCGTAGAGGTAGATGTCGACTGTCCACCTCTTCGTCGGCTGGGTCCGCGATGCCGCTGAACTCTGCTGTCCGCTGGCGATCGCCGCTCTCCCGCTGGACATGCTCGACATGGGCGTCCGGGCCAGGGAAGAACAGGCTCTCGTTGCCGCTGTCGGACCACCGCACCAGGTACGGGCCGCCGCCATCTGCTCCAATCTGCAGGATCTCGCCGTCTCGAATCGGCCGGTGCAGCGTGCCCGAGGCCACCACGATCCGATCGCCGACGTCCGCCTTCATCGTGTCCTCCTGAGTGTCTCTGTGAATCGCGCCGTCCGCGCAACGGGGACCGCAGTACTCAGTCGCTTGCCGCTGTGCGAACGCCGTACGGTTACTCCCAGCATTACCCATTGCTGGGCTCGTGGACAGACCCCTTTGGCACCCATTTGACTACGCTGAAGTGATCGCCGGACGGAGCGCGTCGGACGATTGCCAGCCGCGCAGCTGTTGAGGGTTGAACGCGCGCTGCTGGCCTTTCTCGGTCTGGCTGACTGAGAGGCACCCAGATGGAGTAGTGGCGCTGATTTCCCGCATTTCCACACGCCAGTCGCGGCCCGCACGGCGTGTCGCGCAGTCTGGCTCAATCTGGCGTCAGATTTTGCGGGTTCGAAGCTCGTTAGCTTGCTTCGCCCCTCGAGCTCGAAGCCATGCAGCAAGATCGGGTGCGACGGTCTGATCGACGACATCGAGCGGCGTCTTCTCGTCCCATCCGATCCAGTTGATCTCCGCGCCTTTTTCCAGCAGGTACTCGGCAGTATCCCGCTGGCCCCCGTGGCAGGCACTCCAGAACGCTTGAGTGATCACCGAAGGATCGGGACCAGATCCTTCGGCGAAGACGGCCTCGACCCTGTCGAGCAGCCCGAGGGCAGCGGCATCGCTCAAGCGAGTATGCGCACCTCGCTCGACGAGTCTCCTGGCCGCTGCCCAGTTGCCGAATCCGCACGCATCGGCGAGTGGGCTCCCGCCGCCGAGGACGGCTCCGGTCGCCTCGATATCGGCTCCCGCATCGAGCAGCGCATCGAGCATTGCGACGTCATCACTGCTCGCCGCCCAGTGCAGCGGTGTTTCGGTGTGAGAGCTGAACCGGCTATGTGCGTTCACATCGGCGCCCGCAGCGACCAGACGGTCCACGACGGCCCGACCGTTCGGAAAGTGCCCAGGCCAGTCAGTTGCCGCGTGCAGCAGCGTCCGGTAGCCGTCCTTGTCGCCAATCCGGGCCCTAGCGAGCCACGGGTCGGCAGTGAGCAGCCGCTCGAGCTCAGGTAGGTCGCCAGCCTGTACGGCCACCGTGGCTGTGACGGCGCGCCGATCATCGGCTGACACGACGGGTACCGAGTCATCCTCATCTGGAGAGGCGATCATGGCGGCCAAATTACCTCCAGCCCTCGGGGTGGCATCCTGTGGGTGACATGCATCCGATGAGACCCGTCCGCTCCCTTGCAGTCTTGACAGCTCTGATATTCGCAACCACAGCGTGCGGTGGTGGAGATGCGGCGACTTCCGGTCCGACGACTCAAGCAACCGCAACATCGGCATCCACGGAGCCGCCGACTCCTCTTCCAACCAAGGAATCGCCAACGCCCGAGCCTGACGCGAAGGAGCAGGCGAGGCTGAACCAGCAGCTGATCGCCGCCGCCTGGGACAACGACATCCGCCGTGCCCGATCCTTGATCGCCCGAGGCGCCGACGTGAACGCCAAAGACAGCACAGTCCAGAGCGCCTATCTCATCTCCACGAGCGAGGGTTATCTGGAGCTGCTGAACCTGACACTGCAGCACGGCGCAGACGTGGACTCCAAGGACTCCTTCAATGGCACCGGACTGATCCGCGCGGCCGATCGCGGCCACGCCGACATCGCTGGCCGGCTGATCCAGGCCGACGTCGAGATCGACCACATCAACAACTTGGGCTGGACTGCCCTCCACGAGGCGATCATTCTGGGCGATGGATCTGGCCGCTATGTGGACACCGTGCGAGTCCTGGTCGCCGCCGGCGCCGATCTACGACTGCGGTCCCAACGTGACCAGACCACCCCGATCGAGCACGCTACGTCCAAGGGTCACCAGGAGATCGCACAGCTGTTGCGTGCCGCGCTGGAGGCGGACCGACCCTCGAAACAGCAGGCGAACCGGCGCTTGCTGGCTGCCGCCGAGAGCGGTGACGCAACCGCCGCGGCCCTCGCCCTTCGAGCTGGAGCGAATCTTGAGACCCGCGACGCGCGGGGACGTACGCCGCTGTTGCTCGCTGTCGCCGAAGACCGGCTGGCGGTCGCCCGGTTGCTGCTGTATCTGGGCGCAGACGCCTAGCAAACTGTCAGCTCTCGGCCGGCTATAGCCTGCTGAGTTGTGAATCAATCAGCCCTGGGCGAGTAGGGCATCAAGCTTCTCGTAGCCTTCGTAGACCCCGACCTCCATGCCGCTGGCGATGATTGCGTCTCGCCCCTCGAAGTTCTCCACTACGGAGAGGCCGACCGTTCGGGTCCGGCCGTCTCCCAGGTCTTCGAACGTCATGGTCTCCAGGCTGACGCCATCGGGCATGCCCTCCCAGGTGAAGGTCTGGACCAGCCGCTCGCTCGGTCGCACCTCATGGAAGGACCCGTAGAAAGCGGCCACCTCCTCGCCGTCCTGCACCGCTGCATAGCGATAGTTACCGCCGGTGCGAGCGTTCCACTGGTCGATCCTCATCTCGGTGCTCTTCGGGCCGAGCCACTGGGCAGACCAGCTCCGGGTCGATCCATGCCCTGAAGACCTTCTCGCGGCGGCGCGTCGAAGTCTCGAATGATGCGGATCGTGGGCAGGTTCGGGTCAGCCTCGATCGTGGTCTCGCGCTTCGCGGCTTGCTCGGTGGCATTCGTGCTCATGATGCTGCTCCTTTGATGTTGGTGGTTTCACTTTCGTCGTCCATTGCGGCGAGTACGGCGTCGAGTCGGCGGAATCGCTCCTCAGCCTGCCGGCGGTATCGCTCGATCCACGCCGTCATCAGGTCGAACACCTCAGCCTCGAGGTGCCGCGGGCGGCGCTGCGCATCCTGACTGCGGCTCACCAACCCGGCATCTTCCAGCACCTTGAGGTGCTTGGACACGGCTTGGATCGAGACGTCGTACGGGGCGGCAAGCTGGCCCACCGTGGCATCCCCGACGGATAGCCGGGCCACGATGTCACGCCGAGTCGGATCGGCCAAGGCGGCGAAGACTCGTGAGAGTCGATCCTCGCTCATCTCAGCCTCCCTCGGCGTCGCGCTTATTCAACCGATCGGTTGAATTAGATCGTACGCCAGACCCTGCTGCGTTGTCAACCGATTGGTTGAATACGTGAGCATCTCTCCTGCTTGTTCCAATCTGCACTTCGACGCCCCGTGACCTCACGTTTCGCAGCGTGCGATCGTCTACAGGGTTGATGAGGATGAAGCGACCGTTTGAAGAGATCGTGACAGAGCATGGACCGACCGTGCTTCGGGTGTGCCGCGCCGTGTTGGCGCGGCCGGATGCTGACGATGCGTGGTCGGAGACCTTTCTTGCCGCCCTGCGCGCTTATCCAGACCTCGCCGATGACGCCAATATCGAAGCCTGGCTGGTCACTATCGCTCACCGCAAGGCGATCGACGCGCTCCGTGCGCAGAGCCGCCGCCCGGCGCCGGTTGCCGTGCTCGCGGAGACGGGGTCCACAACCGGTGGCTGGGAACCAGCTGAGGACGACCTCTGGGCTGCGCTCCGTGCCCTGCCGATCAAGCAGCGACAAGCCGTCGCCTACCACCATGTCGCCGGCCTGCCGTACGCGGAGGTCGCCGCGCTCGTCGGCGGGTCGACCGACGCAGCCCGGCGGGCCGCCCTTGACGGCATCCGCGCTCTGCGCCGCCGCTACCTCGACTCCCCAACCGCCCCATCGCAGAAGGAATCCCGCTCGTGATCAACTCCAGTGATCCCGTACTCGCCGCGATCAACGCCGACGATGCGCAGGCGATGACCCGCCTCCATGATCAACTTGCGGCGGCCGCCGCAGCCGACCGTCTGCTGGATGTCGCGTACCGGACGGTGGATTCGCCCGTCGGCACACTGCTCCTAGCGGCGACGGACCAAGGCCTGGTCCGGGTCGCGTACCAGCGTGAGGACCATGATCATGTGCTGCAGCGACTCTCGGATCAGGTCAGCCCGCGCATCCTGCGAGCTCCAGGTCGCCTCGATCCGGCTGCTCGCCAACTCGCGGAGTACTTCGCCGGCGAACGCCGAGATTTCGTGCTGCCGTTGGACTTCCGGCTGGTCCGCGGGTTCCGGCGTGCCGTGCTCGGGCACCTGGTGTTGATCAACTATGGGCATACCGAGACCTACGGCGAGGTAGCCGCAGCCACCGGACGGGCACGAGCGGTGAGGGCGGTCGGCTCCGCTTGCGCTAACAACCCGATGCCAGTGGTGGTGCCTTGCCATCGGGTGCTTCGCAGTGACGGGACGCTCGGAGGTTATGTGGGCGGGCTGGAGGCCAAGGCGACTCTGCTGTCGCTTGAGGCCGGCAGGCCGATCGACCCAGATACATTGACGCGCTAAGCGCCTGGCTCCGCTAGCGCTAGCTCGTGACCGGGCGCTAGGGTCTGATCGAAGCAGTGGAGTGAGGCGATGGCGGAGAATCAGGCAGCACGCCGGATCCTGGTCGGGGTCACCTATGGCCAGCCGGACGTCGTGTTGCGCCAGGCCGCTCGCTTCGCCCGTACCTTCGACGCCGCGCTCGTGTGCGCGCACGTCGATCCAGGCCGATATGTGGTGGAAGAGCTGCCCGACGGCACTGTTGCCTCGCTCCCGCTCGATCCGGACCTCCCTGAACTAAAGGACACAGACTTCGATCAAGGGCTGGTGGCTCAGGTCCGCGCAGCGGTGGCCGACGATTCCATTGAATTGTCGTTTCGAGAGCTGGCAGGCGACGTCGCGTACGCGCTCACCCGGCTGGCCGACATCCTGGATGTCGAGATGATCATCGTCGGCAGCCGCCGCGGTGGCGTACGGGCTGGGCTCAAACAGTTCCTCACTGGATCGGTCGCCGCGCACTTGGCCCATCGTCAGCCTCGGCCGGTGGTGATCGTTCCGGTAGCCCCGGTCGCCGAAGGCAAGCCATTGCCCTGGGAGGAGTAAGCGACATGGCCACGACCACGGGAGAACCGCGGGCCAGGCCGTCGATCATCGGCTACGTGTTGGGCGGCCTCGCGCTCGCCGGGCTGTTGGCAATGTCGATCTTGTTTTTCGCCACAGGTCTGTTGGCTCCGTTGTGGGCCATCATCGGCTTCATTGCGGTCTGGGTGGTCTTGGTTGTCTTGGGCTGTCTCTGGATCCGCCGACACCCGTGGCGCGTGGTACTGCTGCCTGTGATTGCCGCGATCATCCTGTTTGGCGGCATCCGCGCCGGTACGGCGCTGCTCGGCTGGACACCATGATCGGCCTCGGTGTTTACGCCGGCCACACGCGGGTACCAGAAAGGCTGGAGAGGAGGTCCTGCCCATGAACCGAGGAATTATCGGAACCATTATCGGTATCCTCGTCATCATCATTCTGGTGATAGTGATTCTTCAGCTCACCTGACCGCAGAACCCCGGGCCGGCGAGGCGTGCACGTGGCTGCTCGCCCGGGCCGGCTTCCAAAAACTCGCACACACCCCGGCGTCGCTGCTAAGCCTGTGCCTCCCGGCGCTCGGGGTGTTGTGCGGCTAGGAACTGATAGGTCGACGTCAGATCCTGACTGCTCAGCCCGGCTCGATCCAACAGCTGAAAGAGTTCCTGCACGTTTGCTAGCAGCCGCGCTGACGTACCGGTGCGCCAGGCTTGTTGAGCCGCCACTTCCAGCGGCGCCAGGGAAGCGCCGGCGGGGAGATCGGGTTGAAAGTCCCGATTGAGCAGTTTGGCTCGGGCCGCTCCAAGTACTCGGCTTCCTGCCAGCGAGAGCTCCCAACTGTGCAGCACTCGAGAAAGGTCGAGGCCGGCGCGTTCGGCGATGACTGCCGCCTCGCTGAGCGCCATCGCGGTGGCCGCGATGACGTACTGCTCACAAGCGTTGGCAATCTGGGCGCTGCCAACACCACCGACGCGTACGCAGGTTCCGAGCAACTCCAGCACCGACAGTGCGTCCCGATAGAGACCCGGCGTGGCACCGACCACGATGGACAAGTTCGCCACGGGCCGCTGCTGCTTGGGTTCCGCTCAGCGGCGCGTCGACCATTCGGAGTAGGCCGGCTGTTTTGTCTGCCAGCTCGCTGGCTAGATTCCGGAGGTCATCTGGAGTGGAGATCGCTCCCATGACAAGGATCGTGGGACTGTGGACCCCAGCCTGCAGCCCGCTCGGACCGCTGAGATCGTCCTCGAGATCCTCCAGTTTCTGTAGCAGCACGAGGACGTATTCGCTGCGCGCGGCGAGATCGGCAGGACTTGCAGCACGTTTGGCCCCCAGCCGCTGGAGATGAGTGAGCAGGTCAGCGTCCCGACCGTAGGTCGAGATGTGCGTCGCTGCCGGCAGCGCGCGCAGCAGCCGCTGCAGGACCGGCTCGGCCAGGAATCCGTGCCCAAGCACCCCGACTGAGCGCGGATAGATTCGGTTGCGCGCTCTCCCCGTCGGCACCTTGTCACTCTAACCGTCGCGGTTCAGTACGACCTGCACAAGCCGGCGCAACTCCGGAGTGAGATCCTGCTCTGGCACCGTGAAGCGCCAATCGCCATATTCAAAGGTGTAGACGAACCGATCTGGAGCCGGTCGTGTGGGCGTAATTGGCTGCGGGTCGACACGCGTCAGCAGATGCCGGACCTCCGGCCCTTCGGGATCGGCGTCGAGATCCAATTGCCGGACCTTGGTGGTGCCGGCAAAGCCTCCGGTGCGGCACACCGCGAGGGTCGCAGGCTGGTCGGAACCGGCCGGTGGGGAGCCGGGCGGCGGATCGGCTGAAGCAGCGGACTCGGCGAAGCCCGCCTCGGCGTCCTGGGCCATTGCGAGATCAACACCTGCAGCGAGCAGGCCGACTTCGACCCACGCCGCCCAAACCTTCTCAGCGACCGACGGGTCGTTCGTGAAAAGGCGACGTGCGGAGGTGAGGGTCGCTTGTGCGAAGGACTCAAAGCTGGCCTGCGCACTCAGTTGGCCATTGACCAGCGTGTCGTACCAAACCTGGCCTGCCTTCTCCCAGCTGTGCCCACCAATGTCCAGCGCGGCCAGGGCGAAGGCCCGGTTGGGGATTCCTGAGTTGATATGGACACCGCCGTTGTCCGTGTCTGTCACGACATAGTCCGACATGGAGCCCACCTGCAAATCCCTGCCGATTTGGGGGTCGTCGTACGCCGTTCCCGGTTCCCGCATTGATCGCAGCGCTTGGGCGTTGATCCCCGGCATAAAGAGTCCCGCCCCGATGAGCCAATCAGCCTCGGCCGCAGTCTGGCCGAGCACGTGCTGTTTGGCCATCGAGGCAAAAACGTCGCTGATGCTCTCGTTCAGGGCGCCGGGCTGGTCTTGATAAGCCAATCCGACCGTGAACTGGGTGACACCGTGCGTGTACTCGTGCGCCATCACATCCATTGGCTTGGTGAAGCGGTCAAAGATCTGCCGATCTCCATCGCCAAAAACCAGTTGAGTTCCGTCCCAGAATGCGTTGTCGTAATCACGCCCGTAGTGGACGGTGATGGAGACGGTGCCGCCATGTCCGTCAATGGATTGCCGGCCGAACTGGCTGTCGAACATATCCCAAACTTGACCGGATGAGTCGAACGCCTCGTCAACTGCCGCATCGCCGACCGGGGGGTCGCCGTTGCTCCGGACAACCTCTCCGGGCAGCGACTCCGTGTTGTTGGCAGTGTGCACCACCCGCTTCGCTGGTCCCAGGCACGCGTGGAGCGGCCATCTGACCCGCTGGCGCTCCCCGTCGGGCCCGCAGACGGTCATCGACCTGCAGTGTTTCCCTGCCGGATGCGGACGCCTGACGAGTGCCGGCCCACAAGGCGACGCGCTGCAGCAGGTAGGGCGGAACAAAGGTGCAGTGCACGACGCCTCCTCACAGTGGCCTCCGACAAGATGGCACAAAAATGCAGCGCATTCTAGTCACGTGATGGTTGGATGAATTCATTGCGACCGCCTGCAGCATGCTCACAGGCAGGTTACATTCGGTTTTGCCGAACATCGGGGGAGAATTTTGAGCAGGGTTCTTGACGGCATGCCGTCCCACGTTTCAAGCTGGCTTTCGGAATGGGTCACCTCGCTCTGGCGCGGCTAGTCTGTTCCGCGGGTTCGATTGACGGCGCGCAATCGGTGACGGTCACCATCCGATGGCGATTCCGTGGCCACAGGGGCCATGGACCGGAGATGTGCGTCGTGAGTCGACGGCGTACGCGTTGAGAGTGCGAGGCACCTAACGCGATTTTGGCATGTCCACTTTAGGACATGTCAGCTTCCTGCTGCCCTTTTTGCGTGACTTCGTTCATAGCGCTTGCATAGCGTCCTTCTTGACATAGCTCAGGTTCTCGCTGGCCGGCTTCACCGGCACAGCGGGACGTCAAGAAGGGAACCTCTTATGCAGTCCACTCGCGGACATAGCCTCAATCGCGGACATAGCCTCAATCGCGGACACAGCCTGAACCGGGGACACAGCCTCAATCGCGGCCACAGCCTCTAAACCAACGTTCGGGGAACATACGCTCAATACCGGCGCCGAATCGAGCAACTGAGTTGCAGTGTTCAGCGGCCCCTGCGGGTCGCGATCGGCGCCGCGATTTACGATCTGGATCGGATAGCCGCAAATCCGGTCCGGAAGGCTAGTGAAATCGCGCCAAAGTCGGATAGTGTTTGCTTTAGAAAGCGAGCACCAGATCTTCCGCAAGGAAGCCGGGATACCTGACGTTCCCGGTGGTTGAGTTACGTAGTGAGCGTGGCTTAACCAGCACAGCCCGTGTGGAACTTTTCCCCGAGGTTCCGCCCGGAGTTCCTCCCCCTGGGCGACGCCCGCGGTTCTGTTAGGACCGCGGGCGTGGCTTTGGGTGGAGTGAGAGTTCTCGGCTCACAGTCCTAAAGAGACGATGATCCATGGTCTGCGCGTGCACGATCGCCACGCAAGCCGTCCGACCGCACGAGTGCCGCGCCTAGCTGCAGGCGTGTCGATACGCCCATCTCGTCCATGAGTTCAGAAATCCAGCGCCGGACCGAGCGCACATTGATGTTCAACGTATTCGCAATCGCAGAATCGGTGGAACCGGTCATCAACATGGCGATCAACATCTGTCGACGCGGATCGGATTCGCTGTTGACGGAGGTCATGATCGGCACGGCCGCGTCCCACACCGCCTCAAAAAGCCACTGCAACGCTTCGACCAGAAGGGCATGGCGCACGATGGAGGCACGGAGCTCATGCCCTGGGGCGTACGAGCGCATCGACGGTATCAGTGCCGTCTGAGAATCGACGATGATCAACTTCATGGGAACCGGCGAGGTGCGCGACTGCTCGCCCTTCTTGGCAAACAGGCTCAATTCGGCAAGTCGCTCAGTGTCGAAGCCCGGGTCGTAGACGCAACGCAAGACCACGTTCCTCTCGAGCGCCCGCCACTCCGGCTCGATGCTCAGCGCCTCCTCAGTGATGACCGATCGGACCTGAGCATATGGCGGCTTGTCGAAGAAGCAGATCTCCCGGCGTGCGGAATCCAGCAGCTCACGATGGGCCGCGACAATGGTCGGGCTTCCAACGAGGGTCTTGATGCCGTCGGCCTGGGTCGCTCCAGCGGCCAACAAGTGGCTCTCCAAAGATTCCGCCGCCACGCTTGCCAGCTCGATCTCGGACAATCGTTGCGCCTTGAGCTGATTGACCACATCCAGCAGCGGTAGTGCACGCCAATTCCCGCGCGACGAATCCGTCGCCAGTCCGAGCTTTCTCAGCTCCTCGAGGTTCTCAGCAACCTGCTCGGGTGTTAATGACGTGAGCCGCGCCAGCTCACTCGCCGACGCCGACCGCAAGGGCCCGAGCGCGACATAGACAGCCTCCGCTTCGGCACTGATGCCTAGCGGCTGAAGCATTCTTTCCCTCCAGCGCAAGGTTTGACAGGAGCCATCGGCTCGCGGACCGCCGAGGTTCGGTAGCCGATACGCTGAGCCAACGGCACAGCGACCCCGCTCGCTGCACGATCGTCTCATAGCGCTCCAAAGGAGAGTTTTCAAGGATGGCTGAACTTGCTCAGATCGGTGTGACAGGCCTCGCAGTCATGGGCCGCAACCTCGCACGCAACTTCGCCAGGCGTGGTCATCGCGTGGCGATCCACAATCGCAGCTACGCCAAGACTGAGTCACTGCTCGCCGAGGCGGGGTCGGAGGGGACGTTCATTCCGTCCGAATCCATGTCCGACTTCGTCGCCTCACTGGAGCGTCCCCGTCGCGTATTGATCATGGTGAAAGCCGGCGCTGGAACTGACGCGGTGATCGATGAGCTGACCCCACTGATGGAACCCGGCGACATCGTGATCGACGCGGGCAATGCGCACTTCCCGGACACCATCCGCCGCGAGCGGAAGCTGGCCGAGATTGGTCTGCACTTTGTGGGCACCGGTGTCTCAGGCGGTGAGGAGGGCGCGCTCAACGGCCCATCGATCATGCCAGGCGGTTCCCCCGAATCGTACGAGTCGCTGGGTCCCCTGCTGGAAAGCATTGCCGCAAAGGTCGATGGCGTCCCCTGCTGCACTTACGTCGGTCCCGACGGAGCCGGCCATTTCGTCAAGATGGTTCACAACGGCATCGAGTACGCCGACATGCAATTGATTGCCGAGGCGTACGACTTGATCAAGCAGGCAACTGGTGCATCAGCTGCGGAGATCGGCCAGATCTTCAAGACCTGGAATGAAGGCGATCTTGAATCGTTCTTGATCGAAATCACCGCTGAGGTGCTCGGCCATGTCGATGCCGAGACCGGCAAGGCCTTTGTCGACATCGTGCTGGATCGCGCCGAACAGAAGGGCACTGGCCGCTGGACAGTGCAGAATGCGCTTGATCTTGGCGTGCCGATCACTGGCATTGCGGAGGCCACCTTTGCCCGCGGGCTGTCTGGATCAGTGCCGCAGCGGGAGGCCGCTCAGGCCAAGCTTGCGGCAGGGACCGGGGATTGGGTCGTGACTGATCGGGATCAGTTCGTGGAGGACGTGCGGCAGGCTCTCTACGCTTCCAAAGTGGTGGCCTACTCCCAGGGCTTCGACCAGATTGCGGCAGCGAGCGCCGAGTACGGCTGGAACATTGACCGCGGCGCCATGGCCAGAATCTGGCGCGGCGGCTGCATCATCCGGGCCCGGTTCCTGAATCGGATCACCGAGGCGTACGAGCGCAATCCCGACCTGGCACTGCTGCTCGCCGATGACTACTTCACCGAGGCAGTGAGCAACAGCCTGGCAGCCTGGCGTCGAGTGGTGGCAGGGGCCGCACAGAACGGCATTCCGACGCCCGCATTTTCCTCATCGTTGGCCTACTACGACGGGATTCGTGCAGAGCGGCTGCCGGCAGCCCTGATCCAAGCGCAGCGAGACTTCTTCGGTGCGCACACCTATCAGCGAGTGGACAAAGAAGGCACCTACCACACCCAGTGGAGTGGTGACCGCACCGAGTCTGCTGTCTAGTCAGGGCATCGCGGATCCTTGGGCTGCTCTAGCACCGCATGATCGACCCGCGCGCTCAGCTCGCCGCCACGATCGGTCCAGCCCGCCAGGCTGTCACACTGCTTCGCAACCGGCTGGCCGGTCCAGCATTCGCGGATCGGGTACGCCGCCAGTTCCACTGTGCCAGATGCGGCCGTGGCGGTGTTCTTCGCCACCGGCCCAGAAAATCTCTACCAGTTCGAGCAGTGGCGGTTGCCGCTGGAACATCTGGCCAGGCAGCGTCCGGTCTTCGTCATCGTCGACCGGCCCGATACCGGGGATCTGGTGCTCCGAGGCAGCAGCCTCCCGGTTGCTTTCGCACGCGGCAGCGCGGCACTCGAACGGCTGGTCGCTGAGCGGGACGTTCGGGTGGTGCTCTACCTCAATCAGCTCGAGGCGAACTTCCGCATGTTGCGGTTTCCCAGCCCGGTGCACATTCAGATTGGGCACGGCGAGAGCGATAAGGACTCGAGCATCTCCAACCAGCACAAGGCGTACGACCTGGTCTTTGTCGGTGGCGATGCGGGTCGCGATCGCCTCGGCCAAGCGCTGCGCGGTTTCGATGCAACCGAACGCACGCTGCTGGTCGGCCGCCCGCAGCTCGACTACAGCTACCCCGGCGCCCCGCCCTGGCCGCGGGACTCCGGAACACGGGTGTGGTACGCGCCCACCTGGGCAGGTGATCGGCCAAGCATCGCCTACGGGTCCCTGGCCAGTCACGGCGTGGCGATGATCGAGGCTCTGCTCACTGATCCGTCGATCCGCGTCATCTACCGCCCGCACCCTCGGACCGGCTACACCACTCGCGAGCAGCGCGATGCGGACAAAGCCGTCCGCGCCCTGCTCGCGAAGGCCGGCGACCGGCACCTTGTTGATCGCGACGAATACGGCTGGCAGTGGGACTTCGCGGACGTCTGCATCACCGATGTCTCAGCTGTTGCCTATGACTGGCTGGCGACGGGCAAACCGCTGATGATCACCGAGCCGGCGCCCAGCGCCTACCGCCCAGCCTCACCGCTGCTGGACACCCTGCCGCTGCTGGGTGTCGCAGACGCCGGAAAAGTCCTGGCGAAAATCCGCGGGCTGCAAGGTGATTCGGCAGCGTGGGAGCAACTTCGCGGTCTCGCGTACCACTATTTCGGGGATGTCAGTGCTCAGCAGAGCACGAAACGGTTCGAGGATGCGATTGAGCGCGCCTACCAGATCCAACGAGCCTGATAGGCCTGCGTGGACTCAGAGCCCGCGCAGGAAATCGATGTCGTCGTCGGGTGCCTTCGGAGGCTGCTTCTGCTGTCGAGTGCCGGACGACTCGGCATTAGGCCTACCGAGCAACAGCCAGCAGACGGCGCCCGCCAGTGGCAGGCAGATGATGGCAGTCGCCCAGAGCCAGCGAGGCATTCGGCGGACGGCGTACGGCGGGGCCTGAGCAACCTCGACGACACAGTAGATCATCAGCAACCCAATGATGATGATCGGTAGATATCGCCCCATAACGGAAGTATGCGTCTTGATCCGGGGTCGATACAACAGGCGAGGCCAGTGCCTCGCACTAGGCTGTCGGGATGCCTAGCGGACCTGTGGTCGCCATGCCATGGCGCCGAGGTGTGGGCTGGTACGGCAGGCCGCAGTGACGGCCGGTTTCGATGTCGGCGCCGAGCGGCCGGCTCGCCCGACGATTGCCCAGCTGCGGGAGGTGACGCAGCCACCGAGCGTCCGTACCCGTGCCGCCGCCGAACACTGGGTGGCCCACGCCTACCTGAGGGACATTTCCCCTTATCTCACACGGATCCTGCTGCGGGGCGGGTTCAGTGCGAATGGCGTCACCTGGCTGATGATCATCGCTGCGGCCGGCGCTGCGGTCGCCACCGGCTGGCCCTCACTGTCCGGCGCGATTCTCGCGGTGATCTTGGTACAGCTGCAGATGCTGTTGGATTGTTGCGACGGGGAGGTGGCGCGGTGGCGACAGACGTCGTCGCCACGAGGTGTGTACCTCGATCGGGTCGGGCATTACGTGGCTGAGTGCGGGATCGCCGTGGCTCTGGGCGTCCGTGCCACCGGTGAACTGCGGCTCAGCGGGATCTGGATCAGCGCCGGGCTGCTGCTCGGTTTGCTGATCGCCCTGAACAAGGTCGAGAACGATCTGGTGCATGTCGCGCGCCACTACGCCGGCTTGCCGCAGCTGCGGGACGCCGAGGAGGTGCGGACGCCGAGGGGAGGGGTGCTCCGTGCTGGCCGGCGGTTGGCAGGGCTGGTCCCGTTCCACAAGGTCTTCCATTCTGTTGAGTTGTCCATCCTGGTGCTCGTCGCCGCGATCATGGACCTCTTCGTCGGCGGTGCAGCGACGCAGGTGCTGCTCGCTGCACTGGTCATCGCAGCCGGCGTGACACTGGTCGGTCATCTGATTGCCGTGCTGGCATCGTCCAGGCTGCGATGAGTGGGCCTGCGCGGCCGAAGGTCGGGGTCATTGTTTTGACGATGGGCAACCGGCCCAACGATCTGAGGCGCTGCCTTACCAGTCTGTTGAACCAGCGCGAGGTCGACCTCGACGTTGTGGTGGTCGGCAACGGGTGGCAGCCGGTTGGCCTTCCTCAAGGGGTGAAGGCCCATGGGTTGAGTGAGAACCTTGGCATCCCAGCCGGTCGTAACGCTGGAGCGAGCCTGGTCCAAGGGGAGTTGCTGTTCTTCCTCGACGATGATGCCCGCCTTCCGGAGAACGACATCCTGGCCCTGCTGGCGATGCAGTTCGCCGCCGATCCAACGCTCGGCATGATCCAGCCCAGGGTCGTCGACCCTCAGGGCCGGAAAGCTCCCAGGCGCTGGACTCCGCGCATACGCGTCGGTAGCCGAGCTCGGAGCAGTCCCGCGATGAACGTCTGGGAGGGCGCGGTCCTTATCCGGCGGGATGCCTTTGAGAACGCGGGCGGCTGGCCGGCCCTGTTCTGGTACGCCCATGAAGGTATCGACCTGGCCTGGCGAGTGTGGGACGGCGGTTTCCATGTTCGCTATGACGGGGAAATCGAGGTGCATCACCCGGCCATCGAGCCCACCCGGCATGGTGAGTTCTACCGCTATCAAGCTCGGAATCGCGTCTGGCTGGCCAGGCGTAACCTCCCGCTGCCGGTTGCTGGGCTCTATGTGTTGGTGTGGGCCGGACTGTCGGCGGTCCGGCTGCGGTCGCGTAGCGCGCTTGTCGAGACGCTGCGGGGGTACAAGATTGGGCTCACCCAGTCCGGCGGCGCCCGGCGCCCGATGAGTTGGCGGACGATCTGGCGCATGACACGTGCCGGGCGTCCACCGGTAATTTAGCGATCGTGGAGCCGGCTGATCTGAATGACCGTGCCTGGTTGGAGTGGGCGATCGGCCAAGTGGAGGCGGATGCGAATCGCAGCGCTGACACCCACCTGCATCGGTTTCCGCTGCCAGCGGAATGGGGTATCAGCCTCTACTTGAAAGACGAGTCCGTGCACCCGACCGGAAGCCTGAAGCATCGGCTGGCGCGGTCGCTGGTGCTCTACGGCCTCTGCAGCAACTGGATCCACCAGGGCACCACCTTGGTGGAGGCCTCCTCCGGGTCCACGGCAGTCAGCGAGGCCTATTTCGCGCGGCTGCTCAAGTTGCCGTTCGTGGCCGTGATGCCGGCCTCGACCGTACGGGAGAAGTGCGAGCTGATCGAGTTCTATGGCGGACAATGCAAGCTGGTCGAGGATCCCACGACGATCTACCAGGTGGCGGCCGATCTTGCAGCCAGCTGCGGTGGGTACTACCTCGATCAGTTCACCTATGCCGAACGGGCGACCGACTGGCGGGGCAATAACAACATTGCCGAGTCGATGTTTGCTCAGCTGAGCCGCGAGCCGTTTCCGATACCGGCTCTGGGTGGTTGTCGGGGCCGGCACCGGCGGTACCAGCGCCACCATCGGCCGCTATGTGAGGTTGAAGAAGTACTTCACGCGGCTCTGTGTCGTCGATCCCGAGAACTCGGCCTTCTATGACGGTTGGCGGAACCGGGATGCCACGGTCACTGCCGCCGGCTCGAAGATCGAAGGTATCGGCCGCCCGCGGGTGGAGCCGAGCTTCATTCCGTCGCTGGTGGATCGGATGATCATCGTGCCGGATGCGGCATCGATCGCCGCTATGCGATGGTGCACTCACAAGCTGGACCACTGGGTCGGTGGGTCAACCGGCAGCAATATGTGGGGAGCGCTCCAGCTGGTCGCGGAAATGAAAGCCGAGGGTACGGGGGGCAGCGTCGTCACCTTGCTCTGCGACGACGGCCGCCGTTACGCCCACACCTACTACGACGACGCCTGGGTCGCCGAGCGAGGTTGGGACCTGGCTCCGTACCTGGCCATGCTCGAAGCGTTCGAGGCCTCCGGGACCTGGCCGAGCGCCTGACGCCCTGAGCCCGTCGAAGGGCGCATGCGGCTTCGACAGACCGCTGAACCTGTAGACGTAGGTTGCGCGGAGTTAGGCGAACCAGGAGTGGCGAGGATGAGGCCGGCCGCGAAGCCGACGGAGCTCGCGAGCTCGGCAAGTCCGGTGGCTTTGAGTACGCCGATCAGCGCCAGACCGCTGGCTCCGGACATCACAACCCGGACCGCGGGAATGATCAAGACCAGCCCGGCGAGCCCCAGCAGCGCCCACCAGGTTGTGAGGAAGGCCACGACGATGATCAACAACACGCTGAGTGCAACCAAGATCACGTACAGGACTCGCGTCCTGGCGTCCCCAAGCCGGGTTGCCACGGTTCGCTTGCCGACCTGCTGATCGCCACGGATGTCGCGCAGGTTGTTGGCCACCAAGATCGCGCACGCCAAGGCGCCGACCCAGACGCCGGTGAGCAACGTAGCGAGCGAAACCTTGCCCACTTGCACGTACGCGGTGCCGCAGACTGCTACCAGTCCGAAGAAAACGAAGACGAAGACTTCGCCCAGACCGGCATATCCGTAGGGGTGCTTGCCACCCGTGTAGTACCAGGCGGCCAGCACACATGCCACACCGACTGCCAACAGCCACCAGTGCTGGGTCATGATCACAAGTGCCAGTCCAGCGAGACAGGCGATCCCGAAGCTGACAAACGCCGCGCGCTTCACCAGCGGCGGCGAGGCCAGACCCGAACCGACGAGCCGCTGTGGACCGACCCGTTCAGTGTCGGCGCCGCGGATGCCGTCGGAGTAGTCATTGGCATAGTTCACGCCGACCTGTAGTGCCAGACTGACGACGAGCGCCAGGACTGCCGCGACCCAGGAAGCGCCCCGCTCGAAGACGGCCAGACCTGTTCCCGCGATCACTGGAGAGCACGCCGCTGGCAACGTACGCGGTCGCGCGCCGGCCAGCCACTGCGTCGCAGTCGGCCGGGGAGCGGTCTCCGCGGTCATCCGGTCACTGCCGTTCAGCACCTACATTCATGATCATCGACCTGATCGCCATCCGATCCGGCTTGCCACTGGCCAACCTCGGAAGCTGAGCGAGACTGATCAGTTCACGTGGCACCGCGTACGCCGGTAACGACTCCCGCACCACGGCCTGGAGATCCTCCAGCGAGCCTGGCGAATCCGAGACGGCAATGATTCTGGTTCCCCACACCGGGTCAGGGACGCCAAGCACGGCGACGTGAGCCCCAGCACGAGCCACCCACCGTTGCACAGACCGCTCAACGTCCGCAAGATCAACCTTGTGGCCGCCGGTGATCACGATGTCATCCGTCCGGCCGAGGACCACCAGCTTTCCGGCTTCCCAGCAGCCCCGATCCTGGGTGCGAAGCCTGCCGTCCACCACAGTTTCAGCGGTGAGGTCTGGACGCAGCCGATAGCCAGTGAAGAGCGTCGAACTCCTGATCAAGATCCGACCCTCGTCCGCGAGTTCAACAGTGACACCCTGCAGTGGCTCTCCATCACAAACACAGCCGCCGCAGGTTTCGCTCATGCCGTAGGTGATCACGACGTTGATCCCTGCGCTGGCGGCGCGTTCCACCAAACCGGGGCTCGCGGGGCCTCCACCGACCAGGACGGCACTGAAGCTGGCCAAGGCTTCGGTCACATCGTCGCGACGCAACGCTTTGTCGAGTTGTGCGGGAACCAACGAGATGTAGCGACGCTGCGACAGCGAGCCGGCTACCTGCGGCAGGTTGCTCAGATCGGAACGCACCGGCACTGCGCGCGTGCCGTCAAGACACGCGCGAGCCAGCACCATCAGGCCGGCGATGTAGTGGCTGGGCAGTGCCAGCGTCCAGTCGCCAGCTCCATCAAGCCGGGCGCGCATCGCCTCGACCGACGCGCGGATCGCTGCACGGGAGAGTACGACGCCTTTTGGGGCTCCAGTCGAACCGGACGTGGCGACGACCACCGCCGCGTCGGCCTCCGTCACCGGCTGTGCGGGCTGGAACATCGAGATCGCCCGAGCCTGCTCGATCGGGTCGGCCGGCAGTGGTGCGATGGGCGGCCCACCACCCAAGGAAACTGCCAGCGACCGAGCGACCTCTGAGGGCTGAACCATCCGGAGCCTGACGGGTTCCGGGGCAGCTGAGCTCACGGTGGCTGGGCTCACGGCGACCAGGCTAGCCAGTGATTGCGCGAGCCCTTCGACAAGCTCAGGACGGCGCTTGTCGAAGCGCCCTTCGACGGGCCAGGGCAATATGGGCCAGACTGGGACCGTGCCGGACGAGCCATTCTGTTACGCGCTCGGCCTGCGCACTCGGTTCCGCGGCATCAATGAACGGCAAGGGATGGTGTGGCGGGGTGACGCGGGTTGGGGGGAGTGGAGCCCCTTCCTCGACTATCAGGGACTTGAGCTGGTGCCGTGGCTGCATGCGGCTGTGGAGGCGGCCGAGCGCGGATGGCCGGCGCCGTTGCGGACAGAGATTCCCGTCAATAGCACAGTTCCCGCAGTCGGTCCGGAGCCGGCTCACGAGTTCGCGCGGGCTTCAGGCTGCCGCACCGCCAAGGTCAAGGTGGCCGAGCGGGGGCAGACGCTGGCCGATGATGCCTCTCGCCTGGAAGCCGTACGCGACGCACTCGGCCCGGCCGGGAAGATCAGGATCGACGCCAACGGGGGCTGGGGCCTGGATGAGGCGGTGCATGCCATTCGGGAGCTGGCCCGCTTCGATCTGGAGTACGTCGAGCAGCCGTGCGCCAGCATCGACGAGCTGGCCGATCTGCGGCGCCGGTTGGCACTAGCTGGATTAAACGTGGCAATCGCCGCCGACGAATCCATTCGGCGCGCTCAGGATCCCTACCAGGTGGCGAAGCAGGCGGCCGCGGACATTGCCGTTCTCAAGGTGCAACCGCTCGGGGGAGTACGCGCCTGTTTGGAGATTGCCGACCGGATCGGCCTACCCGTCGTTGTCTCGAGTGCGCTGGAGACCTCGATTGGCATCAGGGCTGGCCTGGCGCTGGCCGCTGCGCTGCCTGAGCTGCCGTACGCCTGCGGGCTCAACACAGTCGCCTTGCTCGCCGATGACCTGGCCAAGGAGCCACTGATCGCGGTGGATGGGGTGATCAAGGTCGGTGATCTGGCCGTTGCCGAGGCGGCGCTGGACAAGCACCGGCCTGACAGCGTGGTGCAGCGGTTCTGGCAGGCTCGTCTCGTGCAGACTCAGGAACTGGCCCTTCGACAGGCTCAGGGCGCATGACGGGTAACGCCACTGCATGCGCACGGGTGATCATCGAGGAGCTGATCAGCCGCGGCGTACGCGATGTTGTGCTTGCCCCGGGCGCTCGGAACGCACCACTTGCGTATGAGTGCTTCGAGGCCGACCGCATCGGGCTGCTCCGGCTGCATGTCCGGGTCGACGAGCGCACTGCCGGGTTCCTGGGCCTCGGGCTTGCCAAGGGGTACGACACACCAGTTGCCGTGCTGACCACCTCGGGAACCGCGGCTGCCAACTTGCATCCGGCGGTGCTGGAGGCCTGGCATGCACATGTGCCCCTGATCGTGATCACTGCAAGCCGACCGCGCTCAGTGATCAACGCCGGAGCCAATCAGAGTACTGACCAAGATCAGCTCTTCGGCCGGCAGGTGCGCGCTTATGCCGGGCTGTCGGACGAGGTCCTTGATCATCGGACCTGGCGTTTCGAGACAGCTCGGATCATGACGGCGGCCACCGGATCCAGAACGCGGATGCCCGGTCCCGCGCAACTGAATGTCGAGTTCAGCGAGCCGCTGATCCCCGCGGAGTTTGCCTGGCCCCCGCCGGCCCCAGAGCTGGTGATCACCGCCTCGAACGCGGCGGCCGAACCGATGACACTTTCCGACGGAACTCAGACAGTGATCATCGCTGGCGATTGCCGGCCCGACCTGGGTGGCACGCTCGCTGACCTCGCTGCTCAAGCGGCAGTTCCCCTGTTTGCCGAGCCGTCAAGCAACGCGCGCCTGGGCGCGGCGGCGCTCTCCACGTACCGGCTGCTGCTCGCCTCGACCCTCGCCGAAGAGATCGAGCGTGTCGTGGTCTTCGGTCGGCCGACCCTGTCCCGGCCGATCATCCAGCTCTTGGCCCGCAATGACGTCGAGCTCGTGGTGGTCTCTGCATACGCAGACTGGATCGATCCCGGACGTGCCGCGTCCCTGGTAACAGATGCAGTGAAGTTGCCCAACCCAGCTGATCGAGGCTGGTTCGAGGCGTGGCACGAGGCGGACTTGGTGGTGCGAGAGCGGCTGGACGACCTGTTAGCGGCGCAGCCGTACTTCACCGGACCGGCGCTGGCGGCAGCGGTATGGGCCGCCCTTGACGCAGACGACGCGCTGTTCGCCGGTTCTTCGAATCCGATCCGCGATCTGGACCTCGCGCCTATCAACTCAGCCTCCCCACTGGTCTACGCCAACCGCGGACTCTCCGGGATTGACGGGAGCGTATCGACTGCAGCGGGCATTGCGCTCGCCCTGGAGCGGCCGACTCATGCGCTGTTGGGTGATCTGACCGCGCTGCATGATGCGACCGGCATGGTGATCGGACCGGAAGAGCCGCGGCCGGATCTCAGGCTGGTAGTTGCCAACGATGATGGTGGCAGTATCTTCGCCACTTTGGAGCAGGGGGAGCCTGCTCACATGGGCGCCTTCGAGCGCCTGTTCGGCACGCCGCAGGGACTGCAATTCGAGGCCTTGGCGGCAGCCGCAGGGATCGGCTACCGGCGCGTGCAGACCGCGATCGAGTTAGCCGAGGTGCTGACGGAGCCGCCCGCCGGGGTGGAGCTCGTCGAGGCGGTTATCGATCGTGCCCACCGCCGCACCCTGGATCGCGAGATCACTGCGCTCGGAGCCACGCTCTGAGCTGACTGGTCGCATTCACGTCGTCCTCGTTGTATTCCAGTACGCGGCGCTCCGCCCGCGCGCGTGCCTCAGCAGTCTCCCCGTGCACGGCCTCGGCGAACCACAGCTGTGAGTTGAGCCCTCCTGCATCGTCGTCGCGCCAGCTGAACCCCACATGGCGTGCCATCAACTTGAGGCCGAGACCGCTGACACCGAAGTAGTGGGCCTTGACGATCTCTAGCAGGTCGACGAAGTGCTCCTCGGCGTACGCGGCTGCCCAATCCAACAACTCGTGCCGCTCGCGGCGCGCCAGGTCGATGATCTTCGCAACCTCGTAACCGCTGTAGTGGAAGACGGCCACCGACGGGGTGGATTCAATGACGCTGCGCAGCCAGGTGAAGGCGTCGACGGCCAGCGCAGCCTCACTCCGGTCATCAAGATCATCGAAGCAGCTGAACTCGTGGTAGATTGCGCCGATTTCACCGGCGCGCTCGACGAGGAATCCCCACAGGTAAATGCGACCATCCGCCGAGCTTTCGATATCCAGATCGATCTCCAGCTCCGCCTGCGGCATCTCGATCGGACCGGTGGTCTCCCGATCAAAGGTGATGCCTTCGAGCAACATCCTGGCGCGCCGTGCCGCCACTCTGATGCGGCCTTCGGCGCCGGCCCGGTGGGTCACTTCGGGTAAGTACGACTCCAGTAATTGATCGAGATCGGCATCGGCGAGATCGGTGATGGTGGTGATGCCGTGCCGGCGCAGCGCTGCGATTTCACGCATGTCCAGGGGTGCCGCCTCGATGCGCAGGCTGACATCGTCGGGGTCAAGCCGGGGCAGACACTGCTCCCACCACTGGCAGCGCGGGCATTCCTTGTTGACGATAGGGCGGACCAGCAGCTCAGGGTCACCCTCCAGCCGGCCGGTTTGCTGCTGCGCGACGGCAGCGATTTTGAGCCGGAACGCGTGTTCGTGGTCATAGCGCTCCAGCAGGCTGCGGAGCCGCCAACCCTCCGGACTGCTGCGTGAGAAGGTTCGCACCTGCGGCTGGCCCAAATCGGCCCAGGCCAGTACAGGTGCCTCGAAGAGGTCATCGGTCCCGATGACGCCGCCGAATGCCTGCTCGGCGGCAAACCCGCAGGCCTGGAGCATGCGGTGATAGTGAGCCAGCTGAAGAAAGTCGGCTTCCCGGCTCGCGGTCCGCAATCCGTACCCGGAAACGCCCACCGCCGCGTCGAGGGTGGGGTCGGTCAATCTCGAGTAGCGCAGGATGGGCGGCTCCTCGGCGTCACCGTCCGGCGGTCGTGGACGCAGCATGATCTTGTGCCACTTCACTTCTACCGGGTGGTAGGTCGGCGAGCCGTCCACAGCGTCGGCGCCACGGATCAGCAGATCGGGAATGCCGACCCGGTGACCGGAAAAATCAACAGGCAAGCACCCATCGATGATCACGTGTGCGCCGGAGGTCATGGCATGGAGGCAAGCCTCGGTCTGCACCTCGCGGGTGCTGGCCGACAGTGGTCGAAGATCAACAATCCATCCCCGACAAGAGTCGATCAGCTGATCGAGTACGGCGGCTTTGAATTGAGCACCGCCGTCAAAGAGCTCGGCGAGCCCCTCGTTCGCCTCGGCGCCAGCACCGTTGGTCGGGGACTCAATCGTCACCGTGGGATCAAAGGCATTCTGGGTCTTGACTGGACAGCTGCGTGCGGCGTACGCGCCGAGCACAATCGTTCCCGGCGGGGCGGTGACCGTCGATGCTTCGATCATGCTCGGGCTCGATGTAGTGCGACGATTCCGCCGGACAGATTCCGCCACTCAACCTCGTGCCAGCCACACCCTTTGATCACGTTGGCCAAACCTTGCTGATCGGGCCAGGCCTGGATTGACTCCGCCAGGTACTCATACGCGGCAGGGCTGGAGGAGACCAGCGATGCGATCCGTGGCAGGGCGGCGACCAGATAGTTGGAGTAGACGGTGCGGAACGGTCGCCAAGTGGGCGTGGAGAACTCGCACACCACGAGCGTGCCGCCTGGTTTGATCACCCGCCGCATCTCGGTGAGGGCAGCTGCGGTGTCCTCGACGTTGCGGAGCCCGAAGGAGATGGTGACCGCGTCGAAGCTGGCGTCGGCGTACGGCAGCTGGAGTGCGTCGGCGGCGACAAAGCTCAGACCGGGCCGGCACCGCTTGCCCACCAGCAACATGCCGACCGAGAGATCGGTCGCAATGACAGTTGCACCGGTCTCGGCAATCGGCGAACTTGAGGTGCCCGTGCCTGCTGCCAGATCCAAGATCAGCTGCCCGGGTCGCGGCGCGACAGCTTCGGTCACCCGTTTGCGCCAGGCTCGATCCTGACCGAGTGAGAGCACATCGTTCGCCAGGTCGTAGCGCTCAGCCACTCTGTCGAACATCGCGGCGACGTCACCACGTCTCTTATCGAGCGTGGCGCGATCCAAACCGGCAGAGTCAGCGTCAGGCACACCGAAAGCCTCCCATGGCCCACCGACACCCGCCGCGTCATCGCAGCGCCCATGCGCCCACTGATGGGCGCCAGCCCATCAGCTTGACAGTTCGGTGACCGCCTGGATGGCTGAGGGTGTTGGCTGCTGCGCTCCGCCGGCAGCTTCCACGCTGACCGCCAGGCCCGTGACTCCACTGAGGGTTTCGCGGAAGAACTCTTGACGATCCCCGCCGCCGGCCACCAGGTTGTCCGGGATAGCGCTCTCGCCCTCGAGGGTCCACAACTGATAGGTCCGGTCGGCTCCGACGGTTGGCAGGTCCTTGCCGATGAACATCGCGCGATCGAGGCTTCTTGAGACCACAAAGGAGATCTGACCGCCGTCCTTCATGGTGGCGGAGTACGTCTGCACGTCGGGGGCGGTGAGCAGTTCAGTCTCGGCCGCTTGCTGAGCCACCTGTGCCTGCCGTGTCTGGACCAGCGAGTAGACCACACCACCCAGCGCAACCGCGGCAGCCAGGACTGCGGCCACGAGGACGCTGAGGATTCGGGTACGCCGTCGCTGCCGACGCAGCGCCAGCTCATCGGTGGGCGGCCGGGCTCGGCCGGAGCCGCCGGAGCGCCAGGAGCCAGTGGCTCCGTGGGTGCAACCTCGGCTGGAGGCTCCGGGGGCAGTGGCCTGACCTCGGCGATGGCAGAGAGGATCGATCCGCGCAATGCTGCGGGTGGCGGAGGCTCACTCGCCAGCAACGACAACTCAGCGGCCGTCTCACCGAACTCCACAACCTCTCGGCTGCAGGTTGGGCAGACCGCCAGATGCGCCTCGAACTCCTCCCGCTCATCAGGGTCGAGCGCATTGACCACATAAGCCCCGACGGCGCCGTGGATTTCGCTCATGCTTCCACCCCCAACGCATCTCGGAGCCCGATCAGCCCATCACGGATTCTGGTCTTGACTGTGCCAAGCGGCAGGTGCAACAGCTGCGCGACTTGGCTCTGGGTGTAGCCACCGAAATAGGCGAGCGTCAGCGCCTCCCGCTGAATCGCGGTCAACGAGGCCATCCCCTTCCGCACCCTCTCAATATCAAGTCGTTGCTCCACGCCATCCCACACCTGGTCGATCTCGCGGTCTCCGCCATGGAAGGCATACCGCTCGTCCCGAGCCACCTCGCTGGACACCGACCTCACCCGATCCACCGCGCGCCGATGCGCCATGGTGGTCATCCAGGCAATGACGCTGCCCTTGTCCGGTGAGTAGCGGGCCGACTGCCGCCACACCTCCACGTAGACCTCCTGGGTCACCTCGGCAGCGTGGTCCGGCGAGCGGAGGACTCGCAGGATGATCCCGTAAATGCGCTGCGAGGTGAGGTCGTACAACTCAGCAAAGGCATCTTCATGACCGCGGGACGAAAGCGTCATCAGTTCGACCAGATGCGCCGCTTCGGCCTCGCGACCCGTAGCCGCGTCGCGATGCCGCGCGGACCGGGAGGGCTGACCCTCCGAATCCGGTGGCACCGACGAGACGTTCACAAGATCGACGCTTTCACGACCGATGGCGGTGGTCTCAGAATGTCGGCAGCAACACGCTGGCGATGGAGTAGATCACGGTCATCAATGCTTCCTTCGGGTGTGGTCCTTTAGGCGAGCCAGGGCCCAGCCTCTCTCACCGGGATTCGTTGCAGCCACCAATTGGGATTGGTGAGGCGAAAGAACGTGTTGCTGGCCGGCGGGCACCCCCGAGCCTCGGCGTCGCTCAGCGTGCGAACCGCGTAGGAGAGATTCGTCCGGACTTCTTGCCGGGAAGGGGCAGAATCGCCTCCATGGCCAAACGCACGATGATCCTCAAGGTGTCCGGCCTGCGCCGGGCATTCGGGCCGAACACCATCTTCGACAAGTTCAGTCTTGAGGTGCGTACCGGAGAGGCGATTGCGCTCACGGGGCGCAATGGCGCCGGGAAATCCACCCTGCTGCGCTGCCTGGTTGGCGCCGATCGACCAGACGATGGCAGTGTGCAGGTCTGCGGCAACGCGATGTCGGAGGCCTCACCGGAGATCAGGCGCGACGTTGCCACGGTGATCGATGATCTTGATTTCTTTCCTGACCTGAGCGTGGTCGAGCATCTGGATCTGCTTGCCCGAGCACACGGCATCGCTGAGCCGGACGACGTGGTCGATGAGGTGCTGGAGGAGGTCCAACTGGTTCCGCAGTCCGGCCAGTTGCCCGGCACCTTGTCCTCGGGGCAGCGCCGCCGGCTGGCTCTGGCCACGGCGTTTGTCCGGCCACGCAAATTGCTGATCTTGGATGAGCCAGAGCAGCGGCTCGACACCGAAGGTGTGGCTTGGCTGGCACAACGGCTGAAATCCGAGCGGCAGAAGGGTTTGGCGATCGTCTTCGCCAGCCACGAGCCGGAGCTGGTCGAGACCGTGGCCACCCGGGTGATCGAGCTCGGAGCTCCGCGCGGATGAGCAGTCTGGAAGCGGATGCCGATGATTTCGCGTACCACGAAACACCCGAGCCCAGAGCGCTGACCCCGGCCAGTCCCCGCGAGCTGAAGCGGCTGATGAAGGACTGGCGTACCGGTCGGGCGACCCGCAACGTGCTTCAGGCGATGAGTGACGCGTACGTCGCAGTGTTCGGCGCAGTGATGATCGGCGCCATGGTTGTCAATGTGATCTTGAAGGCGCAGCGAACGGTCGCGCAGTGCACCAGCGCGTCCTGTCTATCGGCCAGGACCATCCTGCCGTGGGCTGCATTCGCGGCCGTTGTGGCGATCGCGTTGACGGCCAGCCGGCTCTTCGGCCCTGTGCTGGCCTCGGCAGCCGAAGGTTTCTGGCTGCTGGACGCGCCGATATCACGTGCCCAACTGCTCCGCTCTCGGCTGGTCGGAGGCGTGCTGGCGGCATTCCTGGGTGGCGCTGTGGTTGGCGGGCTGGTCTCGGCGCTGACGGGGTCAGGAACGGTCGAGGTGGTGGTGTGGGCGGCCGCCACGGCTCTTTCGGCTGCGGCCTCGGTCGCCTTCGCTGCCGCACAGCAGGGCGTCGAGCGGCACGTGCTGACGCGCGTTGCGACCTACGTCTTCGGGTTGCTGGGCGTTGGCGCGCTGTTCAGCGTGGTCGGCGTTGCGGCGGGATGGTTCAGCCTGGACCTCTCGGACGATCTCGGCACAGAGCTCGGTTTGATCATGATCGCGGCTTCGGGTCTGGTGCTGGCGGCGAGCGCGGTATTGGCCGCTCTCCGGTTGGGTCAGATGCGCCGGGCCAGGCTGCTCAGCGGTGGGGAACTGGTGAGCGGCATTTCCGGCGCTTTCTTCGCTCTCGACATCGGACTAGCCCGCGACATCGTCGTCGAGCGGCGTGCCATTGAGCGCGGCCATGTCAAGCCGAGGCGCGGCAAGGGATTGGGGCTTGAGGCGATCATCTGGCGTGAGTGGCAGCGGCTCTGGCGGTTCCCGCAGCCTTTGCTCGTGCTGGCCGGCACGATCGTTGTTCCCTATGCCGCCGACGCGCTGGGCATGAGTACGCTGACTCCCGTCTTTGCGGCACTCGCCCTCTTCGGCGCAATGATCCCGCTGCTGGGCGGGCTCCGGGTGCTGACACGTACCGGTGGGTTGGCTCGCTGCCTGCCCTTCTCGCTTGCCCGGATCAAAATGGCGTCGATCGCGGTCCCTGCGATATTGGCAGGAATCTGGGCCGTGGCGACGACCCCGGCCTACCTGGGTTTCGGCGACGGAGCCGTCCAACGGACGGTGCCTGACGCATCCTTCATCGCCACCGCGACGGCGGCTGCCGGGCTGCTGGCGGCGGTTCGCTGGACCCAGGCAAAAGGTGTGGACTTCGGCGCACCCATGGTCGCCAGCCAGGCGGGTGCGTTCCCTCCGGGTCTGGTGACCAACCTGTTCCGCGGTTTCGACGTCTGCCTGCTGACCACAGCACCTTTGCTGTTGGGCTTCTCGCCCTTCTGGTCGCTGTTGATCGCAGCCATCGCGGCCATGATTCTGCTCAACTCCATGGATGCCGAAGGGTTGCGGGCGCGCCAGGCCGAGCAGCAGAAGCACCAGGCGGCGCAGCGGAAACAGCGCGACGAGGCGGCCGCAGCAGCCAAGCAACGCAAGCGGTAGCCGGATATCACGCAGGGCAGATTGGTGAGCTGCCGCCCCACAGCTACGCTGTGCCCCGTGACCTCGTCGGCGCCGGCCCCGCCGCGGCTGCACGTGCGGACCTATCCGATCGAGGATCCGGGCTCATTAATGGCCCTACTTCCGCCAAAGGACTGCTACGTCTGGTTGCGCCATGGCGATGGCCTCGTGGGTTGGGGAGAAGTAGTTCGGCTCAAGCCCACCAGCATTGCGGAGGCGGCCGAGTGGTGGTCGGACCTGGCCGCTCAGGTTGAGGTAATCGCCGAGCTGGACCGCGCAACCGCGGGCGCCGGCCTGATGGCGTACGGCAGCTTCCTATTCGACCCGTCGAACTCGGCGGGCCGGTCCAGCCTCATCGTGCCGCAGACAGTCGTCGGACGGCGCAATGGTCAGGCCTGGATTACCGAGATCGGGTCGGCATCTGGGAATGAAGTCGACTCCAGCACGCCGACCGCTCCCCAACGGCCATACAACGTGACTTTCGGGGATGGTGGGCTGAGCGGACCGGAGTGGGAGGCCGCCGTGGCCGAGGCCGTACGCCGCATCGGCGATGGAGAGCTGGAGAAGGTGGTGCTTGCCCGCAACCTGCTGGCCTTTGCTGAGAACGAGATCGACGTGCGGTGGGTCGCCGCACGTCTGGCAGAGAACTATGCCCAGTGCTGGACGTATTCGGTCGACGGACTGGTAGGAGCTACTCCTGAGATGCTGGTAAAGCGGGAGGCGGGCCTGGCCACCTCCCGGGTCTTGGCCGGCACCATTCGCCGTTCCGGAGATGATGATCATGATCTCAACCTCGCAGCGGCGCTGGCTCGGTCGAGCAAGGACCTGGAGGAGCACGAGTACGCCGTGCGCTCCGTGGCCCGGGCACTGGCGCCCTTCTGCTCGGGCATGAACGTGCCCGATGCGCCGTATGTGCTGCAGCTGCCCAATGTGTTGCACCTGGCGACTGACATCACCGGAGTCGCTGACAAGGGCGTGGCTTCGCTGGCACTTGCCGCGGCGCTGCATCCGACCGCAGCGGTCTGCGGGACGCCGACTGACAGCGCGCGATCGCTGATCGCCGAGCTCGAGCATCTCGATCGTGAACGCTATGCCGGACCGGTGGGCTGGATCGACGCAAATGGCGACGGGGAATGGGCGATCGCCCTGCGCTGTGGTCAGCTCAGCGAGACCGACCCACGCCAGATCCGGCTCTTCGCCGGCTGTGGAATCGTGGCGGGATCTGACCCCGCGGCGGAGCTGGCCGAGTCCAACGCCAAGCTGATTCCTATGCGGGACTCGCTCGGCTAGCGCCCTTACGTGCACCAGAGAACGCATTGATCCAGACGAGTAGACATCCTTCGTGGCGGCGCGTCACCGCTGTGGTCCTCGCGGGCGGGGCGTCACAGCGCTTCCCTCCGGACAAGCTGAGTCAGGTGGTGGCCGGCACCTCGTTGCTGGACCACGTGCTCGCGTCGCTGCCCGAGCAGGTCCTCATCGTGGTCGTCGGCGCGGTACGCGAGGTCGCCCGTCCGGTGGTCTTCACCTCGGAGGACCCGGCCGGTGGCGGGCCCGCCGCGGCACTGGTCGCTGGGCTGCGGCGAGCGCTGGAAGACCCCAGTGATGCCATCGTCGTGCTGCCCGCCGACGCGCCACTCGGCGGTCAGGCAGCGGGCACTCTGCTCAACCGTCTGGAGGCCGAGCCGAGCGCCGAAGCTGTTGTCGGCGTTGATGCCGCAGGCCGAGAGCAGCCGCTCCAGCTGGCGTTACTGCCGCCCGCTGCCGAAGCGCTGGTTGCAGCCGCCGGGCCGGGCGGTGCCGCCGGTGTATCGGCGCGTCGGCTGCTCGATGCGCTGCGCCCAGGACTGGTCGTCCACGAATTGGCGCCGGCTGAGCTGTGGGACATCGACACCGCTGATCAGCTGCTTGCCTGGCGGCTGCGGTCATCCGCCGCCGTGTCGTCGATTCTCGACCTAGTGACCGAGCGCCAATTTGAGCGCGCCGAGCGTCCACCGGTGGTCGTCGCCCTTGATGGCCCGAGCTGCGCAGGCAAGTCAATTCTCGCGACCGCGCTGGCACTTCGATCTGGGGCCGCGGTCGTCGCAGGCGACGACTTCTACCGCAACACGCTGCCACGACTGGGCGTTGCGCAGCGGGACCAGATGTCCGATGCCGCGGTCGTGGATGCCGTGATCGATTGGGAGCGGCTCCGAGCAGCAGCGCTGCTGCCCTTGCGGGCCAGGCAGTCGGCCACGTTCCAGCCCTACGACTGGGATGCTGACGACGGCCGGCTGGCACCGCCGAAGATCATTCCAGCCGCGGACGTGATCATCGTGGAGGGCGTTTACGCTGCACGACCGGACCTCGCCGATCTGGTTGATATCGCCGTCTATCTCGGCGTCGATCCTGAGGTCCGTGCCCGCCGGTATGCCGAACGGAAGGACGATCCCGACTGGCAGCGCTTTTGGGAGCGCGGTGAGGCCCATTACTTCCGCGTCATCCGTCCTCCTGCGAGCTTTGACCTTCGCGTGGACGATCAAGATTTACGCAACGTGCGCGATGCCTAAATGCGCCTGATCTGTGTTTCCGAGCTGCTCGCGCATCGCGCTTTGAATCCGCCGCCGTCGTCGTCGCTCGCAGAGGTAAGAACGCCTCTGCTCGCTCCTCCTCCGTGCGCCGGCGCGCGATTTCCGACGCTCGCAGTCTCCTTGCAGGGTTGAGATGTAGCTCGGCTCGAGTGTCTTTGCACCCAACACGACGACGTGCCCGCGAGAGTCGTAGACTCATGCTTGATGACTTAGTGAAGTTTTTCACTAAGTCCTCGGGGTAGCGGCAGGAGACGCCATGTCAGTCACGACGAACGGGCTCGGCCCGTACGCGGAGACTGCCGGACGTGCTCGCTCCACCGCCCCTGCTATCGACGCTGATGTGATCGTGGTCGGCGCTGGCCCAGCCGGTTCGGCCACGGCCACCCACCTGGCTCGCCACGGCTTGCGCGTCTCGCTGCTGGAAAAGAGCCGGTTTCCCCGGGAGAAGGTCTGTGGCGACGGTCTCACGCCGCGGGGCACCAGGCAGCTGATTCGGCTCGGTATTGACACCTCGGAAGCCGCCGGTTGGCTGCACAACAAGGGTTTGCGTATCTACGGCGGCGAGCGTCCCTTCCAGCTGGAGTGGCCCGATCTTGCCGATTTTCCCCGCTATGGCCTGGTCAGGCCGCGCGCCGATCTGGATGAGTTGCTGGCACGCCATGCGGTAGCGGCGGGTGCCTCGCTGTATGAACTCAGCAATGTGGTCGAGCCGATCATCGACTCCCGCACCGACCGCATAGTTGGAGTCCGCACCAAGGACGGCCGCCGATTCACGGCCCCGATGGTTGTTGCTGCGGACGGAAATTCGACCCGGCTGAGCCTGGCCATGGGGCTGAACAGGCGCGAGGACCGACCCATGGGCGTCGCTGTACGCACCTACTACACCAGTCCGCGACACCGCGACGACTACCTGGAGTCCTGGCTCGAGCTGTGGGAGGGCAAACCGGGCAAGAGCGCCCTGCTGCCTGGATATGGGTGGATCTTCGGCATGGGCGACGGCACGTGCAACGTCGGGCTCGGGATCCTGAACACCTCAGCTGCCTTCGGGAAGACCGACTACAAGGATCTGCTCAGCCGCTGGCTGCAGAACACACCGGAGGATTGGGGTTTCCGCGGTGAGAACATGATCACCCCGGTGCGCGGAGCGGCGCTCCCCATGGGCTTCAACCGCCAGCCACACTACGGTCGTGGCCTGCTGCTGGTGGGTGATGCCGGCGGCATGATCAATCCCTTCAACGGCGAGGGCATCGCGTACGCCATGGAGTCCGCCGAGATCGCGGCAGCCGCAATGGCAGAGGCGCACGAGCGGGGCTCCGACAGCCGAGCCGCCGAGCGAAGCGCTGCAGTCGTATCCGACCAAGCTGAAGGCGGAATTGGGCGGCTACTTCACCTTGGGTCGCGCCTTCGTGAAGCTGATCGGCCATCCGCGAGTGATGCGAGTCTGCACGACGTACGGACTGCCGCGGCGAACCTTGATGCGGTTCACGCTGAAGCTGCTCGCCAACCTGACCGATACCCACGACGGCGACGTGATGGACAAGTTGATCAACTCGTTGTCCAGGATTGCGCCGGCCGCATGAGCAACGTCAATACCCGGGGAAGGGGAGCAGGCTGGTGAGTCCGTACATCGGAATCGTGATCTTGCTGGCGATTGCGTCTGGATTCGTCGCGCTGACCATTCTGACCAGCGTGCTGGTGGGCCCGGGGCGGTACAACCGAGCCAAGTACGACTCGTACGAGTGCGGCATCGAGCCGACACCGCAGCCCATCGGTGGCGGCCGGTTCCCCGTGAAGTACTACATCACCGCGATGCTCTTCATCGTTTTCGACATTGAGATCGTTTTCCTCTACCCGTGGGCTGTGGCGTTTGACCAGATGGGCACCTTCGCGCTGGTCGAAATGATCTTGTTCATCGGTACCGTCTTCATTGCCTACTTCTATGTGCTGCGCCGGGGTGGGCTGGATTGGGACTGAGGATGCAATCAAGCAGGAGTGTTGGCTGAGATGGGACTCGAGGAGAAGCTTCCCAGCGGTGTGCTGCTAACCACCGTTGAGAATCTGTTCGGCTACATGCGGAGTGCGGCGTTTTGGCCTGCCACCTTCGGTCTGGCCTGCTGTGCCATCGAGATGATGACCTACGGCGCGCCGCGTTACGACTCCGGTCGCTGGGGACAGGAAGTGTTCCGCGCCTCGCCACGGCAGGCCGACCTGATGATCGTCGCTGGCCGAGTGAGCCAGAAGATGGCGCCGGTGTTGCGCCAGATCTATGACCAGATGCCCAATCCCAAGTGGGTGCTTGCCATGGGTGTCTGCGCCAGCACCGGCGGAATGTTCAACAATTACGCGATCGTGCAGGGAGTGGACCACGTCGTTCCTGTCGACATGTACCTTCCCGGCTGCCCGCCGCGGCCGGAGATGCTGATCGACGCCATGTTCAAGCTGCGCGACAAAGTGCGGCACACCCCGATCGGCCTCGACGCGATCGAGGCCGCGCAGGAGGCGGAGCAGCGGCAGCTGGAGGCGCCCGCCCTCATTGAGCAAAAGGGCCTGCTGCGATGACCGAAGGCACTCCGCGCAAGCCGCCCCGGAAGCGGACGCGCAAGGCTCCGACGCCCAAGCCCAAGAAGGTTTCGACTGAGTCGAGAGCAGCCCTGAGTCAGAGATGGGCCCTGAGCTTCGAAGGGCAGATGAGGCGCTTCGACGGCTCAGCGCACAGCGAGATGCGCCCTGAGCCTGTCGAAGGGCAGCATGAGGGCGCTTCGACAGGCTCAGCAGCCCACTTCGGATGAAGCGCTTCGACAAGCTCAGCGCACATTCATGAGGAGTCCGACGAGAAGGCACCCATCAAAGGCGCGGTGCCCGAGGGTGAATCCGAGCCGGACGCCGAGACCAAGCCCGAGTCCCTGACGGGCGAGGCGCCTGCCGTCGGTTCCGAAGCGACCACAGCGGAGGAGGACGAAGCTCAACTGGCCGCCGCTGAGCCGACCGCCGAGGTGCTTCAGGTCCGTAAGGGATTGTTCGGCGTCAAGGGCAGCGGCGACACCTCGGGGTATGGCGGGCTGACCCGCGTTGTGGAATTCCCGGGTGCGGCCATCCCGCCGTTCGGTGGCTGGTGGGATCAGGTGTACGAACGGATCGGTGCGCTGATTCCCAACTTCAGCGACGTGATCACCAAGGTGGTCATCTACCGCGGTGAGATCACCTTTCATGTCGCGCGGCAGCATCTGGCTGAGCTGATCCGATACCTCAGGGACGACGCTCACCTGCGCTTCGAGTTCTGTAGCAGCGTCTCCGGAGTGCACTATCCGGCCGACAAGGACCATGAGCTGCACGCGGTCTATCACCTGCAGTCGATGACCCATAACCGGCGAATTCGGCTGGAAGTATCGGCACCGGACGGCGACCCCCACATCCCATCGGTGGTGGCGACTTATCCCACCGCCGACTGGCACGAACGCGAGACCTACGACATGTTCGGCATCATCTTCGATGGCCATCCGGCCTTGACCCGGATCCTGATGCCTGACGATTGGCCCGGCCACCCGCAGCGCAAGGACTACCCGCTTGGCGGCATCCCGGTGGAGTACAAGGGCGCAACCATTCCACCCCCAGATCAAAGGAGGTCGTACTCATGAGCACGACCGACGAGCGGACGGGCCCTTCGACAGGCTCAGGGGACACGTCCTCAGAGCAGGATCCCTATGGTGCCGCTGCCGATGCGGCTGAGGGCCACGTCTACACCGTCACCGGGCAGGACTGGGACTCCATCGTGTCCGAGCAGGCCGAGCGCGGCGACGAGCGAATCGTGGTCAACATGGGGCCACAGCATCCCTCCACGCACGGCGTACTCCGGTTGATCTTGGAATTGGAGGGCGAATCGGTCACTGAGGCCCGCTGCGGCATCGGCTATCTGCACACCGGCATCGAAAAGAACATGGAGTTCCGAAACTGGACTCAAGGCGTCACCTTCTGTACCCGGATGGACTACCTCTCGCCCCTCTATCAGGAGGCGACGTACTGCTTGGGCGTCGAGCGGCTGCTCGACATCGAGGCCGAGATCCCAGAGAAGGCCAATGTCATCCGGGTGCTGATGATGGAGCTGAATCGCATCTCCTCCCATCTGGTGTGCATCGCGACCGGTGGCATGGAGATCGGCGCGCTGACCGTGATGACCATTGGATTCCGCGAGCGGGAGAAGGTGCTGGACGCCTTCGAGTTGATCACGGGTCTGAGGATGAATCATGCCTACATCCGGCCCGGTGGTGTCGCCCAGGATCTCCCGGACAAGGCGCTGGATTTCGTCAAAGATCTGGTCGTATGGATGCGGAAGCACCTGCCGGAGTACGCAGCCTTCTGCAACGAAAACCCGATCTTCAAAGCCCGGCTCTCTGGCGTCGGCCATCTCGATCTTGCTGGCTGCATCGCCTTGGGCATCACCGGGCCGCCCCTGCGGGCGACCGGCTACGACTGGGATCTGCGTAAGAAGCAGCCCTACTGCGGGTACGAGACCTACGACTTCGAGGTGCAGACCTGGGACACCATGGACGCGTACGGGCGGTTCCGGATCCGGCTGAACGAGATGTGGCAGAGCCTCAAGATCATCGAGCAGTGTGTCGAGAGGCTGGAGAAGATGCAGGGCGCGCCGATCATGATCGCCGACAAGAAGATCGCCTGGCCCGCGCAGCTGTCGATCGGCTCCGACGGCATGGGCAACTCGAACGAGTACCTCAAGCACATCATGGGTCAGTCGATGGAGGCTCTGATCCACCACTTCAAGCTGGTCACCGAGGGATTTCGGGTGCCGCCGGGTCAGGCGTACGTCCCCATCGAAAGCCCGCGCGGTGAGCTTGGAGCCCACGTCGTCTCGGACGGCGGAACCCGACCTTTCCGCGCGCACTTCCGCGATCCCAGCTTCACCAACCTGCAGGCGATGCCCGTGATGTGCGAGGGCGCCATGGTCTCCGACGTCGTGGTTGCGGTCGCGAGCCTGGATCCGGTCATGGGTGGTGTGGACCGGTGAGTGAGCTCATGAGCCTCAGGCGCCGTCGCCGAATGGGCACGGGCACTTGGTGACGCACTTCGATGAGCCGAGCCTGGACTACAGCGTCACTGAGACCAAGATCACCGAGACGACGCTGGAGGAGTTGCGGTCGATCGCGGCGCGGTATCCGCAGGCCAGGTCGGCGCTGCTGCCGATGCTGCACCTGGTGCAGAGCGTGGAGGGTCGGGTGACCCCGGCTGGCATCGAGGCGTGTGCCAAGATCTTGGGACTCAGCGCCGCTGACGTCAGTGGCGTCGCGACCTTCTACACCATGTACAAGCGGCGTCCGGTGGGGGAGTACCACGTCGGAGTCTGCACCACCGCTCTCTGCGCGATCATGGGCGGCGACGAGGTGTATGCGAAACTCCAAGATCATTTAGGGATCGGAAACGACGAGACGACCGCGGACGGCAAGATCACGCTGGAACACGTGGAGTGCAACGCGGCGTGTGACTTCGCGCCCGTCATGATGGTCAATTGGGAGTTTTTCGACAACACCACGCCCGAGAACGCGATCGAAGTAGTTGATCAGCTACGGTCCGGTGTCGAAGTGCAGTCCACGCGTGGGGCTCGGGTTTGCACCTGGAAAGAGGCCGAGCGGGTGCTCGCCGGCTTCCCCGACGGACGAGCCGACGAAGGGCCCACTGCCGCCGGTCCGTCGCTGCTCGGCTTGCGCATTGCAGAGGAGCACGGCTGGACCGCCCCGAACCCAGAGCACATTGTGGCCCGACCAGACGAGGCGAGCCGGTGACCAGTTCTGCTACAGAGTCCGGACACGGCCTGCTGACACCTGTGCTCACGGCCAACTGGGCCGATGAGCGCGCTTGGAAGCTGATCAATTACGAGCATCGCGGCGGATACGACGCACTCCGCTCGGCGCTGCGGATGGACCCGGCCGACGTCGTCACTCTCGTCAAGGATTCCGGCCTGCGGGGCCGCGGCGGGGCGGGCTTCCCGACCGGAATGAAGTGGAGCTTCATCCCACAGGACAACCCCAAGCCCAAGTACCTCGTGGTCAACGCCGATGAGTCTGAGCCGGGTACCTGCAAGGACATCCCGCTGATGATGGCCTCCCCGCACACCCTGGTGGAGGGAGTGATCATCTCCGGGTACGCGATTCGCGCCCACCATGCCTTCATCTACGTCCGAGGCGAGGTGCTGCATGTGGTACGCCGCCTGCAGCAGGCCGTGCGCGAGGCGTACTCCGCTGGGTACGCCGGCCAGAACATCCTGGGCACCGGCTATGACCTGGAGGTCATCGTCCATGCGGGTGCGGGGGCGTACATCTGCGGCGAGGAGACCGCGCTGCTCGACTCACTGGAAGGTCGCCGCGGTCAGCCGCGGCTGCGGCCTCCGTTCCCGGCAGTTGCCGGCCTCTACGCGTGTCCCACCGTGATCAACAACGTGGAGTCGATCGCGTCGGTGCCATCGATTGTCAGCAACGGCGACGACTGGTTCTCCTCGATGGGAACCGAGAAGTCCAAGGGAATGACCATCTACTCGCTGTCGGGCCACGTCGCCAATCCGGGACAGTTCGAGGCGCCCTTGGGCATTACCCTGCGGCAAATTCTTGATCTCGCCGGTGGCATCCGGGAGGGCCACCGACTGAAGTTCTGGACGCCGGGTGGTTCCTCGACGCCAATGCTGACCGACGCCCACCTCGATGTCCCGCTGGACTATGAGGCCATCGCAGGCGTGAAGTCGATGCTCGGAACCAAGGCACTGCAGTGCTTTGACGAGACGACCTCAGTCGTTCGGACGGTGCTGCGCTGGACCGAGTTCTACAAACACGAATCGTGCGGCAAATGCACCCCGTGTCGGGAGGGCACCTGGTGGCTGGTGCAGATCCTGAAGCGGATGGAAGCTGGCCACGGAGAGCAGGGCGACATCGAGAAGCTGCTCGATCTCTGCGACAACATTCTCGGCCGATCCTTCTGCGCTCTCGGTGACGGCGCAACTTCGCCCATCACCTCGGCCATCGAGTACTTCCGTGGCGAGTTCGAAGCCGCCATGCACACCCCGGCTTGGGAGCTTTTTCCGTACGAGCGCAGTGCGATCTTCGTCCGCGAGCCCGCAGGAGCATGAGCATGAGTGTCACTGCAACAGGTCCTTCAGCAAGCTCAACTGCCGTTGAAAAGCGCGAGGATCTGATCACCCTGACTATCGACGACGTCGAGGTTTCGGTGCCCAAGGGCACCCTCGTTATTCGCGCCGCCGAGCTCATTGGGGTCGAGGTGCCACGGTTCTGTGATCATCCGCTGCTGGACCCGGTCGGTGCTTGCCGGCAGTGCTTGGTCGAGGTGCCCGATGGAGGAACTGGTCGTCCCATTCCCAAGCCGCAAGCCTCCTGCACCCTCGAGGTCGCGCCCGGAATGAAGATCAAGACTCAGCTCACCTCGCCGGTTGCCGACAAGGCCCAGCGCGGAAACATGGAATTCCTGCTGATCAACCACCCGCTCGACTGCCCCATCTGCGACAAGGGCGGTGAGTGCCCGCTGCAGAACCAGGCGATGTCGCACGGCTATGCCGAGAGCCGGTTCACCGACGCGAAGCGCACCTACCCCAAGCCGATCAACATCTCCGCCAATGTCTTGCTGGACCGTGAGCGCTGCGTGCTCTGCGCACGCTGTACCAGGTTCTCCGAGCAGATCGCCGGTGATCCGTTCATCGCACTCATCGAGCGCGGTGCCCTGCAGCAGGTCGGCATCTATGAGAAGGAACCCCTCGAGTCCTACTTCTCAGGCAATACCATCCAAATCTGCCCAGTCGGCGCTTTGACCAGTGCGGAATACCGCTTCCGGTCGCGGCCGTTTGATCTGATCTCGACGCCTTCGATCGCCGAACATGACGCCTGCGGCTCGGCGATCCGGGTCGACCACCGACGTGGCAAAGTGATGCGACGCTTGGCCGGGGATGATCCGGACGTCAACGAGGAATGGATCACCGACAAGGATCGCTTCGCTCTCCGCTACGGGGACGGCGAAGACCGCCTCACCCGTCCGCTGGTCCGGGATCCTTCGACAAGCTCAGGACAGGCTGTGCTCCGGCCGGCATCGTGGCCCGACGCGATTGACGTCGCCGTCAGCGGTCTCAAAGCGGCTGGCACCTCGGTCGGTGTACTCACCGGTGGTCGGCTGACGCTGGAGGACGCGTACGGCTATGCCAAGTTCGCGCGAGCGGTGCTTGGGACGAACAACATCGACTTCCGGGCACGCCAGCATTCGGCCGAGGAAGCCGACTTCCTGGCCCACGCCGTGGCCGGCACTGGGCAAGGTGTCAGCTTTGCTGATCTTGAAAATGCGAGCGCGGTACTGCTGGTCTGCCTCGAGCCCGAAGAGGAAGCCGGCATGATCTTTCTCCGGCTTCGCAAGGCGTTCCGCAAGAAGCACCTCACCTCCTGGACCCTGGCGCCGTACGCCAGCAACGGCACACGAAAGATGGGCGCCCAGCTCATTGCCTGCGTGCCGGGCGAGGAAGCCGCCGTCCTTGATCAGCTCAAGTCCAAGGGCGGCACGACCAGCGATCAGCTCGCAGAGGTCCCTCTCGACGCCGACTCCGTGATCTTGGTCGGCGAACGGGCCGCCGGTCTATCTGGGACGCTCGGTGCCTGCCTGCGACTCGCTGAGCGCAGTGGCGCGAGACTGGCCTGGGTGCCCCGCCGGGCTGGGGACCGCGGGGCGGTTGAAGCCGGGTGCCTGCCGACTCTGTTGCCTGGCGGGCGGCCGGTCTCGGACGCCGCTGCCCGTGTTGACACCCAGACGACGTGGGGGGTCGAGTCCCTGCCGTCCCTGGAAGGCCGCGAGGCTGACGAGATCTTGATCGCCGCTGCTGACGGTGAACTCGCGGCCCTCGTGGTCGCGGGCGTGGATCCAAACGACTTCGTGGATCCGGAAGCCGTGCTCGAAGGGCTTGAGGCCGTCGGCTTCCTGGTCAGCTTGGAGACTCGTGCCTCCCTTGTCACTGAACGCGCTGACGTGGTCTTCCCGGTCTCGCTGATGCAGGAGCGAGCAGGTACGTTCGTGAACTGGGAAGGTCGGCGCCGGCCGTTCGACATCGTGCTCGAGCAACCCAGCGAGATGTCTGACCTCAGGGTGCTGGCCGCGCTCGCCGATGGTCTGGGGGCTGACCTGGGATTCCGTACGGCTGCCCAAGCTCGCGCCGAGCTCGACGAGCTGGGGACCTGGGAAGGCGAGCGCACCGAGGCCCCTGACTATCCGGCCGTCGAGTCAGCTGAGCCAGGTGGCAGCACCGTTCTGCTGGCCACGTGGCGGATGGCGCTCGACGAGAGCCGAGCGCTCGACGGTGAGCCGTACCTTCAGGCCACGGCACGTGCACCAAAGGCACGGATGAGCCCGCGCACGGCCGCAGACGCGGGAGTTACCAACATCGCGGTGATCAGCAATGACCGAGGCGCGGTCACGCTGCCGGTCGTGATCGACCCGGATATGGTCGACGGGGTTGTCTGGCTACCGAGCCGGGCGCCAGGTCTTGGGGTTCCGCAGCACCTTGCCGCGAGCGCCGGTGATCTGGTGACAATCGGGCCTGCGGATGAGCTGGAAATGCACGCTGAGCCTGTCGAAGCGCGCCCTTCGACAGGCTCAGGAGGCATCGCAGACGACGACACGGAGGCAAGCCAATGAGCCCGCTCGCCCCGATGGACCTTGAGGTGTTCTTCAACGACGTGTGGTGGGTGGTGCTACTCAAAGCACTGTTCGCATTCGTGATCTTGCTGCTGCTCACGCTGTTCACCATCTGGTACGAACGCCGCATCGTGGCGTTCATGCAGCACCGCCAGGGGCCCAACATGAACGGGCCGTTCGGGCTGCTGCAGTCGCTGGCCGACGGCATGAAGTTGATGTTCAAGGAGGATTTCACGCCAACCGCGGCCGACAAGGTCGTCTTCATGCTGGCACCGTTCGTCGTCGCCATTCCGGCGATCACCGCTTTCGCTGTCATTCCGATGGCAGGAATCGTGCGAGTGCCGTTCACCGATATCACTACGCCGTTGCAGGTCACCGACCTGCCCGTGTCGGTACTCTTCATCGTCGCGATCGCCTCGATCGGGGTGTACGGGATCGTGCTCGCGGGTTGGTCATCCGGATCCACCTATTCGCTGTTGGGAGCGTTGCGCTCCAGTGCGCAGGTGATCAGCTACGAGGTCGCGATGGGCCTGGCGCTGGTTGCGGTCTTCCTGTACGCCGGCTCGCTGTCGACATCGGAGATCGTCGCCAAACAAGCTGAGCCGACAACCGTCTTCAACGTGCCGGTGTGGTTTGCGGTGCAGCTGCTGCCGTCGTTCATCATCTATTTGATCTCCATGGTCGGGGAGACCAACCGGGCGCCATTCGATCTCCCGGAGGCAGAGGGGGAGCTGGTTGGGGGCTTCCACACCGAGTACTCCTCGATGCGCTTCGCGATGTTCTTCATGGCTGAGTACATGAACATGATCACGGTCTCCGCCCTGGCCGCCACCCTCTTCCTGGGCGGGTGGCATGCGCCGCTGCCGTTCAACCTGCTACCCGGCGGCGGGGACAGCGGCTACTGGGGCCTGCTCTGGTTCCTGGTGAAGGTGTTGATCATCCTCTTCATCTTCGTGTGGTTACGCGGCACGCTGCCGAGACTGCGCTACGACCAGTTCATGCGATTTGGCTGGCGCTGGTTGATCCCCATCTCACTTGTCTGGACCCTCATGATCGCGATCTTGAGAGTAGGTCAGCGGGAGGGCTGGTTCAGCGGCCGCGGGTTCTGGGTGGGCGCGGCCGTGGCATTTGTGTTGCTGCTCGGCCTGGCCTTCTTGGGTGGCGGCAAGGAGGTGCCAAAGGAAACGGCTGAGGAGCCAGTCACTGAGTTCGATGCCTTCGCTGGCGGTTATCCTGTCCCGCCGATGGGCGGCCAGGTGCTGCCTGAGTTTGCGCAGGTCCTCAGAGGTGAGGAGGATCTGTCGGCGGATCAATCGGCCAGCGCAGCACAAACCAAGGAAGGGAGTGACGCCTGATGGGGTTCTTCGATCCCGTCGCCGGCTTCGGAGTGACCTTCCGGACGATGTTCCGCAAAACCTTCACGATCGACTACCCGAACGGGCCTCGCGTCACAGCGCCACGCTTTCACGGCCGGCATCAGTTGAATCGCTGGCCGGATGGGCTGGAGAAGTGTGTCGGATGTGAGCTGTGCGCTTGGGCGTGTCCGGCCGACGCGATCTATGTCGAGGGGGCGCAGAACACCGAGGAGGAGCGATACTCCCCGGGCGAACGGTACGGGCGCGTCTACCAGATCAACTACCTGCGCTGCATCTTGTGCGGCCTCTGCATTGAGGCGTGTCCGACGCGAGCCTTGACCATGACCAATGAGTTCGAGCTCGCCGACGACACCCGCGAGAAGCTGATCTATGAGAAGTCCGATCTACTTGCTCCGCTGCTGCCAGGCATGGAGGAACCGCCGCATGAGCGCAGGCTGGGTGATGACGAGCAGGCGTACTTCCTCGGCCTGCCGCCCACACCTCAACCGGACGACCGCGCCGGCGATATCAGCGGGATAGAGCCGCGCCCGATCAACCAGGGCTGGCGCAGACACAAACCCGCGGCGAAACAGCGGTGAGGATCGTGTCCACACCCTTGTTGATTCCGCTGGTCACCGGCGCCGCAGTGGCCTTCTGGATGCTCGCCCCCGTGATGATCTTGGGCGCCCTGGGGATGATCGCGGCGCGCAAGCCGGTGCATTCGGCTCTGTGCCTCGCGGCGGTGATGATCTCGCTGGCGGTCCAATACGCCGCATTGGAGGCGCCGTTTCTCTTTGCGGTGCAGATCATCGTCTACACCGGCGCGATCTTGATGCTGTTCCTGTTCGTGCTGATGTTGGTAGGCGTCGACATCGCCGAGTCTCTGGTGGAGACGATCAAGGGGCAGCGAACCCTGGCTATTCTCGCCGGCCTGGGTGTCGGCTCGCTCCTGGTTTTCGCAGTGGGAAACGCGATCGTCGGGCCCGCGGCAGGGTTAGCTGTCGCCAATACTGAGAACGGAGGCAACACCCAAGGGATTGCCGCGCTGATCTTCAATCGTTATGTCTTCGCCTTCGAGGCCACCTCGGCGCTGCTGATCACCGCTGCAGTCGGAGCAATGGTGCTTGCCCATCGCGAGCGGCTGCTCAAGCGGCGCACCCAGGCCGACCTAGCCGCACTCAGGATGAAGCGCTACGCCGAGACCGGCCAGCATCCCGGCCCGCTCCCAACTCCGGGGGTCCTTGCGCGGCACAACGCGGTGGACACGCCGGCGCTGCTGCCCGACGGCAGCGTCTCGGAACTCTCAGTCTCGGCCACGCTGAAAGCCCGCGGGGCAGTCCTGGACAGCCGAGACCTCGCCGAGCCCGTCGACCAGACAGTCGAAGCCATCACCAAAGACGAAACCCCGCATACCACCGAGGACGAGCCGTGAGCCGCGGCGGATGGAGCGCCCTTCGACAGGCTCAGGACGCGCTTGTCGAAGCACGATGGATGCCCTTCGACAGGCTCAGGGCACATGCGGGGGTGACACATGAGCACCACAAGCTACATCGTCCTCTCGGCGATCTTGTTCACCATTGGCACGGTCGGTTTCATGATCAGGCGCAACGCCATCGTGGCTTTCATGTGCGTTGAACTGATGCTGAATGCCACCAACCTTGCTCTGGTGGCTTTCTCGCGGATGCATGGTGCACTGGACGGTCAGGTCGCCGCCTTCTTCGTGATGGTGGTGGCTGCGGCCGAGGTCGTCGTTGGTCTGGCCATCATCGTGACCATCTTCCGTACCCGCCGCTCGGCCTCGGTCGACGACGCGAATTTGCTGAAGTTCTAAGGACGGCGATGCTCCCACTCGAGATCGTGACTCCCGTGCCCGCCACCGGCTTCTTCACGCTGGCTTGGCTCCTCATTGCCATTCCTGCCGCGAGCTCCGCGGTCCTGCTACTGGTCGGCCGGCGTGCCGACCGATGGGCGCCCTACCTTGGCGCGGCTGCGCCGCTGGCCTCCTTCGCGCTCGGTCTTTACTACTTCGTTGATCTGCTCGGCCGCGACGAGGCGACTCGGGCTGTCTCGGTGCCCCTGTACAACTGGATCTCCAGCGGAGTCAATGGCAGATCGATGTCGGGTTGCTCATCGATCAGCTCTCGATCGTCTTCGTGTTGTTGATCACCGGCGTCGGCGGCCTGATCCACGTCTATTCCATTGGGTACATGGCCCATGACGAGCGCCGGCGCCGCTTCTTCGCCTTCCTCAACCTCTTCGTCGCCGCGATGCTGCTTCTGGTCCTGGCTGACAACTACCTGGTGCTCTTCGTTGGCTGGGAAGGTGTGGGCTTGGCGTCGTACCTGCTGATCGGCTTCTGGCAGTACAAGCCGGTGGCCGCAACCGCTGCCAAGAAGGCGTTCGTCGTCAACCGGGTTGGTGACATGGGCATGTCCCTCGCCATCATGCTGATGCTCGCTACTTTCGGGTCTTCGGCGTTCGTTGACGTGAACACAGGAATGCCCAGCGTGAGCGGCACGACGGCGATGATCATGGGGCTACTGCTACTCCTCGGTGCGTGTGGCAAGTCTGCGCAGGTTCCGTTGCAGTCCTGGCTTTTGGATGCGATGGAGGGCCCCACTCCGGTGTCGGCGCTGATCCATGCCGCCACCATGGTGACAGCCGGCGTCTACCTCATCACCCGCAGCAATGCGGTCTTCGCTGAGTCCCAAGCAGCCAGCACTGCGGTGGTCGTGGTCGGCACGGTGACGCTGTTGGTCGGCGCCTGGATCGGCTGCGCCAAAGACGACATCAAGAGGGTGCTGGCCGGCTCAACGATGTCCCAAATCGGTTACATGATGCTGGCCGCCGGCATCGGGCCGGCCGGCTACGCGTACGCGATCTTCCTCCTGCTCACGCATGGCTTCTTCAAGGCCGACATGTTCCTGGGGGCAGGTTCGGTGATGCATGCCACCAACGACGAGGTCGACATGCGACGTTACGGGGCACTGTCGCGGATCATGCCGATCACCTTCGTCACGTTTGCGGCCGGTTACCTGGCGATCATCGGGTTTCCGTTCTTCTCCGGGTTCTATGCGAAGGATCACATCATCGAGGTTGCCTTCGAGCAGAGTGCGGTCGTGGGAGCGCTCGCCATGCTGGGCGCGGGCATCACGGCCTTCTACATGACTCGGCTGATGTTGATGACTTTCTTCGGCGCCAAGCGCTGGCGGGAGGGCGTACATCCGCACGAGTCGCCGCCCGTGATGTTCGTGCCGCTGGTGTTGCTGGGAATCGGCTCGGCTATCGGCGGGCTGGTACTCAACAACTGGATCGTCGGCTGGCTTGATCCCGCTGTGGGCGGCGGAGGGCCTGAGGAGGCGCCCAGCCTGCTGCACTTCTCGACCGTCGCACTTGCCACGCTGGTAGTCGTCGCCATCGGTGCCGGGATAAGTGTCTTGATCTTCGGGCCGCGTCGCAACATCCCACTGACCCAGCCCGAGAGCCGATCCTTCTTCACGTTGGCCGGACGTCGTGATCTCTACGGCGACGCCTTCAACGAAGCGGTGTTCATGCGCCCCGGGCAGCAGCTCACTACTGGGCTTGTCAGGCTCGAGGACTACGGAATCGATGCCACTGTGGACGGCACGGCTGCGGCCATTGGTGGGATGTCGGCGCGGCTGCGTCGTGTGCAGAATGGTTTCGTCCGCTCCTATGCGCTCACCATGACCTTGGGCGTTGCGATTGTCGGGGTCGTCATCGTGCTGGGCCGGCTGGGCTAGGGGAGGCGAAGATGACTATTCCCTGGCTCACCATCCTGGCGCTGCTGCCGGCCCTCGGTGCTGTGGTGCTGATCTTCTCAGGTGTCAAGGCCGCCAAGTACCTAGCGCTGCTGGTATCGCTGATCACGTTCGCGTTTGCTCTTGTCATTGCCAGCCAGTTCAAGATCGGCGGCGGCATGCAGCTGGTCGAGCAGGCGCCCTGGATCAAGCCACTCGGGGTGTACTACGCGCTTGGCTTGGACGGGATCGGACTTACTCTCGTGCTGCTGGTGGTGATCATCACCCCGGTGGTGATCATTGCCTCGTGGCGCGACTTCGAGCCGGCTGCTGAGACGACTGGCATGCGTCCTGAGCCTCGTCGAAGGACCGCATGCTGCCGACAGCGCTTCGACAAGTGCCGGGACCCTCCCTCCGAAGTATGACTCCCGGGTGTTCTTCGCCCTGGTGCTGGCGGTCCAGAGCTGTGCGCTGTACCTCTTCCTCGCCACGGACGTGTTCCTGTTCTACGTGTTCTTCGAAGTCATCCTGATCCCGATGTACTTCCTGATCGGCGGTTTCGGACCCGGCCCGCGTAGGACGTACGCGGCGGCCAAGTTCTTGATCTTCGGCTTGCTGGGCGGGTTTGTGATGCTCGCCTCGATCATCGGCTTGTATGTGCAATCGGCCAGGGCGGGGGAGCCAAGCTATCTGTTGAGCACGCTGAGCCAGCTGGACTATGCGACCGCTACCGGCCGGTGGTTGTTCATCGGCTTCATGTTCGCGTTTGCGATCAAGGCACCGCTGGTGCCGCTACACACCTGGCTCCCTGACGCAGCCGAGGAGTCCACCGCCGGCGGCGCGACCATGATGGTCGGCGTGATGGACAAGATCGGCACCTTTGGCATGATCAGGTTCTGCCTTGGGCTGTTCCCGGAGGCAAGCCAGTGGGCGACGCCGGTCGTGCTGGTACTGGCGACCATCTCGATTCTGTACGGCGCGATCTTGGCGATCGGCAGCCGGGACATCATGCGGTTCATCGCGTACACCTCGATCAGCCACTTCGGCTTCATCGTGCTCGGCATCTTTGCGTTCACCAGCCAGAGCCTGACTGGGTCAACGCTCTACATGCTCAACCACGGAATGTCCACCGCCGCGTTGTTCGTGATCGCCGGATATTTGATCAAGCGTCGCGGGTCACGGGACATCAACGCGTACGGTGGCGTGGACCGGGTGGCGCCAGTGCTCGCGGGCCTGCTGTTGTTCGCTGGACTGTCCACGCTGTCGCTACCAGGCCTGTCCAGCTTCGTCTCGGAGTTCATGGTGCTCGCCGGAACCTTCGGCCGGCACCCCGGGTACGCGGTGATCTCCACGCTGGCGATCGTGCTCGCCGCACTCTACATCTTGATCATGTACCAGCGGACGATGACCGGGCCGGTTCCTGATGAGGTCCGGGAGAAGGTCACCGAACTCAATGGTCGGGAGCGGCTCGCCATGGCTCCGCTGGTGCTGCTGATCTTGCTACTCGGCGTCTTCCCGAAACCCATGCTGTCGATCATCGAACCGTCGACCCAGGCCACGCTGCTGCACGTGGGCGTGACTGATCCGGAACCGAGGGTCAGCGCCGAAGGGGGTCGCTGATGAGAGTTGCTGCCTTGCTTCCAATGGAGATCACCGCACCGACCATCGAGTACGGCCTGTTGGCGCCGGTTCTGATCATCTTCGCAGGAGCCTGCCTTGGCGTATTAGCTGAGGCGATGGTTCCCCGCGAGCTGCGTCGCGCCGTTCAGCTGGTGGTGGCCTTTGCGTCCCTGGGTTTGGGTTTGGCGACCACGCTGTTGAACTGGGCATCCGGAGATGAGGCAGTGGTGGCTGTCGACTCACTGGCCATCGACGGACCGACGTACTTCATGTGGACGATCGTGATCATCTTCAGTGCGGCATCGTTGTTCATGTTCGCCGAAACCAAGATCGAGAACGCGAGCGTTTTCGCACCGCAAGCCGCGGCTGTTCCCGGTACGCCGGCCGAGCGGGAGGCGATCAGGAGCCGCGTCGAGCACACCGAGGTTTACCCGCTTGCGCTCTTTGCGGTGTTGGGGATGATGCTCTTCCCGGCGTCAAACGATCTGATCACCATGTTCGTCTCATTGGAGATCTTGTCGTTGCCGCTCTATCTGCTGTGTGGGCTCGCTCGACGACGCAGGCTGCTGTCGCAGGAGGCTGCACTCAAGTACTTCCTGTTGGGAGCGCTGTCGTCGGCTTTCTTCATTTACGGAGCCGCCTTGCTCTATGGCTATTCCGGATCATTCACCTTGTCGGCGATCGACGATGCGATCCGTAATGGCACGCAGGGCCAGGGCTTGCTCCTTGCCGGAATGGCTTTGCTGGGGGTCGGCCTGCTTTTCAAGTTCAGCGCAGTTCCCTTCCACTCCTGGACGCCGGACGTATATGCGGGAGCCCCAACGCCGGTGACGGGGTTCATGGCGGCCTGCACCAAGATCGCCGCCGTGGGCGCGCTGATGCGCGTGTTCTATGTCGGGCTGGGCGCCGATCGGTGGGATTGGCAGCCGATGATGGCGATCATCGCTGTTGCCACCATGGCGGTCGGCTCGGTATTGGCGATCACTCAGACAGACGTGAAACGGATGCTGGCATACTCCTCCATCGCCCATGCCGGCTTCATGATGACTGCGTTCGTCGGAGCGTCGCAGGCCGCGACAGGCAGTCAGTCAGGATCGTTGACCAGCATCTCCTCGGTGTTGTTCTACCTGGTCGCGTACGGAGCTGCGACGATCGGTGCGTTCGCTTTGGTGACGATGGTCCGTGACCCCAGCGGCGAGGGGACTCTGCTCAGCAGCTGGGTCGGTCTGGGTCGCCGGGCGCCACTCGCGGCGACGATCTTTTCGATCTTCATGCTGAGTTTCGCGGGCATCCCCTTGACCAGTGGCTTTGTCGGAAAGTGGGCGGTGTTCGCCGCAGCCTGGAGCGGCGGCATCGAGTGGCTTGTTGTCGTTGCGGTGGTGATCAGTGTCGTCGCGGCCTTCTTCTATATCCGCGTCATCGTGCTGATGTTCTTTGCCGAGCCGAGAATCATGGCAACCAGCGTGGTACGTCCTGGTTGGACCACGCTCGCGGCGGTCGGCGTTGGGCTGGTCGCGACGGTAGCGTTTGGGGTGTTTCCGGGCCCGTTATTGGCCCTCGCGCAGCAAGCAGGTGAGTTCATCCGCTGACGGTTAGGGGTAGATGGAGGAAGGTGCTGGCTCAACAGACGCGAGACGAGGTCTTTGAATCCTCTGTCCGAGCCCAGCTCGAGGTGATCGAGGCCGCACTGCTCGAGGCCGCTGAGGCCGACTCGGACATGGTCACCGAGGCCGCCCGGCACATTATCGCTGCCGGTGGAAAGCGGTTTCGGCCGCTGCTGGTCGTCCTCGGCTCCTACCTGGGTCCGTACGCTGACGCGGACGACGTGGTGAAGGCGGCGGTCGTCGTCGAGCTCACCCATGTGGCGAGCCTCTACCACGACGACGTGATGGATGAGGCTGGAATGCGCCGAGGCTCAGCCAGCGCCAACTCGCGCTGGGGGAACACTGTGGCAATCCTGGTCGGGGATCTGCTGTTCGCCCGGGCCTCCGACATCGTTGCCGATCTTGGTCCGGAGTTCGTACGGATCCAGGCGCGTACCTTCTCCCGGCTCGTGCAGGGTCAGATCGCCGAAACCGTCGGGCCTGGTGGCACGGACCCGCTGGATCACTACCTCAAGGTCGTGGCGGACAAGACGGGCTCCTTGATCGCGACGTCAGCGCTGTTCGGTTCCAAGATCTCTGGTGCGACTCCACATCTGCAGCGGGTCATGGCCGACTTCGGCGAGCAGATTGGTGTGGTGTTCCAGCTCAGCGATGACATCATCGACATCACCAGCGATGACACCGGCAAGACGCCCGGAACTGATCTTCGCGAGGGCATCCCGACCCTGCCGACACTGTTGGCCCGCAAGTCGGCCGACCCGGCCGATTCCCGGCTGCTCGAACTGCTCGACTGCGATCTGCACGACGACAATGCGCTTCGCGAGGTACTGGACCTGCTGCGCCACCACCGCTGTATCGATGAGGCTCGCAGCGAGGTCCGCCGGCGCGCCGAAGCCGCCCGCGCACTCCTTGAACCCCTACCAGCCGGCCCGGCCCGAGCCGCCCTCGACGACCTCTGCACCACCGTCGTAACCCGTACCACCTGACTCTCTTCCTTAACAACCTCCTCGTCGACTGTGCCCAGCTCTGTTGCCGCAACCTACGTGCACGTAGGTTGCGCGCGGTCCGCACGGGTTGCAACCTGAGCAGACCGACAGGAAGCTGTGCAGACCTTCGGGGTGATTCTGGTCGATGGCTTCCTCGACGCTCCCCGAGCCATTAAAAAGTGTCCGGACTTGTCCACAGATTTCCTCTGAGGTGGTTCCGGATGGGGTGCAGCGACCTCCAAGGTTGCTGATGTGAATGCAAGCCTGGGACACCTGCTCCAGTCCAACCGCGGATTCTTCAGCCGTGCTGAGGCCATCGACTGTGGTGAGACAGACCGTACGCTCGGGACTGCGCGCCGTGCGGGATTGATCGTGCGGCTGCGACGCGGTATGTACGCGCCCGCAGACATCTACCAGTCAAGCGACGACGCTGGCAAGCATCTCCTTCACGCCCGCGCGGCCCTAGCCGCGCAGCAGGGCATCGCCGCTTTGACGGGACCGTCGGCTGCCGCGTTGCACGGCTTCGCGCTCTACGAGGAGGATCTCACGGTCGTCCATCTGCTTCGACTCGATCGCGGATGCTCACACCATGCGGCGAAGATCAATCACCATGTCGTAACACAAGACATCGAAGACGACGTTGGTGTGTACGACGGCGTCGCGGCGATCAGCCCAGCTCGCGCGGTCTGGGAAGTTGCATGCCGGTCGAGCCTGGAAAGCGGTGTGGTGACGGCTGACTCCGCACTGCGCCGGGACCCGCGACTCAGCGACGCAATCGGGGACTTGCAACAGCGCTTCGCGTACTTCCCCGGATCGCGTCGCGGGAGGCTGGCGATCGAGCTATCCGACGCACGGGCTGATTCGCCAGGAGAGTCCGTCACCAGAGTTCAGTTCTATCGATATGGCATCCCGATGCCTGAGCTGCAGTATCACATCGTCGATCGTCATGGCTCACTGGTTGGTATCTCAGACTTCTACTGGGAGGAGCAACGACACCTCGGTGAGTTCGATGGCAAGATCAAGTATCAAAGGCTCCTCCGCCCGGACGAGACCGCCTCGGAATGCGTCTTTCGCGAGAAAAAGCGGGAAGACGCTATGCGGGCCGACCTCCGGGGAATGACCCGGTTCATATGGTCTGACGTGATGCCTCGTAGAGCGGGTCGCACGATGGCTGATCTGGCTCAAGCCCTGGACCAGTCCTACCGGCTCTACGTACGCGGTCGCACGATCATTGCCAGCTGAGCGACAGCACCAGCGGCTCACGCTGCGTCGTTCCCCTGGTCTGCACAGCTTGCTGATGGTCTGCACACGTTGCAACCCGTGCAGACCGTGCGCAAGCTACGTGAACGTAGGTTTCGATAACCCAGCAGAGGGAGTCCGGCGACGAATCGTCGGTAGGTGCTACCAGATCTTGACCCGCTGTTCCTCATCCAGCCAGAGGGCGTCGGATTCTCCGACGTCGAAGGCGGCGTAGAACTCCGGGAGGTTTCGAACGATCTGGTTGCAGCGGAACTCGGCGGGAGAGTGCGGGTCGGTCGCCAAGCGCTGCAGCAGCATCTCGGTACGCACCTTCGCCTGCCAGACCGCCGCCCAACTGACGAAAAGTCGCTGCTCGGGGGTATAGCCGTCCAGCTCCAGCTCCGGACTGCCGTTGTGGGCAATCTGGTAGGCCTTGAAGGCGATCGAGAGTCCGCCAAGATCACCAATGTTCTCGCCGATGGTCAGCTGACCGTTGACTCGATGCCCCGGCGCCTGTGCTGGCTCCAGGGCGTCGTACTGAGCGATCAAAGCCTTGGTCCGTTCCTCGAAGGCCTCACGATCCTTGTCGGTCCACCAGTTACGCAGCGCTCCGTCGCCGTCACACGTGGAACCTTGATCATCAAAGCCATGCCCGATCTCGTGTCCGATCACCGCACCGATACCGCCGTAGTTCACGGCGTCATCTGCATGCTCGTTGAAGAATGGGGGTTGCAGGATGGCGGCCGGAAACACGATCTCATTCTTCAGCGGGTGGTAGTACGCGTTGACCGTCTGCGGTGTCATCAGCCATTCCTCGCGGTCAATGGGCTGGCCGATCTTGTTCAATGCGCGGTTGACCTCGAAGTCGGCAACCCGCATCACGTTGCCGATCAGGTCGTCCCGAATGATCACCAGGGTGGAGTAGTCCCGCCATTTCTTCGGGTAGCCGATGTGCGGGCGGAACTTGGCGAGCTTGGCGAGAGCGCTGTCCTTGGTCTCGGTGGTCATCCAGTCAAGATCGGTAATGGAGCGCCGGTACGCCTCGATGAGATTCGCGACCAGCTGATCCATCCGCTCCTTGGCTCCGGGCGAGAAGTAACGGTCGACATAGAGCTTGCCGACCGCCTCACCTACCGAGGCCTCCACCAGCGCGACTCCTCGTTTCCAGCGCTCGCGAAGCTCGGGCGTGCCCATCAACACCGTCCCGTAGAAGCGGAAGTTCTCCTCGACGAACGCGCGCGACAGATAGGGCGACAGCGAACTGATCACTTTCCAGCGCGCCCAGGAACGCCACGCCGGCAACCGGTCCTCGGTGAGCAGCGCCGACACATCGGTGAAGAAAGACGGCTGCATCGCCACCAGTTCCCCCATCTTGTCCTCGGCAATATCACCTCCCGCCAGGAACTCCCGCCAGTGCAGACCGGGACAGCTGGCCGCGAACTCATCCAGGCTCATCAGGTTGTACATCAGCCGGAGGTCACGGCATTTCACCTTGTCCCAGTGGGTCGCAGCGATATCGGTCTCAAGATCGAACACCTGCTGCGCCTGGGCTTCGGAGTCCCCGGCGCCAGCGAGTGCAAAAGATGCCGACACGTGTGCCTGGTAGTGCGCCCGAATCTCGGCGTACTCATCGAGGCGGTAGTACTCCTCGTCCGGCAGACCCAGTCCACCTTGTCCGGCAAACATCACATATCGGTTCGGGTCGCCTGGGTCAGGTTCTGCCTGAAGCGCCACGAGCCCAGGCACCGCCTGACGCGCGAAGCCACCCACCATCCGGATGAGGTCCGGCAGAGTCTCCACCGAATCGATCGCTGCGAGCAGTGGCACGATCGGGCTTGAACCGGCTCTCTCGACCGCGTCCTCGTCCATGAAGCCGGTGTACAGGTCGGCGATGCGGGCTTCGTCCGAGCCAGGCTCTCCGCCCTCAAGTGTCGTGATGATGTCGCGTACGGCCGCTTCAGCTTGATCGCGCAGCTCCATGAAGGCACCGGTCAGTGGCTTGTCGGCCGGGATCTCCGTGGTGTTGAGCCACGTCCCATTCACATGACGGAAAAGATCATCTTCAATGCGGACGTCTGGGTCGAAGGTAGAGAAGTCGATCGCAGGTCTCTGAGCAGGAGTCTCAGTCACTCCGACATGCTACCGATCAGTAGCCAGTATCCTGAGCAGCTGTCGACAGTCAGAGCCACTTGACGGTTGGTGGCTTCGTCGTCACTTTGACGACAGCGGCGGACGTTCCGGTGAGCTTGCCGGAGCAGATGCCGGATCGGCCCTGATCGCTGCAGCTGCCGGTTAGCCTCAGATCGAGGGGAATCTCGATCCGTGCCTGCGTTCCGCTAAAAGTGACCTTTGCTTTCTCGAATGGATCATTCCCGGCTTGCCGCCACGTGATCGTGCTCTTGTTGTAGCTGTACTTCGTCTTGAAGTTCATCGGGCAGTTCTTTGGACTGAGCGAATGGGCATCGAGGCAGGTGTTGTAGCTCTTCTTGGTGGCGGAGATAACGGCCTTCTTGCCCGCTTTGGTCAGCTGGCTCTGGATGCGGTAGGTATCGGCCTCGACATAAGGACTCTTCACCAGCACAACGTTCTTGGATCCGTATCCGACGTAAGGCAGCCCGGTGGTGAAGGCGTACGAGCCGGGCAACACCGCGACCGACTCCTGGTCAACGTTCACCCCATTGATCTTGACAGGGACAGGTCCGGTAGCGATGAAGCTGAGATCGAGGTCCTTGACGGCACGACTGAGCTTCCAAGTGTCTCCCACCTTGACGACGTCGAACGATTCGCTGACGGCAGACTTGCCAAGGGTGTAGGTAGCCGAAACCGATGTCGCCTTCTGATCTTCGACAACCGGCACCTGGATCTCGCTCAGAGCTGCGCGCTCGCCGGATACGGCGAGCACTTTATTGGTCAGCAGGGGACCCGTGGGTGCTGGATCGGCTGCAAAGGACAAGGCAGCGACCGCGTCGCCTTCAGCAAGAGCTTGCAGGTAGCCCGCCACCGCATCCGAAGGCCGGGGTGCCTGCTGTGGAGCTCCGCTCTGAGACCGATTGGCCTGTTGTCCTTGGGTGCTGGTGTTGCCGCCGGGATTGGCGCCCGGCCAGCCGCGCGTCGCCACGACCACCGCCAAGACGGCCATCAGGATCACCGCCAATGCAGCCGCCCCAACGATGATCAGGATTTTGCCTTGGCCCTTGGGCTGTGGCGCCTGCTGGGCTGGACCTGCACCGTATGAGCCAGGAGATGATCCATAAGGATCGGGCCACGAGCTCTCCTGCCATTCCGCCGTCTGCTCGTCAGGGGCGAAAGGTCCGAAGGAGTAACCAGAGTCGGTGGGCGGCCCGCCAGGCGACGGCTGCTGAGGATACCCGTACGGTGACAGCGGCTGCCTCGGACCTGAGCCGGGCTCGTGGCCCGGCATCGGTGGCTGAGGGCCGCCGTACGGGTTGTTCGAGCTCATGGTTCGTCTCCTGACCGGTCGTCCTCAAGGAGCGACTCTAATCAGCCAGGCTGCGAGCCGTGGGCTCCATGGCAGAAGTAGCTGTATCTGAGACTCTTCCCAGCGCCCCGCGCAGGCAAACTAACGGACAGTCCAGGTGTCTCGGCCGTTGATCATTGCCTGGAGGTCGTCGTCGTCGTTTCCCAGGCTGGCTGCCAGAGCGACTTGGTCGCGGGCCAGGTCGTCGTACGTCGGCGCCTCGACATCACGGAAGATGCCAATCGGCGCCCGGTGCAGCACACCGGCATCGGTCAGTCGGGAAAGCGCGAAAGCAAACGATGGATCCGCCAGGTGAGCATTGTGTACGGCCAACGCGTCCTGACCGACCTCGGCTACCTCAGCCACGGAGAAGGCGCCGCTCTGCGGATCCCGTACCACGCCCAGGTGCCCGTCGACACCGAAACGGATCGGCTCGCCATGAGTCAGCGGGATGATCGCATCCGCTGATGTTGCTGGGTCTTTGATGGCATCGAATGCTCCGTCGTTGAAGATCGGGCAGTTCTGGTAGATCTCGACCAGCGAGCTGCCGCGGTGCGCGGTTGCCGCCCTCAGCACGCTGGTCAGGTGCTTACGATCAGAGTCGATGGTCCGGGCAACAAAGGTTGCCTCCGCGCCGAGCGCGAGCGAAACGGGGTTGAACGGGTTGTCCAGCGATCCCATCGGTGTCGACTTGGTGATCTTGCCGATCTCCGATGTTGGGGAGTACTGGCCCTTGGTCAGCCCGTAGATCCGGTTGTTGAACAGCAAGATCGTCAAGTTCACGTTCCGGCGCAGCACGTGGATCAGATGATTGCCACCGATGGAGAGTGCGTCGCCGTCACCAGTGATCACAAAGACGGCCACGTCCTCGCGCGCTGTCGCAACGCCGGTGGCGATCGCGGTCGCCCGGCCGTGGATCGAGTGCAAGCCGTAGGAGTCCACGTAGTAAGGGAAACGTGCCGAGCAGCCGATGCCGGAGACGATCACGGTGTTCTCACGCCTGATCCCGAGTTCAGGCATGAAGCCTTGGAAGGCGGCCAGCACTGCATAGTCACCGCAGCCAGGGCACCAACGGACCTCCTGATCACTGGTGAAGTCCTTGCGGTTCAAGGGCTCCAGGGATAGGGGCACGCCGGCCAGGCCGCGGTGGTTCTGTCTAGAGCTGCCGGGCGCGGACGCCTCCTGAATGGTCGTTGGGTGATCAAGCTCCGAATGCAGCTGATCGACGGCGGTCACGGATTCGTCCCTTCCAGTTGATCGATCTCGGATTCAAGATCACGGGCGAGTTCGCTGAGCGAGATCGGTAGCCCGCGAACCCTGGAATAACTACGAATGTCCACCAGGTACTTTGCCCTCAGCAGCAGCGCCAACTGGCCGAGGTTCATCTCCGGAACGATCACCCGCTCGTAACGACGCAGTATTTCACCCAGATTTGCTGGGAACGGGTTCAGGTGCCGCAAGTGCGTGTACGCGATCAACCGGCCGGTCTTGCGTACCCGGCGCGCTGCGGCGACGATCGGCCCGTAGGTGGAACCCCACCCAAGCACCAAGACCCGTGCGTGGCGGCCGTTCGAGTCCGCTGGGTCGTCGACGATCAGATCAGGAATGTCTTGGACGATTCCGTCGATCTTGGCCTGACGGGTGCGGACCATCTCCTCGTGGTTGGCCGGGTCGTAGGAGACGGCTCCGGTGTCCTTGGCCTTCTCGATGCCACCGATGCGGTGTTGCAGCCCGGCGGTTCCGGGTATCGCCCATGGCCGCGCGAGGGTCTCAGGATCGCGCAGGTACGGCAGGAAGACCGGCTCACCGGACTTGTCCGTGGCATTGGCCGCCTTCGCGAACTGCGGGTCGATCGCCGGTATGGCATTGATGTCGGGGATCGGCCACGGCTCCGCGCCGTTGGCAATGTAGCCATCGGACAAGATCACGACGGGAGTACGGTACTTGATCGCCAACTGCACCGCCTCGAGCGCGGTCGGGAAGCAATCGGCTGGGGACTGGGCTGCCAATACAGGCACCGGTGCCTCGCCATTGCGACCGAACATCACCTGCAACAGGTCGGCCTGCTCGGTCTTGGTCGGCATGCCCGTGCTGGGTCCGGCGCGCTGGATGTCGCAGATGATCAAGGGCAGCTCGGTTGCCACCGCCAGTCCGATGGTCTCCGACTTCAGGGCCACGCCGGGCCCGGAAGTGGTGGTGACGCCCAAATGGCCGGCGAAGCTCGCACCGAGTGCGGCACCTACTCCGGCGATCTCGTCTTCGGCCTGGAACGTGGTGACACCGAACCGCTTGTGCTTGCTGAGCTCGTGCAGGATGTCAGACGCCGGAGTGATCGGATAAGAACCGAGGAAGAGCGGCAGGCCGGATTTCCTCGATGCGGTGATCAGGCCGTACGCCAGCGCGAGGTTGCCTGAGATCTGGCGGTACTTTCCGGCCGGCATGGGCGCCGGCGCCACCTCGTAGGTTACGGCGAATACCTCGGTGGTCTCGCCGAACGCGTACCCGGCCTTGAATGCGGTGATGTTGGCGTCGCGAATGTCAGGCTTGGACGCGAACTTGGTGGCGAGGAAGTTGATCGTGCCGTCAGTCGGCCGGTGATAGAGCCAGGTCAGCAGCCCGAGCGCGAACATGTTCTTAGCGCGGGTGGCGTCCTTGCGGGTGAGGCCGAACCCCTTGACTGCTGCGAGGGTCATGCCGGTCAAGTCCAGAGCGTGCACCTGGTAGTCGTCGAGCGAGCCGTCAGTGAGCGGATCGCTGGCATACCCAACTTTTGCCAAGTTGCGCTTGGTGAAGTCCGCTGAATCGGTGATGATCACGCCGCCACGTGGCAGGTCAGCGATATTGGCCTTGAGCGCTGCCGGATTCATCGCGACCAGCACGTCCGGTCGGTCCCCGGGAGTCATGATGTCGTAGTTGGCGAAGTGCAGCTGGAAGCTTGACACGCCGGGCAGCGTGCCGGCGGGTGCTCGGATCTCGGCCGGGAAGTTAGGCAGCGTCGAAATGTCGTTGCCGAATACTGCCGCGTCGGAGGTGAACCGATCGCCTGTGAGTTGCATGCCATCGCCCGAGTCCCCGGCGAACCGGATCACGACCCGGTCGAGGGTATTGACCTGCTTCACTGCGTTGCGTGCCTCCTTGGCGTGCTTAATCCGCTGGTGAGTGTCAGGGGGTTCGTGGCTGCGATCTCCGCTGAGGCTGCCAATGACCCCATGATAGGGCGGCCTTCCTGTGGGCAAGCGTTCTTTCAGCCCATGAGAAACCAATGAAACATGGATGTTATGTGCCGCGGTTGGCCTCCGATGGGCCGGATTACGGTGTACTCATGCGCTGGGTTGACTGGTACGGCGACGGCTCGCTGTACGTGCTGGACGTCGCGCTGGCGTGTTGCGCCCTGGAATTTGACGCCGCCTCGTCTGTCGCTGCAGCGCCTCTGCCGCATCTTGATGAGCGGGCGCAGGTGGCGGTGGTCATCTCCGGCACGGTGACGGATCGGCTGGCGCCGGCGGTGGCCGCGATCGTCGACGGCTGCGAGCAGCAGGCTGGACGTCGCCCAGTGGTGATCTCGTTCGGGGCGTGTGCATCATCCGGGGGGCCCTACTGGGATTCGTACGCCGTGACCAAGGGTGTCGATCAGCTTCTAGCCGTGGACGCCTACGTCCCAGGTTGCCCTCCTCCACCGGAAGCGCTGTCGGCGGTGCTGGATCAAGTCACTGGGCGGGTGATGTCGTGACCGAGCTAGCGCCCGAGGACTGGCTGGCTGGCGTCGAGTCGCTGAAGGCGGAGGGTTTCGACTATTTCGACTGGCTCGGCTGCGTCGACGAGATCGGTCGGCGTGATTGTCTCCGGGTTGTTCTGGTCGTACGGAATCTGTCCCAGAGGGCCGAACCGAGGATGCTGTGTTGTTCGTTGCCCCGCGATGATCCTCGGATCGACACCGTGCAGGGGGTCTTTGCCGGCGCGGCGTGGCATGAGCGGGAGGTGGCCGAGCTGTTCGGTGTTGAGTTCGTTGGCGGAGAGCGCCGTCGGCTGCTGCTCAATCCCGAATTCGAGGGAATCCCGCTGCGCAAGGATGAGGTGCTGGCGGCACGTACCGGGATGAACTGGCCTGGAGCCAAGGAGCCAGGGGAGAGCGATGCCTCGCCGGGCCGCCGGCGTTTGGTGCCTCCGGGCGTCCCGGACCCTGCCGTGTGGGGCGATCGCGATGCCTCGCAGCCCGCACCTGACCCGGCGGAGGTGGCCGAGTCTGCCGTCGGCGGAAGGTCGCGTCGGAGGCGGACGTGAGCTCACCAGAGGCGTCGCATGGCTGGATCCGGTTGATCGAGCCGGCCTGTACATCCTGCATGATTTGTGCGCGGGAGTGCCCTAGCTGGTGCATCAACATTGACTCGCATGCCGAGCCGGTGCTGGATCTGCCCTCCGGGTCCAGGGAGCGTACGCGGAATGTGCTCGACCGCTTCGCCATTGACTGGTCGCTCTGCATGTACTGCGGCATCTGCGTCGAGGAGTGTCCGTACGACGCGCTCGAGTGGGTTGGCGACCTGACCCAGCCGGGATTGACCCCAGAATCTCTCGTCGAGGAGATGGTGACGCCGCCGTCCTGATTGGCACTCCCGCCAGGCTGGACCTGCGTCGGTCAGCTGATCAGGTGGGCGTTTGGGTCACTGACCTCGCGGTCACTGCGGACTACGCAGAACTCGTTGCCCTCGGGGTCCGCGAGCGTCACCCATCCGCTCCCGTCCGGTCGACGATGATCGGCGACCTCGGTGGCGCCGAGACCAAGCAGGCGCTCGACCTCCTCGTCACGGGTCACATCAGTCGGTCGAAGATCGAAGTGAAGCCGATTCTTGACCTGTTTGGCTTCCGGCACCTCGATGAACAGCAGGCGGGTGCGGCCATCAGCCGAGAAGATCATGCACTCCTCGTGGCCGGGCTCGTTCGGATCCTGCGGATCCTCGCGCATGCCGAGCACCTGCGCCCACCACACCGACTGTTGGTAGGCGTTACGCGAGTCGATCGTGGTGTTGCTGATCCGAGACGTCATGTACCCACTATGTCGAAGACCGGGTGTGCTAGCGGATGGACACGGATGCCTGGCGGGCGCGTCCTACCGATAGTTGGTGAACTGCACGGCGAAGTCGTAGTCGGCGCCTTTGACCAGTGCTTGGACCTTTTGAAGGTCGTCGCGGCTCTTGCTGCTGACACGGAGTTCATCGCCTTGGATCTGCGCTTTCACGCTCTTCGGTCCTTGATCGCGGATCAGTTTGGAGACCTTCTTCGCGTTCTCCTGGCTGATGCCTTCCTTCATGTTGGCGGTGATCTTGTAGAGCTTGCCGGATGATCTTGGTGCGTCTGCGTCGAGAGCCTTCAGACTGACGCCGCGCCTAATGAGCTTGGACTGGAAGACGTCGAGCACCGCCTTCACTCGCTCCTCGGAGCTGGCTTCCATCTCGATGGCCTGACCTGACCAGCGGATGCTGGCGTCGGTGTTCTTGAAGTCGAACCGCTGCCGCACCTCCTTGGCGGCCTGGTTCAAGGCGTTGTCCACCTCCTGGCGGTCCACCTTGCTGACGATGTCGAACGAGCTGTCTGCTGCCACTTTGCCGCTCCATTCCACGATGCTTGACCGGCCCATTGTGCCGAATCGATCAGCCGTGCCAGCAAGTGGTTGGCCCATGCTGGTCGGAGTTGGGTATTGTTTCTCCCCGCCGCAGGATGGAGATCTGAGCGGCATGGCAGGTTGCCCGAGCGGCCAAAGGGAGCGGTCTGTAAAATCGTCGGCTGAAGCCTACGTTGGTTCGAATCCAACACCTGCCACAACCAGGAAACTGGCCTCTGACAAGGCTCGATGCCTTCTAGCGGTGATCAGATTCCGTCTGTGTTCCGTCGCTCGTCCACGCGTCGTCGATTGCGCGCCTGGTTCGGTCTTCAGAATCCGGCATCAGATGCCCGTACGTCTTGAGCACGAGCGCCGCGTTCTCATGGCCCAACCTCTCGGCGACTGCGACCACAGACTCCCCGGCTGCCAGGAGCACGCTGGCGTAGTGGTGGCGCAGTGCGTGACTCGTCGTGCCAGCCGGTAGCTCAGCCTTCTTCACAGATGGAGCAAAGATCCGCGCGCCGTAATGCTCTTGCCGGTACAGGTTTCCGTTGGCCGTGGTGAAGAGTGAGCCGTCCTCGGTCGGCGGAAACTCAGCGATGTGCGCCGCGAGTGCCTTGCCGATCACTTCCGGCAACGGCAGCACGCGTCGTGATCTTGGTGTCTTGGGCGGTACTCGGTACTTGCCGTCCGGGGTTGTCTGGAATTCGATCCGAGCCGTACGCCGGAGAAAGTCGACATCCTGTACGCGGAGCGCCAGTAACTCGGCGACTCGCAGACCGAGGCCCGCTTGGGTGATGACCATGGCTCGGCAGCGCTCTGGCATGGCGCTGGCTAGGTCTTGAACCTGGATTACGGACAACGGGGTAATCCTTTGCTTCTCTGACCTCGGCATGCTCAAGCGGGTGACCGGGTTCCTTGCCAGAAGTCGATCTTGGACTGCGGCATTGAAGATCGAGCGCAGCGTTTGTACTACAAGCCGCACGGTGCCAGGAGAAAGGGTTTGCGAACGCTCCGTCACCCACGCCTGTACCTCAGATGTGCGGACGGCAGAGAGCCTCCTACCGCCGAGTCGGGTTCCGGCAATGTGGTTGTCGATCATGGATTTGACCCGAGTCGCGGTCGTCGAGCGATGAGGACGGGTTGTGGACCACTGCTTCGCGTACTGGGCAACGGTTATTGGATTCTTGTGGTCGATGTAGCTCCCGTCAAGCTTGCTGTGCTCAACTTCTTTGATCTTGTCCTCGGCGTCGGTACGGCGACTGAAGATCTTGGAGCATTCCCGGCCGTCCGGGTCGACCCAGCGTGCTTGATAACGGCGTTCGCCAAGTTTACGGATATGAGCCATCTAAATCACGACCCTTCCTGCCTCGGCCTTACCCAGATATCCCGCGTCCCGGGGCCTCGTAATCAAGCCCGCTGTTGTTGATCTTGGAAGCTTCAAGGTTCGCTCGAGGTCTTCGGTGGATTGAGTTCAGCCGCCACCCCGTGGCGCAGAGCGCAGCGTCGGGAGTCATTTGTCGCATCCTAGCGACGCTCGTCAGCCCGCTGCTCCAGCCAAGCTTCGACGGCCTCTCTGCGATACCGCACATGACGGCCTACCCGATAGCCGGCTGGCCCGTGGCCCTTGTACCGCCAGCGGTACAGAGTGTGAACGGGGATGCCCAACATTTCCGAGACATCCGTCAGCGACATCAACTTGTCACGGGCCTCCAGCGTCATGATCATCTTCTTTCTGGGAGACGGCTAGTAAATCCTGGTCATTGGCGCGGCCGATCGATCCAGCCCTGCCTCCGGCCAGACCGCCTTGCAGCGGTTCACTCGCCGACGTGGGTGTCTCCGAATATTGAGGACCTTTCGATCGACAAAGCCCCTAAGTCACGAAGCGGCGCGGGGCGCCGTATAGCGGCCTTCGGCTGACCACTCGGCGGGGCCTTGACGATTGGCTGCTCGCCGTACCGCACCGCTTCAATCAACAAATCGCGCAGGCTCTTCCCTCTGAACGACTCGCCGAGGACGTCGAATACTTGATCACCAAGCGCCTTGCGCTGCTCGTCGAGTTTTTCGAATAGCCGCGAAGGAGGCGTCCCGTGAACGCCCAGAAGAAGTCTGGATGCTTGATCGGGTTCACCCAGAACGTACGAAGAACGTCGATGGCCGTGAATCGCTCGCGCGGCTCGTCGAGGTTGGAGGCGCGCGCATTCAAAATCAGGAAGATCACGATCACGATCGCGAATAACGTCGCGACCGACAGATAGCCGGTCGGAATCGCGGTCGCGAACACAGCCCCCACGGTCTGCCCGAAAAGCGCTCCGACCACGGTCCCCAGACCGTTCACCGACGAGAAGGTTCCGCGTCGCTGCGACGGTACCCGGTCGGGGATGTGCGCGATCAGCGGCGCTGCAACGAATGACGTGCCGATCTGCAGGACGGCGAACGCCACGATCAGCGCCGGTGAGCTCGTCGCGAACGCCATGTAGACAGCTGCGACCACGGCGACGATCAACCCCCCGATCATCCACGGAGCGCGCCCGCCGATCCTCGTCCGGGTACGGTCGGAGAGCGTGCCAGCGGTCGGCGCTGCGATCATCGACCCGATCGCTCCGATGCTGATCGCGAGCGTCAGAGACCCGACCTTGTTGTCGGGGTTGAGCTCCTGCAGCTGAAGGGCCAGGAAGATCGCTGAGATCGAACCCCAGAGGGTCGACATCCCGAGGTTGGCCGCGAACATCGTCCAGAGCAGCGCCCGCTGTTTGGGCAGTGCAGGCGTCGACGTCGGCCGCCCGTCGAGGTCCGACGGCAGGGTACGTGGAGGGACGATCATGTACTTCTACTTCCTTGTATGGGGAAGGCTTGGATGCCGCTGATGATGGGCCGCAGGACGTCGACCCATGCCCGATACCCAGCGCCGTTCAGGTGTAGGGAATCGGCGGTCATCTCCGGTCTGAGCGCGCCATCCGGGGTCGCGAGCGCGGGCCAGAGATCGAGATAGCGCACCTGCTCCGGCGCGGCTTCTGCGATTTCCTGGTAGCGCTCGTTGAGGGAACTGATCTCATTTCGAAACACAAGGCTGCGGGGCATCACGCTCTGCAGGAACACCGGGATGCCAGGGCTGACGCGCGCGATCGTGTCGAGGGTCGCTGCCACGGTGCCGGCGATCTCTGCCTCTGGCACGGCGGCCGAGAGGTCGTTGGTGCCGATCAGGAGGAACACTGCACGTGGGCGATCGATCGCGGTGTGCAGGCGGGCCAGGATGTCGCCGCTTCGCTCGCCTCCGATTCCGCGATTCGCCATTTGGGCGTCCGGGAACCACTCGCACCACATTCCGAATTCGGTGATGCTGTCGCCGAGCATGACGATCCGTCCGCGGGGTGCCGCGAGCGCGGCGAACTGGCTCCGTCGCGACTGCTGCATGGGCTTCATCACCGACCGCAATAGGGTCTGGCACACGAATCGCCCCAGTTGGCGTCCGATCGCGGTTCGCCGGGTACGGGCCGTCATCTGGCGCCACGGCTCCTTCATTCTCACCATCGAAAATAGTGGTTACACTCTGTAACCGGTGACTGGACGTTACCAATCCTGCGACGTGCCGTCAAGCCGGACGTTCGAAGCGAAAGGTGATGCCTATGCTGGTGCGATGAGCGCGCCAGTGGAGGCCCCGGATCGTTGGGCGGATTTCCGGCACAGCCAGCGCGAGGACTTCGCGGACAGCATCATCGCGGCTGTCTCCGACCCGGTCGCCGACGCCCTCAGCGTGACCGAGATCGTGAAGCGGACGGGTACCAGCCGCAAGACCTTCTACAAATACTTCGACTCGCTCGCTGCGGCAGTCGTCTACACCCAGAAGTCCGTACTCCGTCGCCTGTCCGATCACGCCCAAGAGGCGGAGGCCGTCGCCGGGTCCGGGCGTGAGCGGCTCCTCACGGTGCTGCAAGACCAGAGCAGGGTCGCGATGGAGTCGCCGGAGTTGTTCAGGTTCCTCTCCTTCTTCGATTTCAGGTTCCGGTACACCGGGATGGATGAAGCAGAGCAGCAGGCGCAGGACGCCGCGATGAGGGCCCTCCACGCGGATGCGATTGACATCTTCCGCGCCGGGCAGGACGACGGCTCTATCCGGAGCGAGCTCGACCCAGAGTTGACCGTGGGTGCGATGTCCAGCGCCGTGATCGGGCTCGTGCAACGAGAGATTGCGATCATGTCGTCCGCGCCCGGCTCACGGGCGCTGCTCGAGATGACCGCACTCGAGATCGCAGCCTGGCGCTCTTTCCTCAGCTGAGCGATATCAACCCGCCGAGGGCGTCACCGCATCGAGAACCCCACTGGGGATCGCGACGACCAGTTCGAATGCGGCAGACCAGATGCTCCCCTTGATCGTGGCGCGGGGGCAGTGGGCGAACTGGAGTGTCGCCGTCATGGCCCGATCGATTCCGCCGGACTGCAGCGCGCTCGCGCTGAGCACCTCGGCATCCGGTCCGAACAGGCTCTGCAGCATCCGAATGGGATAGCACCCGACGTCCATCACAGCTCCCCCACCCAGCGCCAGGTTCCAGCGGGTGCTCTTCCCGGGAGGGATGGGGATCGAGAAGACCCCGTAGGCGTCGACGGGCGTCCCGATTGCCCCCGAGTCGAGAACCTCGCGCAGGTCGTCGATGAGCGGGTGGTAGACGGAGTGAAACGCCTCCATCACCACGAACCCGGACCCATCGGCCCGCGCGACGAGCCTTGCCGCCTCGTCTCCATTGGCGGTGAACGGCTTCTCGATGAGCACGTGCTTCCCCACACCCAGCGCGGCACTCGTCCACGCTCCATGGAGCGACGGTGGAAGAGGGACGTACACCGCATCGATCTCCGGATCCGCGAGCAGCTCCGTGTAGCTGCCATATGCCTTCGGGATGCCGTAGCGATTCGAGAGCTTCTGTGCCCGCTCGAGGTCTCGGGCGGCGACCGCGTGCAACTGAACGCCCGAGGTCGCCTGTGCCGGCTTGACGATCGCCATGTTGACGATCTGCGCAGCACCCAGCACGCCGATTCGAACCGGGTTCATCATGGAATCTCCTGGAGAGGTTACACTGTGTAACCAGTGACATGACGTTACCGGCCGCGCCGCCGGAAATCAACGACGACGAAGGGATCCACCCGATGAGCGACCAGAGATTCCGCTGGGGGATTTCCAGCCCCGGCTCAATTGCCGTCGAGTTCCTTCGATCGATCCGGACCTCGTCCTCGGCGGAGGTCGTCGCCGTCGGTTCCCGAGACCACGGCCGTGCCCGGGCGTTCGCCGACACGCATGGCGTCGACTCCGCGTACGGATCGCTCGAGGAGCTCGCCGCGTCGGCCGACGTCGATGGGGTCTACGTCTGCTCGCCGGTCGATGCGCACACGGCTGCGGTCGAGGTGATCGCGGCGGCCGGCAAGGCGATCCTCATCGAGAAGCCGTTCGCGAGGTCGGCGGCTGAGGCGGAGGCCATCTTCGCGGCCGCCGCACGCCACAAGGTCTTCGTCATGGAAGCGATGTGGACTCGGTTCCTCCCAGCCTGGCAGCAGATCCGCGCGCTGGTCGATGGAGGGCACATCGGCGAGATCACTGCCGCTCAGGCCAGTCTGGGGTTCCCCATCCTCGGCGGGGCACGTGACGACTTCCTGCTCGATCCATCGAGGGGCGGCGGAAGCCTCCTCGAGGTCGGCGTCTATCCGGCTCAGCTCCTCCAGGACTACCTGGGATCGCCGACGAAAATCGCGGCCGCGTCCGTCAAGTCCGACTCGGGAGTCGACCTGAGCGTCGCGGCGGGGCTGACCTTCGGCGACAAGCCCGCGACGATGCAGACGTCCCTGACGCAGTGGCTGCCGAACTCCGCGACGATCAGCGGCACGTATGGAAGCATCCACGTGCCGTCCTTTTTCCACGGCGCCCACCGGTTCGACATCCACACCTTGAATGGCAACACTGAGGATCCCTATTTCTCCGTGGAACGGGTCGAAGTCGAAACCCCGCTCGGCCCGCTCGCCTATCAGGCGCTGCACGTGGCCGAACGAGTTGCAGCAGGCGAGACCGAGAGCGACGTCATGAGCTTGGGCGACACGGTCGCGACGCTCCGCATCCTCGACGCGATCCGCGACGCGTCCTGGAGCTAGCTGGGCTGCAGGTCGAACGCCGTCATGAACCTCAGGGCGGTCTCGACCTCCTCGGCTTTCACCTCGGCGGACACGGTCGATTTCGGCAGCTGCACCACGTATTCGATGCCGGGCACCAGATGGAAGTAGTTGTCGCTGAAGGTCGCGTCATAGCCGTCGACCTCCACCGCCACCGCGAGCGCGAGCGTCTCCGAGACGATCCCCAAGCGGAATCCGTCACCCTCGTCGATCACTGACGCACGGATCTTCGGCGCCGAGAACCGGTAGTCCTTCGGGGCGACAAAGAGGTGCGCGCCGCGGCTGAGGATCTTCCCGCGATCGGCGACCGAGAAAGCGAGGTAGTGCTCGTTCCCACTGCCACGAATCTGCTTGGCGAAGTCGGCATCGACCGCGCAAGTGACCGACTGCGACGGAACCTCGATGTGCTTCTTGCCGGCGGCGACGATGCGGTTCGCCCCGTCGTGGAGGGTCCATTCCAGATCGACGCTCGCGGTTTCTCGCGCGTCGTTGTTGACATGGATCTCGACCTTGCTCCCCTCGCCGACGGCGGAGGCCATCACCGGCGCAAAGGCGCGTTTCAGGCTGTACTGCTGCGCTTTCCAGCGTCCGTAATAGTCGACACCGGCCCAGGAGACCGCAGGCCAGCAATCGTTGAGTTGCCACGCCAGGTATCCCATGCAGTCGCCGGTCTGCCGGCGGAAGTGTTCGACACAGGCGGCCGTGACGACGGCGTTGATCGCTTGGGTTGCATAGACGTAGGTCTTGAAATCGGCCGGGACCTGGAAGTCGCGGGCGACGTAGGTCTCTATGATCTGATTGCCGTCGTGGCTCTTCTGGTGCTGCAGCATGACCTCGCTGTGCGGGCTCCGGTCGTCGACGACCGTGAATGCCTCGATCGTCTTATAGTCCGGATAGCTCTGGAAGCCGATCTCCGTCAGGAATCGCGCATTGAGTTCACGGATCTCCTCATACGGGCGCCGACCGTCGAACGCCAGGTAGTAGTGGATGTCTCCGTCGGCGGTCCCTCGCAGCATGTCAGTGACCTTCACCTCGCCCGGGGAGTCGCTGATCGGCGACCCCTCGACCCAGCTCGTCTGCGGGTCGAGCTCGGTGACGAGCGGTGCCAGCACGTCGTAGAAGAGGGTGAGGATGTCGGCCCGAAGTTTGGCGACGTACTGCTCGGGCAGCACTTGCTGCGCAGAACCGCCCACGGCCTCCAGTGCCGCGAGCGCATCGGGATCGCTGAGGATGTTCAAGGTGAGTTCGACCTCGTTGTTCCCACTCCACAGCGCTAGGGACGCGTGGTTGCGCGCCCGCTTGACGTTGTCGGTGACCTCGGCGCACACGTTCTCGATGAACGCGTCGTCGACGGGATAGAAGGCGCTCGCGAACATGAGATCGTGGAACAGCAGGATGCCGTGCTCATCGCAGAGATCGTAGAAGTAGTCGTCGGGGTACACGGCGCCGCCCCAGATCCGGATGAAGTTGAAGTTCGCATCGACGCTGTCGCGGACCATCCTCCGAGCGGATTCCTCTGACCGCCGGGCGAGTATGGCATCCGGGATGATCATGTTGGAACCCTTCGCGAAGATGCGCACTCCGTTCACTTCGAACGCATAGCGTCGCCCCTTGGGGTCCTTCTCTCGAACGAGCCGGACCTCGCGGAGTCCAACCTTGACGAGCTTCTCGCCGAGGATCGAGCCACTCTGGAGGAGCTGTGCCCGCACACGATAGAGGGGCTGGTCACCCTGACCGGCGGGCCACCATAGTTCCGGATCGGGAACGGGCGCAGAAATCGTGTGGGTGTCGGCGCCGCCGAATTCTTCGGTCCGCTCGAAGACGACGGTTCCGTTGGGATCCTCGACAGACAACTCGATCTGCACATCACCCGGAGTGGCCAGTCGTTCGATCTCGGACCGGACTTCGAGGACGACGGCGCCGTCTCCGTGATGCTGCAGCACATGCACATCGGCCAGTCGCGCGACGTCGTGTCCCTCGACGTAGATGGGACGCCAGATGCCGGAGTCCGGCAGGCTAAGTCCCCAGTCCCACCCGAAACTGCACGCGGCCTTTCGAAGGTGAGTAAGTCCTTGCGAACCGGGGTTCTCGGCTTCCACGGCCTTGACGAACTGGACCGGTGACGCGAATGAGATCGTGATTTCGTTGTCGCCCAAGCGGAGCGCGTCGCGAATCGGGATGCGGTAGGCGCGGTGCATGTTGTCGGTCGTGGCCACGATCGTCCCGTTCACCGTTACCGTCGCAAGGGTGTCGAGTCCCTCACAGCAGAGAGTGACCTCGTCTCTCTCCATGAGCTGCTGATCGATCGTGAAGGTCCGGGTGTACTCATAGTCCTTGTCAAAGACCGCCTGGACCGCAGACTCTTCGGCACGGTAGTACGCGTCCGGGACGAGGCCCGCGGTCAACAAATCGGAATACACGGTTCCCGGCACTTGGGCGTCGATCCAATCGGCGTCGTCAGTACCGCGCATCCGCCAGGGGCCGTTCAAATCCAGTCGCATGTGATCTGGCCTTCCAGGTTTGTCAGCTGTCGTCCGCCCGACCTGTTCGCCGAACGGGTGACACTCTGTAACCGGTTACCATACGTTGCCGAGCGCGAATGCGGAAATCGGCGACCCGCGACGAGGCCAGCGAAATGGGCCTGACCCTGAATCCGGCAGGTGTTCCACCCATCCAAGGTGGAGCACTCCTCGGAAGGCTGCGCCTCTGATCAGGTATTTTCTGAGCTTGGTCGCCTGGCGTCGGCTTCCAAGTGGTCCTTGCGTGTCCCCCAGGGACACTTGGGGGACACTAGAGACCGCTGTTTCGATGGTACCCGAGCTGTCGCGGGCGGAGAAACAGCCCGCTGATCAGGGAAACAGAGCGGAGACGGAGGGATGTCTTCGGAGCGCTCAGCGAGGTCTGATTCTTCACTCGTGAAACCGCCGACGAATGCTTCCCATGTGGCGATCTCTTGGTCGTTGTGTTCTTGCTGAGAAACGAGCTGTAAGCGAACACGGTCGCCGGCGTGCACTTCGATCCCTCTTCGTCGCAGCTCGCCTGCTAGACGTTCGTCGAGCACGATTTCCTGTGGGACGTCGCTCATTGTTGATCATTGTCACACCATGCTCGTAACGTGGAAGCACATGGATGATGATCTTGATCCGACCGGTGCTGAGCGAGTCCTCGGTGAGTATCCGGAATTGCTCGATCAGTGGCGCCAGGAGATGGACCGCCCCGACCGCGATGATCACTACGGTCCCAAAGCGCTACGGCGAATGCATGACCCGGTTTATCTAGCTGAGGTCGTGCACGAGCACCGCTCGTTGCTCGACGGCACCAGCCAACCGGATGAGAAGCTTGCTCGCCGCTGCGAGGAGATCGTCGAGGCGTTTCCACCCGTGCGAGACGAGCGCGCGCGTCAACTCGCGGATCCGTGGTTCCGCGCCAGGGTCGAGCCGTATCACATCACCAAGCTCTACGACCCCGAGTACCTGCAAAGTTACGTGGATATCCGGCGGAGGGGCGCTGAGCCGTTCTCAGAGGACAGCCTGCGTTTCGAGCAGTTCATAGCTCTCGCGAGTATGGGCGGGGTGATCACCGAGACCGACATCGCGACTGGCGAAGTCATTGACCAGTGGGAAATCGGTCCCCAGCCAGGCGATCGCCCGCTGAACTAAAAGAGGTCCTGTCCATACCTTTGCTCGGGTGTGTCCCGGCGTGGTGGTTCTGGTGTTCGATCCACAAGATCAACCGTCTTCCAGTTGAGATCGGAACTCGTGACCACGGGCTCTAGACGACGGATTCTCTCCGGATCACCGCCGAGCCTCTCGTCACTGAACTCTCGCTCAAACTTGATTTCTTGGATGCTGCGCGACTATCCCTTCCATGGTCACTTCTTCGTCGGTGTGAACGTGTGCCTGAATGTACGGGACGTCGACCCCGTAGTTTGGTCACTCAGCAGTGGTCTAGCATCGCTCGGCTTCCTGATGATCGCCGCCGCGATGGCCGGCATCTCGGTGTTCGTATGACCATTGTCTGCTGTTGTGGTTTCATCCGGAGGAGACGTGATGCGGAGCCATGCGGTCATCTTTGATCTAGGCGGCGTGGTGGTGTCCTGGGATCCGCGTAGAGCGTATGAGCGCGTGCTGCCGGCTGAGGAGGTCGCGACTTTCCTGGAACGAGTCGACTTCGCCGGCTGGAACCGGCTGAACGACGGCGGCCGTTCGTTCGAGGAGGCGGAGCGGGAGCTCATCGCTCGTTTCCCGGATGACCGGGAGGCCATCCTCGGCTACCGCGTCCACTTCGACGCGACGTTGACCGGCATGGTGCCCGGGACGAGCGGACTCCTCGTTGAACTGGGGCAGTCGGGGGTCCGGTTGATCGCGCTGACCAACTGGTCCGCCGAGACCTTCCCGCGTGCGACCGAGCGCTTCGGCATCCTGCGCCGCTTCGAGGCCATCGTCGTCTCCGGCACCGAAGGGCTGCTCAAGCCTGAGCCGGCGCTCTACCAACTGGCCCTCGATCGGCACGGCTTGTCCGCCGACTCGACGGTCTTCATCGACGACATCCCAGCCAATGTGGCCGCCGCCGCCACACTCGGCATGGCTGCGCTGAACTTCACCGACGCCGAGCGGCTACGCGCTGATCTGGTCGGGCTCGGTCTGCTCGCCGCGCCTCAGCCGATTCCCGAGCCGGTGTTCCACCTTGCGGAGCGGTCGGCGTGGGCAGAGGCGGAGGCTACCGGCCGCTACCCATGGTCGAGCCGCGGCCTGGGGTATGAGCGTGAAGGCTTTGTGCACTGCTCGTTCGCCGACCAGGTCCCCGGCATCGTTATGAACCACTACGCCGATCTCGATCCGTCCGAACTCGTCGTGCTGGAAATGGACCGCGACCGGTTGCCGATCCTGGTCGAGGATCTCGGCCACGGCCCGTATCCGCACTGCTTCGCCGAGCTCACGCCGGCCGACGTGCTGCGGACGCACGACCTGCCCCTAGACCAGTGATCGAAGAAGTGGCGGGAGCCGTCAAGGAGATCTGTGGTCGGTGATGGACCGGATGGGTCACCACCAGATCCAGACGACGCAGAAGTACCTCCATGCACCGCCCGAGGCCGATCGGAAGAATCTCGACGCACTCGAGCGGATATCACGAGGAACTAACAGGTGACTCGACAACGTACCTCGCATCGAAGGCTGCCAATGCCGCCAAGTAGCTCTCAATCTCGGGTCACATAGATCGGAGAACACGGGCTGGGGCTGGTGTTGGCCCCGTCTGATTGACAAGGTGCTTACCCGGCACGTTGAGGGCCAGATGGTTAGACAGCTGCTCACTTTGGCAGCGACGGCAGCGGTGACCTCTTTGTCCCGAAGCAAGGTCTGTGAGTCGTCCAGGGCGAGGACTGAGCGTGGACTCGGTCCGTGTACGTGTGCCTGAATGTGCGGGTCGTCGACCCGGTAGTCACTCAGTTGGTCACTCAGCAGCCTCGTCCTGAATGCCGCGGAGATTGCGTCAGGAAGCGTTGTCCGCGCCGGTGCGTACGGCTGTGGACCCACACGGATACGGCAGCCAGCGAGGTCATTGCTGTTCACCATCGTCACGCTGATTCTTCCATGCCTCGACCGTCGGTGCTCGTGGTGACATTAGCCGTCGGCCAGGTCACCAAGGCCGGCACCACTCGGCGGGGCCAGGTTTGAGCGGAGTGCGGCTTCGGGGCGGTTGAGATCCTTCTACGGCTTAGCTGCGGGCTGGCGGCCAGGACATGGCGCCGAGTTCTTTTGAGATAGCGCGTGCGGCGTCGCGGACGGCGTCGCTGGTTGCTGGGTCGACGGGCCAGTTCGCGGAGGGCACCACTAGCCCGATGGCTCCTACTGGCGCGCCGGACACGTCGAAGACCGGCCCGGCGATCACGCATTCACCGAGGACGGCCTCTTCCTGCTCTCGAGCGAGCCCTGTGGAGGCGATGTCAGCGAGCTGCTGCTTGAGGTCGATGGGTGAAGTGATGGTCTCACCAGTCATGCTCCGCAGGGTCGACGCCGCGAGTATGCGGGATGCGGCCTCGTCGTCGAAAGCGAGGATGGCTTTGCCCAGGGCGCTTGCGTGGGCTGGGATAACGATGCCCACCTCGGGCATTTGTCGGCTGCCGTCAGGTCTGGGTTCGTGGTGGATGATCACCACGTCATCGAGGAGCAGCACGCCGGTGCGCACGGCGCAACCGGTGCGGCGGGCGAGGTCTTCGGCCCAGGGGATGGCCTTGGATCGCAGCTCGAGCGTGTCGAGGTAGACACTGCCGAGCCGCAGCACCGCCGGGCCCAGCTGGTAGCGGCCGAAACCGTGCTCTTGCACGACCATGCCCTGGGCGACCAGGGTGCGGACGATGCCGTGAACAGTCGAGGGCGGCAGTTCGAGACGGCCGGCGAGCTCGGACAGGGTCATGCGCCGGGCCCCCTGCAGCGCGAAAAGCACCCGGATCGCACGGTCGATCGACTGGATCACGCGTCCCTCCTTGCTCGGGTTCGGTTCTGCAAAAGTTTCCGGATGTGTCTTGCATCATAGTGAACCATGTGTGTATGCTCCGAACGGTATTCGACATTATCGAATTCTCTTCAGAAATCAAGGAGGTAGGGCCATGCTGGATGAGAGCTCGCAGGCGCAGAAGTTGGCGGCTGAGTTCATCGGGACCGCGTTTCTGGTCTTCATCGGCGTGGGATCGGTCCCGGCCACGCTCATCGTCAACGGCGATGCGCCGTTCACGATGGCTGATCTGGGCATGATCTCATTGGCGTTCGGCACGGTCGTCGTGGCGACGGTTTACGCCTTGGGCCACATCGGCGGCAACCACATCAACCCTGCGGTGACGCTCGGGCTCGCAGTGTCGGGCAAGTTCCCCTGGCGGCAGGTGCCCGGATATGTCCTCGCGCAGGTGGCCGGTGCGGTCCTCGGGGCGGCGGCGATCATCGGCGTTCTGGGTCAGAAGGCCAGCGACGTGGGCCTCGGTGTCGCCACGTACAGTTCCATCAGCTGGACCCAGGCGTTCACCGCCGAGTTCGTCGGCACCTTCATCCTGGTGTTCGTCATCTTCGGCGTGATCCACCGCAAGGCAGCTGCTGGTTTTGCTGGCGTCGCGATCGGCTTGGTCGTCTTCGCGGCCATCATTCCGGTGGCTCCCGCAACCGGTGCCTCAATCAACCCGGCTCGCACCTTCGGGCCGATGCTCGTCCAGCAGATCGCGGGCGGTCAGGTGGAGTGGAGGCAACTTCCCGTCTACGTCGTCGCGGAACTCCTCGCTGGTGTCGCCGCCGCGCTGCTGTATGGCGTGCTTGCCCGCACCCCGGCCGACCGGGCAACCTCTTCAGAGGGAATTGATCTCGCTGACCCCGAACCCTCGAGCCAGCCGGATGTGAACCCTGAACCGGCGAGCCAGCAGCGCATCTCGTCCTGACCCCATCACTCGATCCGACTAAGGAGACCAACACCATGAAGAAGCTCATCAACGACCCACAAGACGTCGTCGCCGAAGCGCTGCGGGGGATTGAGGCGGCACATCCGGATCTTCGCGTCGACCATCAGCACAAGATCATCTACCGTGGGGACGGGCCGCGACGCGACAAGGTGGGGATCATCTCAGGCGGAGGATCGGGTCATGAGCCGCTTCACGGCGGATTCGTGGGGCTGGGCATGCTGGACGCGGCCTGTGCGGGTGAGGTCTTTACCTCTCCGGTACCCGATCAGATGCTCGCCGCGACGAAGCTGGTCGACGGCGGCGCCGGTGTCCTGCATGTGGTCAAGAACTACACCGGCGACGTCATGAACTTCGATATGGCGGCCGAGATGGCCGCGGCAACTGGTGCCGAGGTCCTCTCCGTGGTCACCGACGACGACGTCGCCGTCCAGGACAGCACCTGGACCGCTGGCCGGCGAGGCGTCGGGGTCACCGTGCTCCTGGAAAAGATCGCCGGCGCCGCAGCCGAACAGGGCCGGACCCTGGAGCAGGTGGCCGACATCGCCCGCCAGGTCAACGCGAATGGTCGGAGCATGGGCCTGGCGCTCTCCTCCTGCACCGTTCCGGCAGCCGGCAAGCCCACCTTCGACCTCGGTGAAAACGAGATGGAGTTGGGGGTCGGCATCCATGGCGAGCCCGGCCGTCAACGCGTGCCACTGGGCACCGCACGTCAGATCGCTGAGATGCTCGTCGAACCCGTGCTAGCCGACCTGCCATTCACCAACGGCGACAACGTCATCGCGTTCGTCAACGGGCTCGGTGGCACACCGCTCATCGAGCTGTATGTCATGTACAACGAGGTGAATCGAGTCCTGACCGCTCACGGCGTGCAGGTGGCGCGCTCGCTTGTCGGTTCCTACATCACCTCGCTCGACATGGCCGGCACGTCGGTGACCCTGCTCAAAGTCGGGGACGAACTACTCTCCCTCTGGGATGCTCCCGTGAAGACTCCGGCACTGAGATGGGGCGCCTGAACATGGACGAAACGGTGGCGACGGCAGCTCTGGACCGGTGGATCCGAAGCTTCGCCCTGCTCGTCGCCGAGAACAAAGACCTGCTGACCGACCTTGACGCCGCGATCGGCGACGGCGACCACGGCGCAAACATGGACCGCGGGATGCGGGCCGTCCTCGTCGCGCTCGACGACACCCCACCGGTAACGGCGTCGGCACTGTTCAACAAGGTCGGCATGACTCTGGTCTCCACCGTCGGCGGCGCCAGCGGTCCGTTGTTCGGCACGTTCTTCCTCCGAGCCGGGGCGTCCTTCGGTGACACTGCAGAGATCTCACTGGCCCAGCTCGCGGCAGCGTTGCGCGCCGGCCTAGAAGGGATCGTCGCTCGCGGCAAGGCCGAAGCCGGGGACAAGACGATGTATGACGCGCTTGCTCCGGCGGTGCACGCACTTGACAGCGCTGTCTCAGAGAGTCTGGACAAGGCCGACGCGCTGAAGCTGGCCTTGGTCGCAGCGGAGAACGGGCGCGATGCCACCACGCCAATGCTCGCGCGGAAGGGCCGGGCCAGTTACCTGGGCGAGCGAAGCGTCGGGCACCAGGACCCGGGCGCCACCACGGTCGCGCTGCTCATGGCCGCGGCGACGCGAGCATCGCTGTAATCCGGCGTACGACTCGTGGCAATAGTTCAGCGAAGGATGGCGAGGGAATGGTGATGGCAACAGCTGAACACGATTCGTCCCGATGCCTCGTCGGCATCGTCGTTGTCTCGCACAGCCGCGCCCTGGCCCGAGCCGCCGTGGCACTGGCAGCCGAGATGCTGCACGGCCGCCCGGTCCCCATCGCGGTGGCCGCAGGCCTGGACGAGGTAACCCTCGGCACAGACGCCGTCCGCATCAAAGAGGCAATCCAGGAGGTTGACAGCCCCGCGGGCGTCGTCGTGCTCATGGACCTCGGCAGCGCGGTTCTCAGCGCCGAACTTGCCCTCGATCTCATCGATGATCCAAAGGTGCGTGAGCGGGTCGTTCTGTCAGCGGCACCACTCGTCGAAGGATTGGTTGTCGCGGCCGTAGCAGCCGCTGGAGGAGCCGGCCGCAAGGAAGTCGCCGCCGAAGCCCACAGCGCACTTATGGGTAAAGACGCTCAACTGAGCAATCCGGAAGACACATCGCCGCCCACGCCTGTCGCAGGTGATCCGGCGGATGTGGTGGCGGTGTTCACAATCGCCAACCGCCACGGACTGCACGCCCGGCCAGCCGCGCGCCTCGTCAGCGAGATGCGTGGTCTGGACGCCTCGGTCCGGCTGCGCAATCTGACCACCGGAACTGGCCCGGTCCCGGCGGCGAGCCTCAGCCGGGTCGCAACGCTCGCTGCCCTGCACGGCCATCAGGTCGAGATCTCGGCCTCGGGTCCGCAGGCGCCCGAGGCGATCGACCACCTGCTCGCCCTCGCCGCGCGCAACTTCGACGAGCCGCTGGATGATGCACCAACCCCTGTCCAGGTGCAGAATGCCGGACCGTTGCCGGCTTCACCAGGCATCCGTATCGGACCGGTCCGGATGCTGCGCTCCCCTGCAGCCCCCGACCGCCGCGGCCCCACAGGCACCCCAACGGCTGAGTGGCGTCGTGTCGTCGAGGCGGTAGCCGCCGTGCGTCGGGAGATCGAGCGCATCAAAGCCGTCGCCGTCCGGGAGGTCGGGCCCCAGGAAGCCCAAATCTTCGACGCCCACCTGATGCTCCTCGGCGACGCCGAAGTGCTCGCCGACGTCAAACACCGAATCAACTCCGGCGCCGGTGCGGTCACGGCCTGGGTCGACGCCCTCGCTGTCGTCGAGAAGCAATGGTCTGAACTGCCAGACCCCTACCTGCGCGCCCGCGCCGAGGACGTACGCGCCGTGGGAACTCAGATGCTCGCTGCGCTCACCGGCGCGCCGGCCGTCGCCATGACCGGACCCGGCATCCTGATAGCCAAGGAACTGACCCCCGCGCAGGCCGCCGAACTCGACCCCGACGCGGTGCAAGGAATCGTCCTCGCCTACGGCAGCCCAAGCTCACATGCCGCGATCCTCGCCCGTTCACGCGGCATCCCGGCCCTCGTTGCGGCAGGACCTGGCGTACTCGGCTTGGCCGAAGGGACCACCGTCGTCATCGACGGCGCCACCGGCGAGCTCGTCATCGACCCGCCTGCCGCCACAGCTGGCGCACTTCAGCCAGCGGGCAGCCGAACTGGCTGCCCAGGAGAGCAAACACCGCGCCGCGGCCGGCGAACCCGCCGTCACCGTCGACGGTACGCGGATCGAGGTCGCCGCCAACCTCGGCTCGCGCGCGGACGCCCACGCGGCGGCTGCCGAAGGAGCAGACAGCGCCGGCCTGGTCCGTACCGAATTCCTGTTCCTCAACCGCGATCGGGCCCCCGACCTCCAAGAGCAGGTCGCGGAATACCTCGCCATCGCTGACGCCCTGGGTGGCCGCCGTGTCACATTCCGCACCCTGGACGTAGGTGGAGACAAGCCGCTGACCTACCTGCCAATGCCGGTCGAAGAGAATCCGTTCCTCGGACACCGCGGAATTCGGCTCTCACTCGACCGTCGGGAGCTGCTGCTCGAGCAGCTCCAAGCCATATGCCAAGTGGCCAGGAGAGTGCCAACCAGTGTGATGTTCCCGATGGTGACAACCATCGCCGAAATCCGGACCGCGCGTAGCATGCTCGAGGAAGCAGCCAGTCCTGCTGGCCTCCCCGAAGGACTACGCGTCGGCATGATGGTCGAAGTGCCTGCCGCCGCGCTGAAGATCGCGACGTTCCTCCCCTACCTAGACTTCATCAGCATCGGAACAAACGACCTGACCCAATACACGCTCGCCGCGGAGCGGGGAAACGCTGCCGTCGCAGCCCTCTCAGACCCCTTGGACCCCGGCGTGCTCAGACTTATTCGGCACGTCTGTCACACCGCGGCCGGCAGGGTCCCGGTCGCCGTCTGCGGAGAAGCCGCCGCCGACCACACTGCGATTCCTGTCCTGCTCGGACTCGGAGTCCGCGAACTCAGCGTGTCCCCCAAATCTGTGCCCCCAGTCAAAGCCCGGGTGCGCGCACTCGACCTTGCCCGCTGCGCCTCTCTCGCCGACGCCGCCATCGATCTCGACGACGCCGCCTCGGTCCGGCGACTGGTCTCATCCACACTCGACAGCGACGACGAGCTGACCCCGGTCCTGGCAGCTTCCGCCAAGCGCTAGATGCGGACCTGCACGTCACCCAGCCTCTGGCCGAGCGGAACCTCGGACAGAGGGGGAAGCCGTCTCCATAGCCGACCGTCCACCATGCGCCGAACCGCCATCGTGTGTTCCCTTCGAGGCCGTCGTGTGTTGGGTAGCGAACGAGCGTCCTGAGCGGAGGCTTCGTGCGGCGCAGCTGAGGGACGAGTCACACACTGTGTGTCGAGGCTGCTACCGCGGTCGGCTGGGCGGCTATGCCAAGGTTCTTCTGTGGCAGTGGAGTGGGCGGTTCCAGTTGCTGTTGCCGTCGGGAAACTGCTGCTGCGTGCCTCAGGCCAGGTCGACGCGGCGGATGCGATCGGTGATGCGCAAGAGGGGTGGGCCCGACTCCGACAGCTCCGCACCGACGGCCGAGGCGATGCGATCGGCCGCGTGATTAGTGGCCAGCTCGAGCAGCGGCTGGTCGGCGTCACTGACCAGGGCCAGGCCCAAGATCTCCGGGCGACAGCTGAGGACGTAGCCAGCCTGATCGGCGGGCTCGCCAACGACAATGAAGCGGTCCGGGTCGCCGCCGCGCATCCGGACCAGTTCTTGGCCTACGCCAAACAGCATGGCGATCAGCTGCGCCGATTGACCTCTACCGCCGCGACACCCTTGTTTGACCGGATTCTTGAGGCCGCCGCCGCCGAGTTCGTCGAGTTGGCCCCCTCATCCCGCCGATTCATGAGCGCCGGCCTGGCTGAGGTCCTTCGCCTGGCAGAAACCCTGCCTGATATCCACGAGTACGCCCGTCGTGCCGCCGAAAATAGCGAGCAGGTCCTCGCCGTTGTTCTCAGGGAGCAGCGTGCCGGGGCTGGCGAGGCTGGAGGCAATTCCCCTCGACCGGAGCTGATCGCACAGATCGGCGGCAAAACAGAAGCTGAGCTGGTCGTACAGCAGCGAGTGGTCAAAGTGGTGGTGCATGAGTTTCCGAGTCTCGCCTATCAGGCGGGCGCGATACCCCCGCGCCGAATGAGGGCAGATCCCAAGCCCTCCGCGATTGTGTTTGAGGTCGGCGACCTCGACACCGCTGTACAGGACTCCCTCGACGTGGGCTGTCTCTACGACTCCACCGCCGACGTCGATCCCGCCGTGGTAGCCCCGCTCGAGGATCTGGTAGACACCCAGCGGTGGGTCGCGGTCGAATACGTCCCCACACTTGAAGTCGAGATAGTTAACCAAGCGATCGAGGACAACTTCCTGGCCAACGGGATCTTGGTCGTCGGCCTCGACGGCTCGGCCATTGCCGCCTGGGTAGGGCCTGGGTCGGCCTACCCAAGCACTTTGCCATCTGCCTTAGAGATCGATCAGGACTGGCCTCTGGAGCGGGTGGTGCGCGATGCCCTCCGGCGGTCGTTCTTCTAGGCACCTCTTCGCGGGACACAACTCACCAGCTCCCCGGAACACGCGCGTAGCGGAGGCCGACCCGTCCACCTCTCGACGAACATGCCGCCCAGTGCTGCTCCGAAGGCCGGCAATCCCCTGAAACCGTAGAGACTTGAGTTGGTGGGATTTGATCTTGAAACGGCCTGTTCCCGACTGTTGCTGAACGGCGGCGCCCGCAGCCGGGGTCAAGTCTGGCCGAAGGCCACCCGGAGGGTTCGGCCTTGACCACGGCGAGGACGGTGGCACCATGTCGGGTCGGGATCCAGCTCATGGCGCCTGCGGTCCTAGCTCGAAGTCGACCGGGGAACTCATCTGCAGGGCCGAGTGCCGTCGGTGGCGGTTGTAGTCATCGATCCAGGCCGCGACCGCGCCGCGGGCATCGGCCCTGGTCGCGAACCGCTGGACCGAGCGCAGCTCGAACTCCAGGGTGGAATGCCAGGATTCGATGCCCGCATTGTCCAGCGCTGACCCGGCCCGGCCCATCGACTGCCGAATCCCCATCCGCTCACAAGCGGCCCGAAACCGGTGCGCGGTGTACTCGCTGCCCTGGATGCTTCCCTGTGTGTCAAGGGCTTCCTGGCCGGTTCCTCCACTGGTGATGCTGTGCCGGTGCTCGGCGCGGTCAAGCCTGGTCGGTCACTGCTGGGTTCCACCAGATTGTTGACCGCGTCTGCGCTCCGTCGGGCTGGCTGGTGATGGAGGAACCGGCCAGCTGCGAGGTCTGGGATCGGGCGGCCTGCTGAGCGGTGGCGAAGGGGCGGAGGAGGTAGTAGACCTCGCGGGCGAGGAGCCGTTTCAGGCAGCGGATGATCTCGAGTTTGGAGTGGCCTTCGGCGGTTTTCTTTGCAGCGTAGATCTTGGCGCGTTCATCGACGCGTAGCCGGGAGATGGCGATCATATGAGCGCCCGGTTGGCCTGCCGGTCGCCGAAGCGGTTCAATCGGTGCCGCTGGGTCATGCCGGAGGAGGCGGGCAGCGGCGCGACACCGCACAGCATGGCGAAGGCTGGTTCGCTGCGGATGCGGGCCGGGTTATCACCGAAGGTGACCAGCAGTCGCCCGACAACCTGCAAAGGGCGTCCAACAGACGAGTTTTCGACCGTGGCCCTTCTATCAGCGAGGGCTCGGCGGTAGCGACGTTGGGTGGACCTCGGACCGCCCGGGGTGAGGTCGGTCTTCGCGGTTGTAGTTTTTGGTGGTTCTCGGGGCGACCTGGTCCCTTCGCAGGTCGCGATTCGCCGGGTCGTCGCCTGGGTGGGAGATACGTCGGTCAAGGCGTTGTTGCCAGAGGGCGGCCGCAGTCTGCAACTGCCCTGCTCCGGTGGGTCGTCGGTCTCGGGGGTCGATGCCGACGGCGGCCCGCCAGACGGCGACGTCACCAATGACGGCGGCGTTCGGGTGACCGCTGAGCGGCGCCCACACCGGCTGCGTGCCGTCCTGGGCGGCGTGGCGTCGAACCTGTGTGGCGAGGCCAATCACCAGCTCGGACCGCGTGGAGAGGTACTCGCCCCAAACGGGATGACTCTGAAGCGCTTTCGGTATGCCGGGAAGCCAGGGAAGCGGTCCTGGGTCAGTTAATGCGGGCTCTGGGAGGCGCCAGTCCAGCACGGCGGCCAAGTCTCCGGCGGTGTGGAGCTCTCGTCCGGCGGCGGCTATCTGCATGTGGAGGAGCGGATGCTCACCGGTCTCAGCCGCCAAAGCGAGAAGATGTGCCCGCAGCGTCGGCCACGACGGCTCGCTGGTGAGTTCGGGGACGACCTGGTCGGCTCGGGCGTCGAGCATCTGAACGATCTGGGAGCCAACCAGCTGCTCGGCGGCTGAGTGCAGGCCGTCGGTATAGCGCTGGACAGCGTCGAACAGCCGGGCAGCCGGGTCGCTGAGTTCTCGCAGCAGCGTGCTGGCTGAGGTGGGCGTGTCGTCGCGGATGTTCCGCTTCAAACTTTCTGGCAGGCCGGTTGTGAGGGCATGATCGGCGTTTGAGCAGGAGGTGAGGCGATGGGTCGATCGCCGTTGATCCCGCCGGAGAAGAAGACCCGGATCGTGTTGGCGATCTTGGCTGGGGAGATGTCGATGGCTGAGGCGGCGCGGAAGGAGAAGGTTTCCGAGCAGTCGATTGGCCGGTGGAAGGCGGAGTTCATCGAGGCCGGCAGGACCGCGCTGGTGGCGGGTCGGTCGGGGCCGTCAAGCCGGGAGGAGCAGCTGGAGGCCGAGGTCGTGGAGTTGACCCAGGCGCTCGGTGAGGCGCATGTTGAGCTGCGGGTCTGGAAGAAGAGCGCGGAGGGCCGGTTGGGCCCTTCGAGGACCTCGAGGTAATCCGCACTGAGGCGGGGATGTCGACCGCGAGGTTTTGCCGGCTACTCGACATCCCTGAACGGACCTGGCGCCGCAAACAGGCCAGAGCCCGTACCATCGGGTTCTCCTTGGGGCCGTGGCCTCGACCGGCGCGGGACCGGTCCCGGCAGGTGGTAGCCGATCTGGCGAGGAAGCATCCGGCGTGGGGTCATCGCAAGATCTGGGCGATGGCCCGCCATGGTGGCCACCAGCTCACGATGTCTAGCGTGCTTCGGGTTCTCCGCGACGAAGGGCTGCTGTTGGAGGCCTCATATCAGCGGGAGCGGCGGCGGCTCGCCGCGGAGCGCAAGGCGGCGTTCTGCGACCCGCCGACCGGCCCCAATCAGGTGTGGCAATTCGACTTCTCCGAGTATGAGACCAGCCGCGGCGGCACTTGGCGGACCGCCGGGGTCGCAGACTACTGGTCGAAGTATGAGTTCGGTTGGCATTGGTCCCCCACGGCCAATCAGCACGACGCGGTCGCCGGCGTGGAGTTAGCCATCGCCGAAGCTACGCGTCTTCTTGGCGGGTCTTTGCTTGAAGCTGTCACCGACGCACAGACTGGTGAGGTCACCCCGGTGGTCTTGGTCACCGACAACGGCGGCCCGTTCCGCTCGTTTCGATTCGCCGCGTTCATCGCCGCCCATCCCGAGCTGCGGCACGTTCGCACCAAAGTCAACACGCCAGGCCAAAACGGCGTGCGGGAGCGAGCGTTCGAGTCGTTGAAGTACGAGCGGCTCTACCGCGAGGACATCGCCGACGTGCTTGACCTGACCAGACATGCCGAGGAGTTCCGGATCGAGTTCAACACGATCAGACCACACGAGGCGCTGTCTTGGAACCGGCCGCTGGAGGTTCATCTCGGCCTCGCCAACCCGACCATCCCCACCTTTGAACGAGCCGAAACCCTGCCACTTTCTTGACGCGGGACACGGACGAGGATCTGCTGCAAGGTCTCGGTCGGCGTGCGTGGTGCGACAGCTTCGGGTCGAATCATGGTGTGCGGGTGGCCGTCGCCGACGACCTGTAGGTAGAGGTGGTTGGCGACCCGTCCTCGGGTGAGCATCGTGTACAGCTGCTGGCGTGACTCCAGCCCAGTAGCGAGGCCGTGCATCGTGTCGGCGGTGACGCCTTGGCCGGCGTGGATCGTGGTGGCATAGCCGAGGCCGGTCGAGGTATGGACGTACTCGGCTGGCAGGCGGACCGTACGGTGGCTGTGGTTGTGCCGGACAGTCAATCTGCCGTTTTCGCTAACGCGGGTGATCGTCCAGCGGTCCCCGTTCTTGACCCAGTCGGTGGCGGTGAGGCGGAGTTGTCTGTCATTGCTGCGGGTGATGATCACGTCTCCGACGCTCGCCTGGTTCCCGTCGGCCAGGAGCACCTCTCGCCCTGTGGGCGCGTTGTCGAGGCCGTGAGCGCGAGCACGCCGATTGAGTTCGGCGACGAGCTCGCGGGTCGGCGCGAGCATGATCGCGTCGAGTCCTGCCGCTCGGTCGATAACCCAAGCGTGAAAGGCATCCGCAGTGGTTTTGGCGAGGTCACCGACATGGACGCGTCCGTGATCGAGGTAGAAGTCGAGCGCCGAAGAGTCACCTTCGCGGAGGGCGAGCGATGCGGCTGCCTCGTTCGGGTTGGTGAACCGATGCAGCTCGGTCAGGTAGAGGGCGCCGTGGGTGTCTTTGATGTCACGGAGGACACCGCCGGAGCCGATCGCGGCGAGTTGTTGATCATCACCGACCAGTCGGACACTCGCACCGCGATTGATGGCGAATTGGACGGCGGTGTCGAGGGTGAGGGTGTCGGCCATGCCGGCTTCGTCGATGATCACCAGGGTCGACGGGCCGACCGCGGCCGCCCAGTCCGGAAGGTCGCCGTGATCCAGTGACCAGGTGAGCTTGGCGAGGGTGTCGGTGCGGATGCCGGTGTGCTCGGCGAGGACGGCGGCCGCGGCAGCCGAGGGGGCCAGGCCGAGCAGGTGGCCGCCGTCTTGGGTCCAGGCCATTGTGAGGGCGCGCATAGCAGTTGTTTTCCCGGCGCCGGCGGGGGCGATCGCGAGCTGCAGCCGTGCCCCGGAGGTGCACATCTGGCGGACCAGTGCTGCCTGGCCGGCATCGAGTGCGGTGCCGTTCGCCGCCATCTCCAGTAACGCTAGATCCACCGCCACCTGGTCGACCGCTGACCCGTTGCGTCGTCCGGCCGGGGCGACGAGGCGCTGTTCGGCGTCGAGGATCCGCTGTGAGGAATAGAGATCGGCGCCGGCCACGGTATAGACCGACGACCCATCGACCCGCCGTAGCACCTCCGGTTCCTCGACACGGTCACCCGGTGCGACGAGGGCAACAGATCGGTGATCGAGCACCTCCTTGACCAGCAGCTCGACGAGTGTCGGGGCATGTTCGGCGGGCACGTCGATGGTGCGGACCTGTCGTTGCGCTTCGGCCCGGACATGCCACATCTGCCAGGTCGAGCGGCTTGCCTCCATAACGTTCAGGATGTGATCAGCCGCCTGTGCCACCCATCGGGCGTCGACGATCGCAGTCGCCTCGGCGGGTGGCGCCAGCACCGTCCGCGCCATCGAGGCGACGCCCTCGGGCCCGT
>CAVUTQ010000035.1:0-118656 GCA_963744455.1 uncultured Actinomycetota bacterium | reverse complement strand
GGCCACGCCGTCTTTTTGATGGATACTTCGATACAGGAAGTTGCCGACACCGTTGATGTTGAAGATCCGCTCTGTGATGATGGCGCCGCCCATGAGCGCGCCGAGATCGATGCCGATGTAGGTGATCACCGGGATCAGCGAGTTGCGCAGCGTGTGAACGCCGACGGTCCGCGCGTTGCTGAGGCCCTTGGCTTTGGCCGTGCGGACGTAGTCGGCTCGCAGGTTCTCCACCAGGTTGGTACGCATCAACCGGGCGACGTATGCCAGCGATAGGGACGCCAGGACGAACGCCGGCAAGATCAACTCGTAGGTGGTCCCCTTGAGTGCGGTCACCGGGAACCAGCCCAGCCGCACCCCGAAGATGAGCTGGGCCATACTGCCGATGACGAAGACGGGTATGGAGATGACGAGCAGCGTGCTGACCGTGACCAGGCTGTCGGCGAACTTTCCTCGCCGAATCCCGGCGAGGATCCCCGCGGAGATGCCGATCACGATCTCGATGATGATCGCCATCACGGCCAGCCTGATTGTCGTCGGGAAGCGAATGGCCAGTTCGTGAGCCACCGAGTTCCCGTAGAACGTCTTGCCCAGATCACCCTGAAGCACATTGCCCATGTAGAGGAGGTACTGGACCACCAGAGGCTTGTCCAGGTTGTACTCCTCCCTGAAGGCTGCCACGTAGCTCGGCGGACACGGTCGTTCACCGCAGCGCCCTGACACCGGATCACCAGGCAAGGCGAACACCATGACAAAGATCAGGAATGTCGCCCCGATAATGACCGGGATCATCTGCAGCAGCCGCCGCAGGATGTACTTGCCCATGCGCCACTCCTCTCGCAGATCCGAAGACGCCCTCGTCTCGGATCGGCCGAACCGGCCTTGATCGGCCGAGCTCTCAGCAGCTAGTGCTCAACATAGTTCGGCCCGCCGGTCAGTGACTAGCGGGCCGAACCTTCATCTGTCCATCAGGCTTTCCTTTACTTCACCTTGATCGAGGTCAAGTCGATGGTCCCGAACGGTGTGACCTTCACATCGGTCACTCGATCGGACCAACCCGATGCCTGCTGCGTAGCTCCACATCGGCATCACCGGCAAGTCCTCGCCCAGGATGGCCTCCGCCTCCTGATACAGCTTGTTCGCCTCGTCCAGACTTGGCGCCGCGGCCGCCTCCTTCAACTTGGCGTCGAACTTCGGATTGCTGTAGTCGCTGTCGTTCGAACTGGCGCCCGTGGCGTACAGCGGGGCCAGGAAGTTCTCGATCGACGGGTAGTCCATCTGCCAGCCCGACCGGAACAGACCCTTGATCTCCCGCTTGATCGATCTGATCGCGGAGCGTCTTGAAGTCCGGGGTCACCTTGGTGATGCACTCCAGACCCAGGGTGTTCTTGATCGAGTTGCACGCGGCGTCGGCCCACGGCTTGTGTCCGCCGTCGCCGTTCACCGAGATGGTCAGCGGTGCCCTTGTAGCCGCCGGCCTCCTCGTACAGCTTCTTGGCCTTGGTCGGGTCGAACTTGCACACTCACCGCATGCGCCGGCCTTGAAGCCGTCGACCACCGGGGACACCCAGCCGTCGAGCCGGCGGCGCGATGCCGTTGAAGATCTGCTTGTTGATCAGATCCCGGTCGATCGCCAGCGAGATGGCCTGGCGCAGTCCGGAGTTGTCCTTGAAATTGTCGTCGTTCGGACGAGTAGGTCGTGGTCGCGATCGTGCCGGACTCCGCTGAGACCGTTACGGTCCGGGAGTCCGCTGCTTGCACAGGTCGTCGGCGAGCCGGTCGCTCGGGATGCTGTCGGTGAAGTCGAGGTTGTTCGCCACCACGTCGTTGTAGGCCGCCTGTCGTCGTTGTAGATGCGGAAGGTCACCTTGTCCACGTTCGGCTTGTTTGCGCCGGAGTAGTCGGCGAACTTCGAGACCACCATCTCGGTGTCGGTCTTGCTGTCCAGCTTGAACGGTCCGGCTCCGATCGGCTTCTCCCCGTACGCCTTGGGGTCGGAGAAGAACGAGTCCGGCAGTGGCGCGAAGGCCGTGTATCCCAGACGCACCGGAAGGTTCGACACCTTGTCGGTGGTCTTGATCGTGAAGGTGTGGTCGTCCACTACCTTGAGGCCGGTCATCTCCTTGGCCTTCGCCGGCTTGCCCTCGCAGTCGGACTCGCCCGCGGAATCGGTGCCACACTGCAAGTCCGCGAAGCCCTCGATCGGCTCGAAGAAGTAGCTGTTCAGATTGGCCATTTGGACCGTAGGCGTTCCAGTTCCACGCATCCACGAAGTTCTTGGCCTTGACCTCGGTCCCGTCATGGAACTTGTAGCCCGGCTTGAGCTTCACCGTGAACGTCTGGTTGTCCTTGGACTCGATCGACTCGGCGATGTCCAGCTCCGGTGCAGCGTGTCTCAGTGTTGTAGTGCACCAGCTTCGCGGTGATGGCGTCCAGCATGTTGCCGCCGCAGACCTCGTTGGTGTTGGCCGGGATCAGTGGGTTCTGCGGGGTACAGCTTCGAATCGCGATCTCCCCGCCGGCTTGGCCAGCGGGGTCCTCCGCACCCGGCTCTGGCTCCGTACCCCCGCCACCACACGCCGTCGCAATGAGAGCGAGGGACGTGATGGCTGCAGCGGCCATCCCGCGAGTTCTTCCACGCATTCGATGTCCTCCTCCTATGTGCGCCTCGGGTTGGGCGCGTTCAGTCTGACGTGGGCAGCGTAGGACTTCCCACGGAACGAAACAGTTCTAGGTCACCAAACTAATACCCACAAGACTTGTGGCTCACTAGGTGGGTAACACGCAACATGATTGTGATCTGACTGCGTAGTTCAATGGGCGTCCATCAGCGGAGGATGCCTCCTCCAGATCGTGCACATCCGTGACGGTGACAGAGTTGCTGGTGCGGACAACGATTGGGGTACCGATGAGCACAGAGAACATGATCACCGACAGCAGCGCAGACCTCGCCCGTCGCCCAGGGGAACCCTGCAGAGCACCTGTGGATGCACTTCACCCGGATGTCCAGCTTCGCCACTAAGCCGGTACCGATCATCGAGCGGGGCGAGGGTGCGTACATCTGGGACACCAACGGTCGGAAGTATCTCGATGGTCTTTCAGGCCTGTTCGCCGTGCAGGCCGGACACGGACGGGTCGAGCTGGTGGAGGCCGCGGCCGCCCAGGCGCGCAAGCTGGCCTTCTTTCCGATCTGGTCCTATGCGCATCCGACGGCCATCGAGCTGGCTGACCGGCTGGCCGCGGAAGCGCCTGGCGACCTGAACAAGGTGTTCTTCTCCTGCGGCGGCGGGGAGTCGGTGGAAACAGCCTGGAAGGTGGCCAAGCAGTACTTCAAGCTGATTGGAAAGCCGTCCAAGACCAAGGTGATCTCACGCTCCGTCGCCTACCACGGCACGACACATGGTGCGATGTCGATCACCGGCGTGCCGGGCTTCAGGCTTCCCTTCGAGCCGCTGGTGCCGGGCGGCGTTCGGGTGCCGAACACCAACTTCTACCGCGCGCCGGACGAGGTAGCCGGCGACGAGAAGCAGTTCGGGTTGTGGGCAGCAAATCGGGTGGAGGAGGCGATCCTCCACGAAGGCCCGGAGAGCGTGGCGGCTGTGTTCGTCGAGCCGGTGCAGAACGCTGGTGGCTGCATTCCAGCCCCGCCTGGATACTTCGAGCGGCTGCGCGAGATCTGTGACGCTTACGAGCTGTTGCTGGTCTCCGATGAGGTGATCTGCGCGTATGGGCGGCTGGGCACGATGTTCGGTGCGCAGAAGTACGGCTATCAGCCTGACATCATCACCAGTGCCAAAGGTCTCACGTCGGGCTACTCACCGCTCGGCGCAGCGATCATCTCCGACGCCGTTTTCGAGCCGTTCGGCCATGGAAACACCACCTTCCCGCATGGCTACACGTTTGGCGGGCACCCGGTGTCGTGCGCGGTCGCGCTGGCCAACCTTGACCTTTTCGAGCGGGAGGATCTGCTCGGCAACGTTCTTCGCCAGGAGAACGGCTTCCGGAAGACACTGGAGCGGCTTTACGACCTGCCGATCGTCGGGGACGTGCGCGGAGACGGCTACTTCTACGCCATCGAGCTGGTGAAAGACAAGGCGACCAAGCAGACCTTGGATGCTGCGGAGGTCGAAAGGGTGCTACGTGGTTACGTTTCGGGGGCTCTGTTCGAGAACGGCCTCTACTGCCGCACCGACGACCGCGGCGACCCCGTCGTCCAGGTCGCTCCCCCACTGATCTGTGGGCAGGCCGAGTTCGACGAGATGGAGCAAGTTCTGCGCCACGTGCTCACTGAAGCGTGGACCAAGATCTAGCCCCTCAGAAACTGACGCTAGTTCTCGCGACACGCCGTGCCAACGCCAACCGACAGCGACTGGCGTCACTTTTTGAGGGATTGGGCCGCACCGATGCGGGCACACTAACCCGCGAGGGAAGCAGTCCCCGGGCCCTTCACGCCGGCGAGTTGGCAGCGACGGCGAGCCGCTTTGCGGCTGACTGAGGCGGCGATCGCGTGTCCACAGCTTGGCTGTCGAACTAGTCGAAGAGCGGCCAAGAGTTGAGCATCGACCAAGCTCAGACCAATGCCGTAAAGAGCATGGGATTCTATGAGCTGAAGCACTTCTGCGTGAGCGGCGACGGCTATGCCTGGGAGGTCACCGAGCAGCGAAAGCACGACTGAGCGATCCCGCAGAGATCCGAGCGCCAACTCGCCGATGATCATCGGGTGTACGCAAACGTCGGCGTCCTCCAGTATACGCTACGAGGCGGGGTTCGGTGCGGTGAAGATGGTCTATCCAGATTGAAGTGTCGACGAGAATCATGCCCGGGATCGGTGACGCGGAGCCGATGACGCCTGGGGGTCAGTGCCGCCGAGGCTGGCCAGGCGACGCGAGCTTTCACGCGCGATAAGGGCTTCAAGTCCCATCCGGACCAACGCCGACTTCTCCGACCGTCCCGTGAGCTCCGCGGCCCTTCGGATTAGCTGCTCATCAAGATTAAGAGTCGTCCGCATGCATCAATCTTAGCATCAATTGATGCATGCTGCCGTGCCTATCCCAGCTGCTACACATTGAACCGAAACTCGACGACGTCCCCGTCTGCCATGGCGTAATCCTTACCTTCGAGTCGCACTTTGCCTTTGGCGCGGGCATGCTGCATCGACCCGGCCACGACAAGATCGTCGAACGAAACGACCTCGGCTCTGATGAAGCCTTTCTGAAAATCCGTGTGGATGACGCCGGCGGCCTCGGGAGCCGTAGCTCCCTTGCGAATCGTCCAGGCTCGTGACTCCTTCGGACCTGCCGTCAGAAAGGTCTGCAGGCCGAGCGTGTCGAAGCCGACGCGAGCCAGTACGTCCAGACCTGGCTCAGCAACGTCCATCTCGGCAAGGAATTCCCGTGCCTCATCGGGCTCCATCTCGACCAGCTCGGATTCGATCTTGGCATCAAGAAAGATCGCCTCGGCCGGCGCGACGAGGGCGCGCAGGCGCTGCTTGAGCGGTTCGTTGGCCAGCTCGTCGGAATCGCAGTTGAAAACGTAGAGGAACGGCTTCGCAGTCAGCAGGAAAAGATCACGAAGCGGTCCGCGATCCAGGCCGGCTGCGAAGATCGTACGTCCGCTTTCGAGGACCTCCTCGGCCTGCTTCACAGCAGCAAGCGCTGCGATCTTGTCCCTGTTGATCCGGGCTTCCTTCTCCAGCCGCGGCAGCACCTTCTCCACCGTCTGTAGGTCTGCCAAGATCAGCTCAGTCTCGATGGTCTCAATATCGCTCGCCGGGTTCACAGCGCCATCGATATGGGTCACGTCCGGATCCTCAAACACGCGTGTCACCTGGCAGATTGCGTCCGCCTCACGAATGTGGGACAGGAAGGCATTGCCCATCCCCTCACCCTTGCTGGCACCCCGAACGATTCCTGCGATATCGACGAAGCTCACGGTCGCCGGCACCGTACGCTCGGAATCAAGAAGCTTCGCCAAAACCGCTAGCCGCGGGTCTGGCACGCCCACCACTCCGATGTTGGGGTCGATCGTGGCGAACGGGTAGCTGGCAGCCAGCACATCGTTGCGAGTCAGGGCGTTGAACAGCGTCGACTTGCCTGCATTCGGAAGCCCGACTATGCCGATCGTGAGTGCCACGGCCGACAAGCCTAGGCCGTAGCAGCGATCCTCAGTTCTCGCCTGTGAGGAAGGCTTCCATCGCGCGAGTCAGGGCCAGCGGGTCATCCGTGCCGGCCAGCTCGCGAGCCGAGTGCATGGAGAGCGTAGGGATGCCGACGTCGATGGTGGTGATTCCCAGCCTGGTGGCTGTCAGTGGGCCAATGGTCGAGCCGCACGGCATCGCATTGTTCGTTACGAATTCCTGCGTACGGACGCCGGTCCTGCGGCAAATGCGTCGCCACAGAGCCGCGCCGCGTCCGTCTGTGGCGTAGCGCTGGTTGGTGTTGATCTTGAGCAGCGGGCCCGAATTGAGCAGCGGCTGGTTGGCAGGATCATGTCGGTTGGGATAGTTCGGATGGATGGCGTGACCGGTGTCCGCCGACAAGCAGAACGTCTCGGCGAGGGATCGATACCGCTGGTCGAGCGTGGCACCGAGACCGTCGGAGATACGGGTCAATATGTCGGCAAGCAACGGACCGGAGGCACCGCTCCGAGAGGCGCTGCCCAGCTCCTCATGATCAAAAGCTGCGATCATCCGGATCGCATCACCATCGTCTGCGTTGATCATGGCGACGAGGCTCGCGTGCATGCTGCTCAGGTTGTCGAGCCGGCTCGAGGCGAGGAATTCCTGATGCGGCCCGAAGATCGCAGGCTTTGCCGTGTCGTACACCCTGAGGTCGTAGCCGTCGATGTCGATGGCCGAACAACCTGCCGCTTTGGCCACGTGATCAAGAACATGGATACCGGGATGGCCGACGCTCCACACAGGTGCGGTATGGAGCTGCTTGTCCAGCTTGAGGCCCTCGTCGTTCACGCTGCGATCAAGATGAATGGCCAGCTGAGGTATCCGCATGATCGCCTCGGTGCGTACCAGCTGTGTGCTGCCGTCGCTGAGCACCAGCCGACCAGCCAAACCGAGCTCGCGATCCAGCCAGGAGTTGAGCAACGGAGCGCCATAGATCTCTACGCCGAGCTGCTGCCAGCCATGGCTGCCCATGTCGGGCCGCGGCTTGAGTGTGAAACCAGTCGAATCCGTGTGGGAGCCGAGGATCCGGAACGGCACGAATGATCTAGGGGCATCGGGGATCCGCCACGCGATCAGCGCGCCATCCCGTACGACGTAATGGCCGCCGGGTTCAGAGCTCCACTCCGCCGACTCCTCCTGTGCGGCAAAGCCTTCCGCGGCCAGCCGACGGGCGCCCTCCGCGGCTGCGTGGTGGGAGGAGGGTGACGCTTCCACAAAGGCGGCCAAGTCGGCGACATGATCAAGCTCTGGCGACATGGTTCCGACACTAGATCACAACCAGTCTGGCGCAGATCGGTATGCGGATGCGGTGCTGCGCGGAGCCGCCTCCGACGTTTTGTCGTCCCGCCCAGGCAAGATCTCACCCATGGATGGTGTCGCGGTCATCGCCCTGACCTGTGGCCTGGTGGTGGGGCTCCTGCTCGGGAGCATCGCCGGCTGGGCAATCGCCCGTGCCCGCCAACAGTCCGACACGGCACATGCTCAGATGTTGATCGCGCAATCTCACGGAGATGCGGCGGCCGCACGCGCCGAAGCCGCGCAGGCACGAGCAGACGTAGCGCTGGCCCGCAGCGACGTGGCGGAGGCCCGCGGCGAGGCAGCCGCTGCGCAAGCGAAGACGGCGGAGGTGTCCGCCGAGGTGGCCAGCGCAATCGCCCAGCGCGACGCCGCGCTGGAGCGGGCCAGAGAGATCGCAGCGGACCGGGAGTCGATGATCAACCAGTTCAGAGTGCTGTCGACTGAGACGCTGGAAAGGCAAGGCCACACTGCCGATGCACAAGCCGAGGTACGACTCAAGGCGACCGAACAACTGATGACCCCGGTCCGCGAAAGCCTCGACAGGTTCAACAACCGGCTCACCGAAGTGGAGAAGGAACGGGCCGCCATGTCAGCGGAGCTGCGCACCCAGGTGAGCCATGTCCAGCAGACCGGCGAAACCCTACGCCGCGAGACCGCCGCCTTGGTGACTGCTTTGCGCAAACCTCATATCCGCGGCTCCTGGGGAGAGACACAGCTCAAACGCGTCGCCGAGCTGGCCGGGATGATCGAACGGTGCGATTTCGATCTGCAGTACACCACCAAGGCCGACGACCGCGTGCTGCGACCGGACATGCGGGTCAACCTGTCCGGAGGCAAGCACGTCTTTGTCGACGCCAAGGTCCCGCTCAACGCTTTCCTCGAGGCTGCCGAGACCGACGACCCGGACCTCAAGGCGCAGGCGCTGACGCGCTACGCGCGGAACGTCCGGACGCATATCGATCAGCTCTCCTCCAAGCAATACTGGAAGGCCGGGGAGACACCGGAGTTCGTCGTGCTTTTCTTGCCGAACGAGATGTTCTTCGCCACTGCCCTTGATCAAATCCCAGACCTCTACGATTACGCGGCCGCACGCGATGTCGTCATGGCCACGCCGACGACACTGATCGGAATGCTGCGTGCTGTGGCGTACGGCTGGAGGCAGGCGGCCCTGGCGGAGAGCGCCGCCGAAGTGTTCCGGCTCGGCCGCGAACTGCACGAGAAGCTCGGCCTGATGGGGAACCGCTTCGACAAGCTTGGTCGCGCGCTGCGGAGCTCGGTGAACGCCTACAACGAGACGATCGCCACAGTCGAGGGCACCGTGCTGGTCCGCGCGCGAAAGTTCCGCGACCTGAAGGTCAGTGAGAAAGAGCTGCCCGGACCGACCCAGATCAATGAGGCCGTACGCCAGATCCAGGCACCCGAACTGGTCGATGATGCGGTCCAGATCGAGCCGATGGTCGGCCGGCGTCGCCGACGCCGCTCAGCCACCATGCCCGAGGCGTCCGAACTCTACCGACCTGACCCAGATCTGACCGAGCTGATCGAGGAGAGTTCGCCTGCCGAGCCAGATCAGACGGCGCAGTCCTCCTGAATCAGCTCGGCAGTCACTTGGACAGCGTTCAGCTGCGAGCGTCGGGAAATCGCGCGCCGCCTGCTGAGGAGGAGTGAGCGGAGGCGTTTTTCCTCTGCGAGCGACGACGAAGTCGGCGGATCCCACGCGCGCAGGATCGCGCGGCGCTGTCCTGGACGAACGAACGAGCAGACACGCTTTTCGTCTGCGAGTGAGCGAGGAAGGCAGCGGCTTCAGAGCGCGATCCTCGCGAGCGGAGCGAGCAATCAAACATTGCGCGAGCAGCTCAATCAAATGCGGCGCCTTTGCGAAGATCCTTCCGGAGCTCTGGCGGCAGCGCGAAGACGAGAGACTCCTCGGTGAGCCGCTCCTCACGGGCGACAGGAAAGCCCTGGTCGACCAGATAGTCCAACACGCCCTGTACTAGATCCTCCGGCACCGAGGCTCCGCTGGTCACGCCCACCGAGTCGACGCCAGCCAGCCAGGCGGGATCAATCTCTGTTGCATTGTCGATCCGATGCGCCGCCTTGGCCCCTGCCTCGAGCGCTACCTCCACCAGGCGCACCGAATTGGACGAGTTTGCCGAGCCAACCACGATCACGAGATCGCTGTGCGCAGCGATCTGCTTGACCGCGAGCTGACGGTTCTGGGTGGCATAGCAGATGTCATCGCTCGGCGGATCCGCCAAGAGTGGAAACTTCTCTCGGAGCCGGTTGACTGTCTCCAAAGTCTCGTCAACGCTCAGCGTGGTCTGGCTGAGCCAGGCAAGTCGTGACGGATCGCGAACGTCCAGCCCATCCACATCAGCAGGTGACTGCACGAGCGTGATGTGCTCGGGCGCCTCTCCTGTGGTCCCCTCGACCTCCTCATGCCCCGCGTGTCCGATCAACAAGATCTGCAGATCGTCCTTGGCGAAACGCTTGGCCTCGTGGTGCACCTTGGTGACCAGCGGGCAGGTCGCGTCAATCGCCTTGAGCCCTCGCTCTTTGGCCTCCTTCTGGACTGCCGGAGATACCCCATGGGCCGAGAACACCACCGTCGACCCCTGGGGGACCTCGTCGAGCTCCTCGACGAAGATGGCGCCCCGCTCCTCCAAGTTCTCCACCACGTGCCGGTTGTGCACAATCTGCTTGCGGACATAGATCGGCGGCCCATAAGTGTCCAGCGCTTTCTCGACGGTGATCACCGCGCGGTCGACACCGGCGCAGTACCCCCGGGGCGCCGCCAGCACGACCTGCCTGTGGCGGTTCGGCGCAGTTGCCTGGCCCGTCTCGTTCACCCGGTCAGTGTAGGTGGTTCAGCCGAGCTTCGGATCGGCCAGCGATTGGCCAGACCGCGGTACTACGCTCGCGGCGTGGCCCTGCAATCCTCGCCTGAGAACCCGCAGCCTTTACGGGTGATCGCGCGCGCCGTACGCAGCTGGGTAGAGCGACTCGGAGCAGTTTGGGTCGAGGCCCAGCTGATCGAGATCAACCGACGCTCCGGCACGCGGACCATCTTCCTGACCTTGCGGGACAAGCTCGCGGAGGTCTCGGTGTCGGTGACCACCTCACCGACGACCCTGGACTCGGCTGGACCTTTGACCGAGGGTGCGACGGTGGTCGCCCGGCTCAAGCCGTCGTACTACGAAAGTTCAGGTCGGTTCATCTTCTCCTGCGATGCGATCACTCCGATTGGGGAGGGACGGCTGCTGGCCCGGCTCGAGCAGACCAAGCGCTTGCTTCAGGCCGAGGGACTCTTCGAGCGGTCGCTGAAGAAGCCGCTGCCCTTCCTGCCGAGGGCGGTCGGGCTCGTCACCGGCGAAGGCAGCGCAGCGGAGCGGGATGTCGTGGAAAACGCACGGCGGCGTTGGCCGGCGGTACGGATTGTCACCCGGTACGCACTTGTCCAGGGACCGCAGGCCTGCGAGCAGCTCATCGCCGCGGTGCAGCACCTCGACCGCCACCCCCAGGTCGACATCATCGTCATCGCCCGCGGCGGCGGCTCCGTGGAAGACCTTCTCCCCTTTTCCGACGAGGGCCTCATTCGTGCCGTGGCCGCCTCCCGTACGCCGGTGGTGAGCGCCATTGGACACGAGTCAGACAGCCCGATCCTCGATCTGGTCGCCGACTATCGCGCCTCAACACCGACCGACGCCGCGAAACGCATAGTCCCCGACGTGGCCGACGAAAAGGCGCGGGTGCAGCAGGCTCGAGAGCGGATGGTTCAGGGCCTATCGCGACTGATCGGCCGACAACAAGAGCTGCTCGACGGGCTGCGTTCGCGCCCGGTGCTGACGGATCCCACTGCGACGTTTGGTCGACGTTACGAGCAGCTGGCCGAACTCGCCCATCGCGCAAATCGGGCCATTGGATCGACGATCGACCGTGAGTCGGCTCTCATTGGGCATCACCTGGCGCGGATCCGGGCGATGTCGCCGCAGGCCACGCTGGATCGTGGCTACTCGATCCTGCTGGGCCAAAACGGCGTCGCGGTCCGATCGGTTGAGCAGGTCAATGTCGGAGATGATCTTTTAGCGCAGCTGGCCGACGGACAGCTGGCGGTCGAAGTGATGCAGCTGATGCCGCGAGGAGGAGCATGACCGATCCAGCAGCCCAACCGGAGACACTCAGCTACGAGCAAGCGCGCGACGAACTGGCCGTCATCGTCCAGCGGCTGGAGTCAGGCGCCGCCTCGCTCGAAGAGTCACTTGCGCTGTGGGAGCGCGGTGAGCAGCTGGCTGCCATCTGCCAGGCCTGGCTGGACGGGGCCAAGGCGAAGGTGGACGCCGCCAAGGCGAAGGTAGACGCCGCTCACGCCAACGACCCTGCGCTTGCTGAGGAGACCTGAGCTGCTCTGCGAGCGTCGGTAGGCGCCCGCTGGTGATCGGAGGAACGATGAGCGGAACATGCCCCGCGAGCGGAGCGAGCAATCCAATACCGCGTTTCGCGAAGAGTGACGACGGCACCAGCTCCCAGGGGCGCCGCGCGAGCAGAGCCAATCAACTCGTGGTGGACAGTGTCGAGGCGTAAGCCTCCAAGGCCTCATAGGGCAGATCGGCGGACACGACGACCGTGGCGCTCGAGCCATGCAGCACCAGCGACCTGGTGCGGCCGTCGGGGCTGACCAAGCGTTGCCAGGTCTGGCCCGCGATAACACTGTTGCCGTCGGGCGTTCCCTCCCGTGACTGCTCATCAACCATCTCTTCAGGCCGCGCGTCGCCCTGATTGAGATCGATGTAGACATCATCTGGGCTGAGGAAGCCGATCTGCCACAAGTTACGCGGCGACGCCTCGCCGTTGAGGTACGGCCGTTCCCTGTGGCACCCAATTCACGCGTGTCGCACGCCAGCCCTCAGGAAGGTTGGTTGGCGCAAGGACATCGAACGGGGCCTGCTCCCGCGCTGTGGTGAGCACAGGCTTCCAGTCGACTTCCTTGACAGGGTGGTCATCAGGCACGTCGGTGAAAATGACCGCGATCACGATCAGCGGGATCACGATCAAAGCGAGCGAGCGGATCATGTCGCCAGCTGTCGACTGCCTTGTCGTACGCGCCACGTCTTTATCTTCACAGACCATGCCAACTCGGACCTCGTCCGCCGGTCAGGGACACTTTCAGCGATGGAGATGATCCAGACGATCCCCGTCAAATCGCCCGTGGCGTGCGCAGCTTTCGGTACGCGATTTACACGGTGTCCAGACTGAAGGACTCTCGGGAACCGGCTAGGCAAGAATGTGCCCATGAGCCAGTCAACTGATACGGGCGAGCATCGCATCGAGCGCGACACCATGGGCGAAGTTAGGGTGCCGGCCGCAGCCTTGTGGAAGGCGCAGACCCAACGTGCCGTTGAGAACTTCCCGATCTCCGGCATACCGATCAACTCCGAGTTGATCGCCGCCCTCGGCCTGATCAAGGAAGCGGCCGCCAAGACCAATGCCGCGCTCGGCGTCTTGAGAGATGAGTACGCTGGCGCGATCGAGAAAGCTGCTGGCGAGGTCGCGGCGAACCAGCACGATGCGGAGTTTCCCATCGATGTCTTCCAGACCGGGTCGGGCACCTCGAGCAACATGAACGCTAACGAGGTGATCGCTTCCCTCGCCACTGCACAGCTGGGCGAAGCCGTGCATCCCAATGATCACGTCAATGCGTCGCAGTCGAGCAATGACGTCTTTCCCAGCGCCATCCACATTGCGGCGACGTACAACCTCGTCTACAGCCTGTTGCCGGCGTTGCGCCATCTGGAATCGGCGCTCAGCTTGAAGTCCACGGAGTTCGCTCAGGTGGTCAAGTCCGGTCGTACCCACTTGATGGACGCCACCCCAGTGACGCTCGGTCAGGAGTTCGGTGGCTACGCCGCCCAGATCGGGCGTGGCATCGAGCGGGTGGAATCGGCGTTACCGCGTGTCGCCGAGCTGCCGCTCGGAGGGACTGCGGTTGGCACCGGAATCAACACCCCCGCAGGCTTCGCCGAATCTGTGATCTCCATGATCGCGGACAAGACAGGTCTGCCGTTGACCGAGGCACGTGATCATTTCGAGGCGCAGGGCGCCCGGGACGGACTGGTCGAAGCCTCGGGCGTCTTGCGGACAATCGCGGTGAGCCTCACCAAGATCGCCAACGACCTGCGTTGGATGGCCTCGGGCCCGCGAGCAGGGCTCGGCGAGATCACACTTCCCGACCTGCAGCCTGGGTCCTCGATCATGCCGGGCAAGGTCAACCCGGTCATCTGCGAGGCGACGCTCATGGTCTGCGCTCAGGTGATCGGCAACGACGCCGCGGTCGCCTTCGCGGGCGCGAGTGGCAACTTCGAGCTCAACGTCATGCTTCCCGTCATGGCGCGCAACACCCTGGAGTCGATCCAGCTATTGGCCAATGTGAGCCAGCTGCTGGCCGACCGCTGCGTGGAGGGCATCGAGGCCAACGTCGAGCACTGCAGGACGCTTGCCGAGTCCTCACCGTCCATCGTCACACCGCTGAACCGCTATATCGGCTACGAAAACGCTGCCGCCGTCGCCAAGCAGGCGCTCAAGGAGGGCAAAACGATCCGTGAGGTGGTCATCGAGAACGGCTACGTCGCCGACGGCGGCCTGACCGAAGATCAACTGGATAAGGCTCTCGACGTGCTGGCCATGACCCGACGACCAGGCTAGACCGTCGGACGCAACCGGCCTGCGTACCCGGGCGTCCGCCCACTAACACCTTGCCGACGCCGTCGACGAAGGCGCGTCAGTGGTGGTGGCCGTGCCGGCCGAGGGTCTCTACGGGGGTCGCGCCGGGGCGGGTCCACTGCGGCACGGGGCGGCTGGTCGGGCCCCAGGTGGCGTTCCCGTCCGCGTCCGAGCGCCAGTACCAGCACGCGCTGCGCCCCTCGGGCCAGCCCTCGGGGTTGTCCTCCCACGCCTCGCCGCGGCCGTAGGGCGTCATGTCGAGCAGGCCGAAGGACCCGTTGACCGGCTCGTTGCCACGGCCCGTCGTGGAGTAGGTGAGGAACACGCGGTCGCCGTCGCGCAGGAAGCAGGTGATGTGCCCCTCTTCTGCGAAGACCGGCGCGTCCACGTCGCGCACCGAGTACCAGGGCTGGGTGTAGCCCATGAACTCGACGTAGGAGGCCACCTCCTCCCAACGGCCCGAGGTCAAGACGGCGAACGAGACGCCGCGGGCGTTGAGGTAGACGGCGTCCTTCAGGTGCCAGGCCGTGGTGGTGCAGCCCTCGCACTGCCCCTGGTGCGGCGCGCCGTCGTACCACATGTGCTGGTAGACCACGAGCTCGTCGCGGCCCTGGAACAGCTCCAGGAACGGGACCGGGCCGTCGGGTCCGACGACCTCGACCGTCCCGTCGAGCTCCACCATCGGCAGCCGGCGGCGGGCCGCGGCGAGGGCGTCGCCCTCGCGGGTGTGGGCCTTCTCGCGGACCAGAAGCTCCTCACGGGCGGTCTGCCAGGTGGCCAGGTCGACCACGGGCGGGCGGCCGGGCAGCGCGGTGGTCGGGGTACTCGGCGTGGTCGTCATGGTGTCCTCCATGGTGTCTCGTGCCGGGCAGTATCGAACGACGTCCTAAGACGGTCACCAGAACAGACTCGCGACCCGGCCGGAACTCATCGCGGCAGGTGGCGCCCTCGGCCGAGCCTGCACGGACCACGTCGGGCTGACAAGTTCACAGACGCGCTCTGAGAGACCGTTAATACCAACCGTGGGCGGACTTGAAGCTCCAGGCGGCACACGGGCTGCCGTATCGGTCCTTCATATACTCGATGCCCCAGATGATCTGGGTCGCTGGGTTGGTCCGCCAGTCACTCGCAATGGTTGCCATCTTCGAGCCGGGCAGGGCCTGAGGAATCCCGTACGCCCCTGAGCTCGGGTTGGTCGCATCCACCCGCCACATGCTCTCGCGGATGATGATGTTGTTGAAGCAGTCGAACTGAGATGAGCCGTAACCGTACTTGTTCTTCAGGATCTGCCTGGCCATCTCTTTCGGATCGGTAACGCCGGGCTGGTAACCGCGATTCCTGAGTGCTCGCTCGCGGGCGGCTTTCTCCTCGGCCGCCTTCTTCGCCGCAGCCGCCAGCTCGGCCTTGATCTTGGCCTGCTGCGCAGCGATCGCCTTGGTCTGCTTGCCCAAGGAGTTGGCCCGCTTCGCCGCTTGTTTGGCAGCGGCCAGCTTGACTCTCTCAGCGTCCCGATTCGCGCGTGCCTTGGCCGCCGCACGTTCAGCGGCGAGCTGATCGGCGGCCGTGGCGGCTGCCGGAGCGGATAGAGCAACCGCAGGGGCCGGTACGGCGAGGGAAGAGGCCAGTTCACCGGGGCTGCTCAGTACAGCGACTGCTGTTGTTGCGACGAATGCTGTGAAGCCAACCCCGACTATGGCATGCTGAGCGAGTCGACGCACGGCCCATACGATGCCACATCTCGTTATCCAAATGACACCATTCTGAGATCTTTTCGATGCCTAATTTCACGGCAGGTGTCTAAACCGCCACATCTTCTAACATCTCGGTCACGAGAGCCGCGATTGGCGACCGTTCAGAGCGGTTCAATGTGACGTGAGCGAAGAGTGGGTGACCTTTCAGCTTCTCGACGACCGCCACCACGCCGTCGTGCCTGCCGACCCGCAAGTTGTCCCGCTGGGCGACGTCGTGGGTCAGGACCACGCGTGAACCCTGGCCGATCCGGCTGAGTACGGTGAGCAGCACGTTTCGTTCCAGTGACTGCGCCTCGTCGACAACAACGAATGCGTCATGCAGGGACCGGCCCCGAATATGCGTGAGGGGCAGCACCTCGAGCAGCCCGCGTGCCAACACCTCTTCAATGACCACCTTGGTGGTAAGTGCACCCAGGGTGTCGAAAACAGCCTGCGCCCATGGCGCCATCTTTTCGCCCTCCGTGCCGGGCAAGTAGCCGAGTTCCTGGCCGCCGACCGCGTACAGCGGACGGAAGACGACCACTTTGGAGTGCTGCTGGCGTTCTAAGACCGCCTCGAGTCCCGCGCAAAGCGCGAGAGCTGACTTACCGGTACCGGCCCGGCCGCCAAGGGAGATGATGCCGATGGAGGGATCCAGCAGCAGATCCAGAGCGACCCGTTGCTCCGCCGAGCGGCCATGAATCCCGAACACGTCTCGGTCAGCCCTGATCAGTTTGATCTCCTTGCTCGGCATGACCCGGCCTAGGGCCGACGCGCTGCCGCTGAGCAAGACGACGCCGGTGTGGCAGGGCAAGTCCCGAGCTTCGTCCAGCTCAAGGAACCCTTGCTCGTAAAGGCGGTCGATGTCGCTGCCGTCGACCTCGATCTCGCTCATCCCGGTCCACTCGGTTTCGACGGCCAGCTCAGCGCGATACTCCTCGGCCTTGAGACCGACGGCCGATGCCTTGACCCTCATGGGCAAATCCTTGGACACCAGCGTCACCGCGCACCCTTCGGCGGCGAGGTTGAGTGCGACCGCAAGTATGCGGGAGTCATTGTCGCCCAGCCGGAAGCCGTCCGGCAGCGCGGCTGGATCAGTGTGGTTCAGCTCGACGCGAATAGTGCCGCCCAGAGCGTTGATCGGAACGGGGGCGTCAAGGCGCCCGTGAATCATCCGGAGCTCGTCAAGGTAGCGCAAGGCCGTACGGGCGAAGTAGCCCAGCTCGCTGTGGTGACGCTTGCCCTCCAGCTCGGTGATCACGACAACCGGGAGCACGACATCGTGCTCGTCGAAACGCCGCATTGCGTGCGGGTCGCTCAGCAAGACGGAAGTGTCGATGACGTAGGTGCGACGGCTTGATGAAGAAGACACAGGTCTGCCCTTCTTGGGGGCCGTACGCGATCCGCGCCCGGCCCCACCGTTACGTGGCTGGCCGGGATGGATGACCGGCATTGAGCTGCGCCGGTTCGCAGTACGTCGAGTGACGGTGCATGCATCGCCTCCCAGGCGGACCGCTTATTGCGCTCCGCATCTCGACGGTACGTCGAGAGGTGGGTCGAAGGCGAGAGCCACGCCGGGGATTTCACCTGATGGCAACCTGGTGCCCATCACCGGCCGGCCAGAACGATGCGAATCCGCTGCCCGGGAACCGCCTGGGCAGCCCTATCGATGTCGTCATCGACGACTACCGCGACGACCGGATATCCCCCGGTCACCGGATGATCGGCAAGGAAGACGACAGGCTCGCCGCCCGCCGGAACCTGGATCGAGCCGCGAACCACGCCCTCGCTTGGCAGCTCCTTCCCCATCCTCGAGGCGTGGTACTGCAAGGGCTCACCCTCAAGGCGCATCCCGACCCGGTCGCTGCGAGTGGAGGCGGTCCACTCTGTCGCAGTAAGCGCGTTGGCGTCGGCGAGCCAGCCGTCTCGCGGGCCGCGCTGCGCATGCAGGACGAGCGATTCGCCCGAAAGCGCTACGGTCGGCGCCTGATCAACGTTGGGGAAGTCGGCTGGCGGCGGTCCCACCGGCAGTATGTCGCCGGTCCGCACCGGTTCGGGTCCTAGGCCCGACAGTGTGTCGGTTGCCCGCGACCCGAGTACCGGCGGTACGTCCACTCCACCGCGGACCGAGACATACGTGCGAAGCCCAACCGCCGGTATACCCAGGGTGAGGATCTGACCGTTGGCGAGAGCAAAGGGTCCGCAATAGCCGACACCGCGACCATCGACGTCAGCCGGAGCCGGAGCGCCAGTCAGCGCCAGCGTCACATCACCTCGGGCGCGCAGTGACAGGCTGCCAAAGGTCACCTCCAGTGCGGCTGCGGCGTACGGCTGGGCCAGCAGCCGGGCGCCGAGGCGGAATGCATCCCTGTCGGCGGCCCCGGAGCGCCCGATGCCAATCGCTGCGAAACCAACCCGCCCGAGGTCTTGCACCAGGGTGAGCGGTCCCGCGGCCAGCACCTCCAGCGCCCGATCAGTACTCATCGCCAGCTCCGGACGCCTCGACGAAGCGCACCACCGCGTCGGGTTGCAGCAGTGCGGGTGGATCCCGGTCGATGTCGAAGACCACGACGTCGGTACGGCCGATCAGCTGCCAACCGCCAGGCGAGGAGCGGGGATAGACGGCACTGAACTCACCCGCCAAAGCCACAGCGCCGGATGGCACGGAAGTGCGCGGCTCCTTGCGTCGGGGCACCGCAAGTCGTGGGTCACCCCAGCTCAGGTATGCAAAGCCGGGCGCAAAGCCACCGAACGCGACGCGCCAGTCGGTCCCGGTGTGTGCGGCGATGACCTCCGGGACGCTCAGCCCAGTGAGCTCGGCAACCCCGCGTGAGGTCAGGGCCGTCATAACGCACCGGGATCTCGATCACCTGGTCGCTCGCCGCCACCTCCCCGGCTGCCGCGGCGGGGAGGGTGGCCAGAGCTTGGCGCAGCGTCGCGATGCCGACTTTTTCCGCGACTGCGACCAGGACGGTGGTAGCGGCCGGGACGATGTCGACGACGTCGGTGAATCCGGCCGTTCCCGCCGCAACCGCCTCCCGCACGGCATGGGCGAACGCGAGCACCTGGTCCAGTCCCTCGACCTCTACCAACACCGCGTGCTCCCCGCAGGTCAGCAGGTTGCGGTGCTCGGTCACGGCGCAAAGGATCGGATTTCAACGCCGGCCTCCGCCAGCGCCTTCCGCACGGCTACGGCCATCGCCACCGCCCCAGGGGAGTCTCCGTGCACGCAGATGGACCGCGCGGACACAGCCACCTCGCTACCGTCAACCGACTGCAGCCTGCCGGTCATCACCATCGACACCATGCGCTGCGCCACCTCTGCCGGGTCGTGCAGTAGCGCACCCGGCTGCGAGCGAGGCACCAGGGTGGCCTGGGCGGTGTAGCCGCGGTCCGCGAAGGCCTCAGGGACCGCGCTCAAACCGGCGTGCTCGGCATGCCGCAACAGCGCCGACCCCGGCAGCCCCAGCAGCGGAAGCGTGGGGTCATACGCGACCAGCGCGGCGACAACGGCGGCTGCCTGGTGCTCGTCGTGCACCGTCCGGTTGTAGAGGGCTCCGTGCGGCTTGACATAACGCACCCGCGATCCGGCGATCCTGGAGAACCCATCCAACGCCGCGATCTGGTAGATCACGTCATTGGTCAGGCTCGCCGCATCGATGTCCATGCTGCGGCGTCCGAAGCCCGCCAGGTCCCGGTAGCTCACCTGGGCACCGATCGCCACATCGTGGCTAACGGCTACCTCGCAGACTCGGCGCAGGATGTTGGGGTCGCCGGCATGGAAGCCGCAGGCGACGTTGGCGCTGGTGACGATGTCCAGCAGGGCGTCGTCATCACCAAGGGTCCAGATCCCGAACCCCTCGCCGAGGTCGCTGTTGAGGTCGACGACAGGTGCTGCGGGCGGCCCGCTCACCGGGCCCTCATCGGCTGTTTCCCAGGACGCGGCGTCACTGACCGAAGCGGCGCTCCCGCTGCCCGTACGAGCGCAGCGCGCGGATGAAGTCCACCTTCCGGAAGTCAGGCCAAAGCGCCTCACAGAAGTAGAACTCGCTGTGTGCCGACTGCCACATCAAGAATCCCGACAACCGCTGCTCCCCGGACGTTCTGATGATCAGGTCCGGGTCGGGCTGGCCCTTGGTGTAGAGGTGCTCGGCAATGTGCTCGATGTCGAGAGTCTGGGCGAGTTCGTCGATCGAGGTGCCGTTCTCGGCATGCTCGGCAAGCAGGGAACGTACGGCGTCGCGCAACTCATGCCGCCCGCCGTAAGAGACGGCAATGTTGACCAGCATGCCGTTGATGTCGGCGGTATCGTGATCGGCCATCTTGAGCCGCTTGGCGGACTGAGCCGGCAGCAGATCCAGCGCCCCCACAGGATGGACTCGCCAACGCCTGGTCGCCGCCAGGTCGCTCACCATCCGCTCGATCACGTCGAGCAGAGGCTCGATCTCTTCTTGCTTGCTGCGAGAGAAGTTGTCGGTCGAGAGCACCCACAAGGTGACGACCGGAATGCCGATCTCGTCGCACCACTCCACGAACTCTTTGAGCTTGTCGGCACCAGCTTGGTAACCCGCGACAAGCGGTTGCCCGGGAGCGTTGGTACGCGCCCAGCGGCGATTGCCGTCGGCGAGCACGGCTACATGGCGCGGCAGCCTGGTGCGGTCGAGCTCGGCGATCAGCCGATGCTCGTAGGTCGCATACAACAGCCCTGACGGGTGCAGACGATCCACGAATTCGCGCAGCCGATCGAGACGTGCCACAACTGGCAGCGTATCCCGCAACGATTGAGAATCCGCCTCGAGTCATAGATCAGGAAGGCTGAACGTGCGGGCGTCTACGACTCAGCCCAACCTTGGTCATCGACGCTGCGATCGCCTACCCTGAACCTACCAACCGGTAACTTTCCGCGAGCTAGTCCGCGCCCCGGCGCCGGAAGGGAGATGCTCTGCCCGCAGTTCACCTTGGGGAAGACAAGCCAACCCAGTCCACGACTCAACCCGATACCGAGAACTCGCTGACCGAGGTGCTTGGTGCAGTCAAGCCGCGGCTGCGTGGTTGGCTGCATGCAGGCATGGCTCCCCTCGCACTGGCTGGGGGCATCGTGCTCGTCTCCCTCGCCGCGACGCCAGTGGGGGTGGTTGGCGGGGCGGTCTTCCTTACCGCATCGGTGCTGCTTTTTGGCACCAGCGGTGTCTACCATCTCCCAACCTGGGGGCCGCGCGGCGACGCAATCCTCCGCAGGATGGACCACGCCAACATCTATGTGTTCATCGCAGCAACCTATACGCCGCTGGCGTTGATCTTGCTGGACGGGGGTTCGCGGGCGTTACTGCTCACCCTCATCTGGTCAGCGGCCCTCGGCGGGCTGTTCTTCCGCCTGTTTTGGCTATCGGCGCCGCGCTGGCTCTACACCGCGCTTTACCTCCTCATGGGCTGGGCCGCCATCGGCTGGCTCGGAGCCTTTTATCACGCTGCCGGCCCGGCGGTCGTGATCTTGATAATTGCCGGCGGCATCTGCTACACCTTCGGCGCAGTGGTCTACGGTCGAAAGCGCCCGAACCCCTCCCCTACCTGGTTCGGCTTTCATGAGATCTTCCACGCCGCCACCATCGCAGGCTTCGTCTGCCACTACCTAGCAATCTTCTTGATCACCATTTGATTCGGAGCTGCTCGCGCATGTTTGATTGCTCGCTCCGCTCGCGAGGATCGCGCTTTGGGGCCGCCGCCTTCCCTCTCACTCGCAGACGAAGAGCGCGTCTGCTCGCTCCTTCGTCCAGGACAGCGGCGCGCGATCCTGAGCGCGCGTGCAATCCGGCCACTTACTCGCTTGCTTGCAGCTGGCTGGCCAGGTCATCGACCGAGGTGACCGGGAGGCGGCACACGAAGTGCCGGCAGACGTACGCGGTGGGCCGGCCGTTGATCATCGGCCGTTCGGCCAGCAGTGCGAGGCCAGGCTGGTCTGGCATACCAGCCATCACGACTGATCCGGCCGGTGCGAGCTGGTGAGCGGTATGGGCAAGCTGGGCTCGAGCCGCATCGTCGGGTCCGACCACCGCGACCTGAACCGGCTTACGGTCAGAGGTCTGGCTGATCGCGTCAGCGAGGAGCCAACCAGCAAACCGCGGCGCGCGGCGGACCAACTCGCTGGCGCTCGCGGCTGCTCGATCGGCGCGGACTGCGTAACGGTCCACCCCGGTGAGTTCGGCCATCAGTCGCAGCGTGTGAACAGCGGCACTCAGGCCCGACGGGGTGGCGTTGTCGGTCGCATCCTGGGGTCGGGTATACAGCTGCTCGGCATCGGCAGCAGTGTCGAAGAATCCACCACCGACATCGTTGAACTGCTCCATGATCACCTCGAGCAGCTGCTCCGCGCGGCTCAGCCAGAGCGGCGCTGCGTGTACGGCTGCCAGTCGCACGGCAGCAAGGGCAAGTGCCGCGTAATCCTCCAGAATGCCGAATGCTTCCCCGGCTACGCCATCGCGCGAAGTCCGGCGTAGCCGGCCGTCTCGCCAGTGCAGCTGCCAGACGTGCTCGGCGGCCTGAGTCGCGATCTGCAGCCAGTCCGGGCGAGCGAAGATCATCGCCGCCTGCACCAGCGCATCCACCAGCCACCCGTTCCAGGCGGCCACGACCTTGTCGTCGCGCCCAGGGCGGGAGCGCTGATCACGTGCGACGCGGAGCCGCTCCTGAACGTCAGCCAGCCGGGTGTGATCATGATCGGACCGAAGTTGCAGGGTCGAGGCACCATGCTCGAAGGTGCCGGTTGGTGTCACCGAGAAGACCTCCGCCGCCCAGGCTGCGTCCTCCTCGTCGAGCGCTGCCAGGAGTTGATCACGGTCCCAGACGTAGTAGGCACCCTCGCGGAGCCCGCCATGATCATCTTTCGAGTCGGCATCCAGACTCGCCGCGAACGCGCCCCGCTCGGTTCGCATCTCACGCAGCAGCCAGGCCACTGTCTCGGTCACGACGCGCTCGGCCAACGGGTTGCGCGTGCGACGCCACCAGTGGGTGTACGCGCCGAGCAGCAAGGCGTTGTCGTACAGCATCTTCTCGAAGTGCGGCACCACCCATCCCGCATCAACGCTGTAGCGCGCGAAGCCGCCACCTATCTGGTCGTACATGCCGCCTCGCGCCATCGCCTCCAGCGTGCGTCCTGCCATGAACGTCGCTGCTTCGCCTCCGTCGCGAAGTAACGCCTCGAGCACCATTGACGGTGGGAACTTGGGTGCGTGGGCGAACCCGCCGTACGTCGGGTCGAACTCCCGTTGCAGCAGCAAGATCGACTCCGCGCAGTCGGCAGCAGTCAGTGTCTCTGAGCCGGCTGGTGTTTGCGGCATCGACAATCGGCGAGCGATCTCCGACGCGCTCACGAGAATCTCTGATTTGCGGTCGCGCCAGGCCTCACTGATTGCTTGCAGCACCTGTCGTAACGAGGGCAAGCCGTGCCGTGGCGTGGGCGGGAAATAGGTTCCGGCGTAGAAGGGCTTGCGATCAGGCGTCAGAAAGACGCTCATCGGCCAGCCACCCTGACCGGTCAATGCCTGGGTGGCTTGCATGTAGACCGCGTCGACATCTGGGCGTTCTTCACGGTCAACCTTGATCGGGACGAAGTGCTCGTTGATCACGGACGCGGTTTGGGTGTCCTCGAAGGACTCGTGCGCCATCACGTGGCACCAGTGGCACGCCGCGTACCCAACGGAGAGGAAGACCGGAACCTGCCGCTCGACCGCCGCGGCAAAAGCCTCGTCCCCCCATGGCCACCAGTGCACTGGGTTGTCGGCGTGCTGGAGCAGGTATGGGCTGGTCGCCGAAGCGAGGCGGTTGCCGCCAGTCATCCTTCGACTCTATTCGTGGCTGTGAGCGTCAGTCTGCGTGAGCAGCCCAATGACTGCGCTGCAAGCAGCCCTAGATCTGTTGGGCTGGCCTCAGCTCTGTGCGCTATGGCGGCGGCCGCTCCGAGGGGGAGTCCTCGTTATCTGACTCGTCGTCCTCGGGCGTGTGAATCTTTCGGAACTGTTTCCGCATGCTGAAGTACAAGAACACCATTGCGCCGGCCAAGAGCAGAATGACGAGCAAGAGCATCCAACCCGGCTTGACCCAATTCGGGTCGACCTCGAGAAGGATCACGCTGGAACTCTACTCGCCGCGGGTACGGCGATTCCGGCGAACAAATCGTCCTCAGGGACAGTCGTCGGCACCAGGCTGCGCACCAACTCCCAGTCTTCCGTCGGCCAGGCTGACTTGTGCACCCCGAGTGGTACTGCAAACCACGGCCCGTCAGGGTCGACCTGGGTCGCGTGGGCGAAAAGTGCCCGATCACGCACATCGAAGTACTCGGCACAGGCGACCCGGGTTGTGATCCGAGCCGCGTGTTCCGGATCTTCGGGCCACTCACGGAGCCGCTCTGTATACGGGGACTCCATGCCGCGGGCGAGCATCGCCCGATCCAGAGCCACCATCCGTTCGCGGTGAAAAGCGAAGGAGTAATAGAGCTTGAGCGGTTGCCAGACAGCGCCACGGTCGGGGTACGCATCAGGGTCGGCCGCTGCCTCAAAGGCCGCAACGCTGATCTTGTGGCACATGATGTGGTCCGGATGCGGGTAACCGCCGTTCTCGTCGTAGGTCGTCATCACATGTGGCCGGAACGACCGGATTACCTCAACCAAGGGAGCGCTCGCCTCGGCGAGTTCGGTGCGGGCGAAGCAGCCGTCGGGGAGCGGCGGCGGATCGTCCCCTTCGGGTAGACCAGAGTCCACGAAGCCCAGCCACACCTGCTTGATTCCCAGGATTTCCCGCGCGCGATCCATCTCCTGCCGCCGTATGTCGGCGATGTTGGCCAAGATGTCGGGACGGTCCATCGCCGGGTTGAGGATCGAGCCGCGCTCGCCGCCGGTACAGGTCGCGACGACAACGTCCACTCCCTCGGCCACGTACTTCGCGGTGGTTGCAGCGCCTTTGCTCGACTCGTCGTCGGGATGCGCGTGCACGTGCAGCAGCCTCAAACGCTCGCCCTGAGCGTCAACGCGAAGCGCGGTTCGAGACATGATCGTCATGCTGCCACACTGCGCTTCGAGCGTCGGAGTCGCGCGCTGATCGAAAGCGCGCGATGCAGCTTGTTACAAGATCTGCTCGAGATGCTGCGAGCGTCGGGATCGCGCGCCCGCCGTGCTGAGGAGGAGGGAGCAGAGGCGTTCTTTCCTCTGCGAGCGACGACGAAGTAGGCGGATCGAAAGCGCGCAATGCGCGTGAAGGCCAAGATCTGTTCGACGCTTCGAGCGTCGGAGTCGCGCCGCTGACGATCGGAGGACGATGAGCGAACGAGTCCGGGAGCGGTCTAGTTCCTACGGGTTCGCGAAGCAGACGACGAAGTAGGCGGATCGAAAGCGCGCGATGCGCGAGCAGCAAGGCCAGACTAAATTGACGGGGTGGCCGATGCTGCCGAGCGCCTGAGCCGTCGCTATCCCACGCCCCGGATGCCTCGTCCGCTATTGGTGGGTCTGATAGGCGTCGGTGTAGTGATTGCCCTGACGTGGCTGGTTTGGACGGCACTGCTGCACTCCCGCCCGGCGGTCGACGCCCAGGTACTGACCTTTCGGATTGACTCCGATACGTCGGTGTCGGCCACCATCTCTGTTGAGCGTCGCGATCCCTCTGCGCCAGTAACCTGTCGGGTGCTAGCGCAAGCTGTGGATTTCCAGCCAGTCGGCGAGGAAGAGGTATCCATTGCCCCCAGTTCCGACCGTCTTGTTGGCGTAAGTCTGACGCTCACGACGCTGCGACGTGCCACCGCCGTGGTGGTCAAAGGGTGCACTGTGAACTGAAATGGTCTGGCCTGCCCTTGATAGGCTTGGTGGATGTCTGAAAACTCCGCCACCGAGACGATCTGGCTGACCCAGGAGGCATACGACAAGCTCACGAAGGAACTTGATCACCTCTCTGGGCCAGGACGTGCTGCGGTCACCGCAAAGATCGCCGCGGCGCGTGAAGAGGGTGACCTGAGTGAGAACGGCGGCTATCACGCCGCCCGTGAGGAGCAGGCTCACCAGGAGGCCCGGATTCGTCAGCTCATCGACATGCTGAATCGAGCTCAGGTCGGTGAGTCGCCGGCGAACGCTGACGAGGTTGCCCCCGGAACCCAGGTGACGATCGCTTTTGACGGAGATGAGTCCGATACCGACACGTTCTTGCTGGGATCACGCGAGTTGCTCGGACTCGACGAAAGCGTCGACGCCACCAATGTCTACAGCCCGCAGTCGCCGCTTGGCTCCGCCATCCTTGGCAAGAAGACCGGCGACGCGGTCTCTTACGTCGCCCCTAACGGTCGCTCGATCAACGTCACCGTTGTGAAAGTCGAGGCATTTCGAGGCTGACTGGTCGGCTCAAGGTCTTCAGGCACAAGCGCCCGGGATATCCGGGCGCTTGTGTGATCTTAAAGCCGACTGATCAGTTCCTGGGCCTCGTCTGGCGTTAGCGCCCCGGAGGCAACCTCTGAAAGAATCTCTTGCCGGGTCAATGCATGCTCCGGCTCGGCAGTCTCGCCGAGGCCAAGCTTCTCCAGCAACTCTGCGAAACGCAGCCGTGCTGTGGGATATGAGACGCCTAGGTGCTTCTCCACCTCGCGGAGATTGCCTCGTGAGGAGAGGAAGACGCGGAGCATCTCCGATTCCTTCTCGTTGAGCGCGCAGAACTCACAGGAACGAAACACACCTGCGATTTCGGTGCCGCACGAGACGCAGCCGAGCCGAATGACCGCGAGCTGATCACCACATACCGGACATTCGCTCGGCGCGCGGTGTTCAATTCGCTCCTGCGGTCTGGCCGACCGCTGTGTCATCCAACGCCCGCTTCGCTGCTCATGTCGGAGCCGACTCGAACCTGGGCATGACCCATGACGACCTCGATGTCGAGCCTGGCACTGCCAGTGCCCATCACGACCTCATCGCCGGCGCCGCTGTGACCGCCCGCCCAGCTGATCCGGCCGAGCTGAGCCTCACCGGTGACAGTGACGTTGGAATCATCACCCAAGCTGATCGACAACGTTCCAGACTCGGTGCGGACCCGGTTGCGGCCGGTCTTGATCGTGCCTTTGATCGTGGCCTGCCCAGCCTGTATCAGGGCGTCGTTGATCTCGGCGACGTCCAGCAGCTTGGCAGCTCCAGCGGTGACTCGCACCTTGCCGAGATGCGGCACCTGCTCGGTGTTCAAGCTGCCCGCCGTGACCTCGACGTCGACGATCACATCTGGGTTGACGCGGAGAAAGAGCTCCTTGCCAAGGCCCAGGGAGCGAAAGTCATCGAGGCTGCGTGGGGCACTTCGCAGGATGCTGAACCCGTCAAGTGAGGCACCCAACTCACCGTCGCTGGAGACCTCGAGGACTGAGCCATTGCGACGCAGCACATGCGGTCCGTCGGCGGACAGCGTAGCCACCGAGGTCTCGCCGAGAATGCGAACCCGTCGCCCAACCGCCCGGACGGAAATGCGTTCGACCCCGCCGACGTTGACCGGCTTCGCGCGTACCGGCTCCTCGGACGTGCTCTCGGGCTGCGGAGTCGTGGAACCGTAGCCAGCCTGTGGCTGGTCAGTGGCAGCCGCCCAGGGATCGGAGTCAGCTGCCGATCCGAGCTCCTCATTCGTTGGTTCGGACGGCGTCTCCGATGTCGACTCCGAAGCTTTCAAGGTATCGATCCGGCGGGCCGCCTCGGCGGCGTCAATGCGTCCTGCGGCAAGTTCCTCCAGGATCGCCTTCATGTCAGAAGTTGTCATGCCGTGAATGTAAACCAGATCTTCTCAAAAAAGAAGTCCGCCTTTCCATTTTCAAGGGTTGGCCAGGGTCTTCACCCAGTTGGTCGGCTACTGGGAAAGGCGCCCCAAGCGCCGGAATAATGTGAAAACAATTGCGTGTAGCATGCAAATAGTTATATGTTTGGTGCATGCAAGTTTCTGTGCAGGCGCCCCTCTCCTCGCGCACCGCATCGGCGGAGTCCTTGATGCAGGCCTTGATGGGCATCGGGCGACTCATGCGGCAGCGCGGTCAGGGCGAGACGCTCGACACCGGGTCGTTCTGGTTGCTGAAAGCCCTTGCTGCATCCGGACCGCTACGCGTCACCGATTTAGCGGCCTGGGCATGTCTGGATGCATCCACCGTTTCCCGGCATGTCGCTCAATTGCATACCGCAGGTCTGATCGAGCGGACCCCTGATCCGGTCGACGGGCGTGCCCAACGCGTCAAGCTGAGTGATGCCGGCGCCGCACGAATCGATGCCGCTCTGCGCGCTCGCCGCGCTCTCATCGAGAAGTGCCTCGAGTCGTGGGACACCGACGATCTTGCAGAACTTGACCGGCTATTGACACGCTTCGCCGCCGACGTCGAGGCTCTGACCCAGACCACGGAGAAGGCATGACCGAGGACCAGCCGCGTCGCGCGCTGGGAGAGGACGAAAACCAATCGGCTGGAGCTGCGACGGCCGCGCCCGAACCGTCCGCCCGTGCGGCGAACACGCCCGGCGTCACCACCCCCGGCCCTAGCGGTGACTATCTGAGCCATCGCCAGATTCTCGTTGTCATGGGCGGGTTGATGGCCGGCATGTTCCTTGCTGCCCTTGACCAGAGCATTGTTGCGGTTGCCTTGCCCATGATCACCTCCGAGTTGGGCGGGCTCGACAAGCTCTCGTGGGTGGTCACCGCGTACCTGCTGACATCAACTGCTGCTACTCCCCTCTGGGGCAAGATCTCCGACCTGCGCGGTCGGCGGCCAATGTTCCAAGCCGCGATTGTCGTCTTCTTGATCGGTTCGCTCATCTGCGGCTTCTCACCCGAAATCGCCGATTACCTCAATGCCTCGGGAATCAACGTCATGATCGCGGGCCGAGCCGTTCAGGGCCTCGGCGCCGGCGGCCTCATGTCATTGGCTCTCGCCGTCATCGGTGACGTGATACCCCCTCGCGAGCGCGGCAAGTACAACGGACTCTTCGCAGCCGTGTTCGGGGTCTCGTCGGTGGCCGGTCCGCTGCTTGGCGGCTGGTTCACCGACAACCTTGGCTGGGAATGGATCTTCTTCATCAACATTCCGATCGGTGTTGCCGCGCTGGTTGTCACTTCCCTCGCACTCAAGCTGCATCACGTACGCCGCCAGGCCTCGGTCGACTACCTCGGGGCGGCGACCATCGTTGGCTCGGTGACCAGCCTCGTGCTGTACCTCAGTTGGGCCGGTCCAGATATGGGTTGGACTTCTGCGGCGGGCGTATGGCTGCTCGTTGGCACTCTCGTACTAGCGGCGCTCTTCGTGCTGGTCGAGTCTAGAGCCAAGGAGCCGATCATCCCTCTGGAGCTCTTCAGGCATTGGACCTTCACCTCGAACATCATCTTCGCGATGATCATGGGCATCGGCATGTTTGGCGGCCTGATCTTCCTCCCGATCTACTTGCAGGCGGTGAAGGGTATGAGTGCCACCCAGTCCGGGCTTGCCATATTGCCTCTCGTCGTCGGCATCTTCACCACCTCCATTGGCGGCGGTCAGATCATGGCACGCACTGGCCGCTACAAATGGATGCCGATTACCGGTGCGCTGCTGGTGGGAGGAGCGCTCTTCGCGTTCTCGACACTGCAGGTCGATACCCCGTATTACGTGGTGGCCTTGATCATGTACGTGTTCGGTACGGGCCTCGGCTTCACTATGCAGGTGGTGGTTACCGCGGTACAGAACAGCGTCGATCGGCGGAACATGGGTGTGGCCACTGCGTCTGTGACCTTCTTCCGTTCAATGGGCGGCGCCATCGGTACTGCCTTACTGGGTGCAATCTTGAACATCCGGCTCAAGCACCACCTGAGGGAGATTGTCGGAGCAGCGCAAGGTCCTGGAGTTGGCGGGCCGATCGAGACCAACGATGTGACAGCGATCAGGGCTCTTCCCGAACCGATCAAGAGCTGGGTCCTCGAGGCGTTCACCCGCTCCATGGACGATGTGTTCTTGGTGGCGGTGCCCTTCATGGCAGTCGCACTCGTGATCGCTCTCACCATGCCAGAGAAGCCCTTGAAAGGGCGGGGCCAAGATTCCGATTCTGCATCGCCTAGCGCGTCGGCAGAGCCGAAGCTCGCGTCGGTGCCACATTAGGTCGATTATGAGAAGGTCACACATCGATGGCAAGTTGGTTGCACTGTCGGTGTGCCGACCTTGTTGATGCAGTCGGGCATAAGGATGTTGATGCAAGCCAGCAGAATGCGCAGGCTGTCAGGGGCCGCCGGAGCGGTCCTGCTTGCAACCATGATGGCTGCGTGCGGCGGGACTCCGAATCCCCCTCCCGGCACCGGCGCACAGCAGTCAGCCCCACCGGGCCCCAGCGCGGCAACCCCGTCCCCGACGCCCGACCCGGTCACCCTCAAGGCCAACGTCAAGAACGGTGCGAGCAAGATCAAAGTCGACACCCTGGTCTCCGTGTCCGCGAGCTCGGGGACCTTGACGAAGGTCGAACTCAGCTACACCAACAAGGATCGCCAGGGGCGTACGCAGCATGGCACCGTCGCCGGCAAGATCAACAAGAACCGTACGCAGTGGACGGCGAGCGACCGGCTGGAACCAGCGACGGCGTACCAGCTGACCTCGGCCGGCAAGAACAATGTCAACCAGCCGAGTACGGTCACGACGACCTTCCGTACCCAAAACCTGACATTGGCTGAGCAAACCTATCCGACGCTCTATCCCCTCAAAGGCAGCCATGTCGGGGTGGGTATGCCGGTGATCTTGACCTTCGACGTACCGGTGAAGAATCGCCGGGAGTTCGAGAAGAACCTGCACGTCACCTCTTCACCAGCTCAACAGGGTAGCTGGCACTGGTATCACAGCAGGGAAGTGCGATTCCGGCCCAAGAACTACTGGAAGCCGGGCACCAAGGTGACCGTGGTGGCCAATATCAATGGCCTGAACGCCGGTGGTGGCATCTACGGTCAGATGTCGAGGAAAACCCACTTCACCGTGGGCAGGTCGATGATCACCAAGATCAACCTGTCCTCCGACGTGGCCAAGGTCTATCGAAACGGCAAGTTCGTCCGCCGCATCTACGTGAGCGGCGGGAAGCCCGGCTGGCAAACCCGGAGCGGCGTCAAGCTGATCATGGACAAGCTCTACACCCACCGGATGACCAACCAGATGATCGGCGCCCGCGAGGAATATGACCTCAGGGTGAAGTACGCGATGCGGATCACCTCCTCCGGCGAGTTTCTCCATGCTGCGCCGTGGAATGCGGGGCACTTCGGCCGACGGAATGCCAGTCACGGGTGCGTCGGGATGAGCACCGGAGACGCCTCCTGGTTGTTCCGCCGCACCTTGATCGGGGACCCCGTGGTCACTACTGGCACCAGCCGCCGGATGGAACACGGCAACGGCTATTCCGACTGGAACATCTCCTACGCCCAGTACAAGAAGGGCTCCGCGCTCTAGCGCTCTATCAGGTTTCCGCCATGTCGGGATTAGTGCCGGTGGCGCACAGCCGGCAGACGCACAGCCGGCAAATGCACCCTCCCCCCCAACGGTGGCTCCGCCGTCCCGGCCAGGTATAGGACGAACGACTTGGTGAAGGCCAACAGCGGTACCGCCAAAAGCGCCCCCACGATTCCAGCCACGAGGATGCCGATCGCTATTGAGATCAACACCGCCAGCGGATGCAACTTGACCGCGCGTCCCAGGAGGAACGGCTGCAGCACATGGCCCTCGAGCTGCATCACCAAGATGACACCGCCGAGCATGATCAACGCCTCGACCCAGCCAAGCGCGACCAGGGCGACGAGCACTGCAACGAAACCCGAGACCAGCGCCCCGACGATCGGAATGAAGGCGCCGATGAAGACCAGCGCCGCTAGTGCGGGAGCAACCGGCACACCCAGTATCAGCGCCACAATGAGCACACCAATGCTGTCGACCAGCGCGACCAGAATTGTCGCCCGGACGTACGACGACAATGACCCCCAGCCCCGCAATGCCGCTTGATCGACCCGATCCCGCGAAGCGCGCGGAATGAAGTTCAGCAAGAAGGTGAAGATGCCGCGGCCGTCGTAGATGAAATAGAAAAGAGAGAAGAGGGCGAGGGCGAGACCGGCAAGGAAGTGCCCGACTGAGGCACCGAATTCGGCCGCATAGCCGGCGATTGCGCTACCGCTTGCCGTCAGGAAGTCGGTGATCCTGGCCACCCAAGTCGAAGAATCAAGCCAGGCGGCGTTCAGATGCAGCGGGCCATTGCGAAGCCACTCGGTCAATGGGCCGTTGTTAAGCCAGTCGCTCAACTGGTTGAAGCCGTTCACCACGTTGGTTGAGAGTTCCGCGCCCTGCCCAGCAATCTGTCCACCGATCACGATCAGAACGGCGACGACCGACGCGACCGCGCCGAGCACCGTAATCGCGGTCGCCGCTGCTCTCGGCAACCCCCATCGCCCTCTCTTGAGCGTGTTGGCCACCGGCAACATCAGCGCGGTCAGCAGGATCGCGACCGCCACCGGAATGAACACTTCGGACAGGTAGCGCGCCAGCCAGACGATTCCCCCGAGCAGGATGACCACGAGGATCACCCGCCAGGACCAGGCAGCGGCAATCTGCAGGCCGTGAGGCACAGCTGCGGGTGGCTCAGCTGTGCTCAGCGGGGTCCCCGTGGCCTCGGCTGGCGGCGCTGGCTCCGTAATCGTCGGTGCCACGTGATCATCGGCGGGTGGAGTCGCAGGGAGCACCGGCAGCGTACGGCGAGTCTGACGCGCAGACGTCCGTGGCCCGTTGCGAGCCGATGATCCCATTCGGCGCCTCCTGGGTTCTGATCTGAGCATCCAACCCTAGTCTCCCTGGCAGACTGTCCCGGTGGGCAGGCTGGGGGCCGCGCGGACCTGGGTGGAAGGCCGCCGTTTGCTCCCTCGTGAGGTCTATGTGCTGGGCCTTGTGGCGTTCTGTGTCGCCGTAGGCTTCGGTGTCCTGGTGCCGGTGCTTCCGGTTTTCGCCCGGAGCTTCGGGGTGGGAAATGCAGCCGTCGGTGGGGTCATTTCGGCGTTCGCCCTGATGCGCTTGATCTCCAGTCCTTTCTGCGGGTGGCTGCTCAAGATCCTCAGCGAACGGGTCGTCATGGCCACGGGAATCTTCATCGTTGCGATCTCCAGCGCCTTGGCGGGTCTCTCGCGCAGCTACCTGCAACTGCTGGTGCTGCGCGGCGTCGGCGGAATCGGCTCCGCGATGTTCACCGTCTCTGCCTTCACCTTGCTGCTCACCTCAGTGGAGGCCGGCGTACGCGGTCGTGCGGCCGGGTTCTTTCAGGCCGGGTTTCTCATCGGTGGGATTACCGGGCCTGCTATCGGCGGCGCGTTGTCGGCCGTCTCGCTGACGGCGCCTTTCTTCTTTTACGCCGGGACATTGGTCGTCGCTGGAACAGCGGGTCTGGTGCTGCTGCGCCGGCGGAGTACGAAACCCGAGGAGCAGACCGCCGAGGTCGTGCCGTTTCGCGCCGTGGTACGCGACACCCGTTATCAGGCGGCATGCTTCAGCAACCTCGCTCAGGGCTGGACATCGTTCGGAGTCAGGTCGTCACTGATTCCCGTCCTGGTGGTGGAAGTGCTACACCGCCCGGCCTCCTGGACCGGTATCGCGTTCGCTTGTGCGGCGGTGGCCCAGACCGTCGCCGTCGGCCCGGCCGGGCGCTTCACCGACACGGTGGGTCGGCGGCCTGCCATGATCCTCGGCGGCACCGTTGCAGCGGTATCGATCATGGCAGTACCGTTCGCACCGAACATCTGGCTGCTCATCGTCGTGCTCTGTCTGTACGGCATCGCCTCAGCCTTCCTGGGCACCGCCCCCGCCGCCGCGGTCGGCGATGCCGCAGGACATCGGAGTGGCACGGCAGTCGCGGTGTTCTCGATGTGTTCTGATATCGGGGCAATCATCGGGCCGCTGGTCGCCGGCCTGCTGGCCGACACGTTGTCGTATCCGGCAGCGTTCGGAGTCGGCGCGGCCTTGATGCTCATGGCAGCCGCACTGTCCTGGCGGATGCCTCGAGGTCAGGCAGTGCCGTCCAAGGAGGGGCCATCAAAGGGGGGTATGCATGAGTCCGCGTCCGTTGACTGAGCTGGTGAGTGCGGACTGGGCGGAAGCTCTGCAGCCCGTTGCCGGAACGATCACAGCGATGGGGGCGTTCCTACGCGCCGAACTGGCGGCTGGCCGCAACTACCTGCCAGCCGGTGAGCATGTGCTACGTGCCTTCAGTCGCCCGCTGAGCCAGGTCAAGGTCCTGATCGTGGGCCAAGATCCCTACCCCACCCCGGGACACCCGGTGGGCCTGTCCTTCTCGGTGGCCTCGCAGGTACGCCCGATCCCACGGTCGCTGCAGAACATCTACGCCGAGCTCCAGGCCGATCTCGGCATCCGTCCGGCCGCCAGTGGCGATCTCACCCCGTGGTTCCAGCAAGGCGTCCTGCTGCTCAATCGAGTGCTGACCGTGCAGCCTGGTCGCTCCGGTTCCCACCGCGGCAAAGGCTGGGAACAGGTGACACAGCGAGCAATCGAGGCTCTGGTCGCTCGAGGCGGCCCGCTGGTGGCGATCTTGTGGGGGCGCGACGCGCAGTCACTCATACCTATGCTCGGCTCAGTCCCCTACCTGGCGAGCGCTCACCCGTCACCGTTGTCGGCTGCAGCTGGGTTCTTCGGATCACGACCCTTCAGCCGGGCCAACGAACTCCTGGTCCGGGCGGGAGGCGAGCCGGTCGACTGGGCGCTCGAACGGCCGCAGAGCGGCCGAGCTCAGCGAGGGCGGCTAAAGCCCGCACGAGCGTCGGTAGACCGCGCCGTCCTGTCTTGACGAGCGAGGGCGCAGACATGCTCTTCCGTCTGCGGACGAGTGAGGAAGACAGGACGTATCGGGCGCGGTCGCGCGAGGCGGGCTAAAAAGCACGAGAGCTTTGTCCAGATCGGCGATCAGATCCTCGGCGTCCTCGATGCCCACACTGAGCCGGATGAGGTCGCCAGGCACTTCCAACTGAGTGCCGGCCACCGATGCGTGCGTCATCGTGTGAGGATGCTCGATCAAGGACTCCACCCCGCCCAGGGACTCCCCCAAAATGATCACTGAAGTGCCCTCGCAGACCTGCAGCGCTGCCGGCTCCCCACCAACCACGCGGAAGCTGACCATGCCGCCGTAGCGACGCATCTGCCGCTTGGCCAGGTCATGTCCCGGATGGGCATCTAACCCAGGAAAGTAGACCTGGGCAATCCGCGGATGATCGTCGAGGAAGGCTGCCACCAGTTCTGCGTTGTCACAATGCCGCTCCATCCGCACCGCCAACGTCCGTAGGCCGCGCAATACGAGCCAGCAGTCGAACGGGCTGGCGACCCCGCCGATAGCGTTCTGGTGAAACCTCAGTTGCTCTGCCAAGTCGTCGTCGTTGAGTACCAGGGCGCCTCCGATGATGTCGGAGTGGCCGCCGCAGTACTTCGTGGTCGAATGCACCACAATGTCCGCCCCCAGCTCGAGCGGCTGCTGAAGGTACGGCGTCGCAAATGTGTTGTCGACGACGACCAGAGCCCCGGCCGAGTGCGCCAGATCCACGATTGCGGCGATGTCGGCAATGGCCAGCAGCGGGTTTGTGGGAGTCTCGATCCATACCGCCTTGGTCTCACCCGGTGTGATGGCCGCGGCGACCGAGTCAAGGTTGGTCAGATGCGCCGGATCGGCTGCGACACCCCAGCGCTGGTGCACTCGTACAAACAGCCGGTAGGTGCCGCCGTAGGCGTCGTCCGGCACCACGAAATGGCTACCCGGTGAGGCGATGGTGCGTAGCAGAGTGTCCTCGGCCGCCAAGCCGCTAGCGAACGCCAGCCCGTGCTTGCCCCCCTCGAGAGCCGCCATGCACTCCTCGAGCGCGGTCCGGGTCGGATTGGAAGAGCGCGAGTATTCGTAGCCGCCGCGCGCCTCCCCTACCTTGTCCTGGATATAAGTCGACGTGGCGTAGATCGGGGGCACAACTGAGCCGACTGCTGAGTCAGGCTCTTGTCCGGCGTGGATGGCCCGGGTCGAGAAGCCCTGCGAGATTGTCACAAGTGGCCAGCGTACGCGCTGACGCTTGGACCAACGGGCTGTGCTCGCGCGACGGAACAAGGGGGTAGGCGGTGAGCGTTGCGTAAGTGCATGGCCCTATAGAACGGCCATGCAGGAAGGCAAACTGAATCACATGTTGTTCTCGCGCATGAAGTCGACGCTCGTCGAGCCTGATAAGGCTCTCCCCGGCCGCAGCTCCACGATCCTTGTCAATCCCACGTTCCACGACATTTTCGGCATCCCGGTGCAGAAGGTGCCGGAAGGCTCTGAGGTGGCCTACTTCGCTCTCGGTTGCTTCTGGGGTGCCGAGAAGCTTTTCTGGAAGACACCAGGGGTCACCAACACCGCAGTCGGCTATGCGGGTGGCTTCACGCCCAACCCGACGTACCAGGAGGTGTGCAGCGCCCGTACCGGCCATACCGAGATCGTGAAGGTGTCCTACGACCCCGCCAAGATCAGCTACGAGAAGCTGCTCAAGATCTTCTTCGAGGACCATGACCCGACCCAGGGCATGCGGCAGGGTAATGATGTCGGCACGCAGTATCGGTCGGCGATCTATACCACCTCACCGGAGCAGCTGGCGACTGCTCAACGAGTACGTGATGAGTTCCAGACCGCGTTCACCCAGGCTGGCTACGGGCGGATCACTACCGAGATCGCTCCTGCCGGCGAGTTCTACTATGCGGAGGACTACCACCAGCAGTACCTGGACAAGAACCCGTTCGGCTACTGCCCGGTCCTTGCCACTGGAGTCACCTGCAACTGACGCTCCTCACGGTCGCCTGACTCTCGTCAGGCTGTAGACCGCGCGGTGGGGCAGCACGCGGAGCAGCGCTGCTATCACTTTGGCGTCTCGGCCGACCACTTGTCGCGGTGGTGGATTGTCGCTTTGCAGCGCCTTGAGGATGACTTTGGCGGGGACTGGGGGATCGAGGGCTGAACTGCTCTGCCGCCTCGCCATTTTGGTTGCCGCCTCCATCTGATCGGCATAGCGGGCATTGCTCTGAGGGTCGCGTGATTGCACTTCCTCCCCTGCAGCCACACCGCGGCTCCAGATCGGCGTTGCGATCGCACCAGGCTCGATCAGCAAGACCTTGATCTTGAACGGTGCCAGCTCGGCGCGCAGCGAGCTGCTGAGCCCAACGAGGCCGTGCTTGGCTGCGCCGTAACCACCCAGCGTCGGGCCGGAGAGCCGACCGCCAATTGAGCCGATCATGATGATCCGTGCATCGCCGATCTCCTCAGCGGAGCGATGCAGCGCAGGCAACATCACCTGGGTGACCAACAGCTGTGCCGTCAGATTGATCTCGATCTGCCGACGGAACACCTCAATGGGGATGGTCTCCAGCGGGCCCGGGAGGGCGGCACCCGCGTTATTGACTAAACCGAACAATGGCCCGTTTGCCTTGACCACCTCCCCGGCGTCGCGGACTGAGTCCTCATCGAGCAGATCCATGATCAAGGGCGTGACAACCTCAGGAAACTGACGACGCAGGCCCTCCGCGTCGGCTTCACGACGAACGGTGCCGAACACCTGAAACCCCGCACTGACCAGCTCAAGGACGGTTGCCCGGCCGATACCTGTCGATGCGCCGGTGACGACAACGGAACGTGTTCTTGGCTGCGCGGGCACGCGCCACTCTCCTTCTCAGGGATCCAGGCTTGGTGAGCGCCTCAGTTGAGCGCGTTGCGGGCGAAAGTGTCGCACTTGTTCGGGTCGCCGGTGTTGAAGCCTTGGGCAAGCCACTGACGCCGCATCGCGGCCGAACCGTGGGTCCAGGTCTCAGGCGAGACCTGGCCCTGCATCTTCTGCTTGGATTCGGTCGTCACCGACGGCCTGGGCCGCGTCGACTGCTCGCCTGAGATCGTCCTGAGTGACTTCGCTGATCGGGCTCTCCGGGTCCTCCGTCGCCCGTCGGAACCAGACGCCGGCGTAACAGTCGGCCTGCAGCTCGAGCCGGACTGCCGGCGAGGTGGGTCCGGACCCTTGGCGGCTGCTTTGCACCTTCCGCATCGACGCCGGTCTGGTTCTGGATGTGATGGCCGAACTCGTGGGCGATCACGTACGCCTCGGCAGCGTCGCCGCCCTGCGCCCCGAGCTGGCCGGTCAGCTGATCGAAGAATCCAAGATCGAGATAGACCGTCGTGTCAGCGGGACAGTAGAACGGTCCGACCGCGGAGCTTGCATTCCCGCAGGCGGTGTTCACGCTGCCAGTGAAGGTCACGACCTGGATCTCTTGGTAGCCCTGGAGGGTGTCCTTCCAGTACTCCTGAATCGAGTTTGTGTACGCCACAAATCGGCAGTCCCGATCGGTGTTGATATCCGAACCGCGAGTGCATTGGGCAAACTGGCTCGGGCTTTCGGACGGCTGCGGTCCGGCCTGCTGGGCGCCGCCGAGAATGTCGCCTGGGTTGATGCCAAACAGCAGCGCGATGATCAGAATGATCAGTCCGGCGCCGCCGCCTATCGCGATTTTCCCGCCACTTCCTCCTCGTCCGCCGCCCATCTGCGACGGGTCGAGTTGGGCACCCTCGTTGTACTTCACGTTTCTCCGCTCGCCAGAACCCAGGCTGCCCCCTTGATCGGCAGCATAGTCGTGGCCCGGACGGGGGCATTTGCCAGATGCCACGCTTGCGATCGCGACTGGTTGCCCGAATGCAGATCTTTACGGGGTCGTCATACCCATTTCTTCCGACCTGCGACCGCCACCACTGTCACCGCAGGCAGCCTGTCCGTAGCGTGCCTCTGGCACAGTGGGCGACATGAGCGTGACAGTCGCCGACAACCCGATGGAGAACCGTTACGAGGCGCGGCTCGACGGAGAGGTGGTGGGCATCTCCCAATACGAGCTGACAGCCGATGCCATTGTGTTTCTTCACACTGTGGTGGGCGAGGAATACGAAGGACAGGGAGTGGGCAGTGCGATCGCACGCTACGCCCTCGATGATGCGCGAGCTCGCGGATTGCGGGTACGTCCGCTCTGCCCGTACATCAGGGGCTGGCTGGAACGGCATCCTGAGTATGCGGACCTGACGCGCGCTAGCGGCTAGCTGTCGAGCTCCGGTTACCGGGCTGCGGCCAATGCGGCATGCCAGCCACTAGGGAGGCCAGACCGTGTCGTCAGCGCCAGCATACGCCGCGAGGTGCGATCCATGAGAAATCGCTCCGTAATGGACCACGAGTGCGACAGTACGACACGAGCGGGACCGTTTGGGGCTGCGGACGACCAGGGTGTTATCACACTCAGGTCACTTGGTCGTATCGGCCATACACCGGAACGAATCAGATGCGTCGGCTCATTTCTGAGCTTTGTGAGCCTCCCGATCGCGATGTGCTGTGGCTGATGGCTCGACCATGGCTATGCCAGACCGCATTTTCCTTACCTAGTACTTCGCGCTGGCAACGCAGCAGAACGACTGAGCTGGATATCCACAAATTCTGGGGACAGAGCACTTCGAGCGATGCGCGGTCGTAAGTGGCCGCGACAGCGTTGCCCCATGACAGATATTCCCACTCTGGGCCATCCGCACGAGATGCCCGCGATCCGAAATTCCGATGACCTGTGCCTGCGCTGGCGAGCTCTGATGGGGCCGCTCGGTTTCAGCCGTCCCCGGCTCTGGATCGCCTTCCTCGAGCCGGACAACATGATGAGCGCGCAGCTCACCCAGATCGAGGACATCCCTCGCAGGGCCGACTCGAAGATGTGCAGCTCGCTGTTGGAGATGTGCTATCACGTCGTCGGCCGGAACGGTGTCGGCGGATCAGCCGCCATGCTGCTGACGCGGCCAGGACGCAACCCCATGGACGATGCAGATCGCAGCTGGGCTCGCTGTCTCGCCGCAGCAGCAGACCATCACAGCGTCTCGATCTGGCCAGTGCATTTCGCCAACGACGTCGAGCTACGGGTCTTCGCGCCTGACGATCTTATAGCTACTGCTTGACGGGCGTGAGCGTCGGAAATCGCGCGCCGACGAATGGAGGAACGATGAGCGAACACCCCCGCAGCCGCTGCGACCTTGCAATGCGACGTGTTCGCGAAGAGCGACGACATCGTCGGATTCCAAGCGCGATGCGCGAACGCCCAAATCAGGGCGCCCGGGTATGCCACAGCCAGGCCAGCCCGAAGATCGGTAGCACCAGTGGCACGAAGCCGTAGCCGATCCCGTACACCGACCAGACGGTGGCGCGCGGAAAAGCCTCCGGGTAGACGACGCTGAGGGTTCCGATCGTCAGCACCCCCACCAGCTCGATAATGATCGCTATCAGAGCCAGTCGGCGAGAGGCGCGAGTGCCACGCGCCAGCGTGATCGTTGCCACGATGTAGACCTGTCCCGCGAGCAAGGACAGCAAGTAGGCAAGCGGCGCCTGCTCGAACTTCGTGAGTAGCTGGACGCTCGCCCGCGCCGTGGCGGCAAGAGCAAAGATGCCGTAGACGGCCACGAGAACCCGGCCTGCGCCGCTGTTGGTCCTGCGAACGCCCTCGCCGGTCGGCGCAGTTGGGACCGGCGTCATGCTGCAGGCGTCCAGAGCACGAGCAAACGAAGGGTCATCGCGAGGACGGCGAGTGCCGCGACTGCCAACACGATCCCCGAGAAGCGGTTGCGCTCCGCGTTGGCCCAAAACCACGCGACCGGGATCAAGATCACGATGCCGATCAGGTAGCCAATCGTGGTTGCAAGTTCGACCGGACGGAAGCCGGCCGCCAGCTTGGCGGCGGCAATGATCGACTGGATAACGGTGACAACCTCGACCCCGGCAGCGAACAGCAGCTGCGCCCTGCCTGGCGGCTTGTTGGCCACTGCAGTCACCAGGCCCCAGATCGTGGCCACGGCGGCGAGCGCAATGACAACGTAAGCAAGCGCGTCGATCATGGAGCCGCTCGTTGGGTCTGCACGCCGCCCAACGCTACCGGAGCCCAATGCCGGGCCTGTCAGACTTGGAGTCCGCGGAAATGTTGTCCGAGGCACACGTCGAGGAGGAGCAGTGAGCGCCCAGCGAGAGCCCAAAGTTGGCCGGCGCCCGGGCAATCAGGACACCCGCGGCCAGATCATCACAGCTGCCCGACAGGCGTTTGCCGCCAAAGGTTTCGCGGGTGCCTCGATGCGTGCCATTGCGACGGACGCCGGCGTCGATGCGGCGTTGATCCACCACTACTTCGACAGCAAGCAGCAGCTCTTCCTCGCCACAGTCGCGCTACCCCTCGAGCTGCCGCGCATCGTCGAGGAGGTCGCTGCTGGGGACAGAAACGATCTCGGCGAGCGACTCGTCCGAACCGTGCTCGAGGTCTGGGACTCCGAGCTCCAGCCGTCTCTCGTAGCGGCGATCCGCACCACGCTGACGGACCCCGCGTTGACGCACTCGGTCGGTGAGTTCCTCGCTGTCGAAGTCATCGGTCATGTGCTGCGTCGCGACGACATTGCGCCCGAGGAGGCGAACAGGCGGGCAGGCTTGGTCGCCTCGCAGATTCTGGGGCTACTGATGGGCCGCTATGTGCTGCGCATGCCGGTTCTGGCGAACCGCCGGACAGAGGACCTGGTAACCGAGATCGGTCCGACCGTCCAGCGCTACGTCGACGGCCGCACCTGAGTAGCGCTCGCACTTTGAGCTGCTCGCGCATCGCGCTTGGAGTCCGCCGCCGCCGTCGTCGCTCGCAGCTGTTTGTACGGAATGATGACCACGTGCTGGTCATCGGCATTACCGAGCATGGTGGGCACGTGTTCGAGGCGGTCCTCGATCACGGCGCCGATCCGGACGTGCTCGCATTCGATCAGGGCTATGTCATCGTCCGTCCCGTCGATGCAACCCGCGCCGGCTCCGGCGAGCTGATCCTTCGCCTGCTCGTGCGGCCCATCGCCGACGAGCCGCGGCCGCGAGTCAGCCGACAAGGACGGGACGCCGGGCTAGTGCTCGGCGGCGACGCACGTCCAGCGGTGAGGCAGCGCTTTGCGGCGTACGCAGTCGTCATCTCGAGCCGGGGCCTACTCGCCACGCAGTACTCCCGTCGCACTGCGGTCACCGGTCGGTGGGGCATGCCCGGCGGCGGCCTTGATGATCACGAGCCGCCGGCCTCGGCGGTGCTCCGGGAGGTGGCTGAAGAGACGTCACAGGAGATCATCCTCGGCGAGCTCGTCAAGGTGCAGACTTCGCACTGGGTCGGGCGCAGCCCGTACGGTGCCATCGAGGACTTCCATGCCGTACGCCTGATTTATCGCGCAAGCTGCCCGCATCCGACCGAGCCGGTCGTGCTCGACCAGGGCGGTACTACCGAAGCGGCCCAGTGGGTGCCGCTCAAATCCTGGCGTTCGGTGTCCTGGACCCAGAACTGGCAGCTGCTGCTGTCACAGCTCCTCAAGAACTCCTGTTAATTTCGAGCTGCTGGATGGCTTAACGGACATTGATGTCGCTGAGCAGATCCTGACGGGTCAGCACGCCGACGGGCTTGCCATCGTCGAGGACCAGCAACGCATCACAGCTCCTCAGCAGCTCGACCGCATCGGCGACCGGCTCGGTCACCCCGAGCATCGGAAGTGGCTCCTCCATCACTCGGGCCACCGCATCGGCTGGTCGCACGCGGTGACTGAACAGCGAATCCAACAGCCCGCGTTCGCTGACCGAACCGACAACTTCGGCGGCCATCACTGGAGGCTCGGCACGCACCACCGGCATTTGACTGACGCTGTACTCCCGCATGATCGCGACGGCTTGGGCGACCGTCTCGTTCGGATGGGTGTGGACTAGAGACGGCAGGTCGCCGGACTTCTCGCGTAGCACGTCGCCGACAACTCGTACGAATTGGTCAGGTCGCGGCGCGAAGCCGTATCGAGTAAGCCAGGCATCGCTGAACACCTTGGTGAGGTAGCCGCGGCCGGAATCGGGCAACAAGACCACGATCACCGCCTCGGGATCGTCGATCTCATGCGCCAGGCGGATGGCTGCCGCGGCGGCCATACCCGAAGATCCGCCAACCAGCAGTGCCTCCTCGCGTGCCAGCCGGCGCGTCATTGCGAAGGAGTCCGCATCCGACACTTCGATCACGCCGTCACAGACGGTGGGGTCGTAATTGACCGGCCAGAAGTCCTCACCAACACCCTCGACAAGATAGGGCCGCCCAGTTCCGCCGGAGTACACCGAACCCGACGGGTCCGCGCCGATGATCTTGACCCGGCCGTCGGAAACCTCCTTCAGGTAACGACCGACGCCACTGATCGTGCCCCCGGTGCCGACCCCGGCAACGAAGTGAGTGATCTTGCCCTCGGTCTGCTCCCAGATCTCTGGACCTGTGGTCTCGTAGTGGCTGGCCGGGTTGTTCGGGTTGCTGTATTGGTCGGGCTTCCAGGCCCCCTCGATCTCGCGGACCAGCCGATCGGAGACCGAGTAATAGGAGTCTGGATGTTCTGGCTCGACGGCGGTCGGGCAGACCACCACCCTTGCGCCGTACGCCGCCAGCACATTGCGCTTGTCCTCGCTCACCTTGTCGGGGCAGACAAACACGCAGGCGTAGCCCTTGGCCTGCGCGACCATCGCAAGGCCTACCCCGGTATTGCCACTGGTGGGCTCTACGATCGTGCCACCCGGCTTGATCTTGCCCTCCCGCTCCGCGGCCTCGATCATCTTGAGCGCGATCCGATCCTTGACCGATCCGCCAGGATTCAGGTATTCCACTTTCGCCAGGATCATTGGCTTTGCGCTGTCCGTTGCCCGAGAGAGCCTGAGCAGCGGTGTATGCCCGACAAGATCGATGAGCGAGTTCACGTACTCCACGCGCAAGACTCTACGGCGCAATCCCTGACGTCCCAGTCCGTGCCGCTCGTGGCCGCGTCGAGCGCATAGTGAGGGCCGCAGCTTCCCGTCGGAAGCGCGGCCCTCGAGTTTGAGCGATCAGGCTGGCGGATCGCGTACGATCCGCGAGCGGCTACCTGCGAAGGTAAGAGAGCAGGCGCAGGATCTCGATATACAGCCAGACCATGGTCACGGTCAGACCGAACGCGCCGCGCCACGACTCACTCGCTGGCGCACCAATGGCGACGCCCTGCTCGATGTAGTCAAAATCAAGCACCAGATTCAGCACCGCTAGACCGGCACCGATCAGGGAGAAGGCGACCGCCAGCAGGCTGATCGCACCAGTACCGGAATCGCGCAATCCCAGGTTGACGCCAAAGAGCGCAAGCACGAAGTTGATCAGCAGGGCTACTGCGAAGGCGATCGTCCCAATGATCACGACTTTCCGGAACTTCGGTGTGACCCGGATGTTGAAGAATTTGTACGCCGCCAAGGTCACACCAGCTGCCGCGAAGGTGCCGATCACCGCCTGAACGACAATGCCGCTGTAGTAACTCTCGAATATCTTGCTGATCATGCCGATGAAGATGCCCTCGATGCCGGCGTAGAGAAGCACCAGACCGGGCGAAACGTTCCTTCGGAACGCTACGAACAAAACGACGATGAAGCCGATCAGCCCGGAGGCGATCAGCGCCGGAAAGTACAGCGCGTCCGGTACGAACCTCCACGCCAACGCCGCTGCAATCACCAGCACGCCAATGGTGACGGCGGTCTTGGTGACAACATCGTCCAAGGTCATCCGGCCTTCGGTCGCCTGGACCGGCGCCTGCTGGGAGCCTGGGTACTGCGGGTAGCCGGCTTGGGGTTGGCCGTTGGGGTTCTGGTTGTACTGGGGTGCTGCGGGTGTGAACGCGTCCTGCTTGGAGAGGATCGGGTTCGAACTGCGCAACATAAGTGAGTCCTCCTGGTTAGGCGCCTCGGTTGGCGCACTCATCAGTCTACTGAAACGCTGGGCACCGGCCTGTTTCTTCCGGCTTTGAAACAGCTGTGAGCTCTTGTTGGGGACTCCGCGATCCGCCCCAGCCTCTGCATCTGCGTTTCCCGTCTCAGGACGGCTGGCGAGGGTGTCAGACGCCGAAACGGGCCATGTTTGCCGGCCTGAGACGGCAAACGCGCCGCGTGTCGCGAGCGGAGCGAGCAATCAACGCGCGCCGCCGCACGGAGAAGGAGGGAGCAGAGGCGTTCTTCCCTCTGCGAGCGACGACGACGGCGCCGGATCCACGAGCGCGATCCGCGCGAGCGGTAGCGAGCAATCGGACCCCGGATCGCGCGCCGCCGCACGGAGAAGGAGGGAGCCGAGGCGTTCTTCCCTCTGCGAGCGACGACGACGGCGCCGGATTCCAGAGCGCGATCCGCGCGAGCGGTAGCGAGCAATCGGACACAGTGCCCCCGATGGGATTCGAACCCATGCTGGAGCGGGTTTAAGCCGCCTGCCTCTGCCATTTGGGCTACGGGGGCCAGATATGCCGTGGCGGGTGTGATCCTAGTGCCCTCGGTCACTAGCTTTGCCTGACTCAGCGAGAGGCCTCCGTGCTGGGCGTCGGCGAGGCGCTGCTCAGCCTGATCCGGGTGTCGAACGGCAGTTTGGCCAGATCACCGGTCGCAATGCGGTCGTCGATCACAACCTCTGCGTCCGGTCGGAAGTGCACTGGCTGCACGCCGGTAATCAGGCCCGTGGCGTTGTCGCGGAAGTAGAAGTACACGTCGGCGCTGATCAGCGGTGGGGAGAACGGCGTGCTGAAGGAGGTAAACATCGGCTCTCGGACCCCGCCTGCGGTGCCCTCCTGCATGCCGACAGTCCATGACCCGTCGTCATGCATGATCACGCTCGGACCGGACTGGCGATGGAAGTGCCCCCACAGCACCAGCGGCGCCGGTGGATTCGGTGCGCTCATGATCACCCGCGCTGCGGCAGGCTGATGGACCAGCATTACGTCGGTGTGCTTGTTGCGGGCGACCTCGACCAGCCTCTGCGCCAGATCTTCTTCGCTTTCGGGCCGATCGTTGACGCGGTCGACGCTGAAGGGGATGTTGTGCTCAGGGTCATCATCGCCAAGCACCCTTAGCCCAGCAGCCTCGACAACTTGGCCATCAAGCACAGTCATGCCGAGACTTCTCATTTGGTCCTCTGTCACGTCTGAGTCGTGATTTCCGGTTGCCACCAGGAACGGCACCCCATCGGGAATCGCTGCCTCTCGCCGGACGCAGCCGCGCTCTGCCGCAGTCCCATTGACCGTGTCGTCCCCTGAGCTCAGCACTATGGACGGTTGGGTCGCATGGGCTAGCCGACTGATCAGTTCCGCCATCGGCTGGTTGCAATGCAGATCGCTGAAGCCCAGAATCATCGTTTCGTCCGAGCCCGGTTTCGGTAGCTCAGCAAGCTGCGTCGAAAGGCTCCCGGCAGCCGAGTCCACGTAGGTCTTCACCGCACGTTGCTGGCGCACGCTGAGCAATCGGATGCCCTTGATGCCGCGATCCAGGACCCCAGCCAACAGCACGCTGTCGACGGTGAGCGACGAGAAACGACCCCCGCCCGCGACTGCGACGGGATAGCGCGGATCCTTCGCCTGCTCGGGTACCAGGATGGATCCGATAACCAGCGCGACGACCGTCACATAAACCGCCGCCGCGCGACGCCAGGTAACCCGCGTCATGACCCACGGCGGCACCAGCTGGCGCCGGAGTCTCCAGATCGCGACTCCCAGCAGCAAGACGGCCTCAGCCTTGAGCCCTTCCCGTACGGCATCACGCACCAAGTGCTCGACGATGCCTGAAAGCGCCTCGTCTGGCTCGGTGTACAGGCTGGTGTAGGCGATCAGGGTCTGCTCCGAAAACAGGGAATTGAGGTTCTCTGCCGCGGTACCGACACCCCCGACGGTGACGACCAGGCCAATCGGGCTTGCCGGGCTCGCAAGGTAGGCATTGCCGATGGGTCCAAGGTTCAGTTCGATCTCACCGCTGAAGTTGCTGGCGAAGTTCACCCGATGCGGACCCAGGTAGTCCTCCACTTGCGCATGGCTGATTCCCCAGGCGACCGCGAGCGGCGCGGCAGCCAACGCAGCCAGCAAAGTGAGTAACGAGGCCTTCCCGACACCTACGAGCAGCGCTCGGCGGGAGCGTTCCGCTGCGGCGTGCCGCGCCAGCACGCTACGTAGGGTTCGACGCTGCCGGCTCTCGGCCGGGCCGCGGCCACTGCGCGGAGCTTTGGGCCGGTTGGCTCCGGGCCGAGACGGCCAGCGAGCGGATGGCGGACCGTTCATCGATGCCCGACCCTACCTGCGCTCCCCTCTTGGCTACAGTCCGAGAGCCGGACCTCCGACCCTCAATGCGCAATTGAGCCCTGATACACGCTTGTCGAAGGGCGCGCTTCGACAAGCTCAGCGCACATTGCGTAATTCGGACTCTTAGCCTGTCGAAGGGCGCGCTTCGACGAGCTCAGCGCGCATTGCCGCCAGCATCTGGCGGCTGGAGATAGACCTTCCGGGGGTAGACAGCATGCGCACCAACCACCCGGTCGAGGAAGAGCATGCCGACGCAGTGGTCGATCTCATGCTGCAGCGCACGAGCCTCGAAGGCATCGGTAGTGATCAACACCCGTTCGCCGCTCAGGGGAAGCAGACCAGCCACGGTGATCTTGGTCGCCCGCTTCACATCACCTGTGAGGTCTGGCACCGACATGCAGCCCTCACGACCTTTCTCGTTATGGCTGGCCTCCACGATTTCGGCGTTCACCAGCACGATCAGCCCGTGCGTGGTCCGGGTCTTCGGATGAGCGGAGACATCGACGCAGAAGGCCTGTGCCGACACCCCGACCTGAGGCGCCGCGAGCCCTACACAACCCGGTGAAACGCGCATGGTCGCAACGAGGTCGGCGCAGAGCTGGACCACGACGGGGTCGGCAGGGTCAGCGGGCAACCCGGCAACCGACAGCACGTGGCTTGGGGCGCTAAGCACCTCGAGCACCCGGCCCTCAGGCAGAGTCGGCAGTGTCAGATTCACAGCTGGTCGTTCTCGATCAGTCGCAGGCTTGTCTCCACACCCAACTCCGCAGACACTTCGGTGAGCCAAGCCTGGAGCGACTCGACATCGGTTGCTCGAGGTAGATCGACCTCGGCCAGCAACACGTAGAGGGTCCCCGAGAGGCGGGTGGTCAGATCGGTGATGTTGCCGCCTGCCTCGGCAATCACACTGGCCAGCCGGGCGACGATACCGAGCCGGTCCGCGCCGTGCACGGTCATCAGGTAGATGGCTCCGAGCGGCGGCAGTTCCGGTTCCTCCGGAACCTCACGTACGGTGACGTCCAGCGAGCCGTCGATGAGTGGTTGGAACGCTGACTCGATCTGGGCGACGTCAGCCTCCCCCGCGCAGATCAGGGTCATTGCGAAGTGACCGCGCAGCAGCGTCATCGAGGAGTCCTCGAGGTTCATGCCGCATTGCGACAATATCTCCGCAGCCTGCGCGATGATGCCGGGCCGGTCATGGCCGACGACCGTGATGGCAAGTGAGGTCATCGCGGCATTGTGTCACTGGTGCATGAGCTGCAGGGCAATCCCATCGAGAATGTCAGACTCGCTGACGATCAGGTCCTTCACATTCAAGCGCGCGGCAATGCGGGCCTCAACGAGCGCACCCCCGGTGATCACATCGGCCCGTCCGGGGTGCATCGACGGCAGCGCCCGTATCTCATCAACCGTCATCCCGGCCAGCCGCTGGAGCAGCTCCGGTAGCGCCGGCAGGGGGATAACCGCACCGTGCACCCGCTCGCGGTCGTAGTGCTCCAGCTCCAGATACAGCCCGGCCAGCGTGGTCGCGGTGCCAGCGACCCCGATCCACGCGCCGATCGAGGCGAAGTCCACTCCGCTGCCGGCCAGCAGGCCGTCTATGTACTCGGCAGCCCGCGCAAGATCATCATTCGCGACTGGGCTCTGTTTCAGGAACCGTTCGGTGACGCGCACCGATCCGATGTCGAGGGAGATCGCGCTGCGCATCTCACCGGCAGCGCTACCGGTGATCAATTCGGTCGAACCGCCGCCGATGTCCATCACCAGGACCGGCTCGCTGTCCGGAGCCACTCGGCTGAGCGCTCCGATGAAGGACAGGCGCGCCTCGGTCTCACCGCTGATTACGTCCGGAAGCACGCCCAGCCGCTGCTTGATGCCAGTAAAGAAGGTGTCGCGGTTCTTCGCATCCCGTGCCGCCGACGTCGCCACGAAGTGCACCTTCTCAACGGGCACGTCCGCTTTCTTGATCAATTCCTGATACTGATCAACCGCCGCGAAGGTCCGCTGCAGGGCGTCGGGATGGAACTCACCACTGGCATCGACGCCCTGACCGAGCCGTACGATCTCGAGTCGCCGATCTAGATCCCTCAGACCGCCGGAGCCGTCTGGTTCGGCGATCAACAGACGGATCGAATTCGTCCCGCAGTCGATGGCGGCGACACGCGTCATGCGGACTCCTCCAAGCATGGGTGAGTCCAGAACTCGCCCACTGCCTGCACCGCCTCGTCACCGAGTGGGTTGACGCCAGTTCCGGTGGCAAGCGCGTGAGCCACCAGCGCGTGCAAACACTTCACCCGATCAGGCATCCCGCCTGCGCTGATACCCACGATTTCCGGTACCGACTCCAGCCGCTCGCGGTCGGCCAGGTACTGCTCGTGGGCCCGCCGGTAGGCCAACGCAAGATCATGATCACGGACCAGCCGTTGATTCATCTCGGCCATCAGGCCCTGCGACTCCAGCGAGGAGCAGGCCGCGACTGCCCGCGGGCAGGTGAGATAGTACGTCGTCGGGAACGGCGTGCCGTCCGGCAGTCGAGGTCGCGTGACGACCACCGCGGGCTTGCCACATGGACAGCGGTATGCGATCCCGACCATGCCGCGCGGCGGTCGCTGCAGTTGTGCGGTCACGACCGCCTCGTCGGCGGAGGTCATGGGCTCGAGCACACGCCTATCCTCTCATAGCCGAGTTGAACGACTCGTGCTGCGAGCGTCGGGAATCGCGCGCCGCACGCATCGGAGGAATGGAGCGAGCGGAGGCGTTCTTTCCGTCTGCGAGCGAGGACGACGGCGGCGGACTCACCAGCGCGATGCGCGAGCAGCACACAAAGATTGGCTACGCGGGTATGGAGGGCCGCACAGGTGTCGCGGTTGTCGGCAGCATCAACGTTGACCTGGCGGCCTTTGGCTCCCCCCTGCCGCGGCCGGGCGAGACGGTCATCGGCACCGATTTCTCCCTGATGCTGGGCGGAAAAGGCGCAAATCAGGCAGTTGCTGCCGCACGTGCCGGTGCGCCCACCTACATGATCGGCGCGGTCGGCGACGACCTGTTCCGAGACGTGGCACTCGACGCGCTGGACCGGGAGGGTGTCGACATCACCGCCGTACGCGTCACGGAGGGCCCGACCGGTATCGCCCATATCCGGGTCGAGGCTCTCTCCGGCCAGAACAGTATCGTGATCATTCCGAACGCCAACCACCGATTGAGTCCGGACGACGCCGAGGCCTCGCTTCTGGCACTGAGCGATCGCGTCTCGGTCGTACTGGTTCAGCTGGAGGTTCCGCGGCCGGTGGTGCAGCGGGTGGCCGCGGTCTGCCGAGCCTGCGAGCTTCGGCTGGTGCTGGATCCGGCACCGGCGCAGCTCATGCCTCGGGCCGTTTGGCGAGGTGTCTCACTGGTCACGCCTAACGAGCTCGAAGCAGAGGTGCTCACCGGTATCGCGGTCACGAGCCACCACTCGGCCGTGCGCGCCGCGCGATGGTTCCTCGACCGCGGTGTCACCATCGCGGTGATCACCAGGGGGGAACATGGTGTGCTCGTCATGGGCCGAGAGGGAGCACAGGAGTATCCGGCTCTCACCGTGACGCCCGTAGACACGACGGCCGCCGGCGATGCGTTCGCAGGTGCTCTCGGTGCGAGCCTGGCCGGTGGCGCTTCCCTTCCGGATGCGCTGCGGCGCGGCCTCGCGGCCGGCGCTTTGGCGGTCACCGTCCGAGGGGCGAGTCAGAGCCTCCCCACGGCTGCGGCCATCGATACCTTCCTGGCGGCCCAAGCTTGATCAGTTCGGCTTGGTCTTGACGGTGATTGTCTTTTCCTTGACCTCCGACTTGACCGGCGCCGGGCGATCCGCGGCCTGCACCGAGCCCCACAGCTTGGACCACCACGCATCTTGTGCCGGCTCATCCGGCGCCGTCTCGGCCGTGATCTTTGCTCCGCCGCCGAGCGGCTTGCCGTCCGCACCGACGACGGTGTACCCGGTCTCCCCCGGCACTACCCAACCCAGCCGTTCCCTGGCCTGGGTCCTCACGTACGTCTCATCTCCCCAGCGGGCCAACTCGCCCTGCAGTTCATGAATCCGCTGCTGGCGCTCTGTGATCTCTGCGTTGGTCGAAGCGATCTCGTGGGCCTGGGCGAAGTAGATGCGCAACGATGTGGCGTACGAGATCGTCAAGATCAGCAGCACCACTGCAAGAGCGATGGCGCGTGCAGTCATGCTGGATCCGCGGCGCAACAGCGGAGTGGCGGATTCGTCTCGTCGCGGTGTCTCTGCCTTCGGCGTACGCGCTGAGGAGGACGGCTTGCGTCCCTGGCTACGGGCTCGCGGCTTTCCTCGCCCGGGGCCTGCGCCTGGGCGTGAGATCGGCCGCGGACCGGATGGCACCGCTCAGGCCTTGAACCTCGGGAAGGCCGCCGCGCCGGCATATCGTGCTGCGTCGTCGAGATCCTCTTCGATCCGCAGCAGCTGGTTGTACTTGGCTACCCGGTCAGTACGCGCCGGAGCGCCGGACTTGATCTGGCCGCAATTGGTCGCCACGGCAAGATCAGCGATGGTCGTGTCCTCTGTCTCGCCGGAACGATGGCTCATCATGCAACGGAAGCCGGACCGATGCGCCAGATCGACGGCGTCCAGGGTCTCAGTCAGCGACCCGATCTGGTTGACCTTGACGAGCAGCGCGCTGGCGGCTTTCTCCGCGATGCCGCGCTGCAGTCTGGTCACATTGGTGACAAACAGGTCGTCGCCGACTACCTGGGTCCTGTCGCCGATCTTGCTGACCAGCGAGCTCCAGCCCGCCCAGTCGTCCTCAGCCAACGGGTCCTCGATCGAGACGATCGGGAAGTCGGTGATCCACTGCTCGTAAATTCCGGTCATCTCGTCGGCAGAGTGCGCTGTGCCCTCAAATGTGTAGGTCCCAGCGTCGAAAAACTCGGTGCTTGCGACGTCAAGCGCCAGCGCGATGTCGCTACCCAGCGTGAGGCCCGCGGATTGCACCGCCGTTGAGATCAGCTCGAGTGCGGCCACATTGGCCGGCAGGTTGGGTGCGAAGCCACCCTCGTCACCGAGACCGGTTGCCAGTCCTTGCTTCTTCAGCACCGACTTGAGCGAGTGATAGACGGTCGCACCCATCTCCAGGGCGTCGCGGAAGGTCGCTGCGCCGATCGGGGCGATCATGAACTCCTGTACGTCGACGTCGGAGTCGGCATGGGCCCCGCCGTTGACGATGTTCATCATGGGCACCGGCAGCAGGTGGGCGTTGGGGCCGCCGACATAGCGGTACAGCGGCAGATCGGCGGAGTGCGCAGCTGCATGGGCGACGGCCAGCGAGACACCCAGAATGGCGTTGGCGCCGATCTTGGACTTGTTATCCGTACCGTCCAGATCAAGCATTGCTTGATCAACAAGCCGCTGTTCGCTGGCCTCGTACCCGATGAGCTCGGGCCCGAGCTGGTCGATCACGCCGAGCACGGCTTTGCTGACGCCTTTGCCTCCATAGCGAGCCTCACCGTCACGCAACTCGACGGCCTCGAAGGCCCCGGTCGAGGCACCTGAGGGAACCGCGGCCCGGCCCTCAGAGCCGTCATCCAGGATGACTTCGACCTCCACAGTCGGATTGCCGCGGGAATCCAGAATTTCTCGCGCGCCTATGAACTCGATACTCGCCACGAGCGTCGCCTTTCCGATGCTGTCCCGAATCGCCGACAATCCGCTATGTCGAATTGGGCACCCGGGCACAAACCGATGGTGGCCTCAGCCTATCGGCGGGTCCCGGATCAGATGGTGGCGCCGCACGCGGCGAATGCCCAGATTCGTCCGGCAGGCGCCGTTGCTCGAGCGGCTGGGCTACTTCCGCTTGCGGATGGCCCGGGCGTGGACCCAGTTCACCCCGACAATGCCGGCCCATGAGATGGCTACCCCGACGATGGCTGGGTCGACTTCGGATGCAGTGATGCCAGTGATCGGGATACCCATGACCAAAGAGACGATCGCCAGCGCGGTCTGCCGCTTTCGGCCGCTCTGCTCGGCGGCCTGCTCGCGGTTTGCGAGCTCGGCCTCCTGCCGCAGCTCTGCTGCACGCAGCGTGGCAAGATCCTCCATCCGTTCCGCAAGGCCCGCAGCGACGTATTCGGTGTATTCAGGCCCGAGTTCCATGCGCGCCGCCAACGCGGCCTCGGTGTCACGCCGCAATTCCTCGCTCGGCTTGCGCGGGGCTGGCCGATACTGCGGCGGGACTGGATAAGGCGCTGTGGGATTCAGCTGGTAATTCTGGGGCGGGCTTTGCTGCGGGTACTGCTGTGGAGGGTAGTTCTGAGGCGGGTAGTTCTGGGGAGGGTAGTTCTGCGGCGGATACGCCTGCGGCGGATCCGCCTGGGGGGCCGGCCTTGGGTTGGGGGGCTCGGACATGCCCACAGGATAGTGCGCGCTGTCTAGGCCAAGGTCGCGTCGTTGGGCGCCGACTCGGAATGCCTAACTTGCGCCTCCAGGGCCCGCACGGCATCACGAAGCGCCTGCTCCGGGTCGATTCCGGCCGCGTGAGCGCGTGCCGCCAGCGCCAGGATGTGCGCACCCACCTCCTCCGCTGTGGTCGGCTCGTCGGGTAGCTGGAGCTCCAAGCGCCGGGACCGCGCCTTGCCGATGATCTTGTTGGCCCGGGCAAGAGCGGAGAGCTGCTCGGGGATGCCCTGCAGCGCAGAGGTACGCCCCTTCTCAGCCGCCTTGCGCTGCTCCCAGGTGTAGTGCAGGTCAACCGGTACCTCAGCGGTCGCGAAGACATAGGGATGTCTGGAGATGAGTTTGTCGGCGATACCCCGAGCAACCTCCTCCACAGTAAAGCCGGACGCCTGTTCGCTGGCGATCTCAGCGTGAAAGATCACCTGGAGCAGCAGATCACCGAGCTCCTCTCGAAGATGATCTTGGTCTGCGGCCTCAATCGCCTCGACCGTCTCGGCAGTCTCCTCGATGAGGTACTGCACGAGCGAACGATGGGTTTGCTGGGCGTCCCACGGGCACTCCTGGCGCAGCCGCGCCATCACTGAGACCAGTCGTTCGAGCTCAGGGAGCGGCACTAGTGACCCTCGGTCACTAGGGCGTCTGGGTGGGCGCTGGCTCGGCCAGGGACGCCGACTTATCAGTGATGATCAACTTCTGCTTGGGATCCAGCACACCGAACCGCGGGTTGAGAGTGACCTGCTGTTCACTGACCGCTGTCAGGTAAGCCTCGCCGCCGATCTTGTCAGAAACAATCTGCTGGTCGGCCACGTCGTACGCGACGGGTCGACCTTTGGGTACCTTGAGCAGGCCGGCGAGGTTACTGTTCTTGATCGCCGCGTCGCGCTCGCCGTCGCTAATCGTGATCTTGTTGGCGGCAGCAATCTGCTCTGCAATGAGCCCATGGATCATGGCGTTGACGATGGCCGAATGGGACACCTGCTGGCCTTCTTCCAAAATGGTGGACACCCCTTCAACAGCGTCGTCCACCTGCTGCTGGGTGATCCTCGAGTTACCCACGTACGCGGCAACGCTGGGGTCTGCCTGGGCACAGCCGGACGCGAACAGGGTGACAACGACAACGCCAGCGAGCGCGGTCGCGCGCAACGCACTCAGCCCGCGGCGAGCCAGAAACCTCATTGACCTTCCCTCAAACCTAAACTTCCCGCTCGCGCCCCGCGCTCCCAGGAATCGACTACCGCAGGTGATCCTACGACAGCTGGCCGAACACCCCGGCCGTCTGAGGTGCGCGGCTGACTTAGACTTCGGGCACGTTTCGACGGCTGTGATGAGAACCATCAGCCATCCAGGAGACGGCTAGGGAGCCGTGAAAATGCTGCTGGGGCGCGGCTGGCCACAAGCTGTACCTAGCTCGCTCACGCTGTACATGGCATGCACGCCATGTACAGCGTGAGCGTCCCGCGCAGCGTGGGTTGTTGACGGAGCCGGCTGTGATGCGAAACGTACGCATCAAGAGCTCGTAAGGATCTGGCTGATCAGCTCAGTGGCCCAACGCAGCAAGTGGGTGTCCTGCAGCGGCTGGCCCGCGTCGGTGGGGCTCGTGGGCCGTGGCACGAGCACAGAGCCAACAGCGTCTTTGACCACGCTGCCCGGGTAGAGCCGCTGCAGCCGCAGCACCCGTGACTCGGGGAGATGGGCCGGAGCGAAGCGGATGTATCGACCCTGCCCGACGATCTCACTCAGCCCAGCCGATCGGGCGAGCAGCCGGAACCTCGCCACCTCGATGAGATTAAGCACCTCTGGTGGTGGCGTCCCGTAGCGGTCGTGCAACTCCGCGTCGACGGCCTTGACATCGGCCTCGCTACGAACCTCGGCGAGCCGCTTGTACATCTCCAGCCGCAGTCGCTCGGATTCGATGTACTCGGTGGGCAGGTGAGCGTCGACGGGCAGCTCGATCCGCACCTCCGGTTCCGGCTGGGTCTCCTGACCTCGAAACTCCGCGACCGCTTCGCCCACCAGCTGGATGTAGAGATCGAAACCGACGTCGGCGATGTGACCCGACTGCGCACCGCCGAGCAGGTTGCCTGCACCGCGCAGCTCCAGGTCCTTCATCGCGATGGCCATGCTGGAACCAAGGTCGCTGTGCGTTGCGATGGTGGTGATCCGGTCGTAAGCGGTTTCGGTCAATGGCTTGTCGGGTGGGTAGAGGAAGTAGGCGTAGCCGCGCTCGCGTCCCCGGCCGACCCGGCCGCGTAACTGGTGTAACTGCGAAAGACCGAGCAGGTCGGAGCGTTCGATGAGCAGCGTGTTGGCGGACGAGATGTCCAGCCCCGCCTCGATGATCGTGGTACAGACCAGTACGTCGGCTCGGCGCTCCCAGAAATCGATCATGACCTGCTCCAGGCGCTGCTCGCTCATCTGGCCGTGCGCGGTCACCACTCGTGCTTCCGGCACTAACTCCGCGATGCGGCGCGCGGCCTTGTCGATGCTCTGCACCCGGTTGTGCACGTAGAACACCTGCCCTTCGCGCAGCAGCTCGCGCCGGATTGCCGCAGTCACCTGAGCCTCGTCGTACGCTCCGGCGAAGGTGAGCACCGGATGACGCTCCTCCGGTGGCGTCGCGATAGTGCTCATCTCCCGAATGCCGGTGATCGCCATCTCCAGAGTTCGCGGGATCGGAGTAGCCGACATGGCCAACACGTCGACGTGGGTGCGCATGCGCTTGAGCTGTTCCTTGTGCTCGACACCGAAGCGTTGCTCCTCGTCAATCACCACAAGGCCCAAGTCCTTGAAGGTGACTTCCCCCGACAGCAGCCGGTGAGTGCCGACCACGACATCGACCCGTCCCTGGGCGAGACCCTCGATGGTTGCCTTTGCCTCAGCCTCAGAGGCGAACCGGCTGAGCGGTGCGACGTTGACGGGAAAGCCTGCGTAGCGATCGGCGAACGTGGCGTAGTGCTGCTGGACCAGCAACGTCGTGGGAACCAGGATGGCCACCTGCTTGCCGTCCTGCACTGCCTTGAAGGCGGCGCGTACGGCGATCTCGGTCTTGCCGTAGCCGACATCCCCACAAATCAGGCGATCCATCGGCACGATCTGCTCCATGTCCCGCTTCACATCGTCGATCGCTCCCAGCTGATCCGGGGTCTCGACGAAGGCGAACGCGTCCTCCAACTCTCGTTGCCATGTCGTGTCGGGAGAGAACGCATGACCGCGGGTCGCCTGCCGGGCTGCATACAGCTTGATCAATTCGGCGGCGATCTCACGGACCGCCTTTCGCACGCGGCCTTTGCGCTTGGCCCAGTCGGCGCCGCCCAGTCTGTCCAGACTCGGGTTTTCCCCGCCGACGTAGCGGGTTACCTGATCAAGAGCGTCCGTCGGGACATAGAGCCGGTCCCCCGGCTGGCCGCGCCTGGACGGCGCATATTCGATGACCAGGTACTCACGGGTCGCGCCGGCTACCGTGCGTTGCATCATCTCGACATAGCGACCCACCCCGTGCTGGCTGTGCACCACAGGATCGCCGGAGGCGAGCTCAAGTGGGTCGATCTGATTCTTACGACGCGCTGGCAACTTCCGATTGGCCCGGTCAGCGGCCCGCTGGCCGGAAAGATCAGTTGCGGTGAAGACCGCGAGCCGGATCTCATCGGCTACGAAACCGTGGCTGAGCTGGCCGGTGACGACGGTGGCCAGCCCGATGTCGGGTGGTTGATCCAACGCTCGCAGGCTGCGTAGCGGCACGGCGTGTTCACTGAGCAATTCGACGATGCGGTCCGCTGTGCCCCTGCCTTCCGCCATGACAACCACCCGCCAACCGTCACGGACCCGCTTGGTGATTTCGTTGACCGCTGCTTCGGTGTCGCCACGATAGGTCTCGCCGACCTGGCCGCGCAGTGTCCGCGATTCGACACCAGGCCCGCTGACCCGCGCCGAGAGATCGATGATCTCGCCGTCCGCGGTCCGGATGGGATCGGACTGCCCACTGTCTGTGGCCGCGTGATCGACCGGGCCAGCACTGAACGGCGACAGCGTCCACCACGCCATCCCTCGGGCCAACGCCGCGGCACGAACCTCGGCGAGCGGCTGGTAGGCCGACGCACCCAGATCGATCGGCGCCTTGCCTCCACCCGCCGCGGCCGCCCATGAGGCGTGCAGAAATTCTTCGCTGGTCTTGACCAACTCGATCGCCCGGCCACGCACCAGCTCCGGGTCGCAGATCAGCACGTGGGTGCCGGTCGGCAGCAGCTCGATCAGCAGCTCCATTCCGTCAACCAGCACTGGTGACAATGCCTCCATGCCGTCGACCGGATGTCCCTGGGCGATCTTGTCGAGCATCTCGATCAGTTCGGGATGTCGATCGGCGAGCGCTGCTGCGCGGGCGCGTACGTCTTCGGTCAGCAGCAGCTCACGACAGGGTGAAGCCGTGATCTCGGTCAGCGCGATGTCGCTGGACCGCTGGTCCGCGACGGAGAAGTAGTGGATCTCTTCGACGGTGTCGCCAAAGAAGTCCACGCGCACGGGGTGCTCCTCGGTCGGCGGAAAGACGTCGACGATGCCACCGCGCACGGCGAACTCTCCGCGTCGCTCGACCAGGTCGACGCGCGTGTACGCAGCAGCCACCAAGGCCGCCGCTAGGTCGGTGAGGTCGATCTCCTCCCCGACCGCGAGACGTATTGGTTTCAGATTTCCCAGCCCTTTGACTTGCGGCTGCAGGATGCTGCGCACCGGCGCGACAACGATCCGCGGCGCAGGAAGATCACTATTGCCGGCCAACCGCCGCAGCACCTCGAGCCGGCGGCCGACGGTATCCGAGCGCGGGCTCAATCGCTCGTGCGGCAACGTCTCCCATGCCGGGTAGTACGCCACTGCTTCATCGCCGACCAGGGACTGCAACGCAGCCGTGAGGTCCTCAGCCTCGCGAAAGGTCGAGCTGACCAGCAGTACCGGACGTCCGGCACCGCCGCGCGTGGTGTCCTCGCCCAATGCGGCCGCTATCAGTGGCCGCATCGGGGCGGGTGCGGTCACATCCAGCACCGGGAGTCGCCGTGCGCGTGCGTCGGCGATGGTCTCGATGAGGGTGGGTTCGGTGCGGAAAAGCTCGACGAGTCCCGTGAGGGTCACCCAGAGAGGTTACCGGTTGGCTCCAGGACCGACCGGGGCTGCCTGGAGAGTGCCTCCCCTTACGGCAGTCGGGCGAACGCGCGAACCGGAAACGTCCCGAACTCACGAACCTTGGGTGGCACCGCGGTGAATCGGGCGCCGGTGGGCGGCACCGCAGCCAAATTCGTCAGGTGCTCCACGACATGTACGCCAGCCGCCAGGAGGTGGGAATGTGCTGGACGTTCCCGGCTGGTCTCTGCGTCATCGATGTTGATCGAGTCGATGCCGACGAGAACGGCACCAGCCTTGATCAGGTACGCCGCGGCGTCACCGCTGAGGTACGGAGCGCCGGTGGCGTACGCAGGGGTGCCGAAGTGCCGATCCCAGCCAGTGTGCAGGAGCACGGCGGTGCCTCGCAGCTCGCGGTCGTAGAACACCGCCGCTGGAATCCCTCGCTCTGTCGCATCCGTCAGCCGGAAGAGTTCCAGCGGCAGGTCGACCAGCGTCTCCAGTTGCAGATCAGCGAGATCGGCGCCATCGGCGTAACGGTGGTATGGGCTGTCCAGGTAGGTGCCGGTATTCCCGGCCAGAGTGATCACATCGAGAGCAAACTCGGTGCCCTCCGCGTAGTGGGAGCGGGAAGCCTCCCTGGTCAGGTGCGGGTTGAACGGCAGGCACCGGGATACCCGGATAGGTAACCAGCCCAGCGGAGATGGTGTGACTCAGGTCCACTAACCGACCGCTCGGCGCCGTCCCTGGCACCGAGGTGACCCCACGAGAACCCTTGTGGGGTTCTGCGACGATTTCCACTGCCCGAAGTTCCAGCTCGCCGACCAGGGCCAGACCCAGGTGCCGAATGAAGAGCTCGGCGATCTCCTGATCCGAAAGATCGGGGCCAGGAAGATCGAGCCGAAATCCCTCGGCGGTCAGGCGGCCGCCATTGGCGAACTCAACGTCGGCGTCGAAGTGGGCGCGGTACTCGGTCACAGTGCCGGAGTCTAGCGGAGAGCGACGCACGCTGTTCACGGCTGGGTCTGCACAGCTTCCTGACGGTCCACAGGGTTGCAAACCGTGCAGACCGTCAGGAAGCACGTGCACGTAGGTTTCGTACCCCGGCGACGGAGGAATCGGCGTCAGTTGTTGAAGGCGCTTTGAGTCTTGTCGAGCCCGACCAGAACGAGCGACTCAACAGCATCCGCGGCCCGACTGATCTCGACCTCTACGGCCTCGCGGGCACCGGCCGGGAAGTTGCTGAGCAGGAAATCGGCTGGGTCTTGCCGGCCCGGCGGGCGGCCAACTCCGATGCGCACCCGGAAGAAATCCCCACTCCCGAGGGATTTGCGGATGGACTTGAGCCCATTGTGACCGTTGTCGCCGCCACCGAACTTCACCCGCAGCTGACCGGGGTCGATGTCGAGTTCATCATGGATCACGATCATCTGGGCCGGCTCCAGCTTGTAGTAGGCGAGCAACCGGGTGACCGCCCATCCGGTCTCGTTCATGAAAGTACGGGATCTGGCCAGCACAAGCCGAGGTGCCTCGCCTCCTGGCGGTCCGATTCTGCCTTCGGCGACCTCGGCCCGGCAGCCGCGCAGCGCCCTGAACCGCACGCCCAAACGGCGCGCCAGTTCATCGGCGACTCGATAGCCGACGTTGTGCCGATGCGAGGCAAAGGCCGGGCCGGGGTTGCCGAGCCCGACTACCAGCCATGAGCTCATGGCAGATTCAGCCGACCTTAGGCACTTTCGGACTCGGCTGGCGCCTCTTCTGTGGGCTCCTCGGCGGTAGGTGCCAGCGTAGGCTCGATGCCTGCCTCCGCCTCGGCCTCGGCCAGTTCGGCCTCGAGGGCCTCGACAGTCGGCGCATTGGTGACATTGACGATCAAGGTGTCCGGGTCAAGTTCAACCGACGAACCTGTGGGAATCTGGAGGTCACGGGCGAGGATCTGGGTACCAGCCGGCAGTCCCTCGACGGAAACAAGGATCTGCCGGGGGATGTGGGTGGCCTCCGCCTCGATGGGGATGCTGTTGTGGTCAACGACGACCAACGTGTCCGGACCGGCCTCGCCCTCGACCTGTACCGGCACGTCGACAGTGACCTTCTCGCCCCGCCGGACGATAACCAGATCGACGTGCTCGATGGTGTGCTTCAGCGGATTCCGCTGGACCTGTTTGGGCAGTGCAAGTTGGGAAATGCCATCGACCTCGATTGACAGCAAGGCGTTGGCAGTGCGCAGCGCGAGCAGGGTCTCGTGGCCGGGCAGGGCAATATGGATCGGCGCAGTGCCGTGGCCGTACAGCACGGCAGGCACCTTGTGCGCGCGCCGGATCCGGCGGGCAGCGCCTTTGCCGAATTCCGTACGCATTTCGGCTGTGAGCTTCACCTCGGGCACGAACGAACTCCTCGGGACTAACGTTCACTTATCTTGATCAATACTCCGCGGGGGACGCAGCTCGTTCGACCTAGTCGATCACGGTTCTGCGACCCTCGCCGAGGCAACCGCTCAACCTTAGCCGACAAGGCCCAATGCTCGCCAACTTGCCCTGAAAACGCATCACCAGCGCGTGCCAGAACGCCGTTTTGAGCCACTCTCAGAGGCACTGGTGATGCGAAATCAGGGCACCGCCGCCCCGAAGAACATGACAGGCTCCCTCACGCCTGCCCATTGAAGAGGCTGGTGACCGAGCCTTCCTCGAAGACCTCCCGGATGGCTCGTGCGATCAAAGGGGCGATCGGCAGCACGGTGAGTGTGTCGAAGCGACGCTCCTCGGGAATCGGCAAGGTGTCGGTGACGATCACCTCTTCGAACTCGGTCGCCTTCAGCCGGTCAATGGCAGGCCCAGACAGCACCGGATGAGTGGCCGCTGCGATCACCGCCTTGGCACCCCGGGCCTTCAACGCCTCCGCCGCCTGGCAGATGGTGCCGGCCGTGTCGATCATGTCGTCGACCACCAGGCAAACCCGCCCTTCCACCTCGCCGACGACCTCATGAATAGCGACCGTGTTGACCACGTTCGGATCGCGTCGCTTATGGATGATCGCCAGTGCACAATCCAGCCGGTCGGTCCACATGTCGGCGACCCGCACCCGACCGGCATCGGGTGAGACCACCGTCATTTCGGAGGTGTCGTACTTCTTCGCCAGGTAATCAGAAAGCACGGGCAGCGCCCAGAGATGATCAACTGGCCCGTCGAAGAATCCTTGGATCTGTGCAGCGTGCAGATCCACCGACATGATCCGGTGAGCGCCTGCCGTGCGGAACAGATCCGCGATGAGGCGAGCGGAGATCGGCTCGCGGCCGCGGTGCTTCTTGTCCTGGCGGGCGTAGGGATAAAACGGTGCCACAACGGTGATCCTCTTGGCAGATGCCCGCTTCAGAGCATCGACCATGATCAACTGCTCCATGGTCCACTCGTTGACCGGAGCGGCATGGCTCTGGATCACGAAGGCGTCGCAGCCGCGCACCGATTCCTCGAATCGCACGTAGATCTCGGAGTTGGCATAAGTGATCGCGCGAGTCGGTACGATCTCGACCTTCAACAGCGCGGCCACCTCGTTGGCCAGGTCAGGATGAGCCCGCCCGGTGAACAGCATCAGGTTTTTGTCGTTCGGGCGCTTGAGACGACTGCTCACGACGGCTCCTTCTGCTGCAGCGCCGCCTCGGCGGCTCGCGCGGTTTTGGTACCTGCCCGCTTACGTGCCACCCAGCCGGGCACATTGCGTTGCTGGGCCCGGCCCACCGCAAGCTCACCGGAAGCAACGTCGCCGGTGAGCGTCGAACCGGCTGCGATATAGGCGCCGTCGGCCACCTCGATCGGTGCGACAAGTACCGAGTTGCTGCCGACGAAGGTGTACGCGCCCACCGTGCTCGTCGATTTCCGCACGCCGTCGTAGTTGGCGAAGATCACGCCGGCCCCGATGTTCGCGCCCTCACCGATCACCGCATCGCCCAGGTAACTGAGGTGCGGGGCCTTGGCACCAGCTCCGATACGAGCGTTCTTGGTCTCCACGAAGGTGCCGATCTTGCCACCAGCGCCGAGTGTGGTACCCGGCCGAAGATGGGCGTACGGGCCGACGTTGGCGCCTGGGCCGATCACGCTGAGCGAGGCGTGGGTACGCGCCACCACCGCGTTCTCCCCCACTTCCACGTCGATCAATGTGGTATCGGGACCGATCCGCGCTCCGGCCGCCACCGACGTGGCTCCCTCCAACGATGTGCCGGGTAGCAAGATCACATCCGGCGCCAGATCGACAGAGGCGTGGACCCAGGTCGATGCTGGATCCACCACTGTCACTCCTTCGCGCATCCAGCGCAGCAGGATCCGCCGGTTGAGCTCCGCGTTCATCCGCGAGAGCTGGATCCGATCGTTGACCCCCTCGGTCTGCCACAGGTCGTCGATCAAATACGCACCCACCGGCTTGCCCGCCTCGCGTACCACGGCCAGCACATCAGTGAGGTAGAGCTCTCCTTGATCATTTGACGGTGCCAGCTCGGTCAGTGCGGCCCGCAGTGCCGCTGCATCGAAAACGTAGATGCCGGAGTTGATCTCGGTGATCTCCCGCTCGGCGTCGTCGGCGTCCCGGTGCTCGACAATGCCGATGACCATGCCGTCCACGTCGCGCAGAATCCGCCCATACCCGGTCGGGTCCGGAGCCTGGGCAGTCAGCACAGTTGCGGCAGCCTGGCTGGTCCGATGCTCGACAAGCAACGCCGTAAGTGTCTCCCCGCTGAGCATCGGCACATCGCCCATGGTGACGATCACGTCCCCAGTGAGATCGGTGAGCTGGTCGAGCGCGACCTGCACCGCATGACCGGTCCCGAGCTGTTGCTCCTGAACCGCGGTCAACACATGGGGAGCGATCTCGGCGAGGTGCGCTTCCACCTGGCCGCGGAGGTGACCGATCACCACCACGATGTGCTCGGGCTGCATCGTCGTCGCGGCCGTCACCGCGTAACTGAGCATGGAATGTCCGGCGACTTCGTGCAGCAACTTGGAACGCGAGGACTTCATCCGCTTTCCCTCGCCAGCTGCCAGGATGACGACAGCCGCGACCGGGCTCGGAGCTTGGTCGGAGTGAACGGACAACAGCTGGCTCCTTACTAGCTGAGTGACGCTCCGCTCCCCGGGTAGGAGTCGAACCTACGTCGCTAGTCCTGATTCAAAGACGGGCCCGACCCTTGTTCGGGGAGTGCTCTGAGAGTGTTTCATGCCTGGACGTGTCGTGTGGTGGCGTGTTGTGACATGCCATCTGTGACACGTGCTGTGACAAAGATGATCATGGTCTATCGTCGTTGTCTGTCGAACGCTCCGTGACAGTGCGAGCAGCTCGGCGTTGGATTCGCTCCTACTGGGACGAGGAAGCAGGCACCTTCGTCGGGGGAGGTCGGCGACGACGGGGTGGATCACTCGTCATGTCGAAGTTGGCGGGGGCAGGCCTTCGCTTGCTGGCTGGTTGGTTGTTGCGTGGGTGTCCGATGGTGAAGCAGCGCGCCTCCACATCAGGACGAATAGTAGAACGATCACGATGCCGATGGTGTTGAGGATCGTGATCGACACCGTGACCAGCGGGTCGGCTGCAAATGGAAAATCATCATCAGGAGCATCGGAGAGATGTTGCGTACCCGCCGTGGTCGCCTCGGTCGCATGCCTGATTCCCACGTCTTTGACTCGAAGACCCGGCTGCTCCCGGCCTCGGCGTATGCCCGGCTGCACCTGAACGTCTGGACCGCCGCCGAGGACCGGCTCGTCTCACCTGAGGATCTGGCCCCCTGTGTGACCTTGGACGGGCCGCAGCCACCCGACCCACGACACCGCTACGTGATCGGGCTGGACCTCGGGCTCAAGAATGACCGCACCGTGCTGGCGGTCTGCCACGCCGAGCACCTGCCCGCCATCACTGCCACCGGCCAGCCCTCGCGGGCCTCGACGCTGCGCTGCCCCGGATCGTGCTGGACCGGTTGCACGTGCTGACCGGCACGCCGGCCCGGCCGGTGCAGCTCGCGGACGTGGAGGCGGTCGCGCATCAGGCCGCCACCGACTACCGGGCACCGATCCGGCTGGACCCCTGGCAGGCGATCGGGCTGGCGCAGCGGCTGCGAGCATGCGCGGCGTCGCGGTCACGGAGTGGACGTTCTCCCCGGTCTCGGTCGGGCGGCTGGCGATGACGCTGCACCTGCTGCTGCGAGAGCATCGGCTCGCGCTGCCCGATGACGCCGAGCTGCTGGACGAGCTGGCCACGGTGCGGCTGCGCGAGTCCACGCCCGGGGTCTACCGGCTGGACCATGACGCCAGCGGCCACGACGACCGGGCGGTGGCCCTCGGGCTGGCGGCGCTGGCGCTGACCGAGCGCATCGAGGGCCGAGGCAGCATCACGGTCCCTGGATCTGATCGAGCCGCTGGTCGAATTGACGAACGCACCAATGTTGACGCCCGCCCGTCGCTGCCTAAATCGGCTGCGGTGCGAGCTGCTGCTGAGGCGATGCCGAGAGGACTGCCGGGCGGCGCGGTGCTGCTGCCCGGCTCAGCAAACGACCCGCAGCGGGTGCTCAGCACCCGAGGCAGCTCGCTCCGAGGCAGCTGGCTGCGAGGCTCCTGACCCCGTTATGGTGATGCGCCCGGCCCGGCCCTCGACCCAGCTGCCGGTGAGCCGCACCAGCCTGCCCAGCCAGCTCCGCGTGCGGCGTCTGTGCGGCCTGCCGAACTTGATCATGGCGCCTCTTCGTCGTTGCCCCACGGGCGGTCCTGGCTCCACTCCGCGACCACCTGGCTGTAGTCTCCGCGATCAGTGGTCTTGCGGCTGTTCATCTCGATGACGCGAAAGGCCGCATTGTTGGCGACCAGCCGGACGCGCCTGCTGACTTAGCGTCACCGAAAGCCGGTCTATGAAGCCGAAACCGGCAGGGTTTCGTTCTGGGCGGAGACCCCCACGCCATGCCCGCCCGGCCCAACGTACCGCACTCGCGATATGGCGAACCGCTCGAGACAACTTCGCAAATGGCGTGGTGGGGTCCGAACCGGCCTCCGTTCCTGCGCGCCGTGCTTGAGCACGCGTCCGACGAAATCCGCGCCGGAGTGCGCGTCTAAATACAGCTGACCCCGGCCATCGTGCTCGACCGGGGTCTGCTGTTGGTGGTTACTCGGTGACAATCACTAGCTGGGGTCGCCAACCTTGTCGTCGATAAGGACTAGGCCGCTCTTGTACTCGCCACCTGTATATCCGCTCGGACCGCTGATGAACTCCTTGTAACAGACCCAGCCGTTAGCATTCTTGTCCTTCGCGACGGCCTTGCTTGCGAACTCCGCTGGCACCGAGACGGACACGTCCGCGACCGGAACGAGGTCGGGCAGGCAGCGTCGCTGGCGCTCGCGGTCGACTACGCCTGAGGGCGAGGTTGCTGCTTCTCGGCCAAGTAGAAGTCCCGACCAACGACCGTGGCCCGCTTCGTCGCTTCCTTGAACGTGTCCGTGCGGAACCACTGCATCGCACGGTCGAGGTTCTCGACGTGGATGTGGAACAGCGCCGAATTCGAGTTATCGATGTCTCGGTAGACGGGCCCATCTGTCATGCCGTATGAGTGACGGTCCTCGACGTGGTCGTAGTGGGTCTTCAGCCATGCGTCGTAGTCCTCGGCTTCGACGCGAATCATGATGTCGGTCATGTGTTGCTCCTTTTGTCTCTCGGCCACGACGGTCGTTGCCGAAACTTTTGGGTTGTAGCGGGTCACCGGTGCCAGCGCACCGTCGCGCTCGGACCAGATCGGGAAATGTTGAATCGGATTTGCAGTGCTCCGAGCCGCCCCCTCGGCGGGCTCAGGTGCGACATCTGTCGCCCGAGGCGGGGGAGCGCTGCCGGGGTCCGGCGGCACCTTGGGTGCGCCTTGGTTCTCGCTGGGTGCGCCTTGGTTCCCGCTGGGTGCGCCTCGGCGCGTCTCTCGACAGTGTCGGTGGCGCGAGCGGTACCTCGCCGCCAAGGCCGCAGCCGAGGCGGCCCCCGCCAAGGCGGGGACCCACCCTGACCAGACGACTCAGAGGCCCAGCCTTTTCAACGGCCGTACGCTGCCTGCGCCTTGGTGAACTGCTCGCCGTACTCGAACTCCAGCTGATCGATCAGACCTGAGCGGGAGAAGTGGCTGGAGTCCAGGTACGGACTCAGCGGCCTTGGCGGCCTGCTCGTTCCAGTTGACCTTGACGTGATCGACCGCGAACTGGTCGCATCGGCCTTGGAGAAGTCCGGAGTCCGGTCGGATGCAGCTGACGTGGATCAGCCCTTCGACTGAAGCGCCATGTAGTCGAGGTAGTCCTCAGCGCTGCCGATGGCCTGCTCCTGGCTTTGGTCAGAGTCGGCTTAGCTGGTGCTGGTGCTGGTCGCTGGCTTCGGCTTGGGCGCCGGAGCCTGTGTGGTCTCCGGAGCCTCCGCGACCGGCTCCTCGGCCTTGGGCTCAGACTTCTCCTCGACCGGCGCACTCGCGGCGGGCTGGTCGGTGACCGGCTTGGCGTCATCGCCACCGCCCATCGCCCGCGAGATGCCGCCGATCACGAAGACGGCGGCCAGCGCGATCGCCCACCACCTCTTGTAGATCGGCTTCTTGGCCTTGGCCGCCGGAGGCGTCTCGACCGGCTTGACCTGGGTGTTCGTGTCCATGTGTGTTGCTCCTTCTCTCGGTACTGCTGGGTCGGTGAGCCGGGCGGCTCGGCACGCCCTTCAGCCCGAGTCGGCTCTGGCGAGGGGTCAGAACGGTCCCTGTTGCAGACCGGGAGTGGTCCAGCGTGCACACTTCTTGGTTACTGCTATGGAGTCTATCAGTACTCTATCGAGTCTCCAAATCGTGACTATGAGACTTCTATTACCTATGTCTGCTACAGTCAACCGCATGCCGCGCCCCTATGGAGACCCAGTGGAGATCGTCACGGCACCCATCCCCGCGCAATCCCCATTCATCCCCACGGACGCCAAGATCGTGGTGGGGGCAGTCGCTCCCGCCTCCCCTGATCCGATCCCGATCGTGCTGCTACCGGGTTTCGAGTACCGGATGCGCGAGTGGCGACACCCGAACACCCACGAGATCCACTGGCGGCTCGAGCGGAGAAAGTCCGCCCTGCATGGGGAAGACGACGAGTAACCTCCCCAAGCGCCGAGCCCTGACTTTGGTCGGCCGGAGAGGTCGTCACTCGCGGCAGCCTGCACGTGGTCCGCAGGGCTATCACAAACCGCACCACAACAACCGGGAGCGGGCGCTGCGCGGAGAGCGCAGCGGCCCGACCGACCGCGAAGCGGTGCAAACTGTGACACGTTGTGACACGCGGTGACATATGCGAGAGCCCCGCCGATTCCTCAGCGGGGCTCTTTAGGGCTCTGACTTGGGGTTTTGCTGCGATCAGCTCCCCGGGTAGGAGTCGAACCTACGTCGCTAGTCCTGATTCAAAGTCAGGCGGGCCCTGCCGACAGACCAACCGGGGAATGTGAGGCCCGGCCAATCCTCGCATCCGGAGCCCGCTTGCGGGCGGTCGGCTTCGAATCGAGGACGCTTCACCCCAACACCTGACCAACCCTTGGATCGGCCAGAGCCAAGCGTACGCATCGCCCTTTCAGGCTGCATCCCGGCTCACGCGTACCCTGCCGCGGTCGACTATTTTGCCATCTCCTGCCATCCTCACATACAGTAGAGACTGCACTTCTAAATCGATACAGAAACGGCGCATGACCACCTCTGCACCTGTTGTCAACCAGCTCTCAACCCGGCTAGCTGCTATCGCGGTCACGTTGCTCTTTGTCGTCAATGGCGTCGTGATAGGCGGATTCGGCGGCTCGCTCCCCTCACTCCGTGACAAGCTCGGCTTGGATTCCACCCAGATTGCGATCATGCTCTTCTGTGCTGGCGTGGCGGCCATTCTTTCGATGCAAATCGGCGGCCGGGCGGCGGACGCGATCGGCGCCCGTGAGGTCAGCTTGGCGGCGCTGCCCCTCCTCATCGTTGGAATGATCACGATCGGACTCGCTTCGTCCTATCCGATTGCGATCGTCGGCGGCATTGTGATCGGGCTTGGCAATGGGGCCATGGATGTTGCGATGAACGCGATCGGTGTCCAAGTTGAGGCAGCACGACAACGGCCGATCATGAGCTTCTTCCACGCCTTCTGGTCAATCGGCACTTTCATCGGCGCAGGAACGATATTGCTCCTCGCCGCTGTGCTTGGGCTGAAGGGTGGTGAGATCATCACGCCGCTGGCGATCTCGATCGCGGTGATGTCACTCGTTGCCCTCGGCATCCTGCTCAAGATCACGCCCGAGGCGGCGGTGGTGCACCACACGGTCGACGGCGTACGGACTCGGATTCCTCCGGTCGCCTGGCTTTTGGGTGTCATGGCCCTGGCGTTCGGTCTGTCCGAGGGCACGGCCACGGACTGGTCGTCGCTGCATGTCACCGACGTCGCCGGTGTCGACCCGACCACCGGCGCGCTCGGACTGATCGCCGTGAGCGCCTTCATGGTCGTGATCCGGCTGCTGGGCGACAGACTGGTTGTCCGGTTCGGGAGGCGAGCGGTCGTACGCTTCGGTGGACTCTGCGCCGCCCTCGGCTATTTGACGGTCACGCTGGTGAGCAGCCTGCCGCTTCTGCTGGCTGGTTGGGCCTTGGTTGGCTTCGGCGTCGGGATGATTGCGCCGCAGGTCTACGCCGTAGCCGGGCACATCGGCGGGGGCCGGGTGCTCGCAGTTGTCGTGACATTCGGCTACGCCGCGTTCTTGATCGGTCCGGCCGTGGTCGGTTTCCTGGTGAACCAGCTTGGGATCCAGCACGCGATGGCCGTGCCGGCATTGCTCTGTGCCGCCATCATCGGACTGGCCTTCACTATGCCGCGCGAGGACATCGGGCTCGCCACCAGCGCTAGTGCGCCTCACTAAATCTCGACGTCAAGACTCTTCACCCTCACTTGAGCTTCTAGACTCCGGGTGTGACCGGCCAGCCAATCCGGGACGAGGTCGACACCATCGTCGAGGCCTGGCGTCGCGAGCGTCCGGATCTGAATGTTGCGCCTATGGAGGTGCTTTCCCGCATCAGCCGGCTGGCCCGCCACCTGGACCGGGTCCGCGCGAACGCGTTCACCGCACACGATCTGGAGTCCTGGGAGTTCGACGTGCTGGCGGCCCTACGACGGTCGGGTCCGCCCTACCGGCTTTCGCCTGGGCAGCTCTTGCGGGAAACCCTGGTCACCTCGGGAACGATGACCAACCGGGTCGACCGGCTCGCGGCGCGCGGGTTGGTCGCCAGGCAGGACCACCCTGATGACCGGCGCGGTGTTCTGGTTCAGCTGACCGAGGCCGGCCGGGACGCAGTGGACGCGGCGTTAGCCGAGCTGCTGGCCGCCGAGCGCGGGATCCTCGCCGCGTTGGACGTCACGGAGCATGATCAACTCACGCGGAGCCTGCGGCTTTTGCTCGCCCGGTACGGCGTCGATCGGTGACTGCCGCAGCGGCTCCTTCAGTTGATGACCCGGGCTCCCGTGACCGGGCCTGTGGCGCGCCGGACTGCGCGACACAGCCCCTCTGCACTGAGAGATACGGAGAGGTCGACCGCAGCGGACTCGCCGTCCGCCAGGAAGGCACAGGTAGGACCTGATCCAGACACCAGGGCGCCCAGAGCGCCGTACTCGAGGCCGGCCTGCAGCACGGTGCGCAATCGCGGCTGCAGGTCCAGCGCAGCAGGCTCCAGATCATTGCTGAGGGTCCGGGCAAGTAGCCCGGGATCCCCGCTGCGTAGGGCATTCATCAGATCGGCGGGCACTGTGGGAGTCGCTGCCCGCGGTCTCAGCTCGTCGAACCGCCGATAGACCGCTGCCGTCGACAGACCGTGGAAACCGAAGGCCAGCACCCAGTGGTAGGTGCCCCGGGCCAGCGCCGGCGCCACATCCTCGCCCCGGCCGCTTCCTACGGCCGTGCCACCCAGCAACGCGAAGGGAACATCGCTGCCGAGCTCAGCCGCCAAGACGCTCAACTCGTCAGGGGTGACGTCGAGATCCCATAAGACCGCGCACGCCAGCAATGCGGCCGCACCGTCTGCGGAGCCGCCAGCCAACCCGCCGGCCACCGGAATTGATTTCTTGATCGACAAACTTGCGCCCAGAGCATCGTGCGGTCCGTGCCTCCGCGCCAGCAGCTTGGCGGCGCGTACAGCGAGGTTGGAGTCGTCGAGCGGTACGAGATCAGCCCCTTCGCCACTGACCACGACCTCGAACTCATCCGGATCGGCCCATGCTGCGTGCACCTCGTCGTAGACCGAAACCGCCTGATACACAGTGGCCAAGGGATGGTAGCCATCGGCACGAGGGGCGCCCACTTTGAGAGCGAGGTTGATCTTGGCCGGCACCCGCACGCGTACGCCGGCAGCGACCGGCGGCGAAGATGAGGCCATGCATGCGAGGTTAGCTACGCTCTGAAAGATTTGCTCCGCGATCCGGGTGAAGTCGGTCACATCCAAGGTCTCACCTCGGGCCTTCGGATCCAATCCTGCTGCGACGACGGCGGAGCTGGCGGCCGCCGCCGATCCCGCCAGCCCGGCCAGGGCCGAGCGAAGCATCTTGCGCCGCTGGGCGAACGCCGCATCGACGACTGCGAACACCTGGTCGCGGGTCGCCGTCGTCGCCGGCTGCGGGCGACGGTTGATAGCCACCAGTCCAGACTCCACGTTCGGCACCGGCCAGAAGACTGTCGGCGACACCGTTCCAGCTTTGATGGCTGCGGCGTACCAAGCCACCTTGACCGACGGCACGCCGTAGGTTTTCGATCCTGGCCTGGCGGCGAGCCGGTCGGCCACCTCGGCCTGCACCATGACCAGACCGTGGCTCCAACTGTCGAACGTTGCCAGCAGGTGCAACAGCACCGGCACTGCGACGTTGTACGGGAGGTTGGCTACGACGGCCGTCGGGGGTTCCGGCACGGCGTCGACCTGGAGGGCGTCGGCGTTGATCACCGTCATCGCAGCCGCCCGCTCCGGCAGCCGCGCGGTGACCGTGTGAGGCAGCTGAGCGGCCAGCAGGTCATCGATCTCGATGGCGATCACCCGGCGGGCAGCCTGCAGCAGGCCGAGGGTCAGCGAGCCCAGTCCTGGCCCAACCTCGAGGACGACATCGTTTTCGGTGACCTGTGCTGTGGCAACGATTCTTCGTACGGTGTTGGCATCGGTGACGAAGTTCTGCCCGCGCTGCTTGGTCGGCCGCAGCTCCAACTGGCTCGCCAGCTCACGGATCGCCGTGGGGTCGAGCAGCCCCTTGGCCACCGCGCTAACGCAAACCCAGCTTCGATGAGCACGCCGGCCAGGAACCCCAGCCTGCGGCGGCCTGGAGCTTCTTGGCTATCGCGATCTGCTCTTCGCGGCTCGCCTGGTGCGGGTAGCCGCTACCCCCGTACGCGCGCCAGGTGCTGAGGCTGAATTGCAGACCGCCGTAGTAGCCGTTGCCAGTGTTGATCGACCAGTTGCCGCCGGATTCGCATTGCGCAAGCTTGTCCCAGACACTCCCCGACGGAGTGCTCGAGGAGCTCGAGCCAGAGCTCCTATTGACCGTCTTGGTGCCGACCAGGATGACCTCAGTCACCGGCTTCTTGAGCAACTTAGATTTGATCTTGGTGCGCTTGACGATCTCGCCGTTGTGCCGGACTAACTTGTAGGTCACTGCGCGGATGCCGCTGACCCCGCGCGTATCGATCTTGGTGACACCCTTGTTCAACGAGCTCGTCTTCTTGCGGGTGGTGTCGAAGTCCACCTTGACCTTCTTGGTCGTGGATTTGATGTCGACGCGGGTGAAGGTGAACTTTGTGCCATCGACCAGACGGGTGTCCGGGCTGGCGCTCAACTTGTCGTCATGGTCCACTGTGATCTTGGCCGCGGCAAGAGCATCGGCCAGCGTCTGACCGGTGGTTGTGATCGTGCGCTTCTTGCCGGCATCGATGATGACGATCGTCTTTTCGGTGGCGATGATGATGGCCAGGCCTTGTCGTCCGATGCCCGAGCTGCGGCTCGCTGACAGCTTCGCGCCGACGAGGTCGATAGCGAGAGCACTGAGCGCCTCGATCGACCGTCGTTGCGGTGGTCCAAATGGTCTGCTCCGCACCGTCGATGGTGAAGGTGACCTGCCGCCCGAACTTGACGGCGACCCGGGTGCCCTCTGCGACTTTCGACATCCAGGTTCGGGGCCACCACGTCATGGTTGGTGACCTCGATTCCCTTGCTCTTCAGCAGGGCACCCACGGTGTCGGCGCTGGTGCGGACCTGACTGGTCTGCCCGTCGACTGAGAGGGTCACGGATTTGTTGAGGTTCGCGTAGCCGAAGGTTGTTCCAGCCAAAACGAGCGTGGTCGCTCCAGCGGCAACCACAGGGATGATCTTCCGCACAGCATTTCCCCCGAGATGGTCCGGTCGGTGATCTGGACCTGATGTCTTTGCAGGCCGGTGTCAGCCCGAAAGTGTCACGAAATTATAACGGACGCTGGCCCTGTTGCGTCGCAATCTGAGACCCAGGTGAGTCTTGGCCTACCAAGTACCGCGATGAATGACCTCTGATGGGGCTTTCCGTGGACGCCGAGTCGGCGACCCAATGGCGGGCGCTGGAGCCGGGTACCCGAGGCTGATCACACCGACGCTCAGCTGACTCGTTGGCACGCCGAAAGCCTCACGTACGGCCGCGATCCGCTCGGTCGGGATGCCAAAGAAGCAAGCGCCGAGCCCCTGGTCGACCGCCGACAGCAGTGCGGCCAGGCAAGCCATTCCGGCATCGACAAACCAATACGGTGCGGACCATCGCGCCGGATCGCGGTCGGTCCAGCCCTTGTCAGGCTCGGCGTAACGATCGAGATAGGCCTTCTCGCTGGTCCAGACAGTGACCAGGACGGGTGCGGTCCGCATGCCCCGGAGCCAGCTGCTGTCGGCCTCAGCAGCGACCCGCCAGAAGGTCTCGCGCTCTGCGTGCCGAGCTCAGTACCAAGAGCGAGACGCCCTGCGTGAACCCGGCAGAGGGTGCGCGCAGCGCCGCGCGGAGGATGGCGTCAAGTGCATCGGCCGGCACAGGCCGAGCTGCATCGTAGGAACGGATCATCCGGCGCCCGCGCAACACCTCCGCGAACTCCATCGGCTACCAGCTCCCGCCGAATGCGGCATCGGCATTGTCGTTGAGTGCCTGGCACATGCGCTCCAACTCGATCCCAAGGGTGGCGGCAAGGAAACGGGCCGTGTGCGGAATCAGATAAGACGCGTTGGGCCTCCCTCGTAGCGGCATCGGGGTGAGGTAGGGGGCATCTGTCTCGACGAGTATCCGATCCAGCGGCGCCAATGCCAATGCAGCGCGCAGCTGATCGTTGGTCTTGAACGTGACAGTGCCAGCAAAGGAAAGGTGAGCGCCGCGGTTCAGGCAGGCTCGAGCGAAGTGATCATCGCCGGAGAAGCAGTGCATCACGACGCGCGCCGGCCAGCCCTCGGCATCGAGCACATCAAGAATGTCCTCGTGGGCATCGCGATCATGAATGACGAGGGTCTTGTCGAAAGCGTGGGCGAAGGCGATGTGGGCCGCAAATGCATCCCTCTGTACGACCCGACCGGCAGCATCAGGTGTTCTGAAATAGTCGAGCCCGGTCTCCCCGACTGCCCTGACGCGCGGATGCTGGGCCAATGCCTCGACCAGCTCGAGGCCTGACAGCAGATCCGGCCCCATCCGGGCGGCATCGTTCGGGTGGATCGCGACCCCGGCGATCACTGAGGGCCAGCGCTCGGCGGCCTGGACCGCCCATCGGCACCCTTCGGGATCACATCCGATCTGCACGATTCTCGTGACGCCGACCTGAGCGGCAAGGAAGACGGCATCTTCCGGTGCGAGGCCAGATCTGGCCTGCGTGGAGTCGAGATGGCAGTGCGAGTCGACCACTGGTGCCGGCAGCGGATCAGGAAGATCAGGCAGCTCCACGCGCCAACTGTTGCATCCCCCTGGATTTGCATCACTGGTGGGGGATTTCACCCTCAGAAACGGCTGAGCCAGTTCGTGAATGTTGCATTTTCAGGGCGACCTCGTAGACAGCGTTTTTTGCCACGCCCTGTTGCCGGGCTACCTGCGACACCGCAGCCTTCAGCTTCATCCCGCCAGCGGCCAGGCTGAGCACCTCCTCAGCTGCCGTCTGCAGATCAGCAGCCGGCTGGGTCGCACCGCCGACGACCAGGGTCACCTCTCCTCGCACGTCGGACGCCGCCCAGTCCGCAAGCTCCTGCAGCGAGCCGCGGCGGACTTCCTCATAGGTCTTGGTGAGCTCACGGCAGACCGCACCGCGGCGATCAGATCCAAAGGCGACCGCCATCGCTGACAGTGTCGCGGCGGCCCGGTGGGGCGCCTCGAAAAAGATCATGGTGCGGGGCTCCGTCGCCAGCAGGCCAAGCCGCCGGGCACGCTCGGCGGCCTTGCGCGGCAGGAAGCCTTCAAAACAGAAGCGATCAACAGGAAGACCGGAGATGGCCAACGCGGTAAGTACCGCGGAGGGACCAGGCACCGCGGTGACTCGGAATCCGTGTGCCACTGCGGCCGTGACGAGGCGATAGCCCGGGTCGGATACCAACGGCATCCCAGAGTCGCTGACGACGACGACTCGAGCCCCCTCCCCCAGCAGGCGTACCAGTTCGTCGGTGCGCCTCGTCTCGTTTCCCTCGAAGTAGGACATGATTCGCGCGCCGGTCTCCACGTCCAGCCGCTCGAGCAGCCGCCGCAGCCGGCGGGTGTCCTCGGCCGCAATCACATCGGCGTTGGTCAACTCCGCGACCAGCCGCGGCGAAGCGTCTTTGACGTCACCGATCGGCGTCGCGGCGAGCACGACGACGCCAGCCAAGCCCTGCTGCGCCACTGCTCCCCCAATGCTCGTTGTCGGATTCCTACGTAGACCTAGGTTGCTGACGGTCTGCACTGGTTGCAACCCATGCAGACCGTATGCAATCAACGTGAACGTAGGTTTCGAACCCGCGCCACGGAGATGGCCAGTGGAGCTAGTCCACCTACGATGGGCGAGTGACGCGCCAAGTCCTGGAGGCTGAAGCGGGGTTGGTCGGACCAGCCGCCGCAGTCACCCCAGGCTCGCCACCACCCTTCGTCCTTCCAGAACGACCGATCAACCCGCCGACGACGATCGAGCGCCTACGAGTCGCGATGCCGGACGACCGTGTGAGCGGCTGGATCGTGACATTGATCATCGGCGCGATCGCTTTCGTGACTCGTTTGGTCAATCTCGGCTATCCCAACAAGCTGGTCTTCGACGAGACCTACTACGCCAAGGACGCCTATTCGCTGCTGAAGTTCGGCTACGAACGCAACTGGCCCACCGACGCCAACTCCAAGATCATCGCCGGCGACGTGGACGTGATGCAGGACACGGCCGCATTTGTCGTGCATCCTCCGCTCGGCAAGTGGCTGATCGCAGCGGGTGAGTACGTGTTCGGCATGAACTCGTTTGGCTGGCGGTTCGCCTCCTTGGTGTTCGGGACGCTGCTGATCATGGTCACGATCAGGCTGGTTCGCCGGGTCTCGAAGTCCACTCTGATCGGAGGCCTCGCCGGGATCCTGCTCACTTTCGACGGCCTCGAATTCGTGATGTCGCGTACCGCGCTGCTCGATGTCTTTCTCGCGTTCTTCGTGGTGGCCGCCGTCGCCTGCCTGGTCGCGGATCGCGAATGGTTCCGAAACCGCCTGGCTCGTTATCTGGAGCTGCGCGAGATCCCCGATCTAGGCGGTCAGTTCGGCCCGGTCCTGGCGCTGCGTCCATGGCGAATCGCCGCTGGGATCTGCTTCGGTCTCGCCCTCGGCAGCAAATGGAACGCGCTGTACCCCCTGGCCGCCTTTGCACTGCTCTCGCTGGCGTGGGACGTGGGGGCGCGCAGCCTGGCCGGTGCCGGAGGGCGCGCCAAGCTCGCGATCCTGCGAGATGGCATTCCCGCTTTCTTTTCCCTGGTCGTACTCAGCCTGGTGGTGTATCTCGGCACCTGGGCCAGCTGGTTGCTGACCAGCGGAGGCTACGGCCGCGATTGGGGTGCCCAGCACCCGGAGCAGATCACTGTGAAGTTGCTCGGCAAGCCGTTTGCCTCGCTGCTGCATTACCAGCACGACATCTGGAACTTCCACACCGGCGACTTCATCAACCATGCTCAACACACTTACCGAGCCGACCCCGCCGGCTGGCTGATCGTGGCTCGACCGATCGGGATCGACGCAGTGAACAGCATCAAGCCAGGAACCGACGGCTGCCTTGGACCCGACAACTGCATTCGAGTGATCAGCGGTGTTGGGACGCCTGCGCTGTGGTGGGTTGCGGTGTTCGCGCTGGTCGCTGCGACGATCTTGTGGGTGGGAGGCCGGGATTGGCGTTTCGGCATTCCCGTCGTCGGTGTGCTGAGCAGCTGGTTGCCGTGGTTTGCCTTCCAAACGCGTCCGCTGTTCTTTTTCTACGCGATCTCGATCATCCCGTTTTCGGTCATGGCCATAGCGCTGTGCGCCGGACGGATTCTCGGCGACGCGCGGGCCGGCGACCGCCGTATGGTCGGCGCGATCGTCATCGGAGCATTCGTTGCCCTGGTGGCCGCCAACTTTGCCTATATCTATCCGATCCTCAGCGACGAACTATTGCCCTATCCGAAGTGGCTGTCGCGCATGTGGTTCAGAACCTGGATCTGAGTGAGCGGTCCTCGACCATGATCATCGGGACTCACTCGAGGAGATCTCCACCGTGATCGCCGGACCTCCGGCGGCGGGAACCCCATTCCCCTAGAGTGTTGTGCTGGCTTCGCACCACGGGGGTCGACCCGCCACCGCGCGTCGCGGTGGTGATGGTTGAAGGAGAGTCGATGGAAAAGCCGCGCGATCCGATGCGGTTCTCAATTGTCGTCCCGGCGTATAACGAAGCGGCTTACCTGGGCCGTGCGCTGGACTCGTTGTTGCACCAGGATTACAACGGCAGATACGAGGTCATCGTCGTCGACAACAACAGCACCGACGGCACGGCGGCAATCGCTGCCCAGTACGGCGTATCCGTGGTCCATGAGCCTCAGCAGGGGGTCTGTGCGGCACGACAGCGTGGGGTCGATTGCGCCACGGGCGAGATCATCATTTCCACCGATGCCGACACCACCCAACCGCGAGACTGGCTGCGTACCATCGATGCTCGTTTCGCCGAGTCAGACAGAGTCGTCGCGGTTGCCGGTCCGTGCCGCTATCAAGATCCCTCATGGTGGGCCAAGGCGTTTCCGATACTGCTTTTCGGATTGGTAGCCAAGGTCTATGCGCTGACTGGATTCGTGTTCTATGTGAGTGCGACCAACATCGCTGTCCGACGCACCGCGTTCCCCGGCTACGACCTCAGGCTCACCCAGGGCGGTGACGAGCTCGACCTGGTGCGGCGCTTGAGGCGGCGGGGACATGTGAGCTGGGAGCGACAGAACGTCGTGACCACCTCGGCACGTCGATTGCAGCGCGGGCTGCTCTACAACATCTTTGTGAGCTTCTTCGTGTACTACCTGCTCGCGTATTGGTTTAACAGGCTCTCCCAGCGGCAGACCTTTGGGATGGCACCGGCGTTCCGACAAGAGCACCGGCGCCCGTTACCTCTCGCATGGGTCAGCCGGCGGGCGGTGCTCGGGATCTTGCTCATCGGACTCACCTCGCTTGGGTTCGCCACCGGTGCTGGCGACGCAGCGGTGGACAGTCTGGCCCATCTCTGGAAGGGTCCGTGAGCCGACTGACGGCGGCGGCGGGGGCCACGGCGTTTGCCGTTTCCGCGCTCGGGGCTGCGGCGTACTGGACCGCCTTCCGGCCCCGCTCGCAGGTCTTCGGCTCCTTCCCCTATGCGGCGGCGACCGAGGAGAAACTGGTCGCCCTCAGCTTCGATGACGGGCCCAACGAGCCCTACACCTCGCGGCTGCTCGACACACTGGATGAGTACCAGGTCAAGGCGACGTTCTTCCAAGTCGGGCGCTGCGCGCAACGCTTTCCGTCCTGCACAAGGCGGGTCGTACAGAGCGGCCACGTGCTGGGCAACCACAGCTACAGTCACTCATTCAGGAGCTATCTCAGGCAGCCGCGGCAGGAGATCGAGATCAGCCTCTCCCAGGAGGTGTTCTATTCGATCACTGGCCTGACGCCTGCGCTCTATCGCCCGCCCTGGCTGTGCCACTGGCCATGGGTACTGAGCAGTTTGCGTGATCACAAACTTCAGGTGGTGTCAGGGACATTCGCCCATCCTTTGGAGATCATCCAGCCTGCGGCTGCCAAGCTGACCGATTCGGCAGCCCGGCTCACCCGCCCGGGCACGATCTTGATCTTCCACGATGGCCAGGAAGCACGCGGTGGACCAAGAGATCAGAGCGTGGCAGCCATTGGCCCGCTCATCGATCAGCTGGGTGATCGCGGTTATCGCTTCACCACCGTCGACCAATTGCTCGGAATCAGCGCCTACGCATCCTGAGTCCGATTGCTCCGCTCCGCTGTGATCGCGGAGTCCAGTCGGGATTACGCCCGAACGCGATGAGCAGATCGGCTTGGGGGTCGCCGGCTGCGGAGGATTCAGGCCTCGCGTTGACCGAGCCGGACGAGCGATAGATGTCCTCGCGGTCGCGAAACCATGCCGCAACCTCTGCCACCAACTCCGAGTCGAGGTTGCGGTTTTGGCCAGTTGCGACGGCCAGATCCCAGCCGTGGATGAGGTGGTCGGCAGCAAGCTGGCTGATGTATTCGCCGATGTCTTCCTCGCCATAGGAAAGATGGACCTTTCCGCCCGCAGGAAGCCTTTCGGCGACTGCTGTCAGAGCCTCGTCGGCCGCCGCCATTGCTGATGCCTTCGGTTCCTCCCCGAGGAGGTCACCGTCGAACGCGTCACCCACTTCGGCGATAGTCTTGCCGTCCACCAAAGGCTTCGTCCAGCGATCTTCTCCGACGACGTGGTTGACCAGCGCGCGCACGTTCCAATCGGTGCACGGTGTCGGCGCCGACCAGTCGTCAGAGGCGTTCTGCACGGTGTTCTTCCAGAATGCAACGCTGCGGCCGTACGTCGTATCGAGTGCCATGCCCCTACCCCTCGTTCGATTGTCTCGATGCCAGCGTGCTCGTTCCCCGGTGATACGTCCAGCCTCACCTCTTGAAGCCGAATGACGACCCCGGAACTCCTTGCCGATGTCGCAAAGTCGGTCCTTCGACCACAATGAGTTCATGGCGATCCGGCGCAGCCGGGAGCGACGGCCCTCGGTGATGGACATGGTGGACGGGCTGCTGTTCGCCTTCGCCGGTCTGGCGACTATCTGGCTGGCCTACCTGGTCTTTCGGGCGAGCATCAAGCCCGGCTGGCCGATGCTGCTGCTCATCGTGTTCTGGGTGCTCCTCACCTATCTATTGCTGCCCAGGGTGCATCGCATTCTGACCCGGCTGTATGTCCCCGGGTACTTCATCGGCCGAGCCCGGACCAGTGACGGCCTGCTCGGGGACCCGGTCAACCTCGCGCTGCGCGGTCATGAGGCGCAGGTTCATGCCGCTATGACGCGAGCCGGCTGGACCCGGGCCGACGACCTGAGTCTGACCAGCGGCCGGCGGATCTTGACGTCAACGCTCAGCCGGCGCAGCTATGCTGAGGCGCCGGTGAGCCCGCTGCATCTATTCGATCGCCAGCAAGATTTCGCCTACCAGCAAGAAGTCGCGGGCAGCCCGTCCAAGCGGCACCACGTACGGTTCTGGCGTTGTCCTGAGGGCTGGATGCTCCCCGGTGGATACCCCGTTGACTGGCTCGCGGCCGGAACTTACGACAAGAGCGTCGGGTTGTCCTTGTTCACCCTCCAGGTGACCCACAAGATCGAAGAGAACACCGACGTCGAGCGCGACTACATTGTCGAGACGGTGATCGCAGCGTCGCCGGAAGTTGAAGTGGAGGTGATCGAGGACTTCTCCACCGGTTATCACAGCCGCAACGGCGGCGGCGATCTGATCATTACCGACGGCAACCTGCCGATCATCGACGTACGACGGGTCGAGGTGCCTGAGACCGCCGCGGTTGTTCACACCGACAGCCGGGACAAGCGACCAGCGCAGATCGCCTTCGGGGCGGGGGTGGCATTCTTCCGCGGATTGGGCTTCCTGCCGATTGCACTGCTGCTGTTGCTGCTGCCCGCCCAGTACGTCCCAGGGGTCGATATCGAGGGCGGCCGTCCGGCCTTGATCGTGGCGGGAAGCGTGGTCGCCTTGATCGCACTGGTCGATATCGGACTGGCGGTTGCCGTTTTCGTCGGCCGCAACTGGGCCCGGATTGTGCTGATGCTGTCGTGCGTGCTGACCACCATCATCGCCTTCATCGGCAATGCCAACGGATCGGAAGCCATCACTTTGGCCACGAGCCTGCCAACCGTCGGCCTCAGCATCATGGTGTTGCTCGCCTTATCCAGTCACCGGGCTCGCGAGTACGCCGCCAGGGGGCGGCACATTCGCAAGCACATAGCTGGTCGGCCGTACGCACAGGCCGCTATCCCGTCCTGAGCGTCACCTTGCCGGTGCAAACTGCGAGTCGTTCCGCCGATAGCCCCAGACCATGACAGAGTGCTTTGAGTCAGTTGTGGCTAATTTCTCGAGAGGCGGCACCCTCTGAGGACGGAAAGCAATGGCCTCATCCTGCGCCGTATCACCGGCGCGCTTTTTCTCGTTGGTGCTCTTGCCTTCGCCACCGCGGCAACCATCCTGGGCGCAACGTTCGACTGGCCGGACATACTTCGGGAACCAGCCGATGTCGTGCTCCCGAGGTTCGCAGAGGGAGGCTCGAGCCTGGTGTGGACCTGGTTCGCGACGGCGTGGACGTACGCCATCCTCGTTGTACCGATCTTGCTCCTGCCCGCAGCGCTCGGCCGCCGTGACGACGCCGCGCTATGGGTGGCGAGCTTCGCCGGCGCAATCTCGGCAGTGCTTGCGCTGATCGGCTTCCTGCGTTGGGTTTTCGTGGTGCCGCCACTGGCACGGATGTATCAGGAGGGCGATGCGGCCAATCAAACCGCGTTGGCGGCAGCATGGCTCGCCCAGCACCAGTTCGGTGGGGCACTGCTCGGGGAGCACCTCGGACAGTTGCTCGGAATCGGATGGTCGGTCACCCTCAGCATCATCGTGCTCCGCACTCGTGTGTTGCCGCGATGGCTTGGAGTGTTGGGACTGATCGTCAGCGCGCTCTATCTGTTCAATCAGGGAGACATCCTGGCAACGGCTCTCCCCGGCTTTCCTGTATTCGATCTTGCGGGCCTTATCGGAAGCTCAGGCTGGGGCCTCTGGGTGGCTGCCCTCGGCGTCACTCTCCTGCTCCGCCCGAGGGCGAACGCCATCTGACGCCCGCTCGTTCAATCGAGTGCGAATGCAAGCATCGCAATCGCCTCGCTGATCTCATCCAGCGAGGCTCTGATTTGGAGGTGTGAGGTGGCGGGGTTTCTCCTGGGCCTTTTGCTGTTTATCGGTGTCTGTGGCTTCTTGGATACACGGCTGCTGTGGCCAACAAGGCCGACGCGGGAACGAAAATGATCACCGGGCATTACGCCCTCGCCGCGGGCGCGAAATCGGTGGACCACTCGCGCCCCGTTGTGGTCCTTGATGCTGGCAACCCAGTGGCTCGATGTGGTGTTCATCCCCTTGTTCCTGCTCGGCGCCGAGACGATTGAGACGCTGCCTGAGGGTGGGTACGGCAAGGTAGTGATTCATGCTGACTACACGCATTCGCTGATCGGGGCACTCGTCTTCTCGGCTTCGGCGCCGTCGCCTGGTGGCGCTGGGATCGGCGGCTCGGCCTCGGTCGGCTGCTGCTCGCGTTTTCGCACTGTCGCTCGACCTCCTGCATCGTCCACCGCGGAGACATGCCAATTCTGCCGGGCAACGCCGGTGACCTTCCACTGCTTGGTTTCGGGCTCTGGCGGGTGCCTGTCGCGTCGATCCTGCTCGAGGCGGCGCTGCTCTTGCTTGGCGTGTTCTTGTACTGGCGGGCGGCACGCACCGACCCAACCGCGGCCCGGCAGTCGGGTCACCCCATCAGTTGTTACTGGGGCGCTGCTAGCCTCCGGCGTCATCGTCCTGACGCTCGACGTGTTGGGTATCTAAGCGCGAGCCTATACGCAGCCTTCCCCCGAGCGGCCTACTGGCCCACACGTCCGTCAATTCGCTCGCGCAAGAGATCGGCATGGCCGTTGTGGCGGGCGTACTCCTCGATCATGTGAACCAGGAGTTCGCGCAGGGAGACCGGTTCACCCGCGCCGTCTTGTCCAATGAAGTTGAGGTCGGTCTCGCGCGCGAACTGCTCGGCGAAGGCGACCTCGTCACGCCATGCGGCCCACGCCTCATCGACGACCGCTTGATCGGCCAGGGCGCCGTCAAAATCACCATCGGGCTCGGCGTCGGACTGGTAGCGATTGGGTACATCCTGGCCCGCGAACCGTTGCCGGAACCACTTACGCTCCACTTCGGCCAGGTGCCGCACCAGACCGAGCAGCGACATCGTTGACGGCTCGACCGAACGGCGAGCGAGCTGCGCGGCATCCAGACCCTCGCACTTGAGCTGCAACGTGAGGCGCTGAGCGCGTAGGAACTCGATCAACGTGGCACGCTCGTCGCCGAGCGACGTGCCTCCCTCGCGCGGGTCAGATTCTGGATCGATGAACATATCGGCGCGATGCTGCGGCTTCGTCACCTGCCCATGATCTAACGCACCCTGGTTTGGATCTCCGCGGGCCAATGCAGCTGAACTCCCTCACCGACGTTCCATTCCACCGGATGAAGAGTCGCTCATCTGAAATCCGACTCCTCTCGCCTGTGGGGTTTGCGCTCAGGCGATCATGATCAGGTAGCCGCTCTCGTCGAGGCGCGACTGGTACGAGTGCGGGCGAGGAGCGCTGTTCGGAGCGCGATCTCGGCGTCGGGCGAGGCGCCGAGCGCGTCCAAACCCAAAAGTGCAGCCCCGACCACCGGGGGGTCGTCTACTACGAGCAGGTTGGCGCGGGGAGCGTGTGCCGCCAGACGCTGCGACACGCCTGCTACCAGCAGGGGATGTCGCGCAGCAAGGATGCTGCCACCTAGCACCACATCGGTTGGCTGATCGCGCAGCTTGAGCCGATCGTGGGCAGCCCGGGCGAGCAGGAACACCTCCTCCGCCAACCGCTCCACCACTTCCCTGGCAGGTCCGTCGCCAGCGGCGGCGACCCGGAGCAGCACTGGCACCAATTCATGCAGCCGACTGCGCGGCAGCTCACCGAAATGCAGCGCCGCAGTCACGTCCACGACGGATGGCGTACCGAAGTGTTCCATGATCGCCTCGCGAAGTGCGGTGGGTTGACCACGACCGTCCTCGGCCCGCACCGCAAGGAAGAGCGCTTCGGTGCCGAGCGTCCCACCGCCGCCCCAGTCACCAGAGATGGCGCCGACCGATGGAAAACGCAGCACCTCCCCTGCTGCGGAGACACCCACGCAGTTGATTCCAGCACCGCAGACGACCGCGATCCGGTTGGGCGAGCTGGTACCTGCGCGGAGCAGCGCGAATGTGTCGTTGTCCAGGGAAACTTCTGCTGCCCACCTGGCGGGTGAGACGCGCCCGAGCAGCATCTCTCTCTCCCTCGGGAAGTCGGCGCCAGCCAAGTAGACCGCGGCGTGCTGGGCGAGCGTAGAGCGAGCGTCGATTCCAGCTTCGGCGGCTGCCTCGCCGACCAGGCCGGCAAGCACATCGAAGGCGGCGTCGACGCCGATGACCTGGTGGTTGGATCCCGGCCCACGCGCGTATCCGAGCAGCTGTCCTTCGGTGGATATCAAGCAGACGTCGGTCTTGCTATTGCCACCGTCGATCGCGAGGACCGCAGCGGTCACGTCACCCACCGCAGGTGATCCCGATTGGCGGCAATCAGCAAGTCGGTCATTTTGTCAGCGAGATCGTGTTGGCCGATAAGAGGGTGAGCCAGTAATGCCTGGAACACGCGTTCCCGACCGCCGTGGATCGCTGCTTCGAGTGCCAGCTCCTCGTACGCCGAGACGTGGGCTGATGAGACCGGCGTAGGATCGGGTCAACCGGCGCCGGGACGTGCGGGATTGGACCTTGCCTGCCGACCCGCGCCGGCACCTCAACCACCGCCTCATCGGCGAGGAAGGGCAGCGTGCCGTCATTGCGTACGTTCACCACCTGCACATCACCTCGATCGGTGATCAGTGATGCCATCAAATCCACTGCAGCTTCGGAGTAGTACGCACCGCCACGCTGCTGCAGCAGGGCAGGTTTCTCATCGACCGCGGGGTCGGCATAGATCTCCAATAGTTGGCGCTCAATCTTCGCCACGTCCTCGGCTCGAGAAGGTTTCGAGCGCTGCTCCTCGACGACCTGGTCGTGTTCGTAGAAGTAGCGAAGGTAGTACGACGGCCACACCCTCAGCCGCCGCAGCAACTCAGCTGGGAGGCCGGAACGAGCTGCCAACGCATCCGCCGACGTGTCAAGCAGCTCAGGCAGCCGATCTTGTCCGTCAACCAGGACTTGCCGGGTCCACGTCAGATGGTTAAGCCCGACGTGATCCAGCTGCACATCGTCAGGTTCAACTCCCAACAAGCGTGAAGCCGTCCGCTGATTACCGATCGCAACGTTGCAGAGACCCACTGCCCGGTAGCCGTGATCGAGCAGGGCGCGGGTGACAATCCCGACCGGATTCGTGAAGTCGATAATCCATGCGTCTTTGGCGGCCAGTTGGGAAATCCGCTCAGCGATCTCCAAGATCACCGGTACCGTACGCAGCGCCTTTGCCAGCCCGCCGGCGCCAGTGGTCTCCTGACCAACGAGACCACACTGCAAAGGAAGCGTCTCGTCGATCGCCCGCGCCGCCTGGCCGCCAACCCTGAGCTGGATCAGAACGATGGCAGCACCCGCCAGCGCCTCGTCAAGATCAGTTGTGAACGTGACGCGGCCGGAGGATTGGTACTTGGCGAAGATGCGCTGCGAGATCCCGCCGACGAGCGCAAGCCGATCTTCGGCCGGATCGGTGAGCACCAGCTCGTCAACCTCGATCAGGTGCTGCAGCCGGGCGATCCCGTCGACGAGCTCGGGTGTGTAGGTCGAGCCTCCTCCTACGACGGCGACTTTCATCTCTCACTCCCGTCAGTCTCTCGACCACCAGGCCTCGTGTCGGTGAACATCAGTCATACACATGATCAAGCGACTTGGAAGGCTGGACTCGCGGGAGGCCAGCGGCTTCAACGACCGAGCTCGCGGTGGTCCGTACCGGCGATTCGGCGCTGATCTAGGCGATTCGCCGGCCGCACCTTGAAACTGCCCAGGCCGATCGAACCATAGATCACCAGCAACGGCTTGCCGGGGGCCGGTTCCCGCGGAACCTTCACCGACTTCGTTCCCTTGGACAGTCGGTCCGCGTCGACGGCCCAGCCGTCCGGCAGCACGAGCACTGTCGACCCGGCTCCGCCGATCACCTGGATCTCGATCAGCTGCGCCGCCGGCGTCGCCTCCAGAAAGTCCAGCTTGACCGAACCCATTCCCGGCCTGATAAGGATGAACGGCGGCACGATCCATACCCCTCGGCGCTTCTCGCTGCCCCAGCCGGCGTCGAGACGGAGTGGATCCTCGCGGGAGTAACCGGGCGACGGCGGGCGCTGGGCCTGCGCCCGGCCGCTGGTCAGCGTCCGCGACGGCAGTTCTACGGACAGATCGGCGACCAGTGGATCAAGATCAGCGTACGTCTTGGCCTGCAGAGCGGCCTCCAGCCGCTCGTCCAGTTCAGCCATGCTCAGGCGACCGTCCCCAGCAGCCTCCTGTAGCAGCGCGGCGACCGCGTCCCGCTCGCGGTGCCCGACCCGGATACTGCCCGCGCCGCCCTCCGGCGGAGGATCCTGAGCCATGATCAGAGTTTACCGACGGCCCGTCAGGCCTGTTGTGATTGGCTCGCCACCGGGCTTGAGCGGGCGGCGATAACTCCAACTGCAGAAGCGATGTCTCACAACCAACTCGTGAGACGATGACACCCACTCGCTGGACCTGGCGAGAGCCCAGGCCAAGTGAGCCCAGTCAACCGATTTCGACGCGCTCCGTCGGCGAGGTGAGCGAGACGCGAATGAACGTGGGAACCCCTCGTTGGCTGCTGGTCATGATCTTCATGCTGGTGGTGGTCGTGGGCTGTTCGCCCGCGGCCACACAACCTCCGCCCACATCACCGCCCGCGCCCGCCAGCAAACCACGGATCGATTACGTGGCTCTAGAGGCGGAGATCGAGAAGGCGATCACCACCGGCCCTGTGAAGTTGGACAACGTACGGGCCGTGCTGGTCAATGTCGACGGCGAGACCAAGATCGCTCACTACCGGCACGGCTTCACCGAAGACGACTACGGGCACGTGTTCTCGGTGACGAAGAGTGTGCTGTCAATCCTGATCGGGATCGCGATCGCCGACGGTCTGATCGCCGACATCGACCAGCCGCTCAGCGCATTGCTGCCGAAGCATCGCGAAGCCATGAGCGGTGACACGGCCAAAGTCACTCTGCGCCACCTGATGACCATGTCGGGCGGATTCAACAACGAGTTTCCTCTCGGCGGATTTGTCTGGGAGAAGTACGCGGAGCCTGGCCATAGCTTCGTCAACGTTCTGCTCGAGCGACGGCAAGAGTTCGAACCGGGCAAGGTCTTCCACTACTCCGATGTCAGCGCTCACCTGGTGGCCGCGGTGCTCGCGGCTGCGCTGGAACGGGCCGACGGTGACCGTCCTCGGACGGTTCTCGACTACGCCCGGGAGAAACTCTTCGATCCGCTGGGCATCTCGACCCGCCCGACCTTCTCCCAGGCACTTCCCGATCTCTTCGCGACCGAATTCGTCACGGCCGGCTTCGGTTGGGGCACCGACCCCAACGGCATCCAGCTTGGCGGATTCGGTCTGCGGCTGACAGCGCCAGACATGATGAAGATCGGGGAGCTCTACCGGCGCGACGGAGTCTGGAACGGCCAACAGATCGTGCCGGCGGCGTGGATCCACCAGTGCACCTCACCGGCGACATTCCAAACCAGAATCGGCGGCCCATCCGACGACGAGTACGGCCTGCTCTGGTGGGTCATCGGTGAGCCCAAGCAGGCTGGATACTACGCACTTGGGTGCGGCGGGCAACTCATCGTCGTGCGCCCGGAATGGCGAGCAGTGATCGTCTACCTGACAGACGTGCAACCGGACAGCGAGATCGGCGGTAGGGATTTGGAACCGCTCGACAACGTGCTTATCTCCGCTTTCCCGTTATGAGAGGCCCAGCAGTACTTGGCGCCACCAGCGATGAAGTGAGGTTGGCGGCTTATCCGGGTCCATGGGTGGAGGCGGTCATCTCCGCCTTCGGACTAGAGGTAGTCGCGACCGGAACCCACCCAGGTGTGCATGATCCGGAACGCGTTGGCGAAGATCGTCAGTACTGGGTTCACCCCGCCGTTGGTTACGTGCAGCGAGCCGTCGATCACTCGCAGGTTCGGATGGTCCCAGACCCTGCCGTGCGGATCGGTGACCGAGGTCGCCGGGTCGCTACCCATCCGGCAGGTTCCGGCCTGGTGCTGGCCACTGCTCGGCACGAGGTTCTCCGGGACGGGAGCCGTAGGCGATGGCGGTCGTGGCGCCGGCGGCCCGCAGCCAGTCGGCGGCGCGCTCCCCCAGCATGTGCTGCACCGCGAGGTCGTTGGGGTGCAGCCGGCCGCTGAGCCGGGCGACCGGGATGCCCAGGCTGTCGGTCACCGAGGGGTCGAGCCGGACGCGTGAGTCGGCCGAGGTCACCTCCTGCACGGGACCGACCACCCGCTGCATCCTCGGCAGCAGGCGCCGCAGGCCCTGCTTGGCCGCCAGTCCGTGCAGCCCGATCAGGCCGGCGTGCCGGAGATAGCCGAAGGTGCTGACCGGCGTGGGCACGAACTCGTTCGCGATCATGCCGCCGCCCACCAGACCGTCGTTGCCGTGCCGGAAGTCGTGGGTGGAGATCGACGGACCCGGCCCCACCAGATCGTTGACCACGTCGTCGAAGATTCCGATCGCCCCGCCGTACAGGTGCCCCTGCAGGTGGCGGCCGACCTGGTCGTGGGTATTGCCCAGGCCATCGGGCTCCCGATCGCTTGCGCTGGCCAGCAGCAGCCGCGCCGACTCAACTGCACCAGCCGCGACGACCACGTCCTCCGCGGCCACCGACCGGCGCCAGCGTGAGCCGCCGACGTCACCGACCAGGTCGACGCCAGTGACCCGTCCAGCGGCGTCGGTGACGATCCGCTCTGCGCGGGTCCCGAGCAGCACGCTGAGGTTTCCGGTCGCGCCCGCGCGCGCCAAGACGGTGTTGTGCGAACCGTTCTTGGCCTCGACTGGGCAAGCTGAAGCCGACACACTGCCGGCAGCGGGCGCACCCCGCCCGGCCGTCGTACGGCATGGAGTTGATCGCCAGCGGCACCGGCACGGTGGTCAGCCCGATCGCCTCGGCACCCGCCAGCAACCGACGGGCGGGCACCGTCAGGGGCATCGGTGCCATCGGGTACGGCCGAGACCGCCGGGTCGACCCGGCGTGGGGTTCGGCGGAGCCACAGACCCCGATCTCGTACTCGGCCTGGGTGTAAAACGGCTCCATCTCGTCGTAGCCGATCGGCCAGTCGGCCAGCGCGCTGCCGTCCGGTATCCCGTACCTGCTTGCCATGGCGAAGTCTTCCGGCATGAACCGCCAGGCCTGCGCGCCGTACACCCGGGTGCCGCCGCCGAACGTGTCAGCATTGCTGCCGTAGCGCGGATCCCACGCCGGCAAAACGAGCGGGTCCGCGCCCAGCAGCAGGGTGCGCGGGTTTTCTGCCGAGGAGCGCAGCGTCCGATGATCCAACCCGCTGTCGGTGCGGGCGTTGCGCAAGTGATCGCGAGCCAGATAGGCGGTGTCCGGGTAATCGCCCCGTTCCACCAGCAGCACCGACCGGCCGGACCATGCCAGCGCCCAAGCCGCGACCCCGCCACCCGCACCCGAACCCACCACCACGGCGTCGTAGCGCGCGCCCACCTGGTCGCGCCGGATCATCGGGCCGCGGTCCGGCACCCAGACATCCTCCACCGGCCAGCCACCGGCCGGCGCCGGACTCCAGCCCAACATCCGCCAGGAGGCGGCATCGTTGTTGCCGCCGTTGCCGGGGTCGGCGTAGAACCCCGCGTTGACCAGCTGGGCGAACCAAACGAAGTCGGGGTCGTTGACCAGACCGTCGAGGACGGCTCCGCGCGCGCCGACATCCAGGTCGGCGAACCGACCCCCGGACCGGCGGTCCAGCAGGTCCAGCACCGCGATCACCCGGTCAGCCCACTCCGGCCGCTCAGTCTCGGTGACCCGGCTCCAGAACCGCAGCCCGCCGGCCTGGGAGGCCGACGGGAAGTCGTCGGCCGGCACCACGGCATCGATCGCAACCCGCAGCCGCTCGGCCTCGGCATCCAGTGCATCCATCCTGGGCGTCCTCGGCCTCTATGACCTCATCGCGGAGCGCGCCGGCTCAGGCATCGGTATGGACCCGGGGGTCGCGCGGCACCAATCGGAGGGCGGGCGGCTGATTTGGCCGACCTTTTGTGAAGGCATCGGCGGGCGGGTCGGCCCAATCGTCGATCTGGGTCCGCAACTCGGTGATGCGAGCGTGGGCCGCCGCCAGCCGCTTAACCGTCATCGGATAGGACGGCTGGCTCGCATGACCGGTGAGAATCGCGTCGTACGAGGTCGGGGCCGGTGCGGCATAACCCTTTTCGAAACCGGTGAACCATTCGCTGAGGGCGGCGGTTGCCGCGCGGAAACGGAGCCAGCGATGGTTGTTCCAGCCCACGCCGGTGGGGCCGAACCGCTCGACGAGCTGCTGGGCGGCAAACCGGCCACGGGTGCTGAGCCGGGTGACCACCTCGGTCGGCATGGACAAGTTGAGGCCCCCCTCGTCACGATCGGTGTAGACCGTGACCACCCGGTCCCGGTAACCGGGCATGACCAGCGAAGCCTCGTCGACCCAAGTCCTGACTGGTCTGGATCAGCGACCAGCCGAAGGAAATCAGCTGTGAGACCGGTTCGGGCTCCCAGCGCGCGGTACGGCGGTGCAGCCCGCCCAGGTTCACCTCCGGCAAATAGCTGTTCTTCCGCTCGTTCGAGCTCCGCTCACGGCCGTCGCTGAAGCCAGCCAGGTCGATGGCGAACGTCGGGCGGGTGGGCAGCGGCGAGTCGAAGAACTGCACCGGCAGGTTGGCCGTCAGGCCGCCGTCGCTGAACCAGTTGACGTCGAACACCGGCGGCGGCACGGCTTGGGCGTGCTCCTCAAGAGAGCCTTGCGGATTGGCCTGACGCCACTCGGCGACCCTGTCCGAGTAGTCGCGGTTCGCTGTTGTGGCGTAGTCGACCGCGTACAGCCGAACAGCGGAGATCAGCAGCGGGAAGCTGAGGCTCATTCGGGTGGCCACGACGATCGGCAGGCTCTCGGCGCGCGGGAAGGGCCGCTTGGTGCCGGCGTGGATGAGCAGGACTTCCCGGTCTCGCCGCTCGGCCGGGGCGCTGGGCAGCGGTGGCGGGTTGTTCACCATGGCCTCGACGACGTCTTTGCCGAACAGCTTCTCGAACTGCGCGGGTTCGAAGAAGTAGACGTCGTCGCTCCAGGGCATCGCCATTGGCTGAGCACGGCTCAGGTTGGTTGTCATCACTTGAAAGTCGATGTTGTGCTGCTGCAGGTCACCGAAGGTCAAGGGCGGGCTGTCGGCGGTCCGGCCGGCCAGCTCCTGCAGCCGGCTGTGGAGCCAAGGGGTGAGGGCCAGCTCGGATTCGGTCTCCCCCCTTCCGGAGGAGATCCCGAAGCCGACGCCCGGCAATTGCTTGATGTCGCTGACCACCGCGGTGAGGACCGCGATGATCAGGCCGAGGAGGCCGATCGCGATCCCCAGCAGGATCATCACGACCGACAACAGGACACCGACGGGGCCGAAGGTCGCGATCAGGCCGATCAATCCGAGCACCACCAGCGCCAGGCCTGGCAGCAGGCCGAGGACCGCCCGGCCCCGGGCCTTGCGCGCTGCCCGGGTAAGCAACCTGCCCGTCAGTTTGATCACAGGCCACGGCTTCGGTGGTTTTGGCAGCCGAGCAACCTCGTCCATCCCGACCGTCAGCAGCTCAAAGAGTCGCCTTGTCTCGGGCTGCGGCCGGAACAGATGGAAGAGCAGCGACCTCCCGTCCGCCTGATCTTGGGTGAGCAGCGTCGGAAACTGCGCGAGACCGAGGAAACCGGCCGGCAGCGACCCGGACTCCCCCGCCGCCCCTTCGATGCCTGCGGCCAGCGACGCTCGCCCAACTTCAGCAGCGGCCGCCGCCGCAGCGGCGATCGCTCCGGCTGAGGCGCCACCCACCGAGTGCAGACGGTAGGTCTGGGCCAACTCGCACACCGCCAGTGGGTAAATGACCCCGCTGGTGATACCGCCTTTCATGACGATGTCGCATTCGAGGTCCGGATTGGCCGGGAACGACGCCGCGGTGAAGGGTTCGGGTGCTCCGGCCGTACGCCGGTCATCTCCCTGGGGCATGTGCGCTTCCTCTCAAGTCAGTTGAATCGAGGGATTTCAGGGGTTTCTTCCGGGCCTCTCACACTCAGGAGCCCGCGGGTAGATCTATTGATACACCCAGCTCATTCTGGCATCGAGTTGACTTACTCCCGCCGCAGAACAACAAAGCCTTGGGCTGGGATGCGCAGTTGGATTCGCCCCTGAACGGCGGGGATCGCGGTCCCGAAATTGCCGAGATTGTTGCCGCCGTACCGGTCGCTGTCGCTATTGAAAATTTCCCTCCATGCGCCCGACGGCAGCCGGCCCTCAGCCGTCTCAATCACATATCCGTCAGCGAAAGCCGCGTTGTTCAGGCTAGCGACAATGAGCAGACTCTCGGCGAACGAGCGCCGCACAAAAGCAACCACCCGTGTCGTCGGCAGCGCGTGGATGATGTCGATCTCTCCCGACCGCACTACCGGGTGCCGACGGTTAAGCTCAAGGAGATCTTGGTAGAAGCGAAACAGGCACGCTCCATTTCCTGCGCGCTCCCCGTACAGGTCTTCTTTGGCCTGCACGATGTTGTCGTACTTCGCTGACCTCTGGGCAAGGATCTCTTCACCCATGAAGAACATCGGAGTGCCAGCCGAGAGCAGCGATAGTCCGAATGCGACGCGGCACCTGGCTTCGGCAACGACCCGGGTCGCGTCAACTAGCGGTGCGTCGTTTACGGCGACGCGGCTGGTTCGGAGAGACCCTCCAGAGTTACCGGCTTCGTCGTGTGACTCGTGGTACACAACCTGGTCAAACTGGCTGTTGTAAAGGGCACCGGCAAACTGGCTGATGTCAAGGGAGCGGTCGTCGCCGTAGCCGGCTTCTCGCAGTAGCCGCGCTTTTCCGCCGGCGAAGTCACCATCGCCGATGAGGTTGTGGTAGAAGTCGACGAACCACCTTTGGTCGAAACCCAGTCCGCCACTGTCTGAAGGCCACGTCACTCGATCCCAGCCGGAGTGATCCTCTGCAATGAGGAAGACATTCGGCCGGATCATGCGCAACGTCCGGCTCCACTCGCGGAGAAGCTTTTGCCCAAAGAGATTGGCGCTGGTGACTTCTCGCCCAGAGGCATGGAGTTTGTTGTCGCCATGCAGCGCTTGTGTGAGATCGACGCGCAGGCCGTCAACATGAAATTCCTCCACATATTGCGCGGCGCTGCTGATGAACACCTGGCGAACCTGCGGTTCCCACAATCGGGGCAGCCGGTCGGTCGACCCATTGTCGACGTACCCGCCATCTGGAAATGGCCTGCCATCCAGAAATCGGTAGTCTGTGCTACGGCCCTCATACCAGTAGTAGATATTTTCTTCGGGAGTGCTCGAGTCGTACTCGTACTCGGCCCGCGCCGCGTTGCCGTCGAAGTGGTTGTATACGACATCCTGGATGACAGCGATCCCATGCCGGTGACACTCGCGAACGAAGTGTTTGAACTTATCGCGTCCTCCGGCACTGGACTCGATCACGAAGTGATGAGTGTTGCCATAGCCCCACGCCTCGCTGCCAGAGAATTCCGACATCGGCAGCAATTCGACTGCGTTGACCCCGAGGTCGTCAAGGTAATCGACCAAGTCCAGCGCATCTTGTAAATTGCCCGGACCAGAATGGGCGAAACCAAGCGACCCAACATGCAACTCATAGATCACAAGGTCTTGAAGCCGGGTCGGCACGGGTTTTGCCTGGCTGAACTCATCACTCCAAAAATCGTCAGCCGACACCGTCACAACTTGGCCGGCCGGCGGATCGAAGTCCCTACGCACCACCTCGCGATCAATGACCACGCTGCAACTCACAGTGCCGTCCAGGTCATGGAAGTCGCCCGTGAAAGGCCCGGAGCCAGGATTCTTGTTACCGCGTCCAATCTGCCATCGCGAATGGATATCGGTGCGATACACCGTCTGGCGCTGCGAATTTTCGATACGAAACATGTACGGCCGACCCACAGAGTCTGCGAAGAGCCCATCGGCATTGCCTTCCCAGACGCCATCGACGGTCTTATGCAACGGAATGGGCGACAACGCAGTATCGATCCCGTGGCCGTCATCGGCAATGAACCCGTGAGTGGTATTCCCAAACACCACATCCACGGCCCGGGCATTTGGCGCCCACACGGCAAAGTGAAGCTTCGGAGCTGCGCCGGTTTGCGACAGCCGCTGCGCCCCCATCCATCGGTTGTAGGTGAGTCGGTAGGTCTCCGCCTGCCCAGCCCCGGCTGGCTTCAGCACGAAGTCGCAAGTACGGTCCGCCGAATTTCGGTCATTGACCTCGGTCGCAATCCCCCATCCGTTCTTGCCGAACGGACCATCCAGTACCACGCCCCAGCGGAACCGCTTTCCCACTTCCGATGCATCGAAGGCGACCTTGGCCAGGAAGGTCGGACAGCCATCTTCACCGACAATTTCGGTCATCGCCTGCTCAGACCATGCCTGAGATTGGCGGCCAAACGAGTCCCAACTTCCCGTCAGCCGCGCGTTGCTGAATATTCGCCGCGTCAAGCCTGTTACATAGACAAATTGGACCTCAACCATCGCAAACCCTTCCTGGATAGCGAGATAACTGATAAGGGTCAAACCGTGGCGTCGCGAGATAATGTCCGCTCATGGCTCGGGAGCCCCCACGCTTAGGCGCCAGCCGGCCAAGGAGATCGTGCCGTGCTTAATCAACGTCAAGAGCACGCCCACCCCGAAGGTATCGAGATCTGCCGAGTGAATGGTTCGTAGCCAGAAGTTGACACGCCGCCCGAACCCGTGCACCGCCCCATCAAACACGTTGCTGCCCGAACCTTGTGGCCCCCAGTGTTCTCCGCCGTTAACTCGACTCGAGGTGAGGTTGCCATCGACGGTGAAGATGTCGAACGCGTACGCGTTATCCCGGTCGAAATCGGTCAGCGGGTCGACCATCGACACCGAACCCCATGCCAGAAACGGGCGCCGACGGCCGAGATCGATGGTTACGCTCGCAGAGCCACCTTCGTTTTTCAGCGCGAAGAGATCGACCTTGAAGGCGTCCATGTCAGGCCTCCACTCCCGAAGCAATGTCGTCAGCAATCTCGAAACGTCGGGCGCGAAGCCTGCCCGTTCCGATGTCCACCGACCTCGCCAAGCTACGGCCTTGACTGTGGCACAGCGCTCGTGGTCAGGCTTGCGATGCGATTGAGATCGAGCCCGCGCGACACGAGCTCAGCCATCTCGTCCTCCAGGCCGACCGCCGCTGGAGCCGAGAGCCGGGCCTCTCCGTCGGCCCCGCTTTCCATGACACGAACCTCGTAATGCGAGTGCAGGAGCTCCACGGTTTCGCGGTCATAGAAGAGCGTGCGCTTCATTCAATTCCTCCAATCTTGTCAAGAACGAGTACTGTGCCGACGCCAAAGGCGTCGAGGTCGGCGGTGTGTATGGCGCTGGCACGGAAGGTAATCCGTCGCGCATGGCCAGCAAACGCCCCGGCATAGACGTTGCTCGGTGCCTCGCTGGAACCCCAGTGCTCGCCGCCGAAGATGAACCCGCCAGGTCGATCGCCGTCCACCTCGAACACCTCGATCCCGACCCGCCGGCGTTCTTTAGCGCCCACACCGGCACGGTGACGGCCCTCTGCCCCGGTGCGAAAACGAGCGGGGGTACAGGCTCTTGATCCCGCGGATGTCTGCTTCGTGCAACTGTCGGCGCTGGGTGTTGATCGCGAAGAACATCACCCGCGTCGGACAAGCCGCGTCGAAGTGGATCCGCCCGTCCTCGGGAAAGAACGCATGAGCGAAGATGTTGAATCCGCCTGATCCGGAACCGTCGAATGGGAACATGTCGCCGTGGTCACCGGTCGCCCACGACACTGTGAAGTCGGCGTTTGTGGCGGTCGATACCTGGGTGAATGTCAGCGGCACGCTCGCGGCCCAGGTGTCGAAGGCGCGCTGGATGGCTGACCCTTCATCGGTCAGGTCTGGGGTTCCGGTTTGGATGAACCACCGCAAGTTGCGATCGTCCCAGGTGTCCCCTGTGAACACGAATGGATCGCTGTCAGCGATTCCAGGCCCACCGAGCTCGTCGGCCTCCAGATCGGGGATCGGGCACCTGGGCTGGCGCATCAACTTCAGCGTCTCGAGGGTCAATGTCCCGGTGACGTGCAGACGCGCAAAACGCTGGAATCGCCGTAGCGCTGCGCTCGTCGAGGTTGATAACTGGCCCTCGTCAATTGAGGCGCGCTCCTCATCAGAGACATATCCATAGCGAGCGAGATACCGCTGAGCCTCGACAACTTCTATGCTCTCCTTGCCGTGCCCCGCGATCACCGTCAGCGAGCTTCGCTCCTGCATGGCGACCTCCTCCATCACTATGGGGAGGGCCTACTGGGCCGTTGCTGATACGTGTGTCAACTGCTTCCGTCACGGTACTTCACGGAACGCTAAGAGCCGGCCCAGGATGCCAGGCCTCCACAAGTTGATCTTTCCCATCCGCTGTGCCGGTCCGATTTTGCTCCTCGTCCTGACTGCTCGCCCGCAGGTGGTCCTACTCGAAGAGCCCCGTCTGGTACGCGAGCACGACCGCTTGTACGCGGTCGCGGAGGTCGAGTTTCTGAAGGATGTGCGTGACGTGCGTCTTGACGGTGGTCTCGCCGATGTAGAGCTCGTTCCCGATCTCTGCGTTCGAGAGGCCACCAGCCATCAAGCGAAAAACGTCTCGTTCGCGCTCACTGAGCTCGTCAAGTTGCTTCGGAGGAGCCGGCCGTGACATGCGAGCGAACTTCTGGATCACCCGTCTCGTGATTGTCGGGGAGAGAAGCGCGGCCCCATCGGCCACCGTGCGGATCGCGGCGATCAATTGTTCGGGAGTGTCGTCCTTGAGGACGAAGCCGCTCGCGCCGGCGCGCAACGCCTCGAACACGTATTCGTCGAGGTCGAATGTCGTGAGGATCAGAATCCGCGCTGAATTATCGGCCGCGAGGATGCGTCGGGTCGCTTGGAGCCCGTCCAGCTCAGGCATGCGGATATCCATCAGGACGACGGTGGGTTGGAGCCGGGCGGCTTTGTCCACCGCCTCGAGCCCGTTGGTCGCCTCCGCTACCACTTCGATGTCCTTCTCGCCGGCGAGCAGCATGCGAAAGCCGGCGCGGACCATTGACTGGTCGTCTACGACGAGAACCCGGATCGTCATGGTTCGTGGTCGAGGATCGGGAGGCGCGTGCTGAGGACGAACCCGCCCTCGGGGGCCGTACTTGCGGTCATCTCGCCGCCGTAGATCTTGACGCGTTCGCGAACGCCGACGAGACCGTGGCCGAGGCCGTCGCTCTTCGAGCTGCCCCCGCCGTTGTCCCGTACCTCGATCTCCAGCTCGTCCGGCCGATAGCGAACGGTCACGTCCGCGTCGCTGGCATGCGCGTGCTTCAGTGCGTTCGTCAGGCCTTCTTGGACGATGCGATAGGCCGAGAGGTCAACCCCTCGTGGGAGGACGAACGGCTTGCCGTCCACATGGAGTTCGACGGGCAGTCCGGCACCGCGGATCTCGCCCAGCAATGAGTCGAGGCCGTCGAGGCCGGGCTGGGGCACGAGCTCGGCTTCGTCCCCGTCGCTGCGCATGGCGGCGAGGAGACGGCGCATCTCTGCGAGCGCGGTCCGCCCGGCCCGCTCGACGCCCTTGAGCGCATCGCGGTCCTCGGCCAGTGCATCCGGGAGCCGGTGCCTGACGGCGCCGACCTGGAGCACCATCACGCTGACAGCATGGGCAACGATGTCGTGAAGCTCGCGGGCAATCCGTGCACGCTCCTCTGCCACCGCGACACGTGCGGCCGCTTCGCGCTCGCGCTCGGCCTGGGCCGCCCGCTCCTCCGCCGCTTCGGCCTGCTCGGCACGCTCACGCAAGGCGTAACCGGCGACCCAGGCAACCACGAACCGGAGCGGGAATGAATACGAAGTCGCCGACCGGCAGCGGGCCAGGGATGTTGTAGACCACGACCACGATCCCGACCACAACGATGATCAGACCAACGCCTGCCTTCAGGGGATCGCGGAGGTTCCCGAGCAGGTACGCGCTTGCCAACCCGACCAGGCCAAGGCTGCCGATGAACGCGATCAACAATCCGTCGCCGAACGAGATCGCCGCGGCCAGGATCCAATAGGCAGCGGGAGCGGCGAACGGAAAGCGTCGGCGCGCGAAGAGCGGCAGCACGAGGACGGCCACTGCAGGTACGGCGATCCACAGCGTCGTCGGTGGTGCGCCCGGCGAGTCGCGTCCGACGACGAGCTCGAGCATGCCCGCGATCGCCAGGAACGCGACCAGCAGCTCGAACCTGTATCCGCGCGCGACGTCTCGGATCCGGATCACGTGCCGAACGTAGCGCACGCTCTCCTGAGGCGCCTCCTACCCGAGTAGGAGTCGGAATCGTCGAATCGTCGGAGTTCGATTCAGGCCTTCCGACGATGCGCTTTGCACCAACCGCCTCCTAGCGTCGAGGAATGGAATCGACCAGCAAAGGAGAATGAAGATGAGCACCGTCATTTCCACTTCACAGCTACTGCCCGCGCTGACGTCGCCGTCTCCAGCGTCGAGATTCCACAGTTGCGGATCCGCGGGATCTTCGCCGTCTGGGCGGCCGCCGCGCTGCCAATGGCAGCGCTCGCCTGGCTCGTCGCGCCCGCGCTCGCGGACCGGTTCGCCGGCACCGGCATCGTGCCGATGTTCAAGGCACTGATCATCTGTCTCACCGCCGGTCTCGTCTGGCAGTTCGTTCTCGTCGCGATCCTCGTCGGCCGCGAGCAGCGGACGCTCCGCTGGTCGACGGTCCGCGAGGCGCTCTGGCTTCGCTCCCCACGAAGCCCGCGCAGCGGACGGGTCGGCGGCCGGGTCTGGCTGATCCTGATCCCGCTGATCCTGGCGTTCGTAGCGGCACAGGAGCTCGTCCCGACGTTCGCGGCTCCCGAGGAGCGGCAGTTCGCCACGCTCGTCGAGTCGGACGCCGGCCAGGCCTTTCTGGACGGCGCCTGGGGCTGGTACGCCCTCATCCTTGCGCTGCTTGTGTTCACCATCGTCCTCGGCGAGGAGCTCCTGTTTCGCGGGTTCCTCCTCCCGCGCATGAACGGCGCCTTCGGACGCGGCGACTGGGTCGCGAACGGCTTGCTCTTCACCGTCTACCACCTGCACGTGCCCTGGGCGATGCCGGCGACGCTGCTGGACACGTTCACCCTGGCCTACCCGACCAAGCGCTACCGAAGCGCCTGGATCGGGATTGCGGTGCACAGCTCCCAGAGCGTTTTCTTCGCGCTCCTCCCTCCTCGCAGTCGTCATCTGAAAGCACTGCTCTCTATCCGAGTTGTCAGCGTCTGAGCTGGCTATAACCCGCTGAGACGCTGACAAGTCGCCAGTCCAAGTCCCGTGGGTCACCCAGGCTCGCGGGACTTGGGCGCTTCGCGCGGAGGCCCGCTCGGCGCTCCTCCACAGAACGAGGAGAAGCCGACGTCAGTCGCCGTCCACTATGTGATCGGCTGAACTTCACGCGCTACTTCGCCGGCCGGGGGTCCGACCGTGGCATGCTCAGGACCCGGCGCGTCGGGCGTGACGTTGGACGCCGCGGTGAAGCCCAATGCACCGCCCAGGAAGGACAGCACAGCCACGCCTACCGTCAGCCACACCGGCTGGCCCCAACCCCCGGAGGAGTAGGCGACCTGGAGAGCGCCGCAAATAAGGGCAACCACCGTGTAAACCAGATACACCGCCTGCCGGATTTTAGCGGAGGGAAAGTTGGTCATAGGGGTCTTCATGATCGCTCCTCGCTGATGGGTCGGGCACTAAGCGCCCTTCCTCATAACAGATGGTCGAAAGTCTGAACTGATACGAATTGAGCATTGGTTATCGAGCTGCGGGCCCAAGGAAGGGAACGTGGACCGCTCTGCGCGGTCTCTGGAACCGCGAATCGAAGAACTGGGCGCTACCGCGACGCCTCATGTATCACGGTGCCGCTGGCGCCCTCCTAGTTGGTAACACCGTTCGGTGTCTATAAGAGCTTTGGCTTGGAGTGTGCCGTGAACCGCGTCTCGACGCGTCGCTTGCCTACCTTGGTGGTGCTCGGCTCCGGCGTGGACGCCGGCCGACACCTGCCGCTGGCTGAGGCTCGTCTGCAGATCGGGCGTGCCAGCTACAACGATCTACAGTTAGCCGACATTCACGTCAGCCGGACACACGCCGCTGTCACAGTGAGCCCGAACGGAGTCTGGCTGGAGGATCTCCACTCGGCCGGCGGGACATATGTCAACGGCGACAAGATCACAACCCGGCGTCAGATCCGAGACGGTGACTTGATCAAGTTCGGCACCGTGCAACTGCGGACGTACATCAACGACCCCAATGAGGCGACCGAGTCGATGCCGGTGGCCCCACCGACACCGGACCCCGCAGTTCGGGTCGACATCGGTAGCCAGCATGCCGACATGATCAACAATGCTGGCCGCGACCTGTTCCTGCTGAAGCAGCGCAAGTCCTTTCTGCAGGAGATCGCGGCCACGCGGACCAAGGCGCGCTGGCTTGTCTGGCTTGGATTGTTCATCATGCTCGGCGGCTTCGGCTGGACGATGATGGTCTTCCTCGAGATGGTGCCCGACTTCACCGACTTCTCGGACGCGGCGTTCGATGCCTTCACCCGGAACTTCAAACGCTTCATCTGGGGCACGGTCGTGGCCACTCTCGGGCAATTCTTGTTGATCATGGGTGTCGTTCTGCACATCATTGCCACCGCCCGCCGCCGTCGCCTCGACCGCGAACTTCCCCTTCCCAGGAGATCAACATGAACCTCAACATCGGCAATCAGCAGGCCGGCGTGATCAACAACGCTGGCCGCGACCAGCACATTTACGGTGCGCAGACCGGCAACCTCATCGTCAGTCCAGAGGTGCTGCGCGCCGTGAGTGAATTGAGCATCGCCCTCGACGCCGCCGGGCTGCCGACCGATCTGGCCAACCAGGCCAAGCGTGAGGTCAACTCCCTCAAGAAGGAGCTGCAGGCCAGCTCGCCGGACAAGCCGCGGTTGGCCGGTGCCCTGCAGCGACTGACGGGCCTGCTCGTCGCCGCAGGGCCCCTCGCCACGGCGGCCAGCAGTTTCGTGGCCCCTATCCAGACCCTGGCGACATGGTTGGGCACCGTAGGCGCGCAGGTCCTCCGGATGCTGCCAGCTCTAGGCTGACCGGTCCAAGCTCAACGGCGCGACGCGCTCCAGCTCATCAGCATCTCAGTTGAACCGGTATTGATCACACGGTCTTCGGTAACTCCGCATTCTGCAGCGCGATCACAACCGATGTATTGCCACTCGAGCTGTCCGGGTGCGTGGGCGTCAGTGTCTATGGAGAACTGGCAGCCGATTGCGACCGCGAGCTTCAGTAAGTCACGTGGCGGATCTTTGCGCTCGGGACGTGAGTTGATCTCGACGGCAACGCCGTTTTCGCGACAGGCCAGGAACACGGCTTCGTGGTCGAATTCCGATTGCGGACGCCCACGTCCGACAACGATGCGGCCGGTGCAGTGTCCAAGAATGTCCATGTTCGGATCTTCGATTGCCGCGAGCATGCGCTTCGTCATCACATCGCCGGGTGAACGCAGTTTGGAATGCACGCTCCCGACGACGATGTCGAGTGCCGCGAGCACGTCCGGGGTCTGATCGAGAGTTCCATCCTCGTTGATGTCAACCTCGATGCCGCTGAGAACACGAAATGGTGACGCTCCAGCCTCCGCTTCAGCGGCAAGTTGATCGTTGACTCCCTCGATCTCTTCGAGTTGTCGCACTAGGCGCTCAGTCGAGAGCCCATTCGCAATGCTGAGGTTGGGAGAGTGATCAGTCATGACGATGTACTCGTGACCCAACGATCGCGCAGCGTGCGCCATCTCGATGATGGCACTGCCGCCGTCCGACCACAGCGAGTGCGTGTGACAGTCACCTCGCAGCGCTCTCCGAAGCGCGTCGCCGGCGACAGCGAACGGCTGTGGTTCCGCTTCCAACTTCGCGAGATAGTCGGGAACCTTGCCCGCGAGTGCCTGCATGATCACGGCTTCTGTTGCCTCGCCAATGCCCTTCAGGGAGCGCAGTCGCTTGTTGGCTGCCATGTGTTCCAGCTCGCCAGGCTCGAATGACGAAACAGTCTCGGCAGCCCGGCGAAATGCTGCGACGCGATACGTCGGCGCCTGTGATCGCTCCAACAGGAATGCGATTCGCTTCAGCGCCTCCACCGGGTCCATCAGGTCACGATCCTATGGAGAGCTCTTGTCATCGGCCACCTCGATGACGACCTTGCCGTGCTTGCCCGACGCGAGGCTGCGCTGGAAGGCCGCGGCTGCCTCGGCGAGGGTGAATGTCGAGTCGATCGCAACGCGAAGCTGGCCGCTATCCACTAGTTTCGCGAGCTCGATCAGCTGCGCCCGGTTTGGTTCCACGACGAAGTACGACCCTTCCCTCGGCGGCTCCGCGGCGACCGAGACGAGGCGACCGCCCCTCGCGAGTAGCGCTGGCGCGCGCACGAGGAACTCGCCGCCGACCGTGTCGAAGACGAGATCGACCGCCTCGAGCTCATCGTCGAACTCTCCGCTCCGGCCGTCGACAACTTCGTGCGCTCCAAGCGCACGTGCAGCCTGGAACGCATCCGGCGACGCGGTCGCGATGACGTGGGAGCCCTGCCAGCGCCCGAGCTGCGTCGCGAACTGACCGACACCGCCCACCGCTCCGTGGACAAGCAGCCTCTCGCCAGCGGCGAGACGACCGTGGACGAATAACCCCTGCCAGGCGCTGAGCGCCGGCAGCGGGACCGCCGCGCTCTCCACGTGGCTGAGCGATGCCGGCTTCGGCGCCAGGAGCGAAGCGGTGACAGCGGCGTACTCGGCCGCAACCCCGTCGCGGTCGAACGGAGTAAGCGCGAACACCTCGTCGCCGACCGAGACCTCGGCGACGTCGTCTGCGGCCGCGACCACACCGGACAGCTCGTACGACGGAACCGCCGGCAGCCGATCGAGCGGCCACTCGAGTTCGTCGCGCGTGATGGCGGCGGCGTGTACTTCGACGAGTACCTCGCCCGCTCGAAGCGGTGGCGTCTCGATCGTCTCGTACCGAAGCCCGTCGACGCCGGGGGCGTGCAGGCGGATTGCCTTCATCGTTGGAGGAACGGTCATGTCGGCTCTATTCTCTCAGCGACTTGCTCTCTAGCGAGATCGACCGAGAGCAGCTCGACCCGTATCGAGGAGGCGATCACTGCGAGCGACGCCGGATCTACGACCGCAGTGCGAACGCGCTGCGCCTCAGCTGGAACGGGCCGAACGCGAGTGACGAGCCTTATCGACTTGCCGATGGCTGTTTCTCGATCGGAGCGATGGATTTCAGCCCGGTCCCGGATCTCTACCTCAAAACGCCGCGCACAGGAGAGAAAGATGACTAGCCACAAGATCGGAACACGCGAGGAATGGCTCGCCGCTCGCGAGCAGCTGCTGGTACGCGAGAAGGAGCACACCCGGCTCGGCGACGAGCTCGCGCGTCAGCGACGCGAGCTGCCCTGGGTGCGGGTGGAGAAGGAGTACCGCTTCGATAGCGATGACGGCGAGAAGTCGCTCGCTGAGCTGTTCGACGGACGATCCCAGCTGCTCCTCTACCACTTCATGTTCGGCCCGAGCTACGAGGCGGGCTGCCCGGTCAACTCCTCGATCGCCGATACCGTCAACGGGGTGCTCCCACACTTGCATGCTCGCGACGTGACGTTCCTGCTCGTCTCTCAAGCACCGCTGGAGAAGCTGCAGCCGTACAAGCACCGCATGGGCTGGAGCCTTCCTTGGGTCTCGACCGCCCACACGGACTTCAACTTCGACCTCGGCTTCTCACACACGGAGGAACAGGGCCGCGAGGTGGTGACGCAGATGACGGGGAGCGGGCTACCGCCGATCGTCGAGCAGAACGCCAGGGCGACGGGCACCGACGTCGCCGGTTACCTCACCGAGAGCCCCGGCTTCAGCACCTTCGTGCGAGACGACGGCGCCGTCTACCACACGTACTCGACGACGTGGCGCGGATTGGAGTTCGTCATGGGCTACTACCCGATCCTCGACCACGCACCGAAGGGCCGCGACGAGGGCGAGGCGTGGCAGCTCTGGATCCGCCGACACGACGAGTACGAGAGCCAGTGACGAGTGCGGTGAGCGCGATGGCTCTTGAAGCCTGCCGGGATCAACGCTGACATGATCGCCAACCAAACACCTCCCCGGCCGGTCGTGCACCTGGAGCTTCACACCTCCGATCAGGTGCGGGCGACCGCCTTCTACGCACAACTGCTGCACTGGCGCGCGCAGGTCGTCCGAGCCGCGACCGGCTCGTACCTGGCCTTCGACATGGGTGGGCATCTGGACGGCGGGGTCGTCGAGTGCTGCACGGGGCGGGCGCTCTGGCTGCCCTACGTCGAGGTCGACCGGATTGACCGTTCGACCGAGCAGGCACGGGAGCTCGGTGCAGTCGTGCTGCTCGAACCGCGGGAAGGACCGTCGGGCTGGCGTAGCGTCGTCTCGAGCCCGCAGGCCGGGGAGATCGCCCTTTGGGAGCCGAAGCGATGACCGACGAGCGCCAGCTGCTCGAAGCAGCACGCGCAGGCGACGAGAAGGCGTTCGCCCTCCTCCTCGGGCCCTATCAGGCCCAGCTTCGCGCGCACTGCTACCGAATGCTCGGCTCATTGCATGACGCCGAGGATGCTCTGCAAGAGACAATGCTGCGCGCCTGGAGCGGACTCGCCCACTTCGAGAGTCGAAGCTCGCTACGCTCCTGGCTATATCGGATCGCCACCAACGCCAGCCTGCGCGTGATCGACAAGCGGCCCAAGCGCGTGCTCCCGATCGACTACGGTCCAGCGGCCGATCCACATGTAGCCTTCGGCGAGCCGCTCACCGAGTCGATCTGGCTCGAGCCCTACCCCGACGCCCAGCTCGGAGTCGAAGCCTCGATGCTCGGCCCGGACGCGCGCTACGAACAGCGTGAGAGCATCGAGCTCGCCTTCGCCGCCGCGTTCCAGCACCTGCCCGCGCGGCAACGGGCCGTCCTCATGCTGCGAGACGTCCTCGGCTTCTCGGCTCGGGAGACCGCCGAGGCGCTCGAGATGACGCCGGTCTCCGTCGACAGCGCGCTGCAGACGGGCCCACAAGGCGATCGAGCAGCGCGTACCCGGCCGCACGCAGCAGGCGACGCTGCGGGCGCTCGGGGACAGCGAGCTGCGCCAGATCGTCACCCGCTTCGCCGATGCCTGGGAACGCAACGACGTCGACGCCGTCGTCGCGATGCTCGCCGACGACGCACGCATGACGATGCCACCGTGGCCAAGCTGGTACAGGGGCCGCGACGCCATCGCGACTTTCCTCCGCAGCTGGCCGCTCTCGCCCCGAAAACGCTGGCAACTCCTCCGGACCGGCGCCAACGGCCAACCTGCCGTCGCGGGTTACCTCTGGGACGAGCAAACAACCGCCTTCAGACCGGAAACCATCATCGTGCTCACCTTCCAGGCCGCGCGGATCGAAGAGATCACCGCCTTCCGCTCGCCCGAGCTTTTCCCGCGCTTCGGCCTGCCCGAGCAACAACAAGCGACGGTGACGTGGTAGTTGACAACGCCAACGAAGGAGACCCGAAATGGGAACGATCATCATTAGCGAGAACGTCTCGCTCGATGGAGTCATCCAGGACCCGGCTGGTGACGAGGGCTTCAGGCTCGGCGGCTGGGTCGGCATGATCAAGGACAGCCCACAGCTCAACAAGCTCGCGCTCGACGAGGCGCTGGGCGCGGAGGCCTTGCTGCTGGGCCGGCGGAGCTACGAGTGGTTCGCTGCGCGCTGGCCATCCCGGAGTGGGGAGTTGGCAGACAGGTTGAACAGCCTGCCCAAGTACGTCGTGTCCTCGACCCTCGAGGATCCCGCCTGGAACAACTCGACGGTACTCAAGGGCGACCCGGTGGCCGAGGTCTCGAAGCTGAAGCAAGAGCTCAACGGAGAGATCCTCGTGCCCGCCAGCTTCCAGCTCCTGCGCACGCTGATGGAGCACGACCTCGTGGACGAGCTGCGGCTGAAGATCTTTCCAGTCGTACTCGGGGCCGGCGAGCGCCTCTTCGGCGAGACCAGCGACAAGAAACCTATGCGCCTCGTCGACGCCCAGACACTCGGTGACGGCGTCGCCATCCTCACCTACGAGGCTGTCCGGCACGCCTCTTGAAATCAAGGCATGACGGGTTCGGCAGCCGCGAGGATCACGCGGGCACTTCCTGGGGGTACAACGCGAAATGGACATCGGCGACATCACGCACCGACTCCTCCACCCGATAGACGTCGCAGATCGTGCTGGCCAGGCGGCCCGCCATGAACCGCTCCATCGAAGCTGCAGAGTCCCAGACGTAGACGCCACCGTGTTCGCCGGTTCGGAAGCGCAGGTAGTACTTTTGCAGCAGCCCGGGGACGGCGAGGTACTCGGAGGCGCGTGCCTGGAAGAGCTCTGCGATCCGCTCATCCGAAAGTGACGACCGGAACCGGACGATGTGGATGACCATGATTCCTCCTCAGGGTGAGTCTTGCGGCCAGCCTGACCACCCACTCTGGAGCGGCTGCTGGAGTCCCGCTGGAGCGCAGGGCATCCGTAGGCTGTGGATGTGGAGTACGGGCTACTCGGTCCGTTTCGAGTGCTCGACGACAAAGGCGCCGAGGTACAGCCGGCTGCACCCAAGGTGCGCACCTTGCTTGCCTTGCTGCTGCTGAACCGTAGTCAGCCCGTCAGTGCCGACAGGATCGCCGACACACTGTGGGGCGACAAACCACCCCGGTCAGCTCCCAACCTGGTCCACGGCTACGTGCGCGACCTGCGCCGGCAGCTCGGGATCCAGGAGATCTCGACGGTCACCGGAGGTTACCGACTCGATGTCCCGCGAGGCTCCGTCGACGCGTTCCGGTTCGAGGATCTGGTCCGGGTCACGCCGGTACGGCGAAGCGCTGGCACTCTGGCGCGGGCCGGCCCTGCTCGAGTGGGCCGAGCAACCCTGGGCACGGGCCATCGCCACCCGGTTTGAGGAGGAGCGTCTCGCCGCGCTGGAGGCCCGCCTGACCCAGGACATCGACGCGGGCCTCGCCTCCCTGGTGATAGGTGAGATCGGCGCGCTCGTCGAGGAACACCCGCTCCGTGAACGATGGCGCGTCCTGCTGGTCAAGGCGCTCTACGCCGCAGGCCGGCAGGCGGAGGCGCTCGAAGCGTACGCGCAGGCTCGCCGCTACCTCGTCGATGAGGTCGGGCTGGAGCCAGGAGCCGAGCTGCGCGCGGTCGAGGCCGCCGTGTTGGCGCAGGACCCCACGCTCGTACCTGCACCTCCCCGTCCCGCGGCAGCGCCGCCGCTGCCGGTGACCCCGCTGGTCGGGCGCGAACCCGAGCTTGCGACGCTGCGCCGCGCGCTCACGGCCGCCCGCCTCGTGACACTGGCCGGGCCCGGTGGGGTGGGCAAGACGAGGCTCGCGGTCGAGCTCGTCACAGCGCCATCCTCCGACGCGGGCGCGGTGTGGTTCGTGGAGCTCGCCAATGTGTCTGCCGACGCCGATGTCGCCACCACTGTGGCTCGGGCACTCCAGCTGGCCGAGTCGCCCGGGCACGAGATCGATCTCGTCTGCGACTATCTGTCGCGGCGACGCGGCCTGCTCGTCCTCGACACCTGCGAGCACGTGGTCGAGGGAGTGGCGGACCTCGCCACAGCGCTCCTTGCGCGCTGTCCCGACCTCCGGGTCCTTGCGACCACGCGGGAGCCGTTGCGGACGCCTGGCGAACAGATCGTCCATCTGAGCGGGCTCGACGATGCTGCAGCCGGCTCGGTGTTCGTGGCCCGCGCCCGAGCGGTGAGCCCCATGGCTGCGCTCGACGACGACCAGGTGCGGGGCATCGTCCGCAAGCTGGACGGGCTTCCGCTGGCGCTCGAGCTGGCCGCCGCCAGAATCGCCTCCCTGTCGGTGGCGCAGCTCACCACGGGCCTCGGCCAGCCGCTCGACCTGCTGGGGGGTGACGTCCGCTCTCGTGACCCGAGACACCTCACGATGCGGGCTGTCATCGGCTGGAGTCACGACCTGCTCGACGTGAGCGACCGGGAGGCGTTCGCCGCACTGTCGGTGTTCGTGGGGGCCTTTGACCGCGACGCAGCATGTGCCGTTGTCGGCGACGGGGCTCCCCGAGCAGTCGACCACCTTCTTGCGCGCTCACTACTCGCGCGAGCCCCCGACCTGGCCGGACAGGCCAGGTACCGGTTTCTCGACCTGGTGCGGCACTTCGCCCGAGACCAGGCGACATCAACGATGCGTGATCGGGCGCGTCGCCGTCACCTCGAGTACCACGTCACTCTTGCTGCTCGGCTGGATAGCCAGATCCGGACTGCCGAGGCGACGGCATGGGCCGCGGTTGCCCGCGGATGCGCGGACGACCTACGAGCAGCCGCGTCGCACGCCATCGTCCGGCGCTCGGCGTCCGCGGGTCGGCTCGTCGCCGATCTCTATTGGCCGTGGTTTCTCGATGGGTACCTCTCCGAGCTCCGATCCTGGGCGACAGCAGCACTCGGCTTCGAGAGTGACCCGCGCATCCACGCTCGTCTGCTGCGCGTGCTGGCTTCCACGGCGCTCGCCCAGGGAGACACCGCGGCAGCAATCGACGCCGCATGCCGTCAGCTCGACACCGCGCGGAATCTGCCGGACATGGAACTTGTGGCTCTGGCCCACAACCTGCTCGGGATGGCCGCCTGGGCACAGGGCGACTATGCCGCCGCCGGAGTGGCAGCACCTGGCCGCCCTCGACGAAGCACGCAGGTGCGGTCAGCCATGGACCCTCGCCCTCGTCACCGCGCTTGCAGGACGGTCTGCCCATGCGGCGGGCGATCACGACGCAGGCTCGGCGATGCTCCGGGACGCCGAAGCCCTGGCGGAGACAATCGGCGAACCAATGGTGTTGGGGAGCGCCTTGGACTACCGCGCACATGCTGAGCTCGCCGCGGGCCGGATCGCCGAGGCCGCTGCATTCGCGACGCGAAGCCTAGCGGCGTACCGGAGCATCGGCTACCAGGAAGGGCTCGCCTCGGCCGGCACGTTGGCAGCCAACCTCGCCGTCATGGTCGGCGATCACGAACGGGCAGACACGTTGCTGCACCAGGCCATCGACGTGACCCGGCGGCTACGCCATCTCGGCGGCACGGCATCCGTCCTCGAGGCGATGGCCGTGCTCAACCATGACAGAGGTGACCGTCAACCGCGCCGCCGCAAACCTTGCCGAAGCCCGCGCTCTCAGGCGACGCACCGGCACCGTCCCTTCGGAGGCTCTGCACGACCAGCTGAGCCTAGTCACCCGATCCCTAGTACCAGACACAGAGAGCTACGGATGATCACCAACCTGAGCGTGCCAGGCTTCCATTCCGACCCGTCCGCTGTCCGGGTCGGCGACTGGGACGTGGTTGACACCACCACCTTCGTGTGGTTTGCCACCCTAGATGCGCGCCGGAGCCACTGCTCGACATCCAGTCGCGGCGTCGGCGCCGTGATGGCCGAGATCCTTGTCGTCAGCGGCGCGGCGGCCTACGCCGACGCGTGGCACGCCTTCGCCCAGACCACAGCTCGGCTCGCGGACATCCTCGCGGCCAGCGGGCATGGCCTCTCGATCAGCGAGGACGTCGAGACCGCCCTGGCCGACCTCAGCGGCGTGGATCTCGCCGTCGTCAACGTCGGCTGCCCGCGTCCCGATCGGCCCGCAGAGGCCCTCGAGCCGGTCACCGTCGGGCTGACCACGCACCTCGCCAGCGGTGGTGGGCTGCTGGGCGTCCACGTCAGCTTGACCTCCTTCACCACCATGCCGGACTGGTCGGCCGATGCTCGGTGGCGGCTGGGTCCGCGGTATGTCGATGCATCCTCCTCAGGACGTGGCCCACGTGCACCTGACCGGCGCCCGGCACCCCATCCTGACCGACCTTGGCGACTTTGACGTCCTGGACGAGCGTTACAGCTACCTGGAGCTGGAGCCGGATGTGGTCGTGCTCGGTGAGCATGTCTTCGACGGCCGACGGCACCCCATCCTTTGGGCGCACCACCACCTCGGCGGTCGGGTCGTTTACGACGCGCTCGGCCACGACCCGCGGTCCTACGACAGCGCTGGCCACGTCAGGTTCGTCCAGCGCAGCGTGGCCTGGCTGTTGGGAGAACTCTGAAACCCGCGCGCTGTCGAGGTCGGCGCGCCCACTCAGCTGGTGCCTTCAGCGATCGCTGCCTCACCGCTTAACAGGCGGCCCTCATTGACATACCTGGACCAGATGTCCTCGCTCACCCTTGACCGGTTCTTGGCTAGCGACCTACTCAGATGGGCTACGTCGGGTGGTGGTCGGGGCAAGTTGGCCTCCGCGCGCATCGCCTCCGAAGTGCCGAAAAGCCGTGCGCTTCTGCGGATGTCGCCGGACTCTCCCCACAGCGTCGCCAACTGTTCGATCAGACCGATGGTGAGGTCGATGTCGTTCACGGCCAGCGCGTCGGGGGAAACCTCACGTAGCTCCCGGTACGCAGCATCGATGTGGCCGGCGCGGATCCGAGCAGCCGCGAGGTTGACCCGGTCGCACGCTACAGCCCATCCGTCCCCGAGCTCACGGTCCAAGGCGAGCGCCCGGTTGAACAGATCGATGGCGGCGGCCGGAGCACCAACATCAATTTCGAGGATCCCCAAATTGGACAGTAGAGCCGCCAGGCGACTTGTATCGCCGCTTCGTTCGGCTAGAGATATGCCTTCGATCGAATAACGCGCGAGCCTGATCGTGGTCATCGGTGTTGCGGTAGGCGACGGCAAGGCTGTTGAGTTCCTTGGCCGTCTGGCTGTCGTCACCTTGGCCCCGCCAATAGTCAAGGCAGCGGGACAACAGCTCGCGCGCTTTCTCCGAGTCGCCTTGCTGAAGCAGGATGACACCGAGGCCGTGGAGTACGGCAATCTCTTCCGGCCCCTCTCCGCTGATCCGCTCGGTCGCCCGCTCTAGCCAGCGACGACCTTCCTGTGGATAGCCGCAGGCATACCAAAACCAAGTCAGCTCCTGACACAGTCGAAAGCCAACGTTCGCGTCGCCGCGGTCAGGGTCTTTCTGGAAGGCTCCACTCCAGAGCGGCGCGAAGATTCTCCAGCTCCGATTCGATCCGGTCACGAGTTGTGAGATGTTTCGAGGTTCGCAGCCGAGGAGCGAGCTCTGCAATGAGGGCGAGGTAGTGCTCGGCATGCTTTCGGGCCGTTGATTCCCATTCACCGGCAGCCTCGAGGCATTCGCGGGCGAATGCCCGTACGGTCTGAAGAAGATCAACTCGGGCTCGCCGTCGCGGTCCTCGAGGATGCGGACCAGGCTCATGTCGACCAGGCCGGCAACCTCATCGAGCGGATCGGCAGACGTTTCTGTAACCGCCGCCACGGCGTCGAGGTCGCAGCTGCCGCCGAAGACGCCGAGTTGCCGGAAGAACCCTTGCTGATCGGCCGTGAGGAGATCGAAGCTCCAGGCAATGGTTTGCCGCAGGGTGCGTTGTCGGCTGGGTCGATCGAGTTCGGCACCGCCGAGCTCGAGGCTGCGGTCCAGTCTGGAGAGGATGGCGTGAGGGGCGAGGAGTTTCGTCCGCGCGGCGGCCAGCTCGATGGCGAGCGGCATCCCGTCGAGCCGGACACAAATGGCGATAACGTCGGCGACGTTGTCATCGGTGAGCTGAAAGTTCGGTCGAACCATCTGAGCTCGGTGCAAGAAGAGCCCGACCGCTCCCCACAACTCAGCCTCCCGCGCGTTCAGATTCGGGAGCGGGAATCTCGAGCGGAGGCACTGGATGCTGGTATTCGCCGGTCACATGTAACGGCCGGCGCGAAGTCGCGAGGATGGCGAGCTGCGGCGCGTGGGCGAGGAGCTCGCTGACGACCACCGGCGCATCGGTCAGCTGCTCAAGATTGTCGAGGACCAACAACATGTCTCGCTGAGCGATGTGCTCGAAGAAGGTCGGCGGCGCTCGGCCTTCACCGACGATGCCCAAGGTTCTCCGCGATCGTGCTCCACATGACATCGGCGGTGTTGGCCGTGGCCAGCGGCACGAAGTAGACCCCGTCGGCCCGCGAAGATCCGAGGCGATCAGCCACAGCGATCGCTAGCCTCGTCTTGCCTGACCCTCCCGGGCCGGTCAAGGTGACCAGACGCGCCCCGGCGTGGGTGAACTGCTGAAGTGATCTCGGCCAGCTCGCCGTCCCGCCCGATGATGGGAGTGGGAGCTGGGGGAAGGTTGGTGGGGGTGCCCAGACTCTTCAGCGCCGGGAACTCCTGCGGCAGATCCTTGGCCACCAGCTGCAGGATGCGCTCTGGCTCTGGGATGTCCTTGAGCCGGTGCCATCCCAGATCCTTCAGCTGCAGTTCCGCCGACTGATCGGCAATGAGCTGAGCCGTTGTGGCCGACATCAGGATCTGGCCGCCATGTGCGCTTGAGGCAATGCGAGCGGCGCGGTGCACATCCATGCCGACGTAATCGCCCTCATGGCGGGTCGGCTGCCCGGTATGCAGTCCCATCCTTACCCGCACCCTCGCACCGTCGGGCCAATCGTACGAGGCAAGCCTGCGTTGAGCCGCCAACGCAGCTCCGACCGCATCTGTTGCCGAGGTGAAGACGACGAAGAAGCTGTCTCCCCCGGTCCCGATCTCCGTGCCATGCGAGCGCGTGATCTCTTCACGAATGATGGAGCGCTGAACGGAGAGCGCTTCGCCGTAGTGCACGCCCAGCTGGGTCAGCAGCCTTGTCGAACCCTCGATGTCACTGAACAACAAGGTGAGCGTCCCCGAGCGAAGAGGCTGCTCCATCAGCTCAGTATGACGAAGCAGCCTCGTTGTTAGTCTCCTAGCCTCAACCCTTCAGAGACACCCGGGGAGGCCGAATGTCGAGAACAGCGCAGGGTAGGGGAACCCTGTGATGGTCACGATTGACCCGCGCGTACGAATGATGACCACCCCAGGCGCCTCTCGCCGACAGCGGCAGGCACCGCTGAAGGCCGAGCCCGTCGCTAGCCGAAGGTGAAGACGTACGCCTCGACGCCCGCATCGAGGAATGCGATCTCGAAGGTGCGGTCTGTGATCGACCCGGGCTCGCGCACTAGCTGATAAAGCCGTGGCTGGACCAGCGTTCCCCGGCCCTCCTCGTCGACGTCCAGCCCGTGGGCTGCGCCGGGCGCTTCGCCGTCGACCAGCACACGGAACGGGACGGACGTGCCCGCCCGCGAGCGCAGGACGAGATGGACGTCGCGCGCATGGAAGCGGAAGGCGATTCGCCCCCCGGCTTCGTTCAGCACGCTCGCCCGCTCCTCGATCGTCCAGTTTCCGCCCAGGGCCCAGGTGTTGAGCCGCAACGACTCGGGTGCGACGTAGCTGCGGGGCTCGTCGTACGCGACACCGCCGGGAGAGTCGAGGTTCTGCCCCTGCGCGTAGCCGAGGTATGTCTCGGGAGAGCGCAGGTTCGTCCAGTCGGCTTGCGCCTCGAATCCGTCGGGCGCGACGGAGACGAGCTCGTTATCGATGCCCTCGCCTGCGACCTCGCGCAGCAGGTGCTGGATCATCCACTCCCCTTCGTCGTACTCGCCCTCGCCGAAGTGGTGGTACCGGATCCGGCCCTCCGCGTCTGCGAGGTAGACGGCCGGCCAGTACCGGTTGGAGAAGGCGCTCCACACCCCGTAGTCGCTGTCGAGCGCAACCGGGTACTCGACTCTCATGGCCTGCGCGGCCTCGCGGACGTTCTCAACCTCGCGCTCGAACGGGAACTCGGGCGTATGGACGCCGATCACGACGAGCCCGAGGTCGCGGTATTTCGCGGCCCACGCGCGCACGTAGGCCAGCGTGCGGAGCCAGTTGATGCAGGTGTACGTCCAGAAATCGACGAGAACGACCCTCCCACGCAGCTCCGCCGGAGTGAGAGGCGACGAATTCAGCCAGCCGGTCGCCCCGTCGAAACCAGGGAGGTGACCCTCGACGGGCAACGCGGCCGTGCGCGGATGGCGGCGCGCGCCAAAGAGGCTCACGTCCCGCGCACTGAGCTGAATGCAGCCCGCATCTCGGCGGCGAAGAGGTTGGGCTCTTCCCACGCGGCGAAGTGGCCGCCCCTGTCGACCTCGTTGAAGTAGGCGAGGCCGGGGTAGACCGCCTCGACCCAGCTGCGCGGGGAAGCCCAGATCTCGCCGGGGAACGTCGTGAAGCCGACCGGCACGGTGACCGCCGGAGGAGGCTGGCCGCTCGCAAGCGATGCCGCCAGCGCTCGTGCGTCCTCCCAGTACGACCGGGCCGCCGACGCTGCGGTGCCGGTCAGCCAGTACAGCGTGATGTTGTCGACGATGGTGTCCCGGGTGAGATTGCCCACGGGCTCGCCGTCGACGAACGCGCGGGAGATCTTGTAGTAGCTGTCCGTGTCGTGGTCGAGCAACCAGGCCGCCAGCGCGACGGGTGAATCCAGCAGGGCGTAGCTGATCGTCTGCGGCCGCGTTGCCATCTCGAGGAAGTAGCCGAAGCCGTCTTGCCTGAACATCGCGACCGCCGCGGCCGCTGCGCGTTCCTGTTCGGATTCCCTGGGCAGTTGATCGCCGATTGCGAGCACCGCCGTGAGCAGGTTCAGGTGGTAGCCGACCAAACCATCGACCGCCTGGCGGCCCATCAGGTCCGTGACGAGGGCACCCACGTCGCCGCCCTGGGCGACGTAGCGGGTGTAGCCGAGACGGTGCATCAGCTCCGCCCACGCGCGTCCGGTGCGGGCGGCGTCCCAACCGAGCTCGGTCGGCTCACTGGAGAACCCGTAACCGGGCAGTGACGGCAGCACCAGGTGGAATGCGTCCTCGGCGGCGCCGCCGTGAGCGGTCGGGTCGGTGAGCGGACCGACCGTCTCGAGCAGCTCGATGACCGAGCCGGGCCAGCCGTGCGTCATGATCAGCGGCAACGCGTTCTCATGCCGGGACCTGACGTGGATGAAGTGGATCTCCACCCCGTCGATCTCGGTCGTGAACTGCGGGAGCGCGTTGAGCTTCGCCTCGGCCTTGCGCCAGTCGTAGTCGGTCGTCCAGTAGCGGGCGAGCTCCTGCACCGTCGCCAGCTGCACGCCCTGGGAGCGGTCTGCGACGAGCTCTTTAGTAGGCCAGCGCGTCGCCTCGATCCGGCGTCGCAGCTCGGCGAGCTCCTCTTCGGGAACATTGACCTGGAAAGGACGTACGTCGATGGCGGTCTCGGCGGCAGAACTCATGACGATCTCCGTTCTGGAAGGGCGGGGGCGACGACCTCATCTCTGGTCAGGGAACATTTTCACGCTACTCCTGCCGGCGAGGGCATAGCAACGAATGGCATGGGGGCTTTGGGGATGTGCACCGGCTGCCTCAGACTTGCATCAACTCGTCATCGCCGGGCCGTCTGCATCCGCCGCCCGCAACCTCCATCCAGAGATGCCAGCCGCAGCCGCCCGCTCTCTCGGCAAGCCAACCCGCAGCCGTTACGTTTCCGCCGCGACCTCCACGACTGGCAGCCGGTCGAGCTCCCTCTTGGTCATCCTGCCGAGCTCGCCGAAGACGGCGTCCTGATGCTCGGCTATGCGCCGGTCAACGATCCGAGTCAGCGCGAAGGCGATCGCACCGGTCTGGCGCACGGTCAGGTCGTCCAGAGCGGGCTGTTTGGCAGAGGTGACCGCGACCCCGTTGGCCTTTCCGTAGGCGTCCTGGGACACACCCACCGAGAACGTTTCCCGGGGGTTCACTGCGGGGTCGGCGTAGTGGTCGCGGAGCCGAAGCAGGACTTGGTGCCAGCCCAGTACATCGCCCGCCAGCCCGGTCGCCGTGACGTCGTCCGGTGTGAGGTTGGTGCCACCTTCGCGGTGCGAGAAGCAGCGGGCATAGGACAGCACCGCCGTCGTCCAGAATGCCTCGAGGGTCAGGTCGTCGGGTTCGGCCTCGCCCGAAGCCAGCTCGGACACGAGACGCTCGCAACACCGCAGCGTCGTCTGCAGGTCCTCGAATATTGCGGCGAGGTCCGCCATCGCCATTGCCGCAGTTGAGTCCAGTCGTCGTACGACGGCGGGAGTCGGGGTCATGTCCTGGGTCATCGTGGCGTCCCTCCATGCGATGCCGCGGCCTGCCTACAGGCGGATGAGCGCCGAGCCGCCCCAACTTGGAGGCCGCGGCATGGGGCTCACCCGACGGACGGGCCGAGGCCGAGCGACTGTGGTGTGCTGGAGTCCGGTGACGGCTGGTGCAGGCCTTCGTCGAGCTGCCCGAACTCGGTCATCAGGGCCCGGCTGCCGCCCCACGGCGTCTGCTCCTCGGCGACCAGCGTGTTCGTAGTGAGGAGCAGCCCCGCCACGGAGGCTCCGTTCTCCAGCGCCGAACGACAGACTCGCAATGGATCGATGATGCCCATCTCGATCATGTTGCCGAAGCGACCCTCCAGGGCGTCGAACCCGTCGTCGACACCGAGGTTGGCAACCTGCGCGAGTACCTCGTGCCCTGCGTACCCGGCGTTCGCGGCGATGAGGTACGTCGGCTCGCTCAGCGCGCGGCGGACGATCTCGACCCCGATCGCGTAGTCGTCCTTTACATCAAGCCCCTCGAGGACCGGCGCCGCGTGCAGCAGCGCCACGCCGCCGCCGGCCACGATTCCCTCGGCCATGGCTGCCCGGGTGGCCGAGAGCGCGTCTTCGACGCGGTGCTGGAGCTCGGCGAGCTCGGCATTCGTCGGCGCACCGACCCTGATCACGGCCACCTTTCCGGACAGGGACCCGATCCGCTCGGAGAGCACATCCTCATCGATACCGAACGTGGCTCGCTCCAGCTCAGCGCGCAGCTGGGCGAGGCGGAATTCGACCTCGTCAGCCGATCCTGAACCGCCGATGATCGCGGTTCTCTCGGCGGTGACCCTGACCTGGGACGCCCGGCCGAGATGCTCCAGGGTCATCGTCTCCAAGGCGAATGCCGAGGTCTTGCTAAGGACGGAACCGCCGGTGATTGCGGCGATGTCCTCGAGCTTGCGCAGGCGCCTGTCACCGAAGCCCGGCGCTCTCGTCACGACGCACGGGAAGATCCCGTTCACATGGTTCTGGACGAGCATGCTCAGCGGCGCGCCCTCGACGTTCTCGGCGATGATGACCAGCGGGCGCGGAGCGCGCATGATCTTGTCGAGCACCGGCATCAGCTGCTGCACCTTGGTGATCTTCTCGTTGGTGAGCAGGATGTACGGGTCGTCGAGGACCGCTTCGAGGCTGGCGGGGTTGGTGACCATGTACGGCGAGATGTAGCCGTTGTCGTACTCGAATCCTTCGACGAAGTCCACGGTCATCCCGTTCGTCGCAGACTCCTCGACTGTCACGATGCCCGCGTCGCCAACTGTGTAAAGGGCCTCGGAAAGCACAGCACCCACGGCGTCGTCGTCGTTCGCCGAGATCGCCGCGACCCTGGCGTAATCCTGCTGAGTGACCAACGGGTGGGCGACGCTGCGCAGGTGCTCTACCAGCCGAGCGACAGCGAGGTCGATCCCTCGCTTGATGAGGACCGGGTTCCCGCCCTCACCGATGGCCTTCATTCCCTCGCGGATGATCGCATGCGCCAGCACCGTGGCAGTTGTGGTGCCGTCGCCCACGATGTCATTGGTCTTGATCGCCGCTTCCTTGACCAGTTGCGCTCCCATGTTCTCGAACTGATCACGGAGGTGAATTTCGCGAGCAATGGTGACGCCGTCGTTCGTCACGACCGGTGAACCGGTGATCTTCTCCAGGATTACGTTGCGCCCTTTGGGACCCAGCGTCGACTTCACGGCCTCGGCCAGCTGATCCACGCCTGCCAGCAACAGACTCCGGGCATCCTCGGCAAAACGCAGCTCTTTGGCCATCGGTCCTCCAATGTCAGGGAAGGTCTATCGACTATATGGGCGTCAGGGAACGAGGATGGCCCGACCCCGAACCCGGCCGCGGTCGAGCTCCTGGAGGGCTTCCACGGCGTCGTCGAGCGGGTAGGTACGCGTGTGCAGGGTGACTTTTCCGGTTTGGGCCAGCACCATCAGCTCCGCCAGATCGTTGTAGGTGCCGACGATGTTCCCGACGATGTTGCGCTCGGTGGAGATCACGTCGAGGGTCGGGACGACCAGCGTGCCGCCGTAACCGATCACGAAGTATGAGCCCGCACGGCGGGTCATCGCGAAGCCTTCGTTCTCGGCTCCCTCCTCCGCGACGAAGTCGAGCACCACGTCCGCACCTTGTCCTCGGTGAGGTCCTTCACCGCGTCCACCTGGTTGCCGTCCGCAAGAACCGTTTGATGCGCGCCGAGCTGCTCGGCGAGCTTCAGGGCATCCGGGTTGCGATCCACGACGATGATGTTGGTCGCGGTGAGCGCAGCCAGGCACTGGATGCCGATGTGGCCGAGCCCGCCTGCGCCAATCACCGCGCACGTCGTACCGGGATAAAGGAGGGGGATCGCCTTGCGAACCG
>CAVUTQ010000034.1:0-52542 GCA_963744455.1 uncultured Actinomycetota bacterium | reverse complement strand
AAGGAGGGCGAGCAGAACGAGCAGGCAGGCCAGCGTGGTGGCAACCCACACCGCGATTGGATGCGCCTTGGGCACCCGAACGTCACTGGTTCCGCGTAGAGCCCGGTGACCACGTGACACTGCAGCAACTGCCTTTCGATCTGGCGTAGAGGTTGGCGGGGCCGATCCGTAGCACCAATCGCGGTGATTGCCTACCAGACCAGGCACACATCATGGCAAGACGGCCGTCCACGACACCGCTGATTTAGTTACTTAGACGGAGTCGATCCCTCAAAAGCTCACTCGAGCTGCGAGTGGGCCTGACTGGACAAGGGTAAATCGCTGCTAGTGCCGGTCACCTACAGTGTGGTTTTGAGGGAACAGTTCGGGCGACCGAGACGATGCGGGGTTCGCGGTCGGTTCTTGATAAAGTCGGTCGGTCCTGTTCGCGTGAGTTGTAAGTACGTTGCGAGGCGCAAGCAGTTCAGCAACGCGTTCAGGATTGTCACGAGAAAGGGAGGGCACGGGTGCTCGCCGCGTTCGCCAACGCGTTCCGGACTCCGGACCTACGCAAGAAGATCTTCTTTACGCTTGCGATCCTTGCGGTCTTCCGCCTCGGTTCGATCATCCCGACGCCGAACGTCAACGTCGAACAGGTGAGCTTCTGCCTCGAGCAGGCCAGCACCGGCGAGCAGCAGGGGCTCTACTCCCTGATCAACCTGTTCTCCGGCGGTGCGCTTCTCCAGCTGGCGATCTTTGCGCTGGGCATCATGCCCTACATCACGGCCAGCATCATTCTGCAGCTGCTCACAGTGGTCATTCCGCGTCTGGAGGCCCTCAAGAAGGAGGGTCAGGCAGGGCAGACCAAGATCACTCAGTACACCCGCTACCTGACTCTGGTGCTGGCGGTGCTCAACTCCACCGCCTTCGTCACGGTGGCGGTGAACGACCGGCTCTTTACCGGTTGCCCTGGCCTGGTCTACGACAAGAGCATCTTTCCTGTGGTCGTCATGATCCTGACCATGACGGCCGGCACCGGTGTGATCATGTGGCTGGGAGAGCTCATCACCGAACGCGGTGTCGGCAACGGTATGTCAGTACTGATCTTCACCCAGATCGCTGCCACGTTCCCAAGTGCACTGTGGAGCCTCAAGGTCGCCCGTCCCGGCTCGCTGGGTTGGGTGGTGTTCCTGCTCGTGATCGGGATGGGGTTGCTCGTCATGCTCGGCGTGATCTTCGTCGAACTGTCCCAGCGCCGGATCCCGGTGCAGTACGCCAAGCGGATGGTGGGGCGGCGGATGTTCGGGGGTACCACCACCTACATCCCGATCAAGGTCAACCAGGCCGGCGTCATTCCGGTCATCTTTGCTTCCTCGCTGCTGTATCTACCGGTTCTCTACGCCCAGTTCAGGCCGGACGACAGGTTCTCGTCCTGGATCAACGCGAACTTCGTCCAGGGCGACCATCCGATCTACATCCTCACGTTCTTCCTGCTGATCGTGTTCTTCGCCTACTTCTATGTCGCGATCACGTTCAACCCGACCGAGGTCGCGGACAATATGAAGAAGTACGGCGGATTCATCCCCGGCATTCGAGCCGGGAAGCCGACCGAGAACTACCTCAGCTTCGTGTTGTCCCGCCTGACGTTCCCCGGCTCTATGTATCTCGGACTCATCGCGCTGCTGCCTTCGATCGCGTTCATCCTCTTGAACGCCAATCAGAACTTCCCCTTCGGCGGCACCTCGATTCTCATCATCGTCGGTGTTGGGCTCGATACCGTGAAACAGATCGAGAGCCAGCTCCAGCAGCGCAACTACGAAGGGTTCCTCCGCTAATGCGACTCCTCATCATGGGCCCTCCAGGTGCAGGCAAGGGCACACAGGCCAAGCTGATCGCCGAGCACTACCGGATACCCGCGATCTCGACCGGCGACATGTTCCGGGCCATGAAGCACTCCGACACCCCCCTGGCGCGCCAGGTGCGGGCGATCATGGAGTCCGGTGGGTATGTGAGCGATGAGATCACCAACGAAATCGTGCAAGACCGGCTTGCGCAGAGCGATTGCGCTGCGGGCTTTCTACTGGACGGCTACCCACGTACGTTGCAGCAGGTGCGGACCCTCGACGACTACCTGGCCGAGACCGAGCGACCAGTCGACGCGGTCATTTCGCTGCTGGCCGACATTGATGAGGTCGTCGCCCGGCTGCTCAAGCGGGCGGAGATCGACGGCCGCTCCGACGACAACGAGGAAACCATCCGGGTCCGCCTGCAGGTCTACGCCGATCAGACTGAGCCGTTACTTGACGTCTACCGCTCGCGCGGCCTACTGGTTGAGGTCGACGGCCTCGGCCCGATCGACGAAGTCTCGGAGCGAGTCTTCGCTGCTCTGGATGCTCACCGCGAGAGCCGGTCCTCCGAGGTTGATGCGCGCTGAGCCCTTCGACAAGCTCAGGGCGGCGCTTGTCGAAGTGCGACTGGTGCCCTTCGACAAGCTCAGGGCACATAGCTAAGCGGCGACGGTTACCAGCCCAGCGGCCCCATCCACTGTGATCAGCTGACCGGTTTCGATCTTGTGCGTCGCCTCAGGCACGCCGACCACAGCGGGAATGCCGTACTCTCGCGCCACGACGGCGCCATGTGAATTCGAGCCGCCCATCTCCATCACCAGCCCGCCAGCCGTCAGGAACAGGGGAGTCCAGCCGGGATCGGTCGAAGGCGCGACCAAGATCTCGCCGGGCTCCAGGTGCGCGCCCACTGGGTCGAGCACCACACGTGCCCTGCCCGTCACGGTGCCGGTTGAGGCTGGACTTCCGGTGAGGGCGCCGTCCGCTCGGGCTGCCTGCTACGGCGACCGCCTCCGGCTCGGTCCCGTCGGAGAGGAGCAGGCGAGGAATGTGGCGCCGCTTCAGCTCCTGCTGGTACGCCTCTCGCCGCTCCGCGACCAGCGCCCGCAAGTCTTCGCCGGCCAGACCCCGGCGGACGTCTCCCAGATCGAGGAAGAAAACGTCGTCAACTTGCTCGATGGTCTGTGCGGCAGCAAGCTCCCGCCCGACCCCCTTCAGATGGTCCCGCATCGCTGCGAGCGCCACGATCAGCAAGAACTTCGGCGACTCACGCAAGCCGACAAGCTGGCGGACCCGCCGCAGCGTCAAGCCGGCTAGGCGCGCCCGAAGCCGGCTGCGATCAGCCGCACGGCTGGTCAGGCTGGTGATCATGGACTCGGCTTTCGCCTGGCCGGCCCTAAACTGCGAGGCCGGGTCCAGATCTTCAGCATCGAGGCGGAGATAATTGCTGATCACCCCGAGCAGGTAGCTCGGATCATCGGACCAGCGCGGCATGCCGAGATCTATCTCGGCGACCGCGCGATGGCCGTAGCGGCGCAAGAACGACTGGAGTCCGCGCTGCGCCACGGCTGGCAATGCACGCTCGCGGTAGCGCTGGAGCAGCTCAGGCACCGTCGAGTTGGTGAACAGCGTACGAGAAGGCTCGTCGTTGCGGATCTCTTCGGTCAGCTCCCACAGCTTGAGATCCATCTCGGTGGTGATGTTGTGCGGCAGCCCGCGGAGAACCTCTTGGAGTTCGCCTGGCTCCGCCACGTCACGCAGCAGCCGGCGAGACGCCAGGAGCATGAGTAGACCGCCTACGGCGTACCCGACCGTGCGCGGCATCACCAAGAACAGGTCGCCGAGTTGCTGCTCGACGAAGTCCAGGCGTTGGGAGGCCGTCGCGTTGGCAGGTAACGTCAGAGCTCGACGTAGCCGCCGCTCGGTGGCGGCGATTCCCGCGATAGGCCAGTTCCGGGTTGGCCAGCCGCGAGGCAGCGCCCGCAGCGGCACCTTGTTGCGCATCAAGGCGCCGGCGACCGTGCCGGATCACGGTGCTCGGCGGTGCGACTCGATGATCGAAAACTCAGGCCGCTCCCCGAGAGTCTTCAAAACCTGCTGACGCTCGCGCCTCCATGATTCCGAATACTGCGATCACGAGCCGGCGCCCGATGCGATTGCGCAACACGGGGGTCATGTCCATAAAGAGCCGCTGGCCCTGGCGCATGCATCGCAGGCGGCCCGGCCAAGGGCTGAGCGGGTCGGCATTTTGATCGCAGTGGCCACCGAGGTGCCGATCAATCGAACCGCCGCAATGCCCATCGGAGTGATCGGTCTGGTTAAGCCTTGTGCCAAGCTCAGCGCACAACAGCACCCGGAGGCCCGGCCGGTGCGTCCGCGCGAGCGGGTACAGCGTGGTGATCGGACGCGCCTGGGTCAACCAGAAGCGGCCTGCGGAGTCGAGTGCCCATTCGGTGTCCTGCGGCGCCCCGTAGTGCCGCTGGACCTGCTGACCAAGATCAACAAGCTGCAGCACCTGCTGGTCGTCGAGGCAGGCTTCAGAGCTCCGGTCGGCCAGCTCATGACGCTCAGTGCCGCCACCGGGCAGACTGGTGATCATCACCCTTTTGTCGCCCAGCCGGCGCGCCACAATTTTGTGGTCGATGGAGTTCACAATGAAGTGATCTGGGTTGACCGCGCCAGAGACGACTGCCTCCCCAAGTCCTGGGCTCGCATCAATCACAGTTTCATTCCGGCTGCCAGTGATCGGGTTCGCCGTAAACATCACGCCCGCCGCAGCCGCATCGATCATGCGTTGCACCACCACCGCAAGCGCCACGCCGCGGTGGTCAATCCCGTTGGCGTTGCGGTAGCTGACGGCTCGATCGGTCCACAGCGAGGCCCAGCAGCGCCGGACGGCATCGAGCAGCGCAGCCGAACCAACCACATTGAGGTAGGTGTCTTGTTGCCCGGCGAAGCTGGCGTACGCCAGATCCTCTGCTGTCGCCGATGAACGGACAGCCACCGCTTGATTGTCGCCGAGCGCGCTGTAGTGATGGTTGATCGCGTTTCGCAACTCGGCCGGAGGCTCCAGGGCGAGCACTCGCTGGCGGGCCTCCTCTGCAGAGGCGGCGACCCCAGCCGAATCCGTCGCGCCGGCGAGCTTGTCCATCAAGTCATCCAGCCGCTCCTGCACCACCAAGCGATAGGCGTCTGTTGTCACGCAGAAGCCGCCTGGCACCGGCAGGTCAGCTGAGCTCATGATTCCGAGGTTGAGCGCCTTGCCACCGACCGCATTGATCATGGTCGAGTCGACGTCTGAGAGGTCCACCAGGAACGTCATGAACAGACGATAGAGCCAGGGTTAACAAAATTCAACAACTGATGAATTAACCGGTTTCCGGGCAGACTGCCCCTGCTCGTCTGTGACGTCAACATCCCACGCTGCATGGGATGTTGACGCTGTGCATGGCATGCGTGCCATGTACAGCGTGAACAACCTTGGTACAGCTCGGGCAGTGGACGGCCGGTAGTCTGCTCGAGCGTGGCTCGGTTTCCGGAAACCCGTCGGGACGACGTCGTCGAGGTGCTGCACGGACGGACCATCGCCGACCCGTACCGGTGGCTGGAGGATCCCGACTCCGCCGAGACTGCTGAGTGGGTGAAGCGGCAGAACGAGTTCACCGCCGCCTACCTGGAGTCGTTGCCGGACCGGCCGTGGTTTCTCGACACGATGCAGCAGGTGATGGGGCAGCCGAGGGCCGGCGTGCCGTTCAAGCGTGCCGGTCACTACTTCGTTACCAGAAACGACGGCACCCAGAACCAGGACGTGACCTATGTCGCATCGTCGCTGGAGGAGTTGCTCGCCGGAGGGCGCGTGCTGGTCGACCCCAACACCTTCTCCGACGACGGAACCAGCTCGTTGGCCAGCTTGACAGTGAGCGGGAACGGTCAATTGGTGGCGTACGGGGTCAGCGAAGCAGGCAGCGATTGGTCGACATTTCGGCTGCTGAGTCTGGCCAGCGGAGAGGAGGTGGACGACGCGCTGATCCAGACCAAGTTCTCCCAGGCGGAATGGCTGCCCGACCATCGCTCATATGTCTACACCCATTTTGATCATGAGGGTCACCCGGACGGCACCCAGACGGCCGCGCTGGCCGGGCCCAAGCTGCGGCTGCATCACATCGGCGACTCTCAAGATCATGACGAGGTGATCATGGAGTTCCCGGAAAATGATCAGCTGATGTTCTGGGCAGAGGTCACCGACGACGACCGTTACCTGGTGGTCAGCATTGTGGAAGGAACTGAGAACAAGAACCGCCTCTGGGTCTATCCGATCATCTCCGGAGAGCGCAGCGAGCTCGGGATGCCCATCAAGATCATCGACGAAGCGATTGCCGAATTCGTGCTCGCCGGCTCGGCGGGCGCCACCATCTATCTTCGAACCGATTTCGAGGCCGCAGCCGGGCGGCTCGTCGCTGCCGATCTTGATGCCTTCGCCGAGACTGGACAGGTCCGCTTGCAGGAGGTGGTCGCGGAGACCGAACACACACTCTTGGACGCAAGGGCAGCCGGCGACGGTTTCATCCTGGTCTACCTGGCCGACGCACAACCTCAGATCACCTGGATCGACCTGGACGGTGAATCGGCCCGGAGTGTCGAGATGGCTGGCGGTGCGGTCGTGGGCCTCAATGCCAAGCGCGGTGATCCCGAGGCGTTCATCGGCCTTTCCTCGGTCACCTCACCCACGCACAGCTATCTGATCGCGGCCAGCTCGGCTGCCGTGACATCCCTCGCGGGACTCGTGCAGCCGGCTGCTGAGGCCTTCGAGGTCCCGCAGACTGTGACGGAGCGTCGTACAGCGATCAGCAAGGACGGTACACCGGTGCCGTACTTCCTGATCGCTCCCGCTGATGCGGACCGGTCCCAACCGCAACCGACCTTGCTTTACGGCTATGGCGGGTTCAAGATCCCTGTGCTCGCGGACTATCGACCGGGTTGGCCATGCTGGCTGGCCGCGGGCGGGTTACTGGCGATCGCCAACCTGCGCGGTGGCGGAGAGTTCGGGACGGCCTGGTACGAGGCCGGTCGCCTGGCTCACAAGCAGAACGTTTTCGATGACTTCGTGGCGGTCGCCGAGCACCTCAAACAGACCAGGGTCACGACCACCCAACAACTTTCGCTACACGGCCGCAGCAACGGCGGCTTGCTCGTCGGAGCGGTGATGACCCAGCATCCGGATCTGGCAGCGGCGGCGCTGCCAGCGGTCGGCGTCTTGGACCTGCTGCGCTTCCATCTGTTCACGATTGGAGCCGCATGGATCTCCGATTACGGTGATCCGGACGACCCAGAGCAGTTCGCCTGGGCGCTTGCGTACTCGCCGCTCCACAACGTCCGCGCCGGGACTCCCTACCCGGCGACCTTGGTGCTCACCGGCGATCATGACGATCGTGTTGTTCCGCTGCACAGCCACAAGTTCACGGCCGCCTTGCAGCATGCCCAGGCCGGTGACCAGCCGATTTTGACCCGGATCGAGGTCTCGACGGGTCACGGAATCGGCAAGCCAACGTCCCTGATCGCGGCGGAATGGGCCGATCTGCTGGCCTTCGCCGCCCACCACACCGGTCTGCGACCGGATAACCGATCATGAGGACGGCTAGCTGCGAGCGTCGGAAATCGCGCGCCGCCGTGCTGAGGAGGAGCGAGCGACGCTTTTCTGCGAGCACGACGAAGTAGGCGGTTCCAGCGCGATTGCGCGAGCAGTCCAAAATTGTGTCACGGCAGCGGGTAAGTTCGCAGGCATGACTGTTGCCGTTGACGACGATGTCTTCGCGTCCCTCGTCGAGCCGTTGCGTCGGGAACTGACTGTCCACTGCTATCGCATGGCGGGCTCGATCCATGATGCGGAGGACCTGGTTCAGGAGACCTATCTGCGGGCATGGCGGGGCTTTCACAACTTCGAAAACCGCTCGTCGGTGCGTACCTGGATGTATCGGATTGCGACCAACGTCTGCCTCACAGCGCTCGACAGCCGTGATCGCCGGCCGCTGCCGACGGGACTTGGCCAACCCAGCTCGGATCCGTACGGTTCGCTGGACTCTCGCCCCGAGATGTCCTGGCTGGAGCCGGTGCCCGACACAGTGGTCTGGGGCGGTTCCGCCGATGACCCGGCTGCCGAAGTGGTGGACCGGGAGAGTGTTCGGCTGGCGTTCATTGCAACCTTGCAACATCTCACGCCGCCCCAGCGCGCGATCTTGATCTTGCGCGATGTACTCGCGTGGCAGGCCAGCGAGGTGGCGGAGCTGCTGAACATGTCGACGGCCGCTGTGAACAGCAGCCTGCAGCGCGCCAGGGCACAGGTGCACAAGCTCGACCCGGAAGGCACCGACCAGCCGCTCGACGACGAGCATGCGAAGGAGTTGCTCGCCGATTACGTGGCCGCCTTCGAGAACTACGACGTCAAGCGAATCGTCGAGCTTCTTGCGGAGGACGCGGTCTGGGAGATGCCGCCATACCTTGGCTGGTACGAAGGATCGGCCGCTATCGGGCATCTCATCGAGACGCATTGTCCGGCTGAGGGGCCTGGCGACCAGATCATGGTGCCGACCTCCGCCAACGGCCAGCCCGCATTTGCCCTCTATATGAAGCAGCCCGATGGGACCCATCGCGCGTTCCAGCTCCAGGTGCTGACGCTGACGGACAAGGGGGTTTCGCATGTGAGCGTCTTCTTCGACACCACCCTGTTCGCCGACTTCGGGCTCCCTGAGGTGCTCAATCGGTAGTTTGATGAGTTTGCCCGCTACGGTCAGGAAGGTCACGTTAGTCGCCGTCACCCTGCGCACAGTCTGGTCTCTCAAGCATCTGAATGTCAGCACATACGCCGAGTAGCCTGGACCGGTGAGCAGCAACCTGCCGATCTCGTCCCCGTACCGGAGCAAGCCCGACGCTCCCGTCACCGACGCGGAGCGCGATCGGCTCAACGCCCGACTCAACGCGGCCTATACGGCGGGGACCTTGGACCAGGATGACTATCGGGCTCGGCTGGATCTGCTCTTCGCGGCGAAACGGCTCGGTGACCTGGTCCCAGTCGTTGAGGGCCTGCCACCGCTGCCGACCCACTCGAGTCCGGCGATCGTCGCGAGCTCAAGTGGGCAACCCGGCGAACTGGCGGAGTCGCGGCGGGGTGCGGGTCGATTGAGCGCCGTCGTCGTCGGAGGAGTGGCTGCCGCCGTCCTGATCATCGCGATCCTGCTCGTGCTCTTGATTTAGGCGCCACAGCAACCAGCTCCGTACGCGCGAGCAAGCTGACTGCTCCGCGCAGAGCTGGGACGACGCAACCTGCGGAGCAACCAAACCCATCGGCTGAACGCTACGAATACCTGTCGAATCGCCTACAACGATTTGGCATGGCTAACCTAACCTGTTTTCAACGTTCACGGTGGATCTCTAAAATGGCGAGTATGCCCCGGCAACACATCACCCAAAAGAAGATCGCTGAACACGTTCAGCGGCTGGGGGAGCTTTACCCGCCGATCTCTCTGGACTCGGTTGATCGGACGATCAAACGGCCTGGACTTGTGGCCAAGAAGTTCGGACACGTTATCGACTATCTCGCACGAGTGGAGCTTGAAGTCGACCGCAATGTACTAGAGCTCCTCGTCCTACTGCCGGATGCCGACGAGACCAACAAGACCTTCTACGCCGACGTATGGCAACCGCAGGAGATCCAGCATGGGCTGATCTTGGACCGGCTCCAGCAAGATCTTGGCCGTTCCGCAGCCGAGCCTCACCTCGAGGTATCGTTCCCGATCAAGATCTTGGGGGCGCTGGCCCACCTGAAGCCCATCCAGGACATCGCCAAGTTGATGTACTTCCTCACCGGTGCCAGCACCGAACGGCAAGCGGTGCTTGCCTACAACCTGATCAACCGCGGGATGCAGGAGCTTGACGAGACAGCGATTTCGGAAACGATCATCACTCCGATCAAGCAGCAGGAGCCGGGACACTTCGCCTTTTATCAGATGTCGGCGACAGCGATGATCCAGGACAAGGTGCTGAGGCCCTGGCAGCTGTTCCTGACCCGGGTGATGCGCGAGAAGTCATATCACCTTGTCGGCACCAACCAGATGAAGCAATTCAAGGCCGATATGGGCGGCGTGATGGTTGACCTCGGCCTGGACAGCGATCTTGAGGGGTTCGCGCGCGAGGTTGGGCGGGTTGAGAACCGGCTGTTATGGGCTCACAAGCAAGGCATGGAGTTTCCGCCGTACATCCTGAGGGCCCTGCGGGAGAGCGTCGACCTCTACCGTGAGCGACTTGAGCGCGGATTCAAATTCGCCTAGCCTCACCCGCCCCGATGGATTTGGGTACGGGGGAGTCCTGGCGTAGACTTCTCGGCTGGCCAACTTTGGCCGGCCGATGAGGCGTACGCGGAATCAAGTTAGAGAGTCTATGGCGAAGAAAGAAGGCGCACTCGAGCTGGAGGGCACCGTGGTCGAGGCCTTGCCCAATGCGATGTTTCGCGTTGAGCTGGCCAATGGTCACAAGGTCCTGGCCACGATCAGTGGCAAGATGCGGCAGCACTACATCCGCATCCTTCCGGCCGACCGAGTGGTCGTCGAGCTTTCCGCCTACGACTTGACCCGCGGCCGCATCGTCTACCGGCACAAGTAGCCAACTCGCAAACCCACCCACATCGTCTGGCATGCTCATGCTGCCTGACGTGAGTTCAGAAAGAAGCTCGATGAAGGTCCAGCCGAGCGTCAAGAGGATCTGCGACAAGTGCAAGGTGATTCGCCGGCACGGTCGCGTGATGGTGATTTGCGAAAATCCGCGGCACAAGCAGCGGCAAGGTTGACCGCAAGGCCAGCAACTCCGCCGAAGCTGCGAGCGTCGTATCGCGCGAGCAGCTTCAGAAGAACTCAGAAAGTGTGATCGCAAATCCGGGAAACGCTCCCGGGTCCGCCCTCGGTCGGAGGCCGAGGCCCCGGTGATCGGGCCGCAAGACCCGATCAAAGGCAGCCGGGGACGCATCACGCCAGACACCTCCGCGACGTCATGCGCCTGAGCTTGTCGAAGGGCGTAAGCCACGAGGCCGGCGTCGACCAGACGAAAGGTAATACGGCCTGATGGCACGCCTTATTGGAGTTGACCTCCCACGCGAGAAGCGTCTCGAGATCGCCCTTACCTACATTTACGGCATTGGCAAGACCCGTGCTTTGCAAACCCTGGAGGCCACCCAGATCAGCGGCGATCTCCGCGTTCACCAGCTGACCGACGAGCACCTGGTCGCGCTGCGCGACTGGATCCAGGCGAACTACCAGATCGAAGGTGATCTTCGTCGGGAGGTCGCCTCAGACATCAGGCGCAAGGTCGAGATCGGTTCCTACCAGGGACGGCGTCATCGCAGTGGGTTGCCCGTACGCGGCCAGCGCACCAGGACCAACGCCCGCTCCCGCAAAGGCGCGCGCAAACCCGTCGCCGGCAAGAAGAAAGTCAAGTAACGCCACCCGGCGTTCTTGGAAGAATCCAGGAGAATCTGAGAGCTTATGGCTACCGCAGGCCGCAGCAGCGCCGCCAAGAAGGTGCGTCGCAAGGAAAAGAAGAATGTCGTGGCTGGTCACGCGCATATCAAGAGCACCTTCAACAACACCGTCATTTCGATCACTGACCCGAGCGGCGCGGTCATCGCCTGGGCATCAGCGGGCACCGTCGGTTTCAAGGGCTCCCGCAAGTCCACCCCGTACGCCGCGCAGATGGCCGCTGAGGCCGCTGGGCGCCGCGCGATGGAACACGGCATGAAGCGCGTCGACGTGTTCGTCAAGGGCCCCGGTTCGGGCCGCGAGACCGCGATTCGCTCACTCGGTGCAATCGGCCTCGAGGTGGGTGCGATCTCTGATGTGACCCCTATCCCGCACAACGGCTGCCGCCCACCCAAGCGGCGCCGCGTCTAGTAGCCCAGAGACCAAGGACTTATCGAATATGGCTCGCTATACCGGTCCCATGACCAAGAAGTCACGTCGGCTGGGTGTTGATCTCGTCGGCGCAGACAAGGCGTTCGAGCGCCGCCCCTACCCACCGGGCGTGCACGGCAAAGGACGCACCAAGGAGTCGGAATACTCGCTGCAGCTGCGCGAGAAGCAGAAAGCGCGGTTCTCCTATGGCGTGCTTGAGAAGCAGTTCCGCCGCTACTACGAGGAGGCCAACCGGCTGCAAGGCAAGACCGGCGACAACCTGCTCCAGATCTTGGAGTCCCGCCTCGACAATGTGGTCTATCGTGCCGGACTTGCTCGTACGCGCCGGCAGGCCCGCCAGTTTGTGGTGCACGGCCACTTCCTGGTCAATAGCCAGAAGGTCGACATCCCCTCCTACCGGGTCACTCCGCATGACGTCATCGACCTTGCGGAGAAGGTGAAGGGCCAGACCCCGCACATCATCAACCGCGAGACTCACGGCGAACGCGACGTACCCGGCTGGATGCAGGTCTTGCCTGATCGCGGTCGGATCCTGATTCATCAGCTTCCGAAGCGGGAGCAGATCGTCATTGATGTCTCTGAGCAGTTGATTGTGGAGCTCTATTCGAAGTAGACCTACACTCTGCGCTTCGACAGGCTCAGCGCGCATAGATGTGCCCTGAGCCTGTCGAAGGGCAGCGAGCAGTAAGCCGCCGGCGTCGGATACGTCAGCGGTTCCGCGCATTCAAATAGCGGGAGGCGCGGAGGAAGGAAGAGAAAATGCTGATCGCACAGCGCCCCTCCTTGTCGGAGGAGAGCGTCACTGACAATCGTTCCCGGTTCACCATCGAGCCGCTGGAGCCGGGCTTTGGCTACACCCTCGGCAACTCGCTGCGCCGTACGCTGCTGTCGTCCATTCCGGGCGCGGCGGTGACGAGCATCAAGATCGACGGCAACCTGCACGAGTTCTCCACGATCGAGGGCGTCGTCGAGGATGTCACCGAGGTCATCTTGAACCTCAAAGGCCTGGTTGTGTCCTCGGAAGAGGATGAGCCGGTCACGATGTATCTGCGAAAGGCGGGCGCCGGCGAGGTGACCGCTGCAGATATTGCTCCGCCCGCGGGGGTCGAGGTGCTGAACCCTGACCTGCACATCGCCACACTCAATGACTCCGGCAGGCTGGAGATGGAGCTGGTGGTGGAGCGTGGCCGCGGATACGTTTCCGCAGTGCAGAACAAGGCCGCCGACGCCGAGATCGGCCGCATCCCTGTCGACTCGATCTACTCACCGGTGCTCAAGGTCACCTACAAGGTCGAGGCCACCCGTGTCGAGCAGCGCACCGACTTCGACAAGCTGATCTTGGATGTCGAGACCAAGCAAGCAATCCGTCCGCGCGATGCAGTTGCCTCCGCCGGCCGCACGCTCGTTGAGCTGTTTGGCCTGGCGCGCGAGCTGAACGTGGAGGCCGAAGGCATCGAGATCGGGCCGTCGCCGATCGACGAGCAGCTGGCTGCGGATCTCGCGCTGCCGGTCGAGGACCTGAACCTGACTGTCCGGTCGTACAACTGCCTCAAGCGCGAGGGCATCCACACGGTGTCGGAGCTGGTGTCGCGCAGCGAGCAGGATCTGCTCGACATCCGCAACTTCGGCTCGAAGTCGATCGACGAGGTAAAGCTGAAGCTCCACGAGATGGGCTTGTCGCTGAAGGACAGCGCGCCAGGCTTCGACCCGTTGAGCGCGATCAGCCGTTACGACGAACTTGACGAGGACGAGGTCGACTTCAGCGAGACCGAACAGTACTAAGCAAAGGGGGCGACCCCCTTGAACCCCCGCAGGAGAGCAAGGGGGCGACCCCGCTAGAGCACTGGAGAGAATATGCCTACACCCACCAAGGGCGGCCGCCTCGGCGGCAGTGCCGCGCACCAGCGGCTCATCATGGCCAACCTGGCCAGTCAGCTGTTCGAACATGGCCGGATCGTCACAACCGAAGCGAAGGCGAAGCGGTTACGTCCGCTGGCGGAGAAGTTGATCACCAAGGCCAAGCGTGGTGACATCCACGCGCGGCGTCTGGTGCTCACGACCGTTCGGGACAAGGGTGTGGTGCACACATTGTTCACCGAGATCGCACCTGGCCTGGCCGACCGCGAGGGCGGCTATACCCGGATCACCAAGGTTGGTCCGCGCAAGGGCGACAACGCCCCCATGGCGCTGATCGAACTGGTGCGGGAGTCTGTCGAGGAGAGCAGGAAGGCGAACGCCAAGAGCGTTGCTCCCGCGAAGAAAGCTCCCGCCAAGAAGGCGACGGCCAAGTCGGCCACGGCCGGTACTGCGCCTGCTGCCGCGCCTTCAGCTGAGCCCTCGGCGTCCGAGAAGAGTCCCGCCGAGCAGCTCGTTGAAGAAACGAGCGAGCTCGACGAGGCGACTGCGGACGAGGAGCGACCGAGCAGATGATTCCTCTGCGGAGGAGGCTGGGACGGCTCGAGGAGAAGGACTAGCTGGGTAAGCCGACGCCTCCGATGGTCACGAACAACATGATTTCGCGCTGAACCATTGTCTGGACACTTTCCAGGACAGAATCGCCAGCATGCTGTTGAGCCGACTTGCCGAGACGCGAATCGCGCTCGCCAGTACGCGCTCGCGGAACGCCAAGCGTGACCTCATCGCCGCAGTGCTTCGGGAGGCTTCCCCCGATGACGTGGAGATCGTCGTCTGCTACCTCTCCGGGAGTCTGCGCCAGCGGCGTACCGGGGTGGGCTGGAAGGCGCTCCAGTCGATATCGCCGCCTGCCGAGCAAGCCTCACTGACGGTCGGCGAAGTTGACGCGGTTTTCTCCTACGTCGCCGGTCTCAGCGGGACAGGATCGACGGCTGCGCGGGCCGCGGCCGTGGACGCCTTGCTCGCGCGGGCAACCGCCGACGAGCAGGACCTACTGCGTGGTTTGGTATTCGGTGAGTTGCGGCAGGGCGCGATGGAGGCGGCTGTACAGGAAGGCCTGGCCGCTGCCTTCGACGTTCCCGTCGCCGCCGTACGCCGAGCGGCCATGTTGATGTCCTCGACCACCGGTGCGGCCGCCTTGCTGCTCACCGGCGGTCTCGAAGCACTCCAGGCGGTCGGCCTTCAGGTCGGCGTGGGCATTCAGCCGATGCTGGCGGCCAGCGCTCCGGATCCGGACGCCGCATTGGATAAGACGGGCCTTCCGGCCGTCGTCGACTACAAGCTGGATGGCGTACGCCTGCAGGTACATCGCCGCGGCGAGGAGGTACGGATCTTCACCCGCAGCCTGGACGACATCACCGGGCGGCTTCCTGAGGTAGTTGCAGTCGCGCGAGCGCTTCCTCATGATCAGCTCGTGCTCGATGGCGAGGTGCTCTCGTTGCGCAGCGACGGACGACCCGAAGCATTCCAGGTCGTGGCGTCCCGCACCATGAGCAGCGTCGATGTGGCGGCGCTCGGGCAGACGGGGCCGCTCCGGGTCTTCTTCTTCGACTTGTTGCATGTCGACGGTCAAGACCTCTTGGATGCACCGCTCTCGGAGCGGCTGGAACTGATGCGTCGGCTGCTGCCGGGAACGGTCACCGTCCCACGCCAGATCTGCACGACCCCAGAGGAGGCCGCGGACATATTCGGGGATGCTGTCAGCCGCGGTTACGAAGGCGTTGTGATCAAGAATCTCGACGCGCCGTACGCGGCCGGTCGTCGAGATTCGGCGTGGGTCAAGGTCAAGCCACGGCACACGTTCGACCTGATCGTCACGGCCGCCGAGTGGGGACATGGTCGCCGGCAGGGTTGGCTGTCCAACCTCCACCTTGCTGCACGTGATCCGGACTCGGGCGGGTTGATCATGCTCGGCAAGACGTTCAAGGGCCTAACCGATGAGCTGCTGACCTGGCAGACCGCTCGATTCCTGGAGCTGGAGATCCGGCGTACTGCGGGCACAGTCTTCGTCGAGCCTTCAACCGTGGTGGAGATCGCCTGCGACGGACTACAGGTATCGACCCGCTACCCCGGAGGCGTCGCACTGCGGTTTGCCCGGGTGCTGCGATACCGGCCGGACAAGGCGGCGGCAGAGGCTGACACCATCGACACAGTCAAGGCGCTCAGCCCGATCATCGACGACCCTTGAGCGGCCCCTTGAATAGGCCCCTTGAAGAAAACAAAGGACAAACCCGCGAGCTTGGCAACGCGCACCCAGCGACAGACCCTTCCTGGCGGTCGGGTTGAAGCAAGGAGCATGTCGGCCGGACGGACAAATCCGGCGCTCGCGGGTTCGGGTGTTGGCTGTGAATTAGCCGGCCGCACGCGACCAGTTGGTACACAGTCGGGAGCGGCTAGCTGGCCGTCACCTCACATGTCCAAAAATCATTCATTCTCTGGACCACCTCCTTTCCGTGTCCCACTAACGTATGCGCGCGCAGTGGTCGGGTCAACGGACTTTGCGGAATGTGGTTGCGACCGAGCTGCGAGCGTCGGGAATCGCGCGCCGCCGTGCTGAGGAGAGAGCGGACCTAGACAGCTCGCGCTTTACCTGGCATGCGACGCGACGCACGAGCGTCGACGATCCCACGCAGCGGATGCGCGAGCAGCTAGCAAATTGGACACGGCCGTCATGTTATGAAACAGCGATGACTCTGGCCCGGCTCACCGAGGTGCTGGTGCCTGCGGCCGCTTCCGGCACTGGATTGGGCGCCTTCAACGTCTTCAGCATCGAGCATGCTGAGGCGTTGACGGCTGCCGCCGAGACTGCGGGGACACCCGTGGTACTTCAAATCTCACAGAACGCCGTGCGCTATCACGGCGCGCTGGCACCGATCGGACTGGCCACCCTCGCCTTGGCCCGCGAGGGAACCGTTCCGATGGTTGTTCACCTCGATCACGCCACCGATGAAAAGCTGGTGGACGAGGCCGTTGCGCTGGGCTTTGGCTCGGTGATGTTCGACGCATCGACGATGCCGTACCCGGAGAATGTCGCCACCACAGCCGCGATTGTCCGGCGCTGCCATGATCGTGGGCTCGACGTCGAGGCTGAACTTGGCGAGATCGGTGGCAAGGACGGTGTACACGGCTCGGGTGTGCGGACCCGGCCTGACGAGGCGGGCGCATTCGTCGATGCAACTGGGGTGGACGCACTTGCCGTCGCCGTGGGTACCTCGCACGCCATGACCGAACGTCACGTCACATTAGATCTCGAACTGATCAGCGCGCTTCGCGCTGCGGTACCGGTGCCGCTGGTTTTGCACGGCTCGTCCGGGGTGCCCGACGAGGAACTCATCAGGGCGGTCAAGGCCGGTATGACCAAGATCAACATTGCGACCCACCTCAACCAGGTGTTTACCAATTCGGTACGGGCGACGTTGGCAGCTAATCCGGCCATGGTCGACAGCCGACGCTACCTCGGCCCAGCTCGTGACGCTATGGCCGCCGAATCAGCACGCTTGCTGCGCCTGCTGAGCAGCACGAGCGATTGACCTGCTCAATCGCCAGGTCGCCTGCTCATAGACTCGGCAACGTTCACAGAGCTGCGAAGGATGGAGAATGTCTGAGTGAGCGATCTGATCGACACCACTGAGATGTATCTCCGCACGATCTATGAGCTGGAGGAGGAGGGGATCGTTCCTCTTCGGGCGCGTATCGCCGAGCGCCTGCATCAAAGTGGCCCGACTGTGTCGCAGACCGTTGCCCGCATGGAGCGTGACAACCTGGTGCACGTGCTGGGTGACCGTCATCTGGAGCTAACCGACGAGGGCCGGATGCGTGCGACGCGAGTGATGCGGAAGCATCGACTGGCCGAACGGCTCCTCATTGACGTCATAGGCCTGGATTGGGAGAAAGTCCACGACGAGGCTTGCCGCTGGGAGCACGTCATTTCTGAAGATGTCGAACGCAGGCTCGTCGATCTGTTGAACGCGCCAACTCTGTCGCCGTACGGCAATCCAATTCCCGGGCTCGAGGAGCTCGGTGTGAGCACCGCCACCGAGCCGTTCCGCGACGGGAATGAGCAGTTGCAGGACGTTGTCAGCAGTTCCACGTCCCCCATCAGGGTCGTCATAGTGCGGATGAGCGAGGAGATCCAGAAGGACGTCGACATGATGGGCACGCTCCGGCAGGCCGGTATTCAGCCTGGCGCCATGGTCAGTGCGGAGCTTGGGGGACTCGGTGTCCGACTGACGGCCGACGGTTCGCCCAGCTGCGAGATCGACCGAGAAGCATCCACCCACCTGTTCGTTTCGCGTGCGTAATGGCGCCGCGAGGAGACTTCGCGGTGAGCAGCGAAGAGGTGAACTGGCGGGCTTACCTTGCGGAGTTTCACCGCGAGCGGGCAGGGATCGCCGAGGCTGTGCTCTCCCGGGCTCTCGCAGGGGATCATTCGCCGTACCGCTGGCTGGCCCGAGCCGTGTCCGCGAACGCGAGCACCGTGCTGGATCTCGCGTGTGGATCGGGCCCGATGTCGCGTGAGCTGGCCCATCCGGGACGTACGGTCATCGGTTTGGATCTGTCTGAGGATGAGCTGGCGTTGGCGGCAGATCGGGGACCGGGGCCTTGGATCCGGGCCGACGGGTTGCAGCTGCCCATCAAAGACGCGTGCATCGATGTCGTGACCAGCTCGATGGGACTGGTGGTCGTGCAACCGCTGTCGAAGGTTGTCGAGGAGGTGGCCCGTGTGCTGCGCCCCGGTGGAGTATTGGCGGCAATCGCCCCTGGAATCCGGCCACTCGGGCCGCGCGACCTCAGGGTGCTCACCCGCATTAATGGACGGCTGAGAACGAAGCCCCAATTTCCAGGACCGGTGGAGCTGACCGGCTTTGCCAAGATCCTGGCCCAGCATGGGATGCGGGCCGTTGAGGATGCCCGCGAACGGTACCGCTTCAGCATTCGCTCGCGTGCTGACGCTCAGCTGGTGATGTCAGCGCTGTACTTACCGAACACGCGCTGGTCGCGGGTAGAGAGCGCGATCGAGTACCTCGAGGACCGCCTGAAAAGGCATGAGGTGGTCGATGTCGCGATCCCGATGCGTCGGCTCGTTGCCATCAAATAGGGGAATAGGCGCGAGTCGCGGACGGTTGACAGACTTGGTGCCGCAAACGCCCCAATGAGCAGCACATCCGTAACGAGGAGCATATGCATGGCAACGCTTGAGATCACTGCCGATACCTTCGAGGAGACCATCACCGACAACGACATTGTCTTGGTGGACTTCTGGGCCGAATGGTGCGGACCGTGTAAGCGATTCGGGCCCATCTATGAGAAGGCCTCTGAGGAGTACGACGGGATCGTCTTCGCCAAGCTGGATACCGACGCGCACCCCGAGCTGACTGGTCAGCTGGGCATTGAGGGCATTCCGACGCTGATGGCCTTCCGTGAGGGCGTCCTGGTCTTCAATCAGGCGGGTGCGTTGCCTGGTCACGCTCTTAAGCAGGTCGTGGACGCTGTAAAGGGCCTGGACATGGTCGAGGTCCACGCTGAGGTCGCCAAGCTTCAGGCCGAACACAGTCACGACTAATTTGGAGCTGCTCGATCATCGCGATCGCGCTCGCAGCTTAGGCCGCGTCGATCACGCGTAGGCGTCGATCACTTTGACGAACGCTGCCGCGGCATGTGCCACATCTAGATCAACAACGACCGCGATCCTGGGCCACGGATCAGGATCGGACCCAGCTGTGTCGTGTGGTACGGCGCGCTGGTCGACAACTGTCTGCCCGCGGCCGATGCCTTCGAGGTTGACCCGAACGGGGAGCTCGCGAGTGACGAAGAGCTCTGGGTTGGTCAGCAGAACCAAGGCACCGGCGTCACCCAGCAAGCCCACATAGCCCCGGTTCGAGCCGTGCGACCTGGGGCGGCGTCGGTAGAGAAGCTCGCCTGCCAGGCAGATTGCTGGATGATCATGGACGCGGAAGCGGTCGGCGTCGGCGCGGCTCACCGTGAGACGGCTGAAGGCGTCGAGTCCGTACAAAGTGATCGGGATCGATGACTCGATCACGTGCCGCGCCGCCTCGGGATCCTGCCAGACATTGAACTCGGCGGCAGCCGTCACGTTCCCGGCGCTGAGCGGAGCCACCCATGAAGATGATCTGCTCGAGTCGCGTAGCCACCTCCGGATACATGGTGAGCAGTAATGCCACGTTCGTCTTGGGGGCTAGCGAGAGCAAGATCACCCGCTCGGTGCATTCCATGATCAACTGATGCAGCAGCTCGACGGCATGCAGGGGCGATCGCTGCCGCGATGTCTCGGGCAGCCGAATCCCGCCAAGCCCATCGACGCCGTGAGACGCGGCTGTTCGCCTGGCGCGCTCGATCAGCGGTTGAGCGGCACCCGCCGCGACCGGGATGTCTCCGGCACCCGCGGCGTCCAGCACCTTGCAGGTGTTGATCACTGTCTGCTCGATGGAGACGTTACCGGCAACGCAGCTGATGCCGAGCACTTCGAGGTCGGGGTGGCGTACGGCGTAAAGGATGGCGAGAGCGTCGTCTGTGCCGGTGTCGACATCCATCACAATCTGCCTCGGCATACCGACTGGCCGAACGCTCACCTAGTTTGCTGGAACGGCAACACGACTAAGGGCTCACAAGGCAGACGCCATCTCCCCCCAGATGTCCTCCAGGTAGCGGTCGGCATCTCGCAGCTCCTGGAGCCAGTCCTCCGCCGAGGGATCCGATCCGTTGGTCTTGGCGCGGTAGATGTCCATCAGGGCGGCGCGTACGCCGGGCGCCATGGTGTTGGCATTGCCGCAAACGTAGATCACCGCACCCGCCTCGATGAGATCCCAGACATGATCACGCTCGCGGTCGATCACCTGCTGGACGAACGTTCGAGGCTGTCCGGGCTCCCGCGAGAACGCCATCTGCAGCTCGGTGATCCCCGACGCCTGGAAGGCCTTCAACTCATCGGCGTAGAGGAAGTCATTCTCCGTGTTCCGGCAGCCGTAGAAGAGCATCGACTGCCCAACGGGGACGCCCTTTTCCGCCATGGCCGCCCGCTCCTGCAGGAAGCCGCGGAAGGGTGCCATCCCGGTGCCTGCCCCGACCATGATCATCGGGACGTGTGGGTTGGCCGGCGGCCGGAAGGGGATGGTCGGCTTGCGAACAAAGGTGAACTGCGTGCTGCCCTCCATGCTGCTCGCCAGGTGGTTGGAGGCCACCCCGTTGAAGTACCCGTCACCGCTGCGCGCGGGACCATGGAGCACACCCACCGTGAGATGGCAGCTGCTCGCGACCGCGGGGGAAGATGAGATGGAGTAGTACCGAGGCCGCATGGGTGGCAGCAGCTCCAGGTAGACGTTGAACGGCAGGTCGCAGCTAGGGAATTCGTCCAGTAGCTCGAGCACAGACCGCCGAGGGCCTGCCACTCGTTCGCGATAAGCCTCCCGGCCCGCCTCATCGAGTCCGGACATCGTCAGCAGCTGGGCAGCCTCATCCGGGTCCGTGGCGTATCGGGCTAACACGGCAAGATCACTGCGGCTGGCGACATCCTGCAATTCGACGCAGGCGCCGAGGACGCCGAGCAGCGGCGCGGGTTCTCCCAGCGGAAGGTGGGTGTAGGTGCCTCCGCCGGTCGGGTTGATGGTGAGGTAGGTGCCCCCGTCGAGACCGAACCGAGCCATCACCCGCCGGATGAGGTCGACGTTGTTCCGCGGGAGTACGCCGAGGTGATCACCGGTCTGGTATTCCATTCCGGCCGGCAACTCCAGCTCGATATGCCTGGCCGACCGCGAGTCGGGAGCGGACTGACCGTTCCCGAGCAGCTCCCGGTTGACCACCAGCGTGGACGGATGAGCCCGGTAGGACATCACCACAGGGTTCGTGGTCTGCTTGTTCTCCATGGTGAGGCGCAGCCGTGGCTCGGTCACGGCCACCGTAGTCGCCTCGGTAGACAGGGCCAGGCTGTCGCCCAGCGAAGACCACAACTCCGGCGTACCACTCCGAGAACTGACCGTCGAAGTCCGACCGAGCGTCGCCCTCGCCGCGCGCATGCACCCGACGTGCACCGTGAGCTTCTAGCTGCGCATCGATCAGCGTTGGTACGGCCTGGTAGGTCGAGGCCCAGTCCATGTTGCCGCAGCCGAAGACGGAGAAAGCCAGCCCAGATCCGGCGTCAGACGCGGTCGCAGAATCTGTGATCCAGCGGCAGAACCGCTCGGCGTTGTCGGGCGGCTTGCCGTTGTAGGACGCGCACACCACGACCAGCGCACCCTCGTGCGGCAGTTCGCCAGTGTGATCATCCAGGGCGCCCAGGGTGACGGCGTAACCGCGGTCGGATCCGTCCTGGGCGATTCGAGTGGCAATCCCCTCCGCGGTCCCCAGGTTGGAACCGAACAGCACCATCAGCGGTGTGTTGTGACCGTCCACGTTCACGGATGGTCGCGGCGCGGGTTCTGGCGCCGACTCCACGGAAGGAGTGGTAGCCGCCACCGGCGTCGCCCCAGTCGTCCGGCCGGGACGGAGTCGAACACCGATCAGCAGGCCGTCCGGCTTGATGGTAAGGCTCTCTTTGATCTTGAGCTGATAGTTCAGTTGATCAATGAACTCGAAGCGTTGCAAGAGCATACCGAGCACCAGCACCGCCTCCTGCAAGGCGAACTGACGCCCGATGCAGGCACGCTGACCGGAACCGAAGGGTTTGTACGCGTTGGCCGGCAAGCTGGCCCTCGTCTCGGGACGGAAGTGATCGGGATTGAAATCCTCGGCATCGTCGCCCCAGATTGACTTGTCACGGTGCAGCATGATCGTCAGCGCGGTGATCGAGGAACCCTTGGGCAGCAGGTATCCGCCGACTAGCGCGTCCTCGTATGGATAACGCGTAAACGCGGCCGCGGTTGGCCAGAGCCGCAACGTTTCGTTGAGGATCTGGGTGACGTAGGTCAACCCTTGGATCTGCTGGTACGTCGGCAACACAGAGGTATCCGTGCCGAGCACTCGATCAACTTCCTCCTGGGCTCGGGCGACCACGTCCGGATTCTTGATCAGATAGCTGATGGCGAAGGACAAAAGGCCGCTGGTGGTCTCATGTCCTGCCACCAGGAAGGTGATGCACTGGCGCGACGATGTTGTCGTCGCTCAACTTCTCCCCAGTGCGCTTGTCCACCCCGGTCAGCATGCAGCTGAGCAGATCTCGATGATCTTCAATGTTTCCGCTCCGGCGCCGCTCCTCGATGATCTTGAAGACTTCGCCCTCCATGTACCGGTAACTCTCCTGGAGCTGACGGGTTGCGCGCCGTCGGAGCCGAGCCTGCACCGGAAGCTGCCGGCTCCGAATCTGACTCTCCTGCAGCATGAGCATCATGGCGGTGACGAAGGGGTGCTGTGTGTCGCGGTAGAAGGAGTTGAACCGATAGCCGAAGCCACACAGGGCAATCGTGTCCAGCGTCAGCCGCGTCGTGTCGGCGGTCACATCGACCAGCTCGCCAGGATTCAGCCGTTCCCACTTCTGCATCAGCTGAGAGGCGATGTCATTCATCGCCGGCACGTAGTCGCGCATCGCTTGCATGCTGAAGTTGGGCAGCAAGATATTGTGCGCCTTCGCCCAGTTGGGGTCGTCGGTGTCGGAGGTGAAGAGCCCGCTGCTGCGCCCAAAGCTCCGGACAGCCTTCTGACCATCGCCGACCAGCTTGTCGAACCGCTCGTCGTCGCATAGATCATCGATCATCGGCAGTCCGGAGGCTATGAATCGGTCGCCGACAGGAGTGCGGAAACGAATCATCGGCCCGTACTCGGGCACGAGCTCCATCAGTGTCTGAATCGAGCGCTCTGCCGGTACGTCGAACATGTTGCCCACGAGCGGCTTGCCCTTCGGGCCGGGAATGTCGTCAACGGTGAGCGGTGCCGTCTGGCGGTCCTCAGCGCTTTGAGGTGTAGTCATGTGGATTGCCTTTCGGATGCGGCCGGTTCGGCGACACGACCGGCGCGGATGAAGACCACCAGGCCGGCGACCACGACCCAAGTGGGGAAGACGAGCACGACCACCGGGTGCAGCGCTGAGAGGTGGGGCGTCGTATACACGAAGACCAATGCGAGCACAAAAAGCGCAGCGAAGAGGATGCCCGTCAGGCTCGACAGCCGGGCGAGGGTGACCGTCGAAGACGGTGCGGCCGCCCTCCGCCTCCTCGCGCTGAGAGGTGGAAGTGGGGCCTCAGCAGGTTCGGTGATCGGCGGCTCGGCCATGATCATCAGCCTCCCCAGATGTCCTCGAGGAACCGGCCGTCGGCTCGCAAACCGGCGAGCCAGTTGTTGCCGTCGCTCGAGGTTCCAGATTTGAGCCGGAACACCTGGATGAGTGCGGTGCGGACAGCGGGCGCCATAGTGTTGGCGTTGCCGCACACGTAGATGTTGGCGCGCTGATTCTCGATCAGATCCCAGACGTCATCGGCTCGCTCCACAATCGCATGCTGAACGTAGCGTCGCTGTGGATCCCCTTGGCGAGAGAACACGGCGTCCACCTTGACCACGCCGTCGGCCTCGTAGCGGCTCAGCTCGTCTTGGTAGAGATAGTCCTCCTCGGAGGTGCGGCAACCGAAGAAGAGCAACGAAGTAGCGACGGGAGCCCCTTCTGCCCGCTGCGCGGCCCGCTCCTGCAAGAAGCCGCGGAAAGGCGCAAGCCCGGTACCGGCACCGATCATGATCATTGGCCGCTGCGGGTCATCCGGCGGCCGGAAGGCGATCGTCGGCTCTCGTACGAACGCGAAAACAGTGCTGTTGGGTGCGTTCGACTCAAGGTAGCTAGAGCACACCCCACTGAACTCGCCGATCCCGGAACGGGCTGGCCCGCGTAACACCCCGGTGGTGATGCTGCACGTGTCGGGACTGACCAGGGGTGAGGAGGAGATGGAGTAGTAGCGGGGGCGGAGCGGTGGCAGGCGGTCCAGGAAGACCTCGAACGGCATTTCACAGGCTGGGTAATCCTCAAGTAGGTCGAGCAATGAACGGCCGCGCGCCAGCACCTCGTTGCGGAACCGCGTCTGAGATGCATCGTCGGTGCCGACGAGGCCCTCGAGCGAAGACCGCTGCTCCGGATCACTGGTGTAGCGAGCCATCAGCTCGATGTCGCTGCGGGTTGCCGGATCCTGAAGCTCGACGCAACTGCCGAGCACGCCGAGCAGTGGTGCCGGCTCATCGGTCGGCAAATGTGTATGGCTCCCACGGTTCGGGATGATCGTGACGTAGGAACCAGCGTCCAGTCCGAAGTGCAGCATGACGCGTCTGATGAGGTTGATGTTGTTGCGCGGCAGCACTCCGAGGTGGTCACCAGCCTTGTATTGCACGCCGGACGGCAGAGCGACTTCAACGTGCCGAGCTGAGCGGCCCGCGCCCACGCCCAGCAGCTCGTGATTGTCACGCACGACCGCAGCCTGGGCGTGATAGGACATGATGACCGGATTGGTGACCTGTCGATTCGTCACCGTGATGGCCAGTCTCGGCTGACTCTGATCCGTTTCGTGCGGGGCATCGACACCGAGTGCGGTGCCAACGTCCTGCCACAAGGTGTCGTGCCAGTTGCGATATGCGGCATCGAAGTCACCACGCGCGTCACCGGCACCACGCGGGTGGATGCGGGTGGCACCGTGTTGCTCGAGCCCTGCATCGAGTTGGGTCGGCACTGCCTGGTATGTCTCGGCCCATTCGGTATTGCCACAGCCGAAAACGGTGTAGGACAAGTCCTGGTACGCAGTCGGCCCAGCCTGGCTGAGCATGCTGGTGGAACTTGACGGCATTGTCCGGCGGGAGCCCGTTGTAGGAGGCGCAGACGATGATCGCAGCCTTCGCCGGCACATGATCGACGTGTTCGTCCAGGGAGCCGAGAGTTACCTCGTAGCCACCGTCAGTCCCCTCCTGCGCTAGGCGGTTCGCGATGCCCTCCGCGGTACCGAGGTTCGACCCGAACAACACCGCGAGCGGGGTGTGGTGTGCATTGGTGGCAGCCGGCTTGGCCGCGGTCTGCACCGCCGGAGAGACGGTGATCGGCTCAGCTTTGTCGAGCGGCCGATCTGCGCGGCGCGATACCTGAATGCGGAAGTCTGCAGGTTTGACGGTCAGGGTCACTTTGGTGTGCAGGTGATAGGTCGGGTCCTTGATCAACTCGAACCGCTGCAGCAGCATCCCCAGCACGAGGACTGCCTCCTGCAGGGCGAACTGCCGCCCGATGCAGGCCCGCATGCCGGTGCCGAACGGCTTGTACGCGTTCGGGGGGATTGCACTCATCCGCTCCGGCCTGGTGTGATCTGGATTGAACTCCTCGGCGTCCTCCCCCCAAACGGATTTGTCACGATGCAACATTGGGGAGAAGACCATCACCCCCAGGTCCTTCGGGATCGCGTAGCGCCCGCCACCGATCACCGTGTCCTCCCTCGCGTGACGCCTGAAGCCCGACGCCGTCGGCCACAGCCGCAGCGCCTCATCGAGAACCTGGCGCACGTAAGTCAGCTCATGCAGCTGATCGAAGGTCGGCAGCTGAGTGCCGCCGAGCACCCGATCAACTTCCTCGCGCGCTCGGTCGAGGTATTCCGGGTGCTCGAGCAGGAAGTAGATGGCGAACGACAACAATCCACTGGTCGTCTCGTGGCCGGCGATCAAGAACGTGAGGCACTGGGCGCGGATGTTCTCGTCCGGCAGGGTCAGTCCCGTCTGTTTGTCGACTCCAGTGATCATGCGGCCGAGCAGGTCCGTGTTGTCCGCGGCATCACCCATGGCTCGGCGTTTCCGGATGAGATCATCCACCAAGCTGGCCATGAAGGCTTGGTCCTCTTCAAACTGGCGCTGTGCACTGATCTTGAGCCGAGTCTGAATCGACACCTGCCGGAGCCGCGCCTGCGACTCGTCGAGCACTCGGACCATCGCCTGCACGAATGGGTGCGGCGTCTCGCGATAGAACGAATTGAACCGGTAGCCGAAACCGCACAATGCGATCGTGTCGAGAGTCAGCCGTGTCATGTCGGCCGGGACATCGATCTCTTCGCCAGGATTGAGCCGATCCCACTTGCCCATCAGCTGATCCGCGATGTCGATCATTGCCGGCATGTAGTCCCGCATCGCTTGCATGCTGAACGGCGCCATCAAGATGCCGTGCGCGCGGGCCCACATCGGGTCATCGGTGTGGGCCGTGAACAGGCCAGCGTCAACTGGGCCTTCGGCCAAGATCGACAGGCCTGCGGTGATGACCTTGTCGAAGCGAGCGTCGTCGCAGATCTCCGACACCAGGTCGACGCCGGACACCACGACCGAGGTGCCAGCCAGGCGAGGTCAGCTTCAAGATCGGCCCGTACTCGCGAGCAAGGGACATCAGGCTTTCGATCGGCTGCGCCAGATCGATCGCCCGAACGTTGCCGAGGAACGGCAGTCCCGGAGGGCCAGGGAAATCTTCAGGCACGAGCGGTTCGCTCATGATGATGTCTCCTGAATTGTGCGAGCTCGAAAGAGTGCCGAACTCGGTCCCCCACACGATGAGGAGCACTGAAAAGAGAAGCCCAGGAATGCCGCAGATCCGGGTATGAGCATTAGGTTGATTTGATCCACCTACCAAACTCACAGGCCTCATGTTACGGGCTTGCTATGCCGCTGAGAATGCTCCTCTATCTCGATTGAAGCAACACAAAGACTCCTCGCGTACGGCGTCGAGCGCGTTGCAGCATTTTCGTGATCACCATGCGATTCGGTGCATGAGACATGCTGACGGCCGCCAATGCGGCTACCCTGTGTGGCGCGCTAGCGCGCGCTGCCCCCATAGCTCAGGGGATAGAGCAAAGGTTTCCTAAGACGTAGATCGGGCGGCCCGCTTCCCCGCTCAATCCGGCTCCGACAAGGCGCGCCACCCGGTTTCGCGATGGTCGTCGGTAGGCAGTGCCGAGCGTTGTTTGGCATCCGATCTGGCGCATATCTGGCGCGACGATCGCCTTGATCAACTTCCACCGCTGTAGTTCGTTTGATCATCTAGTCAAACGATCAAGGTCGGCGTGCCCTCAAATCACGTCCGATTATCATGCCGGGTGTCATCGTTTGGACGCCTTCACTAATGGCTCAGTTCGATGAGCAATCGATCGAGCGTGATCTTCCCGACCTCGTACTTTCATGGTCGCCGCAGCGTTTCTCGGCGTAGACGCCCTTGCTTGCCGCCACGACGCCCAGGTCAGCAACCCGTGCCGCGACGTCGTCTAACTCTCCACCAAGCTAAGCCCAATGCCGCCAACCGTGTTGACCGCGGACGAGCTCAGACGCCTGCACCTATGGCTGAGTTCCGATGAGCAGTCGGTCGAGTGTGATCTTCCCGACCTCTTGCTCTTCCTGGGCCGACGTGGACTGGATGAGGGCACGGTAGAGAGGTACGTGGACCATCTTGGCTGAGCGCTGCGGCCCTCATTAGAAGCCGCCTCCCAAGTCCGCGGCTGGACGGCGCAACCTCGAGTTGCCGCCTTTGTGAGCACGCTGCGGCGCAAACCGGACGATGCCAGTGGGGATGAGCTTGGCCGCCAGGTCTTCCTCCGCACCGCTCGCCGGCGGCCAATGCGACCCGTCCAACACCCTAGAGATGCGCCAGGCGCTACTTCCGTAAGACGGTCGCCACCTTGATGAATGAAGCGGCCTGTCCGCACGTTCAGCTGCTGACCAGCTCGGGTACGCGAACAAGCGGCTAGTGAACCTCAGCCGAGTAGATCCTCAGCGCTGCGCGATCGGGTTCATGCCCTGTGGCGTTGATCAGTTGCTGTTACCAGGTCAGCGCTGGTCCCCTCGGAGAGCATCGAGACGCGGAGTATTACTGGACGAACCACCGGTCGGGTCGCCGCCACCACGGTCACCCTGTTCACCAGTCCCATTTGAGCTATGCTCTGCGGGCCTCTGGTCATTTACTACGTCCGGCACCTCGACTGGCTCCGCGCGGCTGGACTCCAAAGTCTCGATTTGCTTGCGCAAGTGGCTGGTGAGGTTCGCGCGGTACGCCGCCTCGAAGTCACGAAGCGCTCCCACGGCTGCCGTGAGATCATCACGCTGCTTCTCCAGGTCGCCGAACATCTCGCCACGGCGACTTTCAATCTCACGATCGAGCTTCTCGGCGCGACTTAGTGCTTCGGCCTTGAGACGCTCCGCATTGACCTTGGCCTCTGACTGGACTCGCTCGGCACGCGTACGGGCGTCGGTGGTGAGCTGATGAGCGGTGCGGTTGGCCTCCTCTCGGATCCGGTTGGCATTCTCAGTGGCCTCCTCGACCTGGCGTTCGGCCTGCTCGGTGGACAGCTCGACGAGCCGGACGACGGCCGCGCTGGCTTCCTTCCCAGTCGTCACCACGATTGTGCCGGACCCCGAAGGTTCCACCGGAGCCGGCTGCCGAGGTGCAGGTGGCTGAACCGTAGGAGCCTGCGTCACCGGAGCAGGAGCCCGAGCCGGAACTGGCGGCGCTGACTTCAGAGCCTCGATCTGCTTTGTGAGGTTCCGGTTCTCCTCGAGCAGCTGGGCGAAGCTTTCTTCGACCTCGTCGACGAACTCATCAACCTCCAAGACGTCATAGCCAGACTTGCGGGCCATCCGGAACCGCTTTTTGCGAACGTCGTCGAGCGTAAGCGTCATGGCGCACCTCGGTATCTAGGTGGAAGGTCTGGTGGTGGCCCTCACCGGGCTTACCGTACCCAATTTGGTCGGGGCGCACAGTCGAACCAAAGTCACTCCTCCCGGTGGGCCAAGCAGTGGCGACGGAAGGCCTCACCACCTGCCTGAAGGTTCCGGGTCGAGAGGGCGGGAGCTGTTCCAAGCAACGCAGGAGGCCCTCAAGTTGGGCGGCTCGTCCCTCCCGCCCTGGGACTTCAGCACTACATGATCAACTTCCGTGGCGACGCCCGTACACCGGGGACCTCGGATCTTGCAGCGGTAGCCGTCCCGGGCCAGCACCTGCGCCCGCAGCCTCCTCCAAGCGGCCGAGTCTCTCGCGGCTCAAGGCGGGCAAGCGGTGACCATGATCAGCAACACGGTCGCGGCCAGCGCCCGATGCCTGTGCTGCGGGCAAGGAGTGGGGCCCGGACGACACGGAGGCGGTCCGAGAGGTCGTAGCCGCGCAGAGCGCGAACTCGACCCCACACCAGGAGCGGAGAACCCTAACATGACCACCGTGACCCACCTCATCAGAGCAGCCATCCTGATCTTGGCCCTGTACCTCGCTGGTTGCTAAGGATGCGGCGCTAACGACCCAGCGCAGCAGCCGACGGAAGACGTAACAGTCAGCACGCCGCCGGACGAGACAGCTACCCCAGCCCAGACCGGTGAGTTCGCGACGGCGGTCTAGTTCACCGAGCTGGCTCACACAGACAAGCTCAAGGAGGCCGGAGGGCTTGTCGTCCCCGAGTCCCCGGCCGACAGGTACCTGGCCCACCAGGTGCCGTACCGCAGGGCCGTGAAGACGAGCCAGGGGTACGCGCTCGAGGAGGTGCCACCAGAGATCGACCCGGACCCCGCCAAGGGCAGTATCAAGCTCACCTTCTTGGCCGAGGCCGAGACGCAGCAGGAGGCAAGGGAGAAGGCCATCAGCTACGTCTGGAAGGACTTCACCTACGAGGCTGGCAAGGTCACCGGCTGCACCGGCAAGTCTGGTCCCGTCAAGGACGTGCTGTGGACCCGCACCACCCGTGACGAGTCCCGCGGGCGCAGGGCGGAGCTGAAGTCGGCCTACCTATCGAACGTCGGTTCGCTGATTGCCGTAGTCGAGCTGTCCTCCAGCGAGGCGAGCCAGTTCTGGGAGGCCGAGTACACGGCCCGAGGCGGCTACCGTCAGGCGGCCTCCGAGTACGGAGCCCGTGACCTATCGGAGGGCGAGAAGACGCTCGGCTACTACATCTTCGAGGACGCCAAGTTCGGCGGCACCCTGCACATCCCGTACTCCGACGGAGACGGCACCAGTCAGGGCGACTGGGAGCTAGAGCTCAAGATCACGTAACGCCGGAGCCCCTCAGACTGATCAACTCTGCCGCGCGCGTCCAGCCAGCTCAAGTTTGTTGCGGGTCGTAGAGAGCGAGGATGGACTGTTTGATAGCCGCCGGCGGCTCGGTGACGCCTACAGCGGCCGTCTCCTGCGGCGAAGTTCGGCGTAGTTCCTCGGCCCAAAAGATCCAGCTGCCTGCGGCCAAGATCAACATGCTAGCGGCGATCAGCTCGTAGCCGACTTGTGTGGCCGGGATGGCGGCGCGACTGAGGTGGGGCTAGGGCAGATGTGGCCTAAGGTGCTGATGTGCTGTACGACGTCGTCATCTGCCACGAGAGCGAAGACAAGTCTGGCTTCGTCCGACCGCTCGCTGAGGCGCTGCGGGACAGTCACGTAGAAGTCTGGTACGACGAGTTCAGCCTTCGTGTTGGCGACAGCTTGCGCCAGAGCATAGAACGCGGACTTGCGCAATCGCGCTTTGGCATCGTCGTCCTGAGCCCGAATTTCTTCGCGAAGCGCTGGCCAATTCGCCAAGATCGGCCACAACGAACCCCCGAACACGCACCGCCGAGTGGCCGCCGTGCTCGACTACCTAGGCGCCGCGTCTCGTTGAGATGCTGACTGCGCGGCTCAATCTGGTCCCAGCCGGTGGACTTCGCCCGGTCCAGACTCCTCGGTTGCTGTATACCTACCGTGTCCGTCAACCGTCATTTAGGACGATGAACCGGTACGAGATGCCGCGCAGTGGCCATCCGCAAGGCGTTCCTCTGCGGGACACCGGAGCCCGTCGCCTTGCGAGACGCCACGTAATGCCTGCCCTCGACCTACTGACTCAGGACAAGGGGATCGTCGCCGCCCGGTCGGCGCCGACATGGCGGCGCAGATCCTCGCGGAACGGATCGACGTCTAGCCCGAGGTCGGCGGCGTCGCGCACTGGTCAACCGGCCTGCAACTCCTGTTGATGCTGGCGCAGCAGGTCGTGCATGGGCCAGAACGCGCCTTGCCGGTCAGCGGCCTCGCCGCCTCGGCACTCAGCAGCTGCGTTCGGGTGCACGTCGGTCAGCAGCAGGTGTCGCCAGACTTATCGGAGGTCGCCGAAGTTGGCGAGCAGCGACCGTACGACGGGCTCGGCCTGGCCGCAGTAGGGCACTCGAAGTCGCCGTACTCCACCAGGGTCACCCCTCGCATCCGCCGGCGCGGTGATCGCTGGCTGATCCCGTACTCGCACCATCCCGTCTACAGAAGGTGCCCGAGGGCTTCGCCGACGCCCACACAGCGGCCTGGGGGGCTCAGGCCCATCTCCTGCTCATCGAGGTCGACGGCCCCGAGGCAACGCTGACACCGATCGCGGGTCTGCTCGACGACGGGCGGCTCCACCTGATGACAGCACTCATGCCCGGCAATGAGCTTGTCGAGCCGCCGCTGAGGGTGCGGATCGACTGAGCGGAGTCAGCAGGAGCGGGAGACCTTCGGCAGGCCTCGTGCCGTGAGGCGCTGGAGAATTTGAGACTGGCCAAGGGCAACTAAACTTCCATTGGTTGTCTATCGGTCTCCGCCATGTGTCTGCGGACGTGACGTCGTCGAGGTGACGCATGTCCTGCAGCGCCCCGCGAGTCTGGAGCTCGCTGCCGACAACGCCGACGACGAAACAGTGGCGTTGCTAAGTCAGAAGTGAGGATCGTCAAGGACCAGCCATGACCGGTCATCAGTGGCTTGCGGTGCTGATCGGCATCGCTGTCGCCCTACTCCTGACCTTGCTGCTTTTGATCGCAGTGCTTGTCATAAGACGCCCCAAGGGCAAGCTGGCGGCAGCGTACCGACGGTTTTCGTCGGGCGATGCACTGTCCGGCCGCAATCGAAGGCTGCGGCAGAAACTGCTGGTTCTATCGGTGCTCGTCATCCTTAACGTGGTCTGCCTGGGGCTCTTGCTGTCCCGAGCGCCAGGTGAGCGGGCAGTGGAGTCCGCCTCCACTCAGGGTGCGACCCGCGGCCCACCGTCGTCGAGCGCCGGTCCGTCACAAGCCTCCGACCCGAGGCCGCCGACTTCGACCACGACACCTGGTGCCGGCGACAACACCGGCTCCGGTTCGGCGAAGCAGGAGACCATTCAGGTGGAGAATTCAGCCGAGTCCGCCAAGCCCTTCCAAACCGTTCGTATTCAGGGTACGTATCCCGGTGGGGCAGACACCTCCCTGCGGGTGCAGCGCTGGGAGGGAGGCCAGTGGCTGACCTTCCCGTTACCTACCAAGACCGACCAGTCGGGCCAGTTCACCGCCTATGTCGAGTTGGGGCAGCCGGGTCGCTACCGGCTTCGCGTGCTGGACCCCGACTCTGGCGTGACGTCTAAACCGTTTGTGCTAGTGATCAGGGGCTGACCACGTCAGGTTGTCAGCTACCCAAGGCCCGCGCACCGCTTCCAGCCTGGCGAAGACAACGACATTGTCCAGGTACGTGTGTCTGGCTGACAATGCCGCTGTCGCTCCACGTTCTGAGCACTCGCCGGACCTCGCGATGGTCCGCGTACATTGGCAGCTGCAGCGGCCCGACGGCTGTGAGATACGACTTCAGCGCTGTGTCCTACGATGGCGAATGTCGATGTCAGGAGAACGGGGACCTCATGACAGCCTGTAGACAGCCAGCATGTACCGGCACGATCGTCGACGGTTACTGCGACGTCTGCGGCAGTCCCGCGGGCGCAGTTCCGTTCATTCCAGCAGTGGCAGCAGCTTCAGCGGCATCACTCGCTCCTGCTGACGAGCCCGGCCTAATGGCAGTCCGTCAAGTCTCGGGATTTTCCCCGGAACCGAAAAAGCCGGACCACATGACGGCCTGTACTCAGCCAGGGTGTACCGGCACGATCGTCGACGGTTATTGCGACGTCTGCGGCAGTCCCGCGGGTGCCGACCCATTCGTTCCAGCAGTGGCAACGGCTTTGGCGGCGTCAGCCGCCTCTGCCAACGAGTCTGGCCTAACGGCAGTCCCGGCGCCCATATCCGCCCCTGCCCATGTTGACGAGGAGATGCCGACACAGCGGATCCCTCGGGTGGAGGTGCCGATACAGCGGTTATCCACAGATGAGTTGGCCGACCCGGGCGCTGCCGACCCGTCAGCTTTTGCGGATGAGATACCGACCCAGCGGATCGTTCGAGTGAAGATGGCGACACAGCGGTTATCCACAGATGAGTTGGCCGACCCAGGCACTGCCGACCATCCAGCTCTGGACGCCCAGAAGGTTGACGGGGAGAAGGAGCTCGCCGAGGACCAGCCCGACGGCGCCCACGACTATCGGACGCGGGTGGAGCAGGCCGAGCTCCCCGACGACGTACGTAAGGCGGCGCTGTGCGAAGTCGGCAAGCTTGAACGGACCAGTGACCAGAGCCCCGACTCCGACGACATCCGGATCTGGCTCGACACGATTCTCGAGCTGCCGTGGGGCACCAAGACCACGGACTGGATAGATATTCAGGGGTCACGCGAAGTTGAGGCGACACTGCGGAGGTTGATTGAGCCGGCAGCTGGCGATGTCGAGGAGGGTGATTCCGCCGGGGTTGAGGCGGTGGTTGGCGATGTCGAGGTGGGTGATTCCGCCGAAGTTGAGGCGACACTGCGGAGGTTGATTGAGCCGGCAGCTGGCGATGTCGAGGAGTGAGTGATTCCGCCGGGGTTGAGGCGGTGGTTGGCGATGTCGAGGTGGGTGATTCCGCCGAAGTTGAGGCGACACTGCGGAGGTTGATTGAGCCGGCAGCTGGCGATGTCGAGGAGGGTGATTCCGCCGGGGTTGAGGCGGTGGTTGGCGATGTCGAGAAGGGCGATTCCGCCGGGGTTGAGGCGCTGGTTGGCGATGTCGAGAAGGGCGATTCCGCCGGGGTTGAGGCGGTGGTTGACGATACCGAGAAGGCCGACACCGCGCCTGCCGGTCCCCTCGATGATGAGACCGTAGAGATGCCTGCAGTCCTTGCGGAATTTAGCGGACGTGGGCACTCACGTCCTCAACTCCCGGAACAGCAGGTCGTTGGACCTGTGCTGGTTGAGACTCCTAGGGAGAAAAGGCGCTTTAGATCGCTGGCGCTAGCCGCCACCGCCTTGGCGGTGCTGCTTATCGGCGCGTTGTTGTTCGCCGCGGGTAGAGATCGCGGCGTGACAGCACAATCGGCCCCTACCGTTACGGCGACCGCAACCGCGACGGTGAGCAAGCCGACAAGTGAGCCGTCAGATGAATCGGCGGGCACCAGGGGAGAAGAGTCGACCATTCAGTTGGAGGATTTACCCGCCTCGGCAAGGCCCTTCGAAGCTGTTCACATCCAAGGTACGTATCGCGGTGGATCGGGCACCTTTCTGCGGGTGCAGCGCTGGGAGGGCGGCAAGTGGCTGGACTTCCCGTTACCGACCAAGACCGACCAGTCGGGCCAGTTCATCACCCAGGCCGAGTTTGGCCAACCGGGTCGTTACCGGCTTCGCGTGGTGGACCCCGACTCTGGCGTGACGTCTAAACCCTTTGTGGTGGTGATCAAGGGCTGACCACCTCCGGCTATCAGCCATCAGGCCCCGCGCACGGCCTTTAGCTTGGCGAAGACAACGACGTTGTCCCGGTACTTGTGTCGGGCTGCGTCGTAGGTGCCACCACAGGTGATAAGTCGCAGTCCGGCATGGTCGATTGGGCCGTAAACCGCTTGGCTTGGGAACCGCGACTTGGAGAATCGGGCCACCCGCGTGACAGTGAAGACGACAGTTTTCCCGTCCTTTCGGGTAACGCTCACTTGATCGCCGCGCCGCATGGTGCCTAGGCGGTAGAAGACCGCAGGGCCGTTCCAAGTGACGTGTCCGGTGATGACGGCCGGCCCGAGTGCGCCTGGTGAGGGCCCTCGAGAGTACCAGCCAGCGTCGGCAGGGTCCGGCGTCTCCATCGCTCCATTCTCTTCGAGCCCGAGGGGGACCAACCTCGATCGGACACCGATCCTAGGTATAGACACCGCGACTGGCTCAGACTCCGGCAGAACCAACCCCGTGATCTGGTCCCGAAGGTCGGTCTCATCCGCTCCTGGCGTAGCTCGTTCGGGAGTGGGCTTCGGTGCACTGGGAGACATCGACGGCATGCTGTGCCCATTCGGCGCATCAGTGAGGGCTGAGTCCGGAGTAGACGGTCTTGCTAACGCTGCCCACACCAGCACGGCGCCAATAATGGCCAGTCCGACAGCGATCGAGGCCCTGACTAGTCGGCTCGGACGCCGGCTGGACGAATCCAACATCAGCTTCGATCCCCTCATCGACAGCGGTCGGAACGGACCCTCCGCACAGCATGCGGGAGCGCCTTTGATTGCCGGTGCGTACCGATTGTCCCTGAGGGTCTGGCTCCAGGACTTGGAACGCGTTAGTCCAGCACAACGGCAAGGGCGACCATAGTTGGTGAAGCTCTCACCGTTAGCGGATTAAGTGTAGAGGCCTACGAAGGGGCAACATCAATTAGCGACGGTGGCAAGGATGCGACGCACCCGCTACTTCGTCATGAGCATTCTTTCCCCGTTAGGTGGTCGCTGACGCCTGGCACGGTGGTGCGGCGCTCCATTACTGAAGACGCCTCATCGCGGTTGGGCAGGTACCGGAGAAAGGGCTGCGATGGTTGCGCCGCAGCCCTTTCTAGTGCGTTTACGAGCGGAAATGAGGTTGAGGCCATCTGGCGCAGGCAGGCTGACCAAACCGCTCAGATCCTTCAAGCCTTCGTCCAAATCCAATGCTGTATGCACTGAACCGGTGACAGGCATGGTATATAAGTGGGCGGCACTGACCGACGGGGGAGGTGCTTCGGTGTCCAAGGACAGCGGCTGCCAATATCGGGGGTCGAATGGTTGGACATGACATCGCCAGCGAGCACGCGGGTGCTCCCAACCTGAGGCAGTGGATATGACCAAGTTGCGCAACTCACTCATACTGGCAGCGGCCTCGGCCATCTTGTGCCTACCGATGAGCGCTGCAGCCGACACGACCGTGAAAGCAAAGCTGGTGGAACAAAACGGCAGCGGCGCTAGTGGCACAGCCACCCTGACGGCGACCGACGACGGTGGTCTTAAGGTGGTCATCCATTCGCAAGGCCTGGTGCCGGGCGTGTTCCACCCCCAGCACATCCACGGGTCAGGGCACGGGGAGCACTTCACGTGCCCCACTCTGAAGGAGGCCGACACCGATGGCGACGGGGTCATCACCAACGAGGAGGGGATGGGCGAGTACGGCCTCATCTTCTTTCCGTTGACGACCAGTGGTGGTGCGACTGCGACGCCGGAAGACGCGCTCGACCCCAAGCGGATGCCGGTCGCCGACTCAGAGGGCCGAATTAGCTACGAACGAACCTTCCCTGCCGAGATGCTTCCGGACGGCCTACTGGAGCACCTCTCCTCAATGCACGTCGTGCAGCACGGCATCGACGTCAACAACAACGGCAAGTATGATCTGGACGCCCTGGGTGAATCGACATTCGCAAAGAATCAGGGAAAGGCCGGTGTACCGGAAGAGGTAACCAACCCGGCTGTGTGCGGCGTCGTCAAGGGGGCCGGCGCAGCGGACCGGGCGCGCGGCGGGGTCGAGACCGGCGGTGCCCCAGCGCCTGAGCTGAATGCACCGCTGGCTGCAGCAGGGGCCGCTCTACTGCTGCTGTCTGCGGCTTTTGCTGTTTCCGCCGCGGCCGGTTCCCGCGACCACCACAGTGGCCGATGACGGGCAAACGCCCTTTAGTTGGACCCCGGGCCGCGTTTGCGGTGAATCGTCCGCTGGTAGGTGCGACAGGGGTCCGGGCTCCTGACCGCACCATGCTTGCTTAGACAGGCTTGACAGGCCCGCGCCAGACGCGGGAGGTTTGATTCTGCGCCAGGATGGGAAAGAGTAGATCGACCGACGAATCGGGGGATGCAATGTCGGAGGACCGGGCTCGTGGCTTCAACCGTCGCCTTTTTCTGAAGGGGACAGCCGCCGTCTCACTGGGGACGGCAGCCCCTGCTTCGCTGGGGACGGCAGTCAGCGCCCCCTGGATGGCACCGGCGGCGGCCGCTGAGCCGGCCCCCATGCCACCCCACGGCGCCGAGCTGCGCGGAATGGACCTGGCCACCCAAAGCCCCACGACCGAGGGTCGCTTCGGGTTCATGTTCAAGAACCAGCCGCCGCACCCGGCCTCGGGGACCCTGCTCGAGGACCTGGGTCTGATCATGGAGGAACAGCCCGTCATCAGCACCGTGCCACCCGTCGCCAACAAGGATGACAACGACCGCTTCAACGAGAACCCCAATCCGGCCCTCACGTCGGGGTTCACCTTCGTCGGCCAGTTCGTCGACCACGACATCACCTTCGACACCACGCCCCTCAACGAGCAGCAAGCCGACCCCAACGCCACCACAAACTTCCGCACCCCCCGCTACGACCTCGACGCCATCTACGGGCTGGGCCCCAACCAAAACCCGCAGCTGTACGACCCCAACGACCGGGACAAGTTCAAGATCGTTGAGACCAAATACGACGAGACCAAGGGCATCAAGGGCTTGGTCCTTCGCGGAGCCCGACACCACCTACTACCCCAAGCCGCCCCTTGTGGTCTGGGACGTGCCCCGCGACGCCGCCGGCAAGGCCACCATCGCTGACCCCCGCAACGACCAGACGCTGATCATCCTCCAGATGCACGTGGCCATGCAGAAGTTCCACAACAAGCTTGTGGACTACATGCGGGCGATCCGGATACCCCGGGCGGCGGTGTTCGAGTCGGCCCGGCGTCTGGCCCGGTGGCATTACCAGTGGATGGTGACCCACGACTTCCTGCCCGCCATCGTGGGCAAGGCCATGGCCGACTCGGTGTACAAGGAAGTCCTGACCGGGGTCGGGATGCCGATCATCAACATCAAGTACTACAAGCCGACGAACCCGCTGGGAAAACCCTTCATCCCCGTCGAGTTCGCTGTGGCCGCATACCGCTTCGGCCACAGCATCACGCGGCCCCGCTATACCGTCCAGGACGTCGTCACCACCAGCGGCACCAAGGCCGTCTCGAGCGTGCCGCTGTTCGAGGCCGTGGCCAGTGACAACAACATGAACGGGTCCCGCACGGTGCCGCCTCGGCTGCGGATTCAGTGGAGCAAGTTCTTCAACCAGGCGGGGGCCGCACGCACCGCCCGGCCCGTGCGCCAGTTTGACGCTTCGCTGGCCGGCCCGCTGTTCCAGCTGCCCTCGACGGTGCAGCCCGACGGCGACTCCTCGAGCTTGCTCGCGCAGCGGAACCTGCTCCGGGGCAGGAAGATGGGTCTGCCCTCGGGACAGCAGGTGGCTCGGCTGATGGGCGTGACGCCGCTCACCAACGCCGAGCTGTCACAGAACCACCGCATCGAGGTGAAAATTCCCATCCCCACAAGCGGCACGGGCGCAAACGAGGTGGTGGTCTTGAGCGAGTCCGATGTGGAGAACGCGAGCCTCAAGGAGACCCTCGCCAAGCCGGAATTCGGCGGCGAGGCCCCGCTGTGGTTCTACATCTTGAAGGAGGCCGAGATCGTCGGCAAGGGCCGCGAGCTGGGGCCCGTCGGCGGGCGCATCGTGGCCGAGGTCCTCGTCGGCCTGTTGCAACGCGATCTCAACTCGTATCTGTACCTGCAGCCCACCTGGAAGCCCGCGCCCCCCATAGCGCCGGAACGCGGCAAGTTCACCATGGCCGATCTCCTCAAGTACGCCGGCGTCTGGTCCTGAAAAAGAGGTGCTGAAGTCTTAAGAGCGATCGCGAATGAGGCGATGAACAGGTTATGAACCAATGTGAACGAGGTGATGAAACATGCAAAAGTCCATCGCGAAGGAGTCACCCCGCGGGCGAATCGCCCGGCGGGTCGGAGCAGCCGGGTTGGCCCTGGCCACAGTACTGACGCTGGGAGCCTGCAAGGCGACCGGCGGGGGATACATCGATGACCCCCTGCCGGGAGGCGTCCTTCCGGTCGATATCGACGGCACCTACACAGGGCCAAGCAAACTTCGGCTTCAACTACACCTGCGAGATGAACGCGGCCAACAAGGCCGTGATCAAGGGCGAGATCACCTACCACGACAGCCCCAGCACCATCAATTTCCTGGGCGACGTGATGCCGACCCCGTTCCCGGAGATCAGGATCCACGGCACCGTGAAGCCCATCGTGATCCTGAGCGTTGAATCTGCGAGGCGGCGGAGGGGGAGTTGTTCGACGGCATTCCGGCGGCCGAGTTCGAGGGCACCTACCGGTCCCAGGACGCGACGGTTAGCGCCTCTCGAGGGCGAGTTCACTGTCCTGGTGGGCGACCAGGGTGAGCCGGGCCACCCACGTGGGGATTTCACCGGGGACCTCTTCTCCATCGAACTCTTCTTTGGCCCCTACAACGGCTACACCCGGGGCGGCTACATCGAGGGCGGCAACATCCAGGTGGACTAGGAGCGCCGAGGGCGTCGGCGGCGCCCGCGGGTGCAGTTTCGAGTGCCCCCATGCCGCCGGACCCGCCGTGCGGGAGCCAGCTGCTGGTGCGCATGGTCTCCCCCGGCGAGTTCGTGGAGTAGAGACCCTCAGGCAGATCTTCGCCGATCCGGATGGAGCGGCGAAGATCTGCTGTAGTTAAATCTGAAGGCGGCCGAGATCGTCCTCGTCGACCTGTTGCAACGTGACCTCAACTCGTATCCGTACTTGCGGCCCCCTTGAAACGCGCGTCCCAAGCGCCGGCCAGCGGCCAGTTATCCATTCCTCCTGAGGTACGCTGACGGCTGTCCTTGACAAACGGGGGATGGACATGCAAGAGCCGATCGTGAACGAGTCACCCCGCCGGCGCATTGCCCGGCGGGTCGGAGCAGCCGGGATGGCCCTGGCCACGCTACTGGTGTTGGGAGCCTGCAAGGCGGAGGGTGGGGGGCACGTCGGTGAGCCCTTCCCGGGAGGCCCCGTCGGCGTCTACCAGGGCGATGCAAACTTCGGCTTCAACTTCACCTGCGAGATGAACCGGAAGGCCCAACGGGCCAGAATCTCGGGCGCGATCACATACCACGACAGCGGCCCCAGCACCATCGGGACACTCCAGTTCCCGGCGATCAGGCTCCACGGCATCGTGGACCCTTTCTTCGTCCCGGGCGTCTCCACGTGCGAGGAGGCGGCCGAGGCCTTCCCGAACACGGCCCAGTTCGAAGGCACGTACCGACCGCAGGACAAGACGCCCGGTGTCCCGAAGAACGCGCGGAACGGCCGGTTCATCGTCCAGGTGTTCGACCAGGGTGAGCCGGGCAGCTCGCGCGGGGAGATCACCGGCGACGGCTTTTCCATCGAACTCTTCGGGGGCGCCTACGCCGCCTACACCCGGGGCGGCTACATCGAGGGCGGCAACGTCCAAGTGAAGCAGTAAGTAGAAGTTGCTGACCGTGGCGAGTCCCAGCTGCGGTGAGGCTGCGGCTTCGAGTACCCCATGCCGCCAGCACTGCCGCGCCCGGCCCCAGCTCCTGGTGCCTTGGCTTCCCCGGTGGGTTCGACCGCACTTGTGACAGCAGGAGGTCAGACGGATGCTGTGCTACTTCGTGCTCTGGGCGCCGACCCAGACGATAGTCAGCCCTTGATCACCAGCACAGAGGGTTTGGACATCAAGTCGGAGTCGGGGTCCAGCACGCGAAGCCGGTAGCGACCCGGCTGCCCAAACTCGACATAGGCGGTGAACTGGCCCGACTGGTCGGTCTTGGTAGGTAACGGGAAGGTCAGCCATTGGCCTCCCTCCCAGCGCTGCACCCGCAGGGAGGTGTCTGGCCCACCGGGATACGTACCTTGGATTCGAACGGTTTGGAAGGGCTTGGCGGAGTCGGCTGAATTCTCCAACTGAATGGTCTCCTGCTTCGCCGAACCGGAGCCGGTGTTGTCGCCGGCACCCGGTGTCGTGGTCGAAGTCGGCGGCCTCGGGTCGGAGGCTTGTGACGGACCGGCGCCCGACGACGGTGGGCCGAGGGTCGCACTGGGCGTTATTGTGACAGGAAGAGCCGACGGAGCGGGCTCGCTGATCAGCCAGGCCGTCGCGGGTGCGATCACAGTAACCAAGGCCGCGGCCAGGACGGGAATGACTGCGCGGCGTTTTACTTGCCATCGTGGTGCCTCGGCGGACGCCACCTGACCAGGAGCTTGCTGCGAATCCGCTGTTACCGCAGTGACAGCAATACTGTGGCTGTTCGAAATTGCCGAATGCCCGGGAACTAAGGAACCCCCACGTGGAAACACGGAGGACGTATCTTCGCCAGCACCGACAAGCGCCCCTCGTATCGAAATGCGGGGCACATTTGCGAGCTGGTCGCGAAATTTCGCCGCGGTCGGTCGAGCCGCCGGGTCGTTACTAAGAGCGATCATCAATGCGTCCATTAAGTGCCAGTTGACCCCGGGTACCGGGCCAATTGGTCTCTTAGCGACCTCGATCATCTGCTCGAGAGCGACGTTGGCGCCGCGGACATCACGAGGAGGGCAACGTGCTAACAGGGCATACAACGTGGCAGCCAGAGAGAAGACGTCCCCGTATTGAGTTGCGGGCTGCATTCCGAACGCCTCTGGCGGCGCGTATGCCGGAGTCACATACAGCACATCAGCCGCCGTTGTCTCAGCGCCAGCCATGGCCGCCAGCCCGAAGTCGGCTAATCCGGGCTTACCGAAGCTGTCGATCAGGATGTTGGCTGGTTTAACGTCGCGGTGCAGCACACCACACGCGTGGACGGCGGCTAACGCATCGGCGATCCGGACGCCAACCTGTCGGACCCGCTCTTGGCTGGGCCGGTTGTCAGGCTTGAGCCATTGGCTCAAGGACCCGCCCGACCACAGATCCATAATGAGGTAAGGACGGTCGTCCGGCAGTACGCCGGCGTCGTGGACCGTAACGATGCCAGGGTGATCTGACAGCCTGGCGGCGGCGGCCTCTCGCAGAAAACGGCGTCGATAGCCTTCATCCAACTCGCGTTGATACACCTTGACCGCGACCATACGGTCCAACGACAGCTGGCGAGCCTTCCAGACCACAGCAAAGCCCCCGCGAGCGAGCGGTCTCCACTCACTCAACCCGTGAACGCGTGGATGCTCCATGATCAACCTCCCCCAAGCCTCCTGCTCCATCGCCTCGATCGACAGGCCACGCGAACAGGTCCCGTCAGTATCCTAGGGCGGTGGGCCACATCCAGACGAGCATCAGTTTCGACCCCAGTCTTCGGTAAGGCCCGTCGATTCGATACACCTATTGGAAGGCGGTCAGCAACGATGCTGAAGTCGGCTCCCTCCTACCGGCTCAAAGACCGAGAACTCGGCCGCCCCACAAGCAGCCAACGCTACAAGACCTGCGCACGCTGTGGCGCCCATCGCGATTTCGAGCGCGCCGGGCATCATGTGAACAGGTTCCCAGACGTCGCCGAATAAGACGTCATCGGTGAGTGAGATCAGCTTCGGCGCGAAGTCGCCGATCGCTCTCTGCGCAGGGTCCGGACTTGAGAGTCGAGTATTCCTTGTTCTCCGTCTGCTGAGGATGTGTATTGCCCTGCTGTGATCAGCCGGGACTCCCCGGAACTCTCACCCAGCGGCAGACCTGTCTGAGGACCAAGTCTCCCGATCTGACTTGGATGGCTCGGTAGTTCCGGTAGCCACACCAAGCCGGTTGACATGCTCGTTGAGTGCATCGAGCACGGCCTGGAGCTGCACTTGAGCCACCTTGGCGAACATCCGGATGTACTCGACGTCTCGGACCGACGCGTCCTCGCTGCCGGCGCGCTCGGCGATGGCCGTGGCGCGGCCGACAGCCCCCTTTGCGGCCACTTTGGCCTGCTCCATCACGTCGCGCTGCTGAGACCGCGCCGTCAGCAGCAAGTCACGAGCTGACTGCATCGCTTCATCGATCAACGAGTCGGCGAGCTGCTGGGCTTGGTTGAGGACGCTCACGGCCTGGTCGGTGGCACGTTCCATCGGGTCTCCCCGAGCCTCCTGAAGGTCTGCCCGAGCCTCCTGGAGCTCGGCACGCAGCGATTGGTTCTCCTGCGTCAGGGTCGCGAGCTGCGCCTGAAGTCCCTCGAGGTCATCGGCCACCCGAGTGAGGAAGGATCGGACCTCGCCGGGGTCGACTCCACGGAGCCGGTTGCTGAAGTGCTTGCGGCGTACGTCGTGTGGACTGATCCGAGCGCCCGGTGGATCAGTCCTGCTCATGGTATGAACCCGCCACTGCTACCTGGCCTCCATTGCGTCATGTAACTCCTCCGTCGGCGACGCCGCCCCTTGGAAATCGAACTGCTCGCGCCGGATTGAGGCGGCCGGAACGCCCGAGGCCTCGAGCTCCTGCACCGTATACCGGACCATGCCCGGCGACCCACACACCATAGCCATTCGGCTCGACCAGTCGCCGGACTTCGCCGCCACTATGCCGACGAGCCCTTTGGCGCCGTAGTACGTGGGGTCCTCGGAGACCACCGGGGTGTAGTCGAACCACGACCTGCTGGCGAGCGCAGTGAGGTACTCGTGGTCGTAGAGGTTCCAGGGCATCCGCGAGCCGTGGAACAGATGGACCCGAGGGCTGTACCCGGTGGCCATGCGGCGTCGGTCGATCTGGTCCAGCACGGCGCGCAGTGGGGCGAGGCCAGTGCCGCCTGCCACCATGAGGAGGTCCGGGAGCTGCCCGTCCTCGGGCAGCGTGAGCTGTTCGCCGACCGGGGCGCCCATCCTGATGGTGTCGCCTTGGCTCAGCCGGCGGACCACGGCGCTGGAGACGAGCCCGCCGGCGACCGGCTGGATGTGGAACTGCAGGCGCCCTGACGGGTCCGGAGCGTTCGCGGGGCTGAAGTAGCGCCACAGCCGGGGCCGCTGCGGGATCTCCACGGCCACTGATTGGCCGGCGCGGTAGGGGAACGGCTCCCGTGGCGCGACCTCTATCACGGCAACCTCGACCGAGCGTCGTTCGACGTGCACGACGTCCGCCTCCCAGGCGGCCGGCGCTACATCCTCGTGCTGCTCGGCAGCAGCAACCATGACCTTCGCGACGAGCCCGTACGCCTGCGCCCATGTATCGGCGAGATCGGGTGTCCACGACGGGCCGAGGAACTTCTTCAGCGTCGCGAGCAGGCTGGCCCCGACCGCTGTGTAGTGCTCGGTCACCACCGAGAAGCGCCGGTGGTCACGACCCAGCTGCTCCAGAAGCGGTATCACCTTGTCGATCTCGTCGACGTTGGAAACGACAGCGCCCAGCGCGGTCACCAGCTTGTCGCGCTGGCCCGACATCTGGATCGGGAACATCGAGCGCACGTCGGGGTGGCTCAAGAACAGGTGAGAGTAGAAGTACAGCGGGACATCGTCGCCTGCTGCCGCGACCTTCCCCCAGCTGGCCTTTAAGGCGGCGGTGTCCATTAGCGTTAGGGCGACCTGGATTCCACGATGTCGGGCTCGGTGGATGCGACAACTGCCATTGCCCTCATGAGGATGTCCTCAGGAACTCCGGCATCTTTCATGGAAGCCGTGAGATGGCCAGCGACCGCGCCGAAGTCCTCATGGTCGATGCCGAGGCCTTCATGGGCCTCGTCGAGCGGGCGACCGTCATACTTGGCCGGACCGCCGAGCACTTGCGACACCAACATCACCTGGTGCCGCTTGAGGCGCGCCATGTCAATGCCGTCGAAGTACGGCGCAAGTTGCGGGTCACCAAGAACCCGCACGTAGAAATCGTTTACGACAGCGCTCACGGCCGGGCCCCCGCCAATGGCGTCGTAATCGCTGACCGTAGCACCAGTAGTCTGATCACTCATTTGTGATAGATCCTTCCCGGAACAGCGAACGGTAGCAGAAAAACTGCGTACCACGTATGGGCCCACGATGGAAAGTGTTGAGCGATCTATCCCGCCAGCTGAATGGGCCTAGACATACTGGGTTTGCGCTCGCGCTATGGGGTTTCTGATCGCCCCCGTGACCATACGGCCTGCCGGGTGACGCCGGCGACCTCGGCCACGTGCGCCCACCATCCTCCCTCAGCCAATGAACGAGCGGAGACGCCGAGGCATTCACCGACCAATGCGCTCAAGCGCAGCAGCTCGGAGAAGGCCGCCGGGTCAGACCGACGCGCCAGAGCCTCCACTGCCTGCCGTGCTTGTTGGGCTAGGGCTTCAGTTGTCGGTTCAGGCCCCAGCCCAGCGGGCTCAGAAGCCTCAGAGGTGGTCTCGGATCTGAGTCCAGCAAGGACAACAAATGCCGTCCACAGGCCCCACAAGCAATCTCCGGTGCCTAGGACACGTTTGCCCGTACAGGCGCTCGAGCTAGACCGGCGTGCAACACTACTCCCGGAAAACGCACGGCAAGCCGCGCTTGCTCTGAGGTGAATTGGAACCATGGAGATCATCAGAAACGTCATCAGAGACATCCAGCCTGAGTATTGGGTGGCCCTCGGTGCTGCTGTGTCGATCTTGTCGCTGCTGGTGGCCGGCTTCTCGCTGATCTACGTGAGACGATCCGCTAACGCATCGCGAGAGCAGACCAAGCAGCACAATCAAGCCGCCAAGGATGCCGCGCAGCCGATCGTGTGGGCCGATGTTCGCGGCGACGACGGGCAGGGTCAAGCGTTGGTGCTGCTACTTGGAAACTCCGGGCCAGGCATTGCCCGCGACGTGAAGGTGACCTTTGATCCGGCACCGCCATCGACGCTGGACATCAAACCGATCCTCGAGAACTTGAAACAAGGCATCGCCTCGTTAGCGCCGGGTCGCACGATGCAATGGGCTTTGGGTGCGGCGCACAACACAACCGACTGGGCCGCACACAAGGCCTATCGGGTGCGGATCGAGGCAGAAGGACCTTTCGGCGCCATCGAGCCGCTCGAGTACGTGATCAGTATCGATGATCTGGATGGCTCGCGTGCTGCGCCGTCCGGGAATCTCCACGCGGTTGCAGCTGAGCTGCACGAGATGACCAAGGCCACCAAGGAACTGAACGAAATCATCCGAAGTGCCAGCCTCGAGCCTGCGTGAGAGGCACGCGCGCGTCGGCAACTGGCAGTAGCTGTACACCGAGAACGCTCCGGCGACCTTCTGGTAGTGACGCGACTCCATTGTCGGGCGTCGCAGTCGTCACGAACCTTCCAAACTGTGAGGCTGAACGTTGAGCGTGTTCCGCTTACTATTCACGGCAACATTGATCGGCTAGATCAGACGATCAGTGAACTGAGTGCATTCGGATCCCCAGTTCGGCCTTTGATGGTGACGTCATCTTGATCCACGGTTTGCTGGTGCTTGCCTTCGGAGTCGGTGTTCTCCGCGCCTCTCGCCGGAGGAGTCTCTCGTGGGTCGGCGGCCTTCTGATCGCGATCGCCGTGGTCGGCTTCCCTACACACGGTCTGGGCGATGAGTTCCCGCGGCATGGAGTCAGGGTCAACCTATCGTCCTTGCTATGGCGATGATGCGCCGTGAGGTGCCAGCCACGCGATCACGCGGCGATGGCGTCACGGGAGTGAAGCTTCCGACTGCTGCTTGATGGCTCGCTTGCGTGTCGCTGTGCATCGGCCCGAGTGCAGAAGGCCGCAACCCGGCCGTTCCACGCGATCACGCCTGGCCGTCCGTGAAGCAGGACCCAATGACTGACCCCGAGTAGCGGGAACAGCGGAACCAGAATGATGTGCAAACTCGTCCACCACCCGGCCGACGCCCCACTCAGGTCGTTCGGATGGGTCAAGCCGAGCCCAGCCAGCAGCAGGGGCGGGGCGGTGACAGCCACGACACTGGGCCATCCCATGCGGTTGGCGTAGACCTCCGACGCCATGTCAGCCAGCGTAGATCCCTGACTCGGGGTTGTCGGCATCCATCCTCGAGGGTGGCCCTGCCGGTGCAAGTTCGGGCCGTTTCGTCAGATGGCTCGATGGTTGGCTAGTGATAATCAGCTCCTCCCTAGCCCAATCCGACCACGATCAAGACCCTCCAGAAATTGGAGATCCTAGGATCTGCCATTTGGGTACCGTGGTGCGAGGCTAGGGGCTATGAGGACGCTGCAGGCTCTCCACAGTCGCCGCCGTATGTGCACTCGGCACGGTTATCTGCTTTGTGCTTGGCGGGGTGGCGATGGGTTCCAGCGGTGTGGGGGTGTTGATCCCGGAGACCGGACCGCCGGGCCGGGAGTGGATCGCGGCCGTGGACGCGGCCGGCTGGTTGTTCTTCGTTGGGGCCTGGTTGATCATCCTGGTGGGGTTTCTGGGGATCGTCGCGCTGGTTGGTTTCTACGACACCCTTCGATTGGCTGGGCCGGTGATGATTCTGGCGCCGATTCTCGGCGCCGTCGGGTTGACGCTGGTGACCGTCTCGCACCTGGTCCCGATCGCGATGGGCTACGAACTAGTGCCGGCCTACCTCGACGCCGACCCGGCAGGACAGGCCACGCTGGCGGCCACTGCCGACACCTTCGCTGCCATCGCCCTTGTGACCAACGCCGCCGGCAACTTCCTCAACTTCGGCGTGGTCGTTCCGCTGTACGCGGTGGCCATCCTTACCACGCGCGCGCTGCCGCGGTGGATCGGATGGCTTGGCCTGCTCGTCGGCGCGCTCGCTGGATGGTTGGGGCTGCTCAGCCCGGCATCGTCGGTGATCGCGAGTATCTCCAACATCGGCTTCATCGGCTTCTTCGTTTTCATGCTGAGCATGGGCGTCGCCCTGCTCCGGCGCCGCTCAAGACTTGACGAAGCAACCCAGACACAAGCACAAGAACTGAGCTAACCAAGCCGAGACAGAAACGCCCACGAGACCGCCGACTCGGAGCGCCCGGTCAAGACTCCACCCTGCAGCCAGCCTGGTTAGCTGCTGCACGGCCGCGGCGTATGTGAAGCTGCTTAGCGGGGGATGAGGGCAATTGAGGCACTGACAATGCACCCAGATAGGGGAATCCCGGTGTTGGAGCGGGCGACAACGCTCTACGAGCAGATGGGCATGCCACGGGCGGCGGAATCGGTGCCACATGCGCTCGGCGGCTGCACGGCGCATGAGCTAACCCGGTCGCGCGCCCGCTCACTGCACGAACGCTAGCGGGCCTCTACCGCTCTGCGTGGCTTGATCTCGTCCTCGCTGGTTACCAGCGTTTTGGGAGCCAAGCTTCGATTGGTCCGCGATGCAGATCCTGTCCGGCGGCCGACCCAGTGATTCCGCAATTGGAACCGCTCGCGGGTGATTTCAACGAGCTTGCCTCGGTCGTCGGCCCGGAACCAGCGGACGTCATAGAAGCCACTGCGAAACACCTCGTGGTTGCGATCGAAGCGGCAACGAATCACCTTGTCGGGCATCAACACCACGTCGTCGTCATCAACGACCTCCCACTTGCCATGACTCTTTACCCACAGCTCGAGGTCAACTCCGGGACACGGACTGGCGCCTGACCTGGGACTGAGCTCTAGGTAAAGGGCACCGCCAGGATCGGACTCATCGTGTGCCGCAAGCCAGTCGTGGTCCCGAAATCCGCTAGATCGATACCTCCACAGGTGATAAATGAAGAGCCCGGTCCAGATGGCGACGTATCCAGCGACTGCCCACACAGCGGCCCATATGGCCTGCGCCACAGCGCCACCCAACTGCAGGGGCAGAACGGAGGCGGCCATCGTTCCGACCGCGGCCGCGGCGCAACCCAAAACGATCTGCCGAGCGAAGGGAGCACTTGCACGCCGGGCGGCGCGTCGGACCTCTCGGATCCAAAGCCGTTCCATCAATGAGCCTCCTCGCGCCAACATCGACCCATTGCCCAGGCATCCTGCCACCCCCGGCCTGACAGCGTTGGAAATACTCAAAAGAGAGCAGGCAAGCCACGGAAGTAACGCGGAATTGAGTCTTGCGGACCTGAGAGTCTTCCGATCCCGTGGCCGGTGAGCTGCTCGGAATCGCCAAGGCTCCAAGTCCGCGCACTCCGTGCTACCTATCAGCGCCACCCCCTAGCAGGGCAGCAGCAGGATCGCGAAACTGATTGCCCGTCTGGGCGTTGGAGGCGATAGCCCATTCATCGTCGAGCTGCGTCGGTCCCAAGACCCGATGAGAAGTCAGGCCCAGCTCGCGGAGCACCTTCGGAATGCTTGACCAGCGCAGAGCGCATCCAAGAACCGTTGGCGCACCCGCACTGCCACGCGGGGCAGCGTTGCTGGGAACTCGTGCAGGATGAACAACCACCAGCGATGATGATCTCCGTTGACGATGACTCGGGCAGCGCCATAGCTTTGGCTGGTGGCAGGCAGCACCGCGAGCCCTGCTCTTGAGGGTGAGGCGCTGCGCCATGTTGGAGCGATCGCCGGCCTAATCGCAGGGCCTTTCTTGATTTCGGTGGGATTGAATAGCTGGGCCAGCATTGACTATCTTCATCGGCTTGGCTGGGTATTCGTGGGTGGCGAGCAGGTCCCGTAGCCAAGTTCGTTGGCGCGCGGGCCGTACGGTTGTGCGCAAGTCGCGACCTTTGTATCACCGGCTTGCTGATCGTGGTCCTCGCCATCGCGGTGCGCGATCAGCTGCCGCCTAGGCGGGCGAGCAGCTTCGCTGTCATGCTTCTAGGCCTGCTCGGAGTGGCGCTAATACTGGCCGCCTTCAGGGTCGATACACCGATGCTGAGAGGCGGGAATCCCGACACGTGGCACGGCTGGATCCACGGGATCGCGTTCCTGTTGATCATTGCGACGGGGTGCTCGCGCCACTGACAATGGCGCTGCGCGGTGCGCGGCGACCGAAGCTGGCGGCCGATCGGGGTCGTTTCGCTCGCCGCTAGTGCGCTCTTCGTTGTGTTCCTGATCTTGCCTTGGGGCAACGCCTCATTTCTGATGGCAATCGTCACTCTGTTCGGCTGGATCGCAGCACTTGCCGCACGCCTCACGACCAATCACTCGTAAACGATTTGTGCTCGCTGTGATCGGGCCGGCTGACGCTTGGTCGCGGGTCGAGCTGGCGCAGCCAGACCCTCTGATTGGCTCGCACGCTTCCGATCAAGATGATCGTCGATGTTGGTCAGTGCAAACAGTCCGACCGCCGGCCCAAGCAACCCGACACTCATCAATTCAATCCCCCGTTCCGTTGTCAGAACCCGCTCCGTGCCCAGCTTGGTCCATGGAAGAACAACAAACCCCGCCGGCCGCACCTGAATCCCTGGGGTAGGGGGCCTTGCACAGCGGCCGACGAGGCGGGACGCAACACTACAGAGATACGAGCCTCGGCGTGGAGATTCTTGGGCCTTTTTTTGTCCCGGGCTGTGGAAAACCTTGTGAACAAACGTAACCCTGCCGGTGTAGTTGGAGAGACCGGATAGTTGATCAATCGGTGAGGTCGAGGACTTTCATCGTGACTTCCGGCCCGGTTCATCGAGGTTCAGCCCGCGTTTCATGACCGAGATGGCAGAACCGAATAACACGCTCCGGTCCCCCACTGATCCGGTGCGCTCTTCGGCGCCCGGGGATTGCGTGCACCGCCACAGAGGAGGTCACGAAGACGTTTCGGTTCGTTGCCTCTTGGTTCTCCGACGTACGCAGCTACGAGTGGGACCTCCTCGGCTCCGAGGTGATCGGGGGACCTGACCTACGCGGTGGCCATCGAGCGCCACACAGCATCGCGCAACGGCCGCCCTGCAGCCCTGACCGAGCTGCCGGTCACCCAGGTGTATCGGCGCGAGGACGGACGGTGAGGGCGGTACACCGCCACGCCGACCTCAAGCCACCCGACCAACCGGCGGCGACCTGACCCACACCGACGGTTTCACCGATGCTCAGTTTTGATCATCAACCGCTTGGCACTGTTGTTGGTGTAGTCCTCGTCAAGGTAGGACTCGTACACCTCGAAGCGGGTAATGTCCAACGCCTTGGCCAGCGTGATATTGCCCTCCTGCCGCGCGGTGTGTGCCGCTGCACGGAGTCCCTCTACCCAGTCCCTCAACTCGGCCAGGTCAGCCCTTTGCCTTGCCCCCACACGCCTAGGCTATCTGCTCGACGCTGCCAGCCGCTGCCGTTCAAGACGTACGGTTGAATCATCACGGCAAAGGGGCCACCCAGTCACCGACCCCCACACCACAACCGCCAGATAGCCGGTCAGTGCGAGCAAAGCCATGCCTCTTGCCCGCGTTGTGCTATAGCGCTCCCGCCGCAGAAGACCAGTACTCGCCACCGCGACTAACAGCGACACAACAACGACAGCAGGCGGAAGCCAGTCCCACTTCTGCGCCACAACGAAACCGCTGAGCAGAATGACTCCCACTCCAATCACCACGACCCCGATGAACCACTTGATCAAACGATCTGAGTCGCGGGCGGGCGCACCGCCAGGGCTCTGCTCGGGCACGCAGCACAGTTTGGGCAAATCGAACTACATCGAATGGCGACATCCCTGGAGTCCCGTTACTGGTTCGCCGTCCCATCATGGTGTGCTTACATCGTGGCTGGTGCGCTTGCCTACTCTCGACACGACTCCCGCTCGCCTACCGGATCCGCAGCCGGCAGTACACCTTCCATCGACGGCTCGGTCGGGTGCTTGCTACCGCGGTCCTGATCAGCGGCGTCCTCGCGCTGATCTTCGGCGGCCTGTGCTCCTTCGGCGGACTGCCGGACGCCCTCGGCTGCGTGTGTTCGGCCCGTCGTTCTTGATGTGCCTGGTGCTTGCGGTCGGGGCATCCCCGCGACGACATCGTGCATCACCGGCGTCGATGATTTCGAGCTTTCGCCATCGGCATCGGCATTACCTGGATCTGGCTCGCGCTCTTCGCAGTAACCCGGCTGCTGGACTTCTAAGCTTCGTTCAGCCTGCATGCGGCGGCCGCAGAACTCTGGCTACGGGCCTTCCCGATCCTCCGAGCTCGCCCGCGAGTCGCTGGTATCTCGCTTGAGTGCACGTATCGCCGGCCCTCCCAGCTCACCTTGATGTCGGAAGATGGCGAGTGATCGATGGTCGCCACCCGGATCCTCTTTGCGGCTG
>CAVUTQ010000033.1:0-113025 GCA_963744455.1 uncultured Actinomycetota bacterium | reverse complement strand
CTAGCGGCATCGTCGCCGATTCTGATTGACTTGCCGCTGATATGGATGTCGCAGAAGCACTCGCGTTCGCACGTAAGAACCCACATGCCGTTCTTGCAACCATGAAACGTGACGGCACACCTCAGTTGTCACCGGTACTGGTCAGCGTCGACGCGCAGGATCGTCTGGTCGTCAGTACCCGCGAATCCGCAATGAAGACCTTGAACGTCCGCCGCGACTCCCGAGCCTGGTTGTGTGTGCTCAATGAAAGGTTCTTCGGCGACTGGGCGCAGCTCAGTGGCGACGTCGAGGTCGTCAACCTGCCCGAGGCGATGGAACCGCTGGTGGAGTATTACCGCTCCATCTCTGGGGAGCATCCGGACTGGGACGACTATCGCGCCGCCATGATCAAACAGCGCCGCTGCGTGATCCGGATCACGCCGACGGAAGCCGGTCCGACGGTCTTCGGCTGATGACTTTTGTCGACTGGGCGGGTAAGGGCCGGGTGCCGCTGAGGAGAAATCGCTCGCAACGTTTCGTCGCCAGGATTCGCCTGCCGAGCCCGCTTCCCAGGCTGCCTGCCGGGATGATCTGGCGGGTGGGTTGCGCAGCGGCCCGATGACACGGAGGTCGTAACGTCGTCGACATCGCATCAGCGCGGGGGGAGCGGGTGGGAGGTGCGTACGGCCGCGACGACGTCGTGAATTGCCTGGCTGGCTGCGGCGGAGTCGGCTTCGTCGTCCAAAAGCGATGCGTGGGTGGCGTTGACGTGGCGGTGGAGGCTGTTGGTCGACAGCGTGGCGAGGTGGTCCTGCTTCGATTGCCATTCATCGTCGGCGTTTCTATCGGCGGTGAGGACGATAAGCGGCTTACCGTCGAGGTCGGTCAGCGACGCCGCATGCTGCACCGAGGCGGATCCCTCGACAGACTCCTCGATGAAGCTCGCGAGGTGGCGGGCGGTCGAGGAATTGGCGCGCGCCTCGTCCCGCGAGCGTGGCGGCAGACTGCCGTAGTCGGCGTGGGCGACCAGGCGTACGGCTCCGAGGTGAGCGGCCGCGGGTAATAACGCGGAGAAGCGACGGAGGACGCTGTAGGACTCGGTATTGGATGGTCGGGCGGGACCGGGTTGGGGTGCAGTGGAGTCGAGTAACACCATGCCGGCGACCTGATCCGGAAATTGTGCGGCAAAGCTGAGGACGTACAGGCCGCCGAACGAGTGACCGGCCAACACGTACGGGCCCGGAACGTGGGCGCGGTCAAGCAGCGTGTGCAGGTCTGCGGCAATGTGGGCACCGTCATGGGGGCCGTCCGCTGCGTCGCTCCAGCCGCGACCCGCGCGGTCATACACGCAGACTCTGCTGTCGCGGGCTACGGCCGGTGCAATCCAGCCGAGGTCCGAGGATGCCCCGCCCAGTCCCGGTTCCAGCACGACCGTGGGGCTGCCCGAGCCAGTGCAGTGCAGATGCAGCCGGTGCCCACCCACATCAATCAGCTGGCCCGGCATGGGATAGGCCCTCGCGTCGAGCGACTCACGCACGGTCTCATAACCGCCGCCTACCGAGGCAATACCCAACGCGGCCAGTACCAGGTAGACCAGCCACCGCGCGCCTCGGCTGCGCAGCTGCCGCCGGGCCTGCAGAAACATCCAGACGACCAGCCCAAACAGTGCTGGCGGCCACACCCAACCGAGCAGATCGTGCACAGCGGCGGACCCGCTGAGCAAGGCGAGACCGACCAGCGCCATGAACGCGGCCGGCGCGGCTGCCCACCGTTGGGGCTGATCGGTAAACCGGATGGACAGCACAGCCAACAACGCCCAACCGAAAGCAAAGCCGAGCAAAACCGCACCCGTGAGGGCATTCTCCTGTGCCGCGATGAACGGGGCGGCGACAAGAATCAGGGCAACAACCAGTCCAGCCGCCAACGATCCGGCGACGATCAACCCGATGCGTCCTCGACGCGTGGGCTCCGGGCGTCCGGGTTCCTGGAGGTCGCCACTGTCCTGATTCGTCCCGGCTATGGTGGCCTCAATTCGATAAAGGTCGATGCTGATGCGAGCCTGTGGCCAGCTAGCGTCCCGGTTTGATCCGACATCTCGCCCGAATGACGCCTACCGAGCTGTAGGGCACATCCCTCCCGACCGTAGCTTCTGCGGATACTCCGATGCGTTGCCAGCCGATCAATAAGGCCAACGATAGAGAGCCTGGTGGCACCAACGCCTCGCGCAGATGAAACAGTCTGCCCCCAGGCCGCCGGCGTAGTCGCGCGGTGGTACCGCTGTGCGGGCTGATCCGAAGAGTCACCAGCAGGTTCCCACCGATGGCGTCCCTTTGACCAGGCCACTCGGCGTCGGGTTTGGGCAGCAATGATGAGGCAATCGAGGAGGCAGGAGCTCAGGTGTCTGACCGCATCGAAGAAATCGCCGAGCGCGCGAACGTGCCCGAGGGCTTTGTGCGACAGCTGGTTGCGGTCGGCGCGCTGCCCGGCGAGGAGGCTGAGTTGGGATCCTCCGGGGCGGTCCGGCGTGCAAGGCTGCTGTGGTCTTGGACGGCAGCAGGGCTGTCGGTCGAGACGGTCCTCGCGCTGATCAATAAGGGCGCCCTGTCGCTGGCGTTCCTTGATGCGCCGGTGATGGCTTTGCCCGAACGCTTGGACCGCTCCTACAAGCAGCTTGCCGCCGAGCGCGGGGTGCCGATGAGCTTCGTGCAGGCGGTCCACCAATCGCTCGGCTTCGCCCCTCCGGAGCCCGGCGACATGGCTGGCGAGGACGACGCGACCATGTTGGAGCTGGCAGGGTTGTTCCGGGGCGCGGGAGTAGGTGACGACGCAACGCTGCGGTTGCTGGCCGTGTACGCCGACAGCCTGCGCCGCATCGCCAAGGCCGAGGCAGACTACTACGAGGCCAACATCGAGCGCCGCCACCGCGCCAAAGGACTGGACGAGCGCCAACTAATCGAGCTTGGCACCCAGCTCGGCGACCAAGTCATTGGGTTGCTGGAACGAGTGCTTCTGATGGTCTATCGCCGCCGTCGCGAGCACGTCTGGACCGAGCACGCCATCAACCATGTCGAGGAGGCACTTGAGAGCTCCGGTCTCCAGGCACGAGTGGCGCAGCCACCGGCCATCTGCTTTGTCGACCTGACCGGCTACACCCGCTTGACCGAGGAGCGCGGCGACGAAGCCGCTGCGCAGGTCGCGGGGCGGCTGGTCGCGCTGGTGAACGACATCTCCCGGCGTCGAGGAGGCCGGCCGGTCAGGTGGCTCGGGGACGGCGGGATGTTCTACTTTCGGGAGCCCGGGACAGCGGTGGTCGCCGGCCTCGACCTGGTCGAGCGCGGCCCTGCGGCCGATCTGCCACCAGCCCATGTGGGCATCCACACCGGCCCCGTCGTCTCACAGGACGGAGACGTCTATGGAAGGACCGTGAACCTGGCGGCTCGGATTGCGTCGTATGCACAGGCCGGACAGGTGGTGGTGAGCCAGGAGACGGCGCAGCGCTCCGGCGACCGCCAGGTGTGGTTCGACCCATTGGGAGCGGTCGAGCTGAAAGGCGTCGCCAAGCCCCTGCCGCTCTACCAGGCCTACCGCAGGTCTTAGGCGCTCCAAGCGCGGCTACCGGAATCGGAGAGGCAGCCAGCTGCTCCTCAGTTGCCATGGGCTTGGGGCGGAGCACCTTCGCTCGAGCGGATCAGGTACGACGCGTGTTCGATGCCTTCCACGCCGACAGCAACGGCCTGGTCGACCGCCGCGGCCGCATGCGCGTGTGCAGTCACCGGCAGACCGGCGGCGTGTGCCTGCTCGACCAGCAGCCGCAGCTCCATCCAGCACCTCCCACACTGCCCGATACCGTTGCTCGCCCACCCGCAGCTCCAACAACATCACCGGCTCCTTCCGCAGTCGATGGCGACCACGGAAGAACCCATCAACCAGGCATCGCAACAGGTGCGGCAGCGCGAAAGTGTCAGCACCTACCGGAACGACTGGCGCGCAGGAACCGGAACCGCGTCTTGAAACTGTCAAGCAGCTAAGGCTGAGGATGGTGGGAGCAAGCAGACTCGAACTGCTGACCCCTTGCTTGTAAGTTACCGGCACCGCGTCCGCTGCCGTACGCCATTGTTCGAAAATCCTTACCTGTAAGGGAATCCCACGGCAGCGAACACCAGCGAACACACCAGAGCGGTCACTAATGGCGGTCAAAATGGCGGTCAGAACCATAGCTTAGCTAAGCGGATTGGATGAGAGACCAAGATCAATTGACGGCTCAGATCAAAACACAAATAACGCCCTCGGCCGGTGTGCAAACACTAGACCGGGGCGGCGCCTATTGAGACCCGAGGGCGGTATTTATGAGCGCTGCGACCGGGGATCGCTTCCCATGTTGCGTGCCGGGATGATCTGGCGGGTGGGTTTTGCACCCGAGGGTCGTTTCTGAACTCCGGATCGCGTGCCCGGATTCGGCCGCGTGGGTTGCGGTTCGGGCGGCTCCGCAGGCTTTCCGCAGGTTTCTGCGAGTCGGACAAGCTCAATCTCCTATCGCTCGAATCGCCAGCATGATCACGGCGAGGCCAAAGCACGTGGCGGCGGCCCAGTAGTAGGAAGCCACTCCAGGGTCGGCTCCGGCTCATCTCTCGACGAGCTGTTGTCCGCCGTCGATGTCGAAGGTCGCGCCGGTGACCGCCGTGTTCGTCATGAGGTGGACGGCCAGTGCGGCTATGTCGGCCGGACCGACGACCCGTCGGATTGGCAGGTTGGTACGGAGCTGCTCGCGGCGCGTGTCCAGCTGGTCGCCGAGGAGCGCCGCCGACAACGGTGTGTCGACAAATCCGGCCGCGATCAGGTTCACGCGGACCGGCGCGAGTTCGAGTGCGAGGTTCTTCGTCAGGGCGGGCAGCGCAGCTGAGAGCGCCGACAGGAAATAGAGGCCCGGCGCCGTGCGGCGGCCACCAGTGCCGCCCATGAAAAGCAGCGTCCCTCCCGGCCGAACTTTGCCCACCGCGTTGCGAGCGACCTGTATTGGCAGGAAGAGATGGGCGTCGACGTCGCGGAGCGCCGCTTCGACGTCGAATTCGGCCAGCGGCGCATAGTAGGGACCAGGGACCGTGACCAGCACGTGATCGATCGGCGTGGACAGCGCATCGAAGAACCTCTCCAGCCGGTCGAAGTCAGTGGCGTCAAAGGCCGCGATGCTGGCCCCGAGTTCGAGGCCAGCCTGGTGCAGGCGGTCCGGATTGCGCGCCGTAAGGACCACCTCAGCTCCCTCGGCGCGGGCGAGCCGGGCCGTCTCGAGCCCAATGCCGGCGCTGCCCCCAACCACAACGACGGTCTGCCCCAGCAGCTCCGGCTCTCGCTGCGCGGGCGAAAGGGGGGTCGAGGTGGCCATGATTCCTCCCAGGGCCGAGGTAGCGACGGATCAGGCGACCTCGGCGCTGGCCGCTGCCTCCAGTGGTCGGTTAACGGCCTCGCCGGGACGCAGCAGCGTCTTCGATGGGATGCACGCCCAGTACGAGCACTCGCCGCCGACGAGCTCACGCTCGACGAGCGCGACTCGCCTGCCGCCTGCGGCGAGCGCTCCCGCACAGTGCTCGCCCGGCGAGCCGGCGCCGAGCACGATCACGTCGTAGTAGCTCACGTTGGCAGCTCCGTCCCGGCTTGCTCCGCCACCATGTAAGCGGCGTACCAGTCAGCCCAGTTCTCATCAGCCTGCCCGATGCGCTTCCCGTGCTCGCCGTGGGCGGCGGCCGCGCGCCGAAGGCCATTCGCGAGGTCCGCAGTGGATGCGAATCCGGTCTCAGTGGCGTCGATCCGGCCGGGTAGCCGTGTGGTGATTTCCTGCAGCAGCCAGCCGTTGCCGTCCGGATCGTTGAATGTTGCGAATGAGCTGTAGCTGGCGTGATCCGGCGCGAGCCCACTGATGCGATCGCTCGTACGGTCGGCCTGAAACTGAGCGCCTGGCGTCCCGGGGTAGAACACTTCGCTGACCTCGACACCGCGGGCGGCGAGCTCATCGCGCGCAGCCTGAATATCGGAGACGATCAGGTACATGTTCTGGGCCGAGCCGGGCGTGGCCGACGTGATCTTCGTGCCAAATTGGAGCGAGGATCGAGAGCCAGGCGGCGTGAACTGGACGACCCGGAAGCCGTTGTCGAACGGGAGGTCGGCGTCGAGCCGCCACCCTAGCCTGGTGTAAAACTCCTTCGCTCGGTCGACATCAGAGACGGGTATGACGACCACTTCCAGTTTCAAGTCGACGCTCTTGCTCTGCGTGCCGCTTGCGTCGCTACCGCGTACCTCCGTCATGTTCATAACACCCCCTGTGTGGCGTCTCGCTGTCACAAATGATCATGGCGCCTTCGACCCATACTTCGCACCCGGGAGACTCCCTGGTGGGCGCCCTGGTTTGCCTGTGGGGAAAGCCATACGATCGTCTTGGTGCCGGCTTGTTTGGGAGGCGCCTGAACGGCTGGCGCCTGGAGGCCACCGATGAGCCAGGGTCGGGTTCAACGTTCGAGGCTCCTCGGACGTCAGACTGAGTGCGAAGCACTCGACCGACTCCTGACGGAGGCGCTCGCCGGTGAGAGTCGCGTCATCGTCCTGCGCGGTGAGGCGGGTGTCGGAAAGAGCGCGCTGCTGCACTATCTATCTGACCGGGTTGCCGGCTGGCACGTCGCGACGGCTGTCGGCGTCGAATCGGAGATGGAGCTGGCCTACAGCGGCCTGCATCAGCTGTGCGGACCGATGCTTGACCACCTGGACCGGCTGCCGGCTCCGCAGCGGGAAGCGCTTGCCAAAGTGTTCGGGCTGAGCGCCGGTCCTGCGCCGGACCGGTTCTTGGTCGGGCTAGCCACGCTGACCTTGCTCGCCGAGGTCGCCGAGCAACAACCGCTGGTCGGGATCGTCGATGATGCGCAGTGGCTGGACCAGGCCTCGGCGCAGATCCTCGGTTTCGTCGGCCGCCGGCTGCTCGCTGAGCGGATCGCGCTGGTCTGTGCTGCCCGGACAGGCATCGGCGACGATGTCCTCGCGGGGCTACCTGAACTGTCCGTCAACGGACTTGGCGACAGCGATGCGCGGGCTCTGCTGTTGGACAATGTGTACGGGCCGCTCGATGCCGCGGTCTGCGACCAGATTGTCGCCGAGAGCCACGGCAATCCGCTCGCTTTGCTTGAGTTGCCGCGCAGCTGGACGTCCGCAGATCTCGCCGGCGGGTTTGGGCTGCCCGACACTCATCCGGTGGTCAGCAAGATCGAACAGAGCTACATCCGGCGCATCCGCCTACTCTCCTCCGAGACGCAACGGCTCGTTCTCGCCGCGGCCGCGGAGCCGCTCGGCGACCCTTTGCTGCTTCACCGCGCCGCCGAGACGCTCGGGCTCGACGTAGCTGCGGCCGACCCCGCGATCGACGCAGGTCTGCTCCGAATAGCTGGGCGCGTCGAGTTCGCGCACCCACTCGTCCGGTCCGCCGCCTACCACTCGGCCGCCGCCGAGGACCGCCACCGCGTCCATCGCGCCCTCGCCGAGGCCACCGATACCGAGACGGATCCGGACCGGCGCGCCTGGCACCGGGCCCGCGCCACACCGGGCCCCGGCGAGGGGGTCGCCGCCGAGCTCGAGCGCTCGGCCGGCCGGGCGCAGGCCCGCGGCGGAGTCGCCGCAGCGGCCGCATTCCTGCAGCGCGCCGTTGCGCTGACAGTAGATCCCCCGCGGCGGGCGGCGCGCGCGTTGATCGCAGCGCAGATGAGCTTCCAGGCCGGGGCCTTCGACGCGGCTCTGGGGCTTCTGTCCACGGCAGAGGCCTACCCGCTCGACGGATTCCAGAGCGCGCAAGCCGCGCTTCTCCGAGGTCACGCAGCCGTGGTCTCGGCCTACGGCAACGATGCTGCCCCGTTGCTCCTGCACGCCGGGCGACGGCTCGAACCGTTCGACATCGGCCTCGCTCGCAGGGCATACCTGACCGCATGGGGTGCCGCGATCACTGCGAACCATCTCGGGGGATCCGGTGTCCTGCTCGAGATCTGCCGCGCCGTCCGCGCCCTCCCACCGCTGCCGGCGGCTCCGCATCCACTCGACCTGGTGCTAGATGGGTTCGCCTTGTTGACCACCGATGGACGCGCTGCCGCGACGCCGATCTTGCAGCGCGCAGCGACGGCAGTGATGCAGCTGCCGGTGGAGGATGTCCTGCAGTGGGGCTGGCTGGCCCCGGGCGCAAGCTCCGCCACGTGGGACTCCGACGGCGCCATCGCGACCTACGAACGGCAGGTCGAGCTCGTCCGCGGCGCCGGTGCGCTTGGGGAGCTGCCGATCCACCTCCACGCCTTGGCACTGGAAAAGGTGTGGCTCGGTGACCTCGCCGGCGCCAGCCTGCTCATTGCGGAGAGCGACAGCGTGTCGGCGGCGACCGGGAGTCAGGTCCCTCCCTTCGCGGTGCTCAGGCTCCTCGCGTTGCGAGGGCGGGAATCCGAGGCCTCCCCTTTGATCAAGACCGTAATCCAGCAGGGCACGGCCGGAGGGCAGGGCCAGGCCGTGATGGTCGCGAACTGGGCGGCCGCGGTCCTGTACAACGGCCTAGCCCGCTACGAGGAGGCGGCCTCGGCAGCCCGCGAAGTGACCGCGAATGCCATAGATCCCTGGGTATCGATGTGGGCGCTGGCCGAGCTCGTTGAGGCGGCCTCACGCGCCGGTGATACGGAGCTCGCTCGCGATACGCTGAACCGGCTGGCAGAGACGACGCAACCTGCCGGCACCGAGTTCGCGCTTGGCATCGAAGCCCGCTGCCGGGCGCTACTGAGCGACGGCGCGGCCGCCGAGGAGCTCTGCCGCGAATCGATCGACCGGTTGAGCCATACGCAACTCCGTCCCGAGCTCGGCCGCGCGCATCTGCTCTACGGCGAGTGGCTGCGCCGGCAGGGCCGACGCTTCGACGCACGCGAGCAGCTGCGGACCGCCCACGACATGTTCGTTGCGATCGGCATGGAGGCGTTCGCCGAGCGCGCCCGCCGCGAGTTGCTCGCAACCGGCGAGAAGGTACGCAAGCGGAGCCTTCGGACTCGCGACGAGCTCACATCACAGGAAGAGCAGATCGCCCGGCTCGCCCGAGATGGCTTGTCGAACCCTGAGATCGGCGCGCAACTCTTCCTCAGTGCGCGCACCGTCGAGTGGCATCTCAGCAAGGTGTTCACCAAGTTCGGCATCAGCTCTCGCAAAGAGCTTCGTGCGGGTCTGGCCCCGGAGAGCCAACCCCTCGCGCACGCCTAGCCCGGACACAGCACCGATCGCCGCACCTACCGTCTGGCGCGGCGCGAAACCAGGTGGCGCGTCGACACAGCAGCAGGTTGGCATGGGCTGCAGCAGAAGGCACGGTCGACGCGACATTCCTCGGCCGTTGTCGCGAGTGCGAAGCGCTTGACCGTTACTGGCGTCGTCGATTGCCAGGTCTCGAGACAGCGCCAGGCGGAGGTAGCCGACGACCGGGGTCTCACACGAGGCTGACCGGGGTCTTCCACGGGCGCGACGGATCCCGCAGATCGAAAAGATTGTGAGCAGCCAACAACCAGTCGGACAAGGCGGGCACTTCGCCGCCTGAGGAGCGGTCGGAGATCTTCTCCGACGAAATCCGAACCGCATTCAGGTCACTGCGCTGAAAGGAGCTGGTCGTGACCACCATCAAAATCCCCAGTGAGATTCGCACCTTTAATGTCGACATTCCGGAGGAGGAGCTCGCTGAGCTGCGGCGCCGCCTCGCCGCGGCGCGTTGGCCATCAAAGGAGGTCGTCGCAGATCGGTCGCAGGGCGTGCAGCAGGTGACGTTGCAGGAGCTCGCGCGCTACTGGGCCGCGGATTACGACTGGCGCAAGCTTGAGGCGAAGCTTAACGCGCTGCCGCAATTCATGGCCGAGATCGACGGCCTCGACATCCACTTCATCCACGTGAAGTCGCAGCACGAGAACGCGCTGCCGCTGATCATCACGCATGGCTGGCCGGGCTCGGTCATCGAGCTGCTTGACGTCGTGGGCCCGCTCACCGACCCGACGGCGCACGGCGGGCGCGCCGAGGACGCCTTCGACGTTGTGCTGCCGTCGATGCCCGGCTATGGCTTCTCGGGGCAGCCGACGGAGGCTGGCTGGAACGCCGGTCGCATCGCACAAGCGTGGGCGGAGCTGATGAACCGCCTCGGCTACACCCGCTACGTCGCTCAGGGAGGTGACCAGGGCGCCTCCGTCACCGACGCGATGGCGCGTCAGGCGCCGAACGGGCTGCTCGGCATTCACCTCAACTTCCTCAGCGCCTTCCCGACCGAGGTGCTGGCGGCGATCTTCAGCCCTGAGATCGGAGGGGGACTAGCCAAGCGGGTCGGGGTAGCCGTGGTCGCTTCCCGGGCCGAGAAGGAACACGCGGCATTGGATGCGGTCGCCGGCATCTTCATGAGTGGCTACATCGCGGAGATGAACACGAAGCCGCAGACGCTCGGCTACAGCTTGACGGACACGCCCGTCGGGCTGGCGGCCTGGATACTCGACCACGACGCCGACAGTTACGAGAAGATCTCCCACGCCTTCCTCGACGGACAGCCTTCGGGAGGCCTCACGCGGGATGCGATCGTCGACAACATCACGCTGTACTGGCTGACCAAGACCGCGACCTCGTCCGGGCGGCTGTACTGGGAGAACGCACGAAACATCGCTGCTGCCATTGCGTCCGGGGAGAAGCCCCCCGAACTGTCGCTGCCGGTGGGGTTCACGGTCTTCCCCGGCGAGATCTTCCAGGCCCCGCGGAGCTGGGCCGAGAAGGTCTATCCCAACCTGACCTATTGGAACGAGGCCGACAAGGGCGGCCACTTCGCCGCATGGGAAGAGCCGCAGCTGTTCGCTGAGGAGATGCGAGCCGCGTTCAGGTCACTCCGCAACGGGAGGTAGCCATGAGCGGCACAGCGCAGACCGCCACCGAGATTCGCACATTTACGGTCGAGGTCCCAGAGGAGCAGCTTGATGACCTGCGCAATCGCATCAACGCGACGCGCTGGCCTGACCGGGAAACGGATGCCTCGCAAGGTGTGCAGCTCGACACGATTCAGGCATTGGCCGCCTATTGGGCCACCGATTACGACTGGCGCAAGTTCGAGGAGCGCTTCGCGGCCCTGCCGCATTTCATCACCGAGATCGACGGGGTGGACATCCACTTCATCCATGCGCGCTCTCGAGCATGAGGAGGCGCTGCCGCTGATCGTGACCCACGGGTGGCCGGGCTCGACCATCGAGCAGCTCAAGATCATCGATCCGCTTACCGATCCCACGGCGCACGGAGCCGACTCGGCGGATGCGTTTCATCTGGTGATTCCGTCATTGCCCGGCCATGGGTTCTCAGGCAAGCCGCGCGAGACGGGCTGGGATCCGATCCGCATCGCAAAAGCCTGGGTCGTGCTGATGAAGCGCCTCGGGTACACCCGCTACGTCGCCCAGGGCGGCGACTGGGGGAATGCCGTCACCGAGCAGTTGGCGCTCTTGAAGCCCGAAGGTCTGCTGGGCATTCACACCAACATGCCGGCGACCGTTCCACCTGAGGTCTCGAAGGCGCTCGCCACCGGCGGTCCCAAGCCAGACGGTCTCTCGGGCGACGAGGAGAAGGCATATGAGATCCTGAAGCACTTCTTTGCGACCGGCGTGGGCTACGCCAACGAGATGGCGAACCGCCCGCAGACGCTCTACGGCATCGCGGACTCACCGGTCGGCCTGGCGGCCTGGATGCTCGATCACGACGAGCGCAGCTACCAGCTCATCGCACGCGCTTTCGCCGGAGATCCAGGAGGCCTCTCGCGAGACGACGTCCTCGACAACATCACCCACTACTGGCTGACGAACACGGCGGTCTCCTCGGCCCGCCTCTACTGGGAGAGCCATCTGGCCTTCTTCGACGTCAAAGGCGTGGAGATCCCTGTCGGCGTGACCGTCTTCCCGGACGAGCTGTATCCGGCTCCGCAGAGCTGGGCGGAGAAGGCGTATCCGAAGCTCGTTCACTACAACCGGGTCGAAGAGGGCGGCCACTTCGCCGCCTGGGAGCAACCGCAGATCCTCTCGCAGGAGCTGCGCGACACCTTCAGGTCACTACGTTGATCTCCGCGCTTTGGCGGTCGGCACGGAACGTAGGGCCGCTCGTGGCTGTTGTTGACTCCGACGCCGCCGGCACCGATGTCACCCGCTCCATGGCCCAACGAGCGGGCGCGACCATCACCGAAGTCGACGGCTCGCACGTGATCATGGTCTCGCAGCCTCAAGCCGTGACGGATGTGATTCTGGAAGCCGTGGCGTCCGTAGGCTCAACCTCAAAACATTAGGTACTCAGATGTCTGTCGAAGCCTCTCCGGACTCTCGCCGCCGCGGACAGCTCCTTCGGCCCGCTGCTACAGATCGATGCCGGCCTGCTGAATGTCGGCTATGTCGACACCGGCCCGGCCGAGGGCCCGGTGGTCGTTCTGCTGCACGGCTGGCCGTACGACATCCACAGTTACGTCGAGGTATCCGCGGGATTGGCAGAGGCGGGTTATCGAGTGATCGTCCCGTATCTGCGCGGTTTCGGGACCACCCGGTTCCTGTCGGATGAGACGTTCCGCAACGGCGAGCAAGCGGTGTTGGCGGTTGATGTCATCGCGCTGATGGACGCGCTGGAGATCGAGAGCGCGATTGTGGCCGGCTTTGATTGGGGAGCGCGCACGGCCGACATCGTCGCCGCCCTGTGGCCGGAACGCTGCACCGGGCTCGTGTCGGTGAGCGGCTACCTGATCGTCAACCTCGAGGCGAACCAGAAGCCGCTGCCGCCCAAGGCGGAGCTGGGCTGGTGGTATCAGTACTACTTCTCCACTGAGCGCGGCCGCCTCGGTTACAGCGAGAACCGGCGCGAGTTCAACAAGCTGATCTGGCAGATCGCATCGCCGAAGTGGGACTTCGACGACGCCACGTTCGAGCTGCACCGCCGCGTCCTTCGACAATCCTGATCACGTCGACATCGTCATCCACAACTACCGCTGGCGGCTGAGGCTGGCTGAGGGAGAGCCGCAATACGGCGACCTGGAAGCCCGGCTCTTCGAACGTCCCGTGATCACGGTGCCGACGGTCACCATCGGCAGCGACTTCGACGGGGCAGCCGCTGACGGACGTGCGTATGCCGAGAAGTTCTCGGGCGCGTACTCGCATCGAATCCTCGAAGGCATCGGACATAACGTGCCCTCAAGAAGCACCGGGCGCGTTCACCGACGCCATCCTCGAAGTCGGAGGTGGACTACCGTGAGTTTCTTCAGCAATCTCCGAACTGCAGGCTCGTTACCCGTGGAGGGTCACCTCCCTGGTTTCGAAGGGGCGACCGGTTGGCTCAACTCGCCCCCGCTCAGCACGGCGGATCTGCAAGGGAAGGTCGTTCTCGTCGACTTTTGGACGTACACCTGCATCAATTGGCTCCGTACCCTCGCCTATCTCCGCGCGTGGGCCGAGAAATACCAGGATCAAGGTTTGGTCGTGGTCGGCGTCCACACTCCGGAGTTCCCGTTTGAACGCGAGGTCGACAATGTGCGCCAGGCGGTGCAGGACATGGCCATCCGCTATCCCGTCGCGATCGACAGCGAGTACGCGATCTGGCAAGCGTTCGCCAACAGATTTTGGCCGGCCATCTACATCGCCGACGCACAAGGGCGAATCCGGCACCACCAATTCGGCGAGGGCGGATTCGCAGAATGCGAAATGGTCATCCAACGACTGCTGGGCGAGTCCGGACGCGACACCTTACCCCACGACCTGGTATCGGTCGCTCCGAGCGGTTTCGAGGCTCTGGCCGACTGGGCGAGCCTGGAGTCTCCCGAGACCTACCTCGGCTACGAGCAAGCACGAGGGTTGGCATCTCTCAGCGATCCAGTCCTCGACCAGACCCACACCTACGTCGCACCTGACTCGCTTGAATCTGAACCATTGGGCTCTCGCAGGGGATTGGACGATCGAGCGTCGGGCGAGCGTGCTCGACCGCACCGGTGGCCGAATCCTCTTCCGCTTCCGCGCCCGCGACGTCCACCTCGTCATGGGAACGCGTCCACGGGAAACACCTGTGCCCTTCCGGGTACTCATCGATGGTGAACCTCCGGGCGAGGCTCACGGACTCGACGTTGACCAACACGGGCGCGGAACCGTCGCCCAACAACGGCTCTATCAGCTGCTTCGCCAACCGGGAACCATCACCGACCGCACGTTCGAGATCACCTTCCTCGCACCCGGCGTCGAGGCATACGTGTTCACCTTCGGCTAGAAGTCTCCCCCAGTAGACGAATAGCTACAGCCCCAGAGCCGCCATAGATGACGCGAGGCGGCTCATCCTCTCCAGGCACCCTGGGCAGCTCGATCCGCCCGCCTGTTTCGAGCAGCCGCCGCGTGTCCACGGGAAGACGCACATGTCACGGGACCACGTGCCGCGACGCTCAGCGGATCTAGGAGTTTGAGTCGGAGGGGCGCCAAGGCGCCAACAAGATCGAGGATCTGGCCCACCTGCAACACGTCGCGCCCCAGCGATACGGTGAGTCAAGAGCTCGCCGGCGGGCTGAGCCAGTCGCTATTAGGGAGAATCATGACGACCGAGAATTCGGAGCCGTCCAGCGACGTCACGATCGCCGAGCACGAATTGGCAGCGTGCAAACGGGTGAATGCGACCGGACTGCAGCCGGTGGTGTTTGTGCACGGTCTGTGGTTGTTGCCGAACAGCTGGGATCGATGGGCGACGCTGTTTGAGGAGAACGGCTATGCGTCCTTGGCGCCGGGTTGGCCGGATGACCCGGAGACGGTTGAGGAGGCGAAGGCTCATCCGGAGGTGTTCGCCGGCAAGTCGATCGGGCAAGTGGCCGACCATTTCGAGACGATCATCCGTGGCCTCGACAAAAAGCCGGCCGTTATTGGGCATTCCTTCGGTGGGCTGCTGACCCAGATCCTCGCCGGACGCGGGCTGGCCGCTGTGTCGGTGGCCATTGATCCCGCCCAATTCCGGGGAGTGCTCCCGCTACCGATCTCAGCACTGAAGTCAGCCTTCCCGGTGTTAGGCAATCCCGCCAACCGCAATCGCGCCATTCCCCTCACATACGACCAGTTCCGCTACGCCTTCGCCAACGCCGTCAGCGAGGACGAGGCAAAGCAGCTGTACGAAACGTATGCGGTGCCCACCGCCGGCAAACCGCTGTTCCAGGCGGCGGCAGCCAACTTCAACCCGTGGACCGAGGCCAAGGTCGACACCGACAACCCGGAGCGAGGCCCGCTGCTGATTATTTCGGGCGAGATGGACCATACCGTGCCGCCGGCGGTCGCCAAGGCCTCTTACAAACAACAACAAGACAACGAAGGATTGACTGAGTTCATCGAGATCAAGAATCGCGGTCACGGCCTCACGATCGACAGCGGCTGGCGCGAAGTCGCCGACACCGCCCTCGCCTTCGTCAAACGATTCACATAGACGCCAGCAGCCGATCCCACCGAGATATTGGTGAGGCATCCGCGATGGCTGTTTCCTCCGATGGCGGAGCGAGCTAACTGTCGCGCAACGCGCGGGAGATGCATCGTGAAGCCGAGTGATGCGGGGCTAGGCCGCGACGAGTTTGTCGATGAGGTGTTTTCCCCGCGGCGGATCTCGTCACGGATGGCTCGGACGGCAATTAGGCCGCGAATCCTTGACGTTTGAATGAAGTCGCTTTGCGGCAACGGGCTGCCGGCAGCCAACCACGAACACGACGGCCGCGGTCAGCTGAAGATCGCACGCCGGGTCGGACGTAATCCGTGCCCACGCCTGGATCCGCGGAGTCGCCAACCTCCAAGGCGCCCAATCGGTCGGCATGGCTGAGTCTCCGCCCTTCTCGATTCGCCCTCTGATCGCCGCCAAGGGTGGAGCGGCAGCGGAATTGATCGAGAGAGCCGTCTCACTCAGGGTTCCTGCTACAGGACTTGTGTCTTGATGCTGCTCTTTCCAGATCGCCTGCTAACTCATCACCCTCCGCCAGCTGGCTACACGGGCTCGAAATTGAAGCCCTGTGATGGCTCAGACCGCCGCTGCCCGACGTACCCCCTCGAACCCCAAAGCTTCCATGTCCAACACACCCGATGCACCGCCGGAAGTAGCTCGGGTCGGCCTGACCGCCCCGGCGGCATGTACCCCCTTCGGGTGGGTGTGACGATGAGCCTCCACAAGCTCACAGCGGGATCCGGGTATGACTATCTGACCCGGCAGGTCGCGGCCTTGGATGCGACCGAGAAAGGTCATACCGGGCTGGCGTCTTACTACACCGAACGGGGTGAGACGCCGGGGGTGTGGATCGGTTCCGGCTTGGACGGGATCGACGGCCTGACCGCCGGCGACCCGGTGACCGCCGAGCAGATGCGAGCGTTGTTCGGCTGCGGTCTGCACCCGTTGGCCGAGCTCCGCCAGCAGCAGCTGGAAGGGCCGGACCTCACTCGACGCGACTTCCAGGACGTGACCCAGCTGGGCGCGCCGTTCAAGATCGTCGATGGTGTCGTCAGCCCGTTCCGGCTCGAGGTGGCCAGACGCATCGCGGCGATCAAGACGGCAGCCGGCCTGCCGGCGGGCGCGCCGCTGCCGGCCGCAGATCGGGCGCGGGTGCGGACCGAGGTGGCCCGGGAGTTCTTCCTGGCCGAGCATGGCCGGGAGCCGATGGATGCCCGGGAGCTGGCGGGACAGATCGCGAAAGACTCCCGGCCGCGGACCCAGACAGTTGCCGGGTTATGACCTGACGTTCTCCCCGGTGAAGTCAGTCTCGACCTTGTGGGCGGTCGCCGATCCGGCGGTGGCGGCCGTGATCGAACGGGCCCATCAGGCCGCGGTCAAGGACGCTTTGGCGTTCATCGAGAAGCATGCCCTGTTCACCCGGACCGGGCCGCAAGGGATCCGGCAGGTCAACGTGCGGGGCCTGGTCGCGACCGCGTTCACCCACCGCGACAGCCGGGCCGGCGACCCGGATCTGCACACCCACGTGGCGGTGGCGAACAAGGTGCAGACCCTCGACGGACGCTGGCTGTCCATCGACGGACGGGTGCTGTTCAAGGCCAATGTTGCCGCCTCGGAGACCTACAACACCGCGCTCGAGCAGCACCTCCGCGACACGTTGGGGGTGCGGTTCGCCGAACGGCCCGGCACCGACCCGGCGAAGCGGCCGATCCGGGAGATCGTCGGTGTCGACCCCCGACTGAACAGACGCTGGTCGACCCGCCGTGCCCACATCGAAGCCCGCCGCGGCGAGCTGGCCATCCAGTTCCAGCATGATCATGGCCGGCCACCGACCCCGGTCGAAGCGTTGCATCTGGCGCAGCAGGCGACGTTGGAGACCCGCGACGCCAAACACGAACCCCGATCCCTAACTGAGCAACGCACAACCTGGCTGAACGAGGCCGCAGCTGTGTTGGGCGGACGTGGCGCTGTCGCGTCGATGGTGCAGACGGCGCTGGCGCCGCCCGCCGAGACCGCCACGATCGCCGACTCCCACTGGGTCGCACAGACGGCTGATCACATCCTGACCGTTATGGAGGCGAGCCGGTCGACCTGGCAGATGTGGCATGTCCGGGCCGAAGCACAGCGGCAGGTCCGCACGACCGGCGTGACGGCAGAACAGGCGAGCGCCTTGGTGGACCTGCTGGTCGATGAGGTGCTCGATCGTCGATCTGTTGCCCTGGCCGCGCCGCACGACGGCATCGAGGAACCGGAGGTGTTGCGGCGGGTCGACGGGTCGTCGGTCTACACCGTCGCCGGCGCCGACCTCTACACCTCGCAGCGGATCCTCGACGCCGAGGCCGCGTCTCGTCACGGCCGCGGGACGTCGCGACGGTGCGTCCGTCGACCAGGCGGCGGTGGATCTGGCCTTGCTGGAGATGGCGGCGAACGGGACTGCACTCGATGCTGGGCAGGCGGCACTGGTCCGCCAGATGTGCACCTCCGGGGCACGGCTGCAGCTCGCGATCGCCCCCGCCGGCGCCGGGAAAACCACCGCCATGCGCGCCCTCACCCTCGCCTGGACCCAAGACGGCGGCCAGGTGCTCGGCCTCGCCCCGTCGGCTGCCGCGGCCGCCGTCCTTGGCGAGCAGACCGGGATCCGCACCGACACCCTCGCCAAGCTCACCTGGTCACTGGACCACGGCGACCTGCCGGAGTGGGCGGCAGCGGTCGGCCCGTCGACCTTGGTGATCATCGACGAAGCCGGCATGGCCGACACCCTCTCCCTCGACGCGGCCGTGCAGTTCGCCATCGATCGTGGTGGGAGTGTCCGGCTGGTCGGAGATGATCAACAACTCGCCGCGATCGGCGCCGGCGGCGTCCTTCGCGACATCAAACACACCCACGGCGCCCTCCGCCTGACCGAGCTGCATCGCTTCACCGACCCCGCCGAAGCGGCAGCATCACTCGCCCTCCGCGAAGGCGACCCTTCGGGCGCTCGAGCTTCTACCTTGATCACGGCCGCGTTCATGTCGGCGACCTGGCCACCACGACAGAGGATGCGTTCAACGCTTGGGTTTCCGATCGAGCGGCTGGGCTCGACGCGATCATGCTCGCCCCCACCCGGGACCTGGTCGCCGAACTCAACCGCCGCGCCCGCGCGCATCGGCTCAATCACACGCCTGCAGTATCCGAAGTGCCGTTGGCCGACGGGAACCAGGCCAGTGTCGGAGATGTGATCATCACCCGCAGCAACGACCGCCGACTGCGCCTCACCGCCACCGACTGGGTCAAAAACGGCGACCGCTGGACCATCACCGGCAATCGGCAGAACGGCGGCCTCACCGTCCGACATAACCGCAGCCGGCTCACCGTCCGGCTGCCCGCCGACTACGTCCAGCACTCCACCGGTCTCGGCTACGCCACCACCATCCACGCCGCCCAAGGCGTCTCCGCCGACACCATGCACGGGCTCGCTACCGGGCAGGAATCCCGGCAGCAGCTGTACACCATGCTCACCCGCGGACGGGCCGCCAACCACCTCTACCTGCAAGTCGTCGGCGACGGCGACCCGCACACCCTCATCCGACCCGAAACCGTCGCACCCCGCACGCCGACCGAGACCTTGCAGCAGATCCTCGCCCGCGACGACGCCCCCACCTCGGCCACCACGCTGCTGCGAGAACTCAGCGACCCGGCTGCCCGGCTGTTCGAGGCCGTCCAGCGCTACACCGACGGGCTCCATGTCGCGGCCGAGCAGCTGGTTGGCCCCCAGATCGTTCAGATGCTCGACGGCCAAGCCGACCAGATCGTCCCCGAACTCACCAACGAACCGTCCTGGCCGACGCTCAGAGCACACCTGCTCGCTTTGGCGGCGGAGACCGGTGAGCACCCACTCCTCCACCTGCACACAGCCGCCGCCGGTCGCGAACTCCACACCGCCGGCGACATGGCCGCCGTGCTGGACTGGCGCCTCCCAGAGCCCGCACCTACCGACCCGGGACCGCTGCCCTGGCTTCCCGGCATCCCGGAAGCGCTTCATGATCATCCCGTTTGGGGCGAGTACCTGGCGAAGCGGTCGCAGCTCGTTATCGGCCTCGCAGATCAGGTTCGAGACTGCGCCAGCCAGAACAGCGAACAGCCGGTATGGGCACCGCCGGGCAGCCACCCGACCGCCGCCCTCCTCGGTGAAGTCGCGGTCTGGCGTGCCGCCGTCGGCGTCGACCCCCAAGACCGCCGACCAACCGGAGCAGGACAGCTACAAGCGGCGTCCGCCCTTTGGCAACAAAACCTCGACCGAGACGTTGCCCTGTGCAGCCGCCGCCTTGGCGCAGACGTAGGGAAACGCTCAGATTGGTGGACCCTCTCGAGATGACCAGCGCGAAGATCGACATCGCATGCCTCCAACACGCGCTGTTCGTCGGAGTGTCCCGCCCGGGCCCCGCTTGTGAGCGCCAGTGTCAGCTCAAGAGATTTGGGTGATCAACGCTTGCGCCCGGGCCCCGAGCAAATGGCGCGCAGAAAGATCTCGACGTGCGCACAGGACCGCCTGCGGTTCAGCGAGGCCTTAGGGCTAGGTGACAACAGTCACCGGAATCGGGCGGCCGTTATCCACAGGTTGCCGCAGCACAGGCTTGGCGTCGGTCCTTTGCTGGATCGTCGTCACTGGGCGCACACGAGCACCGCTGGACTACGACCCGTCCGAGACCGAACAGCAAGGCAATCGGAGGACAAGCATGAACGATCCAGCCGCGAAGGTTCGAGTTCTCTACTCGGTTCCGGAGGCAATGGCTCTCCTCAACTTGAGTAGGACGCAGATCTATGAGCTCATTCGCACATCCCGCCTGGTGACGGTCACCCAAGGCCGTCGCCGGCTTGTGCCGGCCGACTCGATTACCGACTATGTGCAGCTATTGCTCGCCGAACGCGGGGGCAGCAGGCATGGCGCCCGCGACTGGGGTCTCCTGTGAGCACCGCGAAGCGGCGGGGCAATCATGAGGGCACCGTACCCAGACTGAGGCCCGATGGACGGTGGCAAATCGACCTCCGCTACCAAGACTCGAGCGGCGCACTCAAGCGCACTGCGGTCTATGGCAGGACCCAAGCCGAGGCGCGAGCCAAGGCGAAGGAGCTACGCAAGCGCCTTGAGCTTGGCCAGCCAGTCAGGGATACCGCAGACACCCTCGGCCGTTTCGCCGGCGAGTGGATCGCTACGGCGCTGGCGGCCTCGGAACGCAAGGCCAGCACCAAAGCCATGTATGCCAGCGTCGCCCGTAGCCAGATTGTGAGCTCGGCCCTCGGTGGCCTGCCATTGGGCAAGATCACCCCGCGCGCCGTTGAGGGCTGGCTGGTCGAGCTCCGCGGCAAAGGCCTGGCCGAGTCCACCGTCCGCATCAGCTACGCAATCTTGCTGGCCATCCTCTCCACGGCGGTCCGCGATGGCGCGTTAGGCCGCAATCCCGCCGCGGCTGTGAAGCGGCCGAGGGTCACCCGGAGGGAGGCCGACTACCTGAGCTCCGAGCAGGTGCGCGCGGTGCTCTCAGCGGCTCAGAGCACCCGTTACGCGCCGCTTTTCGAGCTACTGGTCAACACCGGTCTGAGGCGCGGTGAGGCGTTGGCTCTGCAATGGTCAGACGTCGACCTCGAGGCCGGCACTCTGCGGGTGCGTGGCACGTTGGCCAGAGTCAATGGCAGGCTCGAGGTGACCGAGCCGAAGACGGCAAAGTCAAAGCGCACCGTGCCCTTGTCAGAGCCGGCCGTGCAGGTCTTGCGCGCCATCCGGCTCGAGCAGGCTCAGGAGCGACTCAGAGCCGGCTCTTGGTGGCACCAGACGGGTTATGTGTTCACCACCTCCTCTGGTGAGCCGTACGAGCCACGTAACGCGCTGCGGGCTTTCAAGGCGGCCGCCAAGCGTGCCGGCTTGCCGACCTCGGTCGGGCTTCACACGCTGCGCCACACCGCGGCCTCGGTGATGCTCGAGAACGGCGTACCGCTCAAGATCGTTTCGGAGATTCTCGGCCACGCTTCGGTGGCCATCACCGGAGACATCTACGGCCACGTGGCTCCCGACGTTTCGCGTGAGGCTGTGGCCAAGCTAGCGGCCGCTCTGAGCGAAGTAAGGGTGCACTAATGGCGGTCAAAAAGGCGGTCAAAGTCTATAGTGAGGCTATTTCAAGATCACGCCGCGGCCGTTTTGATGGGTCTGACTAGGGCTAATACCGGTGGGAGCAAGCAGACTCGAACTGCTGACCCCTTGCTTGTAAGGCAAGTGCTCTAACCAACTGAGCTATGCTCCCGGTCGCCATCCGCCCTAGTCGGAGCGCTTTGGCCCCGTCCTCGGGTCGTCCATCAGGTGCTCACAGCCCTCAGGTGTGTGCGCCGTGTGTGCGATCAGGTTAGCGGTCACGCTCACCGCGTCTCATGCAACCGTGCCGATCAGGTGCCTGTATTACGTCAGCGGTTGATCGGGATCGAGGCGTGCCCGGCCGCCAGACCGGGAGACTGACCGAGCGAAACCCTGGCATGCTGCGTCACCCCCTGTTGACGTCATGGGAGCACTTTCAAAGCCTGACGTAGCACCTCGAGGCTTCGCTCCCAAGCACCGGCCTCCTGCTCGTCCATCCTCGGGCGAAGTGGCTTGCCGGCACCCTCGGGACCGAGCACGCAGGGCAAACTGGCGCAGAGCCGATCGGCGACGCGGACCGAAACGGGAACGATTCGGCCGTGGTCTCGGACGATGTTGCGCACCAGAGCCGCGACCGCAAGTCCGATCGCGTCCCACGTCGAGCCCTTGAGTTCGCGCACTCGATATGCAGCAGTTCGCACCGTCTCGGCGATCGTTGCCAGCCGCTCGGCGGACAAGTCGACGCCCGTCTGCCGAGCGAACTCGTCCAGTGTGAGGCCGGCGATTGTTGCCGAACTGAACAGCGGCACCGCGGAGTCGCCGTGCTCGCCCACGACCCACGCGTGCACCGCACCGGGATGTACGTGGCAGACCGAGGAAAGCTCCCCGCGAAGCCGCCAGGTGTCGAGCGATGTGCCGGAGCCGATCACATCGACCGCGCGTCCCGCCCAGCGCCGTGTGAGGTATTCCGTGAGAAGATCGAGCGGACTCGTCGCCACGAGACAGACGCGAGGAAGTCCACCCACCTCGACATGCTCGGCGACCTCCTCGCAGATAGCGAGATTCGCGCGTGCCAGGTCGAGGCGAGTCTGACCGGGAGCGGTATGACCACCGAACGCCATAACGAGCACATCCTCGGGTTCGACGGCAGTCAATCCTCGCCCGCGAATCTCGCACGGTTCGAGCATGGGCAACGCGTGATTGAGATCGAGAGCCTCCCCCTGGGCGTAACTCTCGGTTCGGTCATAAATCGTCAATCGCGTGACGAGTCCGTCACGGACGATTGCCCGCGCACACGACGCTCCAACGTGGCCTGCGCCGATAACCCCAACAGTCGTCATGACTCGAGAACCATCCAGACTCTTCGTCGCTCGCATCGTACTAATCGATCGGCCCAGCGTTCGTCCCGCGAGCGGCTCACAGCCAGGGAGCGGCCGGTCCAGGCGCCAGCCTTAGGTGCTAGTCGTTTGCCTCTTCTAGCGGCCAGGGCATGGTGTCTGGGACTTCGATGCCCCGAGCGTCGACTTCTTGGCTGAGGAAGCGGAGGGCTGCCGCCATTGCCAGGGGTGGCTCCCGGCCCTCCAGCTGATCCTCATAAGCGGCTCGGAGCGTGACATACCGGCTTATTCCCTCATGGCCGTTGATCGGTTCTGGTAAGCCCTCCAGGGGTCGCCAATAGATCCGTGTCCGGGTGATAGCTGGCTTCGGGTTCACATCGGACCACTGGACCAAGAACACCAGCGATGATGTGACGGCCATCTGGTGCCTCTGCCTGTCACGGACAAAGCGCAGAGCGGGCAGCACGCGGCCATCATCGTCGGTATCGCGGCGGGCGGCGTAGGTCGCGTCGGTGTTGTCCAGCTGTTGGTCGAGAGCGCACGCCCAGTTGACGAAGTCACCGATCGCAGCTGCGGCCAGGTCTTGATTGGGAATGGTGTAGCGATAGGCCCTCAGGCAGAGTTGCAGACCGGCGCGTAACCCGATGATTGCGCGTTGATATTCAGCGTCGGACAAGAGATCCCAGAAGAGTTCCCATTGATCGAGCTTCCCCAGACTCACGCAGTGCAGATTGGCGCAGTGCAGTTGTTCGCGTCGGGATTTGAGCGCATCGTGGCTGGATCGTTACCGGCCGCCGGAACGAAGGCCGCTGATGCTTGCTGAGCCATCTGCCGCGTCGCTCCGGAGTGCGCACAGCCGATACGACTAGGGTGTCGATGCTGGCTCGACCAATTCTCTCTGACCGGCCAGTGGAGTAGGCATGCTGAACAAGAACCTGGCCACGGCCCTAGGGGCGTTGACAGGCCTGGTCGGTCTGGTCGGCATGGTTCGACTCGCATCTGGCGCCTTCACCCACGGGATGTCGGCCTTTGCCTGGATCGTCATTCTCGCTGCCATGCTGCCCTGGATCGGGTACGCCGCCTGGCGTGGTCGCCACGGGCATCTCAGTAGGCGCGCCGCGCTCGCGGTGCTGCTGCTCGACCTTGTCGGGTGCGTGGCGGTGTGGCTTTTCGTGCTGGGCCCTGTGGTGGCGTTGGCCTGCTCGCTTGCCGCATTCGTGGTGATCTGGGTCAGCGATTGGCCACCTCGCCGCCCAGTCAGCGAGGAGCGGTTCGTTCGTATCGAGGAGCTGCATGCCGAGGACTCGGAGCAGAGCCGGGGACCGGCATAAGCAGCCTTCTCCGTCGGCCAGTCGCTGCCCCGTACGGCCGCTGAGTGCAACAGGACGTCCAAGTAGAGTGGATCATTGTGGCTGGACCCGACTTCACCGTCGCACTCGCTGACCTTGATAAGGCCTTGAGCTCGATTGAAGCTGTCGTCGACCCCGATCGCAAGCGAGCTGAGATCGCCGAGTTGGAGCACCAGGTTGCCGCTCCCGATCTGTGGGACGACCCGGAGAATGCGCAACGGGTGACATCGCGCCTCTCAGCCCTGCAGGCCGAAGTCGACCGAGTGGTTGGGCTGCGGGCTCAGCTGGACGATATCGGCGCTCTTGTCGAACTCGGCCAGGAAGAAGGCGATCAGGCCAGCCTCGATGAGGCGGCGGATGCGCTCAGCTCGCTGCAAAAAGCGGTGGAGGTGCTCGAGGTGCGCACGCTGCTGTCCGGTGAGTACGACGAGCGCGACGCGTTGGTCACCATTCGCTCCGAGGCCGGCGGGGTCGACGCGGCGGACTTCGCCGCCATGTTGCTCCGCATGTACCTGCGTTGGGCGGAACGTCATCGCTTTACAACCGAGGTCTACGACACCTCCTACGCCGAAGAGGCAGGCATCAAGTCCGCCACCTTCCAGGTAAAGGCGCCCTTCGCGTACGGAACACTGTCGACGGAGCAGGGCACGCATCGGCTGGTGCGGATCTCGCCATTTGATAACCAGGGGCGCCGCCAGACCTCATTCGCCGGCGTCGAAGTGCTGCCGGTGACTGAGGCAACCGATCACATCGATATCCCCGAGAGCGATCTGCGTATTGATGTCTTCCGCTCCTCTGGGCCGGGCGGGCAAAGCGTCAACACCACTGACTCAGCTGTACGCATTACCCACCTCCCGACCGGCATTGTCGTCTCCTGCCAGAACGAGAAGTCCCAACTGCAGAACAAGGCCGCGGCACTTCGCGTGTTGCAGTCGCGGTTGCTGGAACGCGCACGACAGGACCGGGAGGCACGGCTCAATGCGCTCAAGGGCGACGGGGGCAATAGCTGGGGCTCGCAAATGCGGTCCTACGTGCTGCACCCGTACCAGATGGTGAAGGACCTGCGCACCGAGTATGAGGTCTCCTCACCTGAGGCGGTCTTCGATGGCGACATCGATGGCTTCATTGAGTCCGGCATCCGCTGGCGTAGGACCCGTGAGACGGCCGCAAGTTGAAGTCTGGGGCTCCGAGCGCGTATCCGAATGACGGGCTCAGGCCGGTGAGCGGTGCCAATCACATGAGCCTCACTTAGACTCGTGCTGGCCGTATGGCGCCCGCAAGGCGTCGGAGCTGTCTATCTCGGGGGAAGCAATACAGCGTGATTCGTTTTGAAAATGTAACCAAGACCTACGACGGCCAGCGTCGCGCGGCACTCGAGAACATCAATGTCGACATCGACAAGGGGGAGTTCGTCTTCTTGGTTGGAGCCTCCGGCTCCGGCAAGTCGACCTTCCTGAGACTGATCTTGCGCGAGCAACGGGCCAGCAAGGGCAAGGTGTTCGTTGCCGGCCGGGAGCTCAACAAGCTGCACAGCTGGAAGATCCCGGCAATGCGTCGCCAGATCGGCACCGTCTTCCAGGATTTCAGGCTGCTGCCGAACAAGAATGTGACTGAGAACGTCGCATTCGCTCTTCAAGTCATCGGCAAGCCGGCAACGACGATCAATCGCGTGGTCCCAGAGGTGCTGGAGCTCGTAGGTCTCGGCGGTAAGGGCGACCGGCTGCCCGAGGAGTTGTCTGGCGGCGAGCAGCAGCGCGTCGCAATCGCACGCGCGTTCGTCAACCGGCCCATGATCTTGATCGCTGACGAGCCCACGGGAAACCTCGACCCTGCCACCAGCGTGGGCATCATGAAGCTGCTCGATCGGATCAATCGCGCCGACACAACGGTCCTCATGGCGACACACGACTCCACCATCGTCGACCAGATGCGCAAGCGGGTGATCGAACTGGACGACGGGGAAGTGGTCCGAGACCAGAGCAGGGGCGTGTACGGCTACCAGTGAGTCCTGCGCAGCTGAACTACGTGCCTGAACACGGTCGTCGCCTCGAGCGCGACCCGACCGCCGCCAGCAGAGCTATTGGGGATATTTGATGCGTTTCCGCCACATCTTGTCCGAGACCCGCGCCGGGCTTCGACAAAACCTCACCATGACCCTGGCGGTCATCATGACCATGTGGGTCTCGCTGTCGCTGTTTGGCGCCGGCCTGTTGGCAAGCCAGCAGGTCGATCTGATGAAAGGCCGGTGGTACGACAAGATCGAGATTTCGATCTTCCTTTGTGCAAAGGACACCCGCGGTGACCAATGTGACCCGGGTCAAGACACCACCCAGGTCCAGAAGGACGAGATCAGTCGCACACTGGAGGCCAATCCCGAGGTCGCGCCCGGCGGAATCTATTTCGAGACAAAGCAAGAGGCCTACGCGGAGTTCCAGAGCGCGTACGAGGGCAGCCCGATCCAGGACTCGCTCACCGTCGACCAGATGCAGGAGTCATTTCGCGTCAAGCTGAAGAATCCTGAGGAGTACCAGGGTGTGGTGAGCTCGGTGGTCGGGCTCAAGGGGGTGCAGAAGGTGCAGGATCTGCACCAGCTGCTGGATCCGTTCTTCCGAGCGCTGAACGTGCTGCAGTGGTCGACTGCGGGCGCGTCGGCGCTGCTGCTGCTCGCTTCGGCACTCCAGATCGGCAATACGATCCGATTGGCCACATTCGCGCGGCGTCGGGAGATTGGCATCATGCGCCTGGTCGGCGCGAGCAACTTCTATATCACCATGCCGTTCCTGCTCGGCGCGGTGATCTCGGCGCTGATCGGGGTGGCTCTCGCCTGCATCACGATGGCGGCCGGTGTCTACTTCTGGATCATTCGAGGAGCCCAGAACTCGATCCGGTTTGTAGCCTGGATCGGTTGGGAGCAGACACTTCTGGCCATGCTCGGTGTGGCGGTGGTGGGCGTAGTGCTCGCCGTGATCCCGACTCTGGTGACGACCAGACGATATCTCCGGGTCTGAGGGTCCTCAACGTTCCATTCCCTCAAAAACTGACACTCGTTCCCAGCTCCGCTGGCCGGTAGGGCGTGTCAGCGGAACTGGCGTCAGATTCTGAGGGCAGACGTGTCGAGACTCTTCACATTCGTCACAGAAGCATCACAAATACACCCAAATTACTCAAGTATCACGTGAGACTTCATATCTGATCGGTGACGAAATGTCGTTTTCGGCGTTTCGGTCGTTGCCAGCGCGCGTCGCGACCTGCCTATCATGCCGAGGCCGCATGCGATCGCGGAGCGGTGATCACACGCGGAGCGGCTTACTGTCCGAACTCTGTGCCACGGGCCGTTACAACCAAACATTGGATTGCTCAGCGGGCGGCATCACGACACTCGCAGAGCACAAAAGATGGGGAAAGCTGTGGATCCGGACCTTCCCTACGTCCGTCAGGACGTTCCGGACGACAGCGAAGCACCTGAGGTTGGTGGTCGCTTCGCCAGGCTGGCAAGGCGTCGAGGACTCCTTGCCACGCCTGCGTCCAAGGGCATCACTGCATATTTGCCTGCCGTACGCGACACCGGTGCGCGCACCTTGCGGATCGTTGTCGCTGTCGCAGTTGCGTCGACGCTGTCCCTGACCTTGCTTGGCCACCAAGCTTCCGCTGACGAACTCACGTCGCAACGGGCCCGGGTCAAGCAACAGATCGCCAAGACCAAGAGCGATCTCAACGAATCAAGCCAGGCGCTGAGGGCGGCGGTGGTCGCCGTTGACAGGGCACAAAACAAACTGGATGCGGCCAGTGCACGGCTTGCGACGACCCGCCAGCGACTCGCCGTGGCCCAGGCCAAGGACACCCAGATGGCGGCCAAGTTGCAGCAGGCTCGGGCCGAGCTGGCCGCTGCCGTCGCTGCCGTTGTCGCCGGACAGGCGCGACTGGACGCCCAGCAAGCCAAGGCAGGCCAGGTGATCCGTGATCAGTATCAGCAGCAGACCAATCTGCTGCCGATCGCACTGTTGGTCGATCCCGACTCCTCCGAGGACCTGCAGACACGCCTCCAGTGGTCGACCACCCTCTTCGACGCCGCCCAGGCCGAGATCGATCGGCTGACCCTGTTGCAACGTCAGCTGAACGCAGCGCGGGCGCGGCAGAGCGTACTTGAAGCGAGCGTCGCCGCGGCTCGCCGGGAGGCGGCTGCCAATCTCAAGATCAAGAAGCGCCTTGAGGTCCGCGCCGCGACGGAGGAAGCGACAGTCGAACGGCTCTTGGGCCAGCGCAAGGCGACTGAAGATGCAGCTGCAGCCGACGTAGCACAAGACAAGGCGCGCTATTCCGAATTGATCAAGGAGCGGGCGTCGGTCGAGCGGCGGATCGCGGCGCGGATTGCGAAGGCTGCAGCGGAGCGCAAGGCGGCCGAGCGGAAGGCCAACGCTAGGCGGTCTCACTCGACCACCAAGCGCTCCGGGCAGGATCGACGCTCCAGCAACCAGTCCATGTCGAGCGCCGGTCATGGCTTTTCTTATCCGGTGCCGGCGCGCATCACCTCACCTTTCGGGATGCGCTTTCACCCGATACTCCGCTACTGGAAACTGCACGACGGCACAGATTTCGGCGCGGGTTGTGGCACGTCAATCCGGGCTCCCCATGCGGGTCGGGTCGCCGAGCGCTACTACAACATCGGTTATGGCAAGCGGCTGATGATCGACCACGGCTACGTCGGCGGCAAGTATGTGACCACGGGCTACAACCACGCCAGCCGGTACATCGTTGGTGTGGGCCAGCGTGTCCACAAGGGACAGGTCATCGGCTACGTCGGTAGCACCGGATTCTCCACCGGCTGCCATCTCCACCTGATGGTCTGGCTGAACGGTCGGCTCCGAAACCCGATGACCTGGTTCTGAACCTCCCGGCCGCCACAGCGAAAGCGAAGGCGAGCGCAAGGGGGAGGATGGGGCCATGGCGAAGGAGAAGGGCCGCAAACTGATCGCGCAGAACCGCAAGGCCCGCTACGACTACCACATCCACGACACCTACGAGGCCGGGATCGCACTCAGCGGCACTGAGGTGAAGTCGTTACGTGAGGGGCGCGCCAACCTGAACGATGCCTACGCCACCGTCGACGATGGTGAAGTGTGGCTGCGGGCAGCGCACATTCCCGAGTACAGCCACGGAACCTGGACCAACCACAACGCGCGCCGTACCCGCAAGTTGTTGTTGAACCGTCGCGAGATCGCCAAGATCGAGCGTGAGCTGACCACGGCTGGCACCACCTTGGTGCCGTTGTCGCTGTATTTCTCAGACGGGTACGCCAAGGTCGAGATCGCATTGGCTACCGGCAAGCGCGAGTACGACAAGCGCCAGACCATTGCAGCCCGGGAGTCACGGCGTGAGGCTGAGCGGGCAATGGCCGCCCGCAATCGAGGACAATGAAGTAATGGTGCAATTCCGCGCGTCCGCTGCCGAGCGCCCTTGGCAGGTCCGTGGCCGATTCGCTCGGGGCGTCGTCGCGTTCCTTCTCATGTCGCTCACCGCGCTGGCTTGGGCTCTGATCGCTCCGACCCCGGCCTACGCTGCAGACGATCAGATCGACTCCTTTGCCATCGACTACGACGTCCAGCCCAGCGGCGTCGTCAAGGTCAAGGAGACGATCACCTATCGCTTCGGTGATAACTCAGGGCGCCATGGCATCGAGCGATTTCTCGTTACTCGGGAGCCGTACGACGAGACCCAGGACGCCGTCTACCAGATCACCAACATCAACGTCACCAGCCCAGATGACGTGGCGACCCAGTTCAGTTCGCGTACCGACGAGGCGAAGGGTGGTCGCGAGGAACAGCTCAGGCTGCGGATCGGCGACCCTGATCGGACCATCTCCGCACCAACCGCGACTTATGTCATCTCCTACGACCTAGCCGGTGCCATGCGCACCTCGGGCAGTTACGACGAGTTCTACTGGGATGCCACCGGACTGGATTGGACGGCCTCCATCAACCAGGTCACGGTCTCGGTTGCGGTGCCGGGCGGCGTTCAGGACACGACCTGCACCTACGGCCCGGTCAACAGCACCGAAGAGTGTGCAGCCAAGATCGTTGACGGCAAGGCCCAGTACAGCCAGAGCAACCTCGCCCCAGGAGAGGGCGTCACGGTCAGCGCCAAGATCAAAGCCGGTCTGGTGGCGGATAACAAGCCGCACCTCGAACCGGACGGTTCGAAGCTGTCCTCGAGCGAGAGGATTGGCGCGATTGCCATCGGTGCGGTTGCTCTCCTCCTCACCGTGGGATCGCCGATCGTCGGACTGTTGTGGTGGCGCAAGAACGGGCGTGACCAGCGCTACGCGGGCCTGCCCCCGGGTATGGTTCCGCTAGCCGGCCAGGAAGCGCAGGTCGTGCCTAATGACCCGGATATCCCAATTCCTGTGGCCTTCTCTCCGCCCCGGATCCCGGTCGCGGAGGCGGGACTGCTGATTGACGGCCAAGTTGATTCCCGTGAGACCGCGGCCACGATCATCGACCTGGCGGTACGCGGCGCCCTGAAGGTGCAGAGTACGGGCGAGGACGACTTCCAGGTGATCCTGGTGGATCCCGACAGGGCCGCAGCTCCGCACGAGATGGTGTTGCTCAACAGCCTGTTCGGAGGTGATCCACCCGGCGCGGTCAGGGATCTCTCGACACGCGGCAGCCTGGCCAGCGCTCACGAGGCCATGCGGGACTCGGTACGCAGTCAGGTCACCGCCCGAGGCTGGTTCCGCAAGGTTCCCTCGGCGGCGGCCACGAGCAGCGTCGGCTTCGGGGTGATCGCCCTTGCAGTGTTTGCGGCCTTTGCCGTGGGCGCCTGGGTGCTCCTACTCCTGGTCCCGCTGCTGCCGATCATCATCACCGTAGCCGTGATCCGATTTAAGCTTCGCCGCGGACAGCGCACCGCCGAAGGTCGAGCTGTCTGCGACCAGGTCGAGGGCTTCAAAACCTATCTCGCCACTGCGGAGGCGGACCAGCTCAAGTTCGAGGAGGGCGAGGACATCTTCTCCAAGTACCTGCCCTGGGCGATCATTTTCGAGCTCGCCGACCGGTGGGCGAAGGTCTGCGCCGACTTGGTTGCGATGGGTCGGCTGCCAGACGTCATTCCCTATTGGTACGTCGGGAACTATCACCTGGCGGCCTTCAACACGGCGTTCCTCACCAGCAGCCTGACCAGCGCTGCCACCCCTTTGCCATCCGCCGGTAGCGGCGGCACGGGATTCGGGGGCGGCAGCTCGTTCAGCGGAGGCGGCTTCTCTGGGGGAGGCGGCGGTGGCGGCGGTGGCGGCAGCTGGTGATTGGAGAGCGGGCAGACGACGCGTAGCTTCTCGGGGTAGGTCCGGGGGAGTGCCCGATGGTGCATGACCGGCCACGAAACGATGCTGGTCGTTATGAACGCGATCTACGAGCACCCCAGCCTCAAAATGCAGGTCACGCCCGACCAACGTGATCGCGCCGAATCCTGGCTCAAAGATGCCTACGCCGACAGCCGGATCAGTGAGTCGGAGTTCGACCGGCGGATCGGGCAGGTCCTCACCGCTGATACCCGTAAGGAGCTCAATGAAGCCTTCTACGGTCTGGTGCAGATACCGACCCCGTCCCGGGCGCTCGGCGCCCACCCCGCCTACCAGCCGCTGGTCCGACCCGAGACTCGTGAACAGGCCGGGCGCGGTGCGGCCGCAGTGGCGCACTTCTCGGTGTTCTTCCTCTGGCTCTTCGGCCCGGGTCTGGTCTACGCCCTGTCGACACCCGGCACGTACGCACGCAGGGAGGCGGCCAAGTCGTTCAACTTCCAGCTGATCTCATCGATCGCGTTCGTGCTCCTCGCCATATTGGGCGGTGTGACGGGCCTCGACATCTTCGGCTGGTTGCTGCCGTTCATGGGTCTCGGCTGGTTGGTCCTCACCATCGTTGGTGGCGCCAAGGCCCTGCAAGGTCAGGACTGGAAGAACCCGGTCAAGAGCGTGATCAAGCTCGAGGTGCTGTCGGAGAAGTAGCCCCCCGCAACAAAGGCGCCGGATCTTCTGGTCCGGCGCCTTTGCGTCTCCCGGCGGGAATCAAATGAGCTGCCGCCGCATTGCACCATCGGTAGACTTTGTCCGGTTGCGGTCGATCGTGGCCCTAGGGGACCGTTGCCAAGCCCAACACATTGGGCACAACTCAATAGGGGGTGATCGGTTTCGACTTGGGACGATAGTCCCAGGAGAAGCGGGCCGAGAATCCAAGGTCAACTCGTAAATGTGCCTTGGGAACCAATAAATGCCGAGAATAAAACTCAGCAAAACTTCGCTCTCGCTGCCTAAGCAGTGATCGAAGGGTCAGACCGGGCGAGCCTCCGTCCCGGACCCTGGCCTCGTCAAGGAGGCTTTACCTGCTGAGAGTGGGCTCAGGACTTAGTAGGGAAATGAACTGAGTCTGGGCTTGTCTGCAACGTGCTGGCGCGAGTGCAGGAGCCGAGAGAACGCCTAGCCAGCTGCGCCCGGAGAAGACCTGGTTCGTCGCTCGAGGACGCGGGTTCGATTCCCGCCACCTCCACTAACAGCCGAGTTGTCAGAACCTCAGCACCAAATATGGTGCTGAGGTTCTGACAACTCGGCTGCGTGGTCGAGACTGGCCGCGTGAGCTACCTGCCGCCGCTGCGCGTTCCGGTTCGCACCATCGGCCGACGCACGTTCGACTTTGATCATGAGATTGTCGTTATGGGAATCGTGAATCGCACGCCGGATTCCTTCTTCGACCAGGGTCGAACGTACGCACTTGATCGCGCCGTCGCCGCCGCGCTGGGTGCCGCAGAGGCCGGCGCGGGCTGGATAGACATCGGGGGTGTGCCATTCTCACCGGACACACCGGCGGTCACGTTGGCCGAGGAGATCGCCCGTGTGGTGCCGGTCGTTGAGCAGGTCGCAGCCCAAAGCGACGTCGTCATCTCGGTTGATACCGTGCGACCAGAGGTGGCCGCTCGCGGCATCGCCGCGGGAGCCGCGGTGATCAACGACACGAGCGGGCTGCACGATCCTGAGCTGGCCGACGTGGTAGCCGCACACGGCGCAACAGTGGTGATTACGCACAGCTTGGCCTCGCCGCGGCAGCACCACGATCGGCCGCACTACTCCGACATCACCTCCGAGATCAAGGCTTTCCTCGCCGATCGCGTCCAGCTGGCGGTGGATCATGGGATCCCCGAGAGCCGGATCGTGATTGACGCCGGCCACGATCTCAACAAGAACACGCTGCACACGCTCGAGCTGACGCGGCGGCTGGATGAGATTGCTGATCTTGGACTTCCCATGCTGGCGGCAGTGTCCAACAAGGACTTCATCGGCGAGGCGACCGGCTTGCCGATGGCCGACCGGACGCCGCCCTCGATCGCGGCCGCGACCATCTGCGTTCTCAACGGTGCCAGGATCCTGCGGATGCATGACGTCGCCGCTTCGGTGGCGGCGGCTCGCATGATCGAGGTGGTTCTGGGGTTCCGTCAACCGGCCTACTTGCACCACAACATGGGCTGAGAACGCAGCAAAGGTCGTGTCGGCGAGGGCAACTACTGTGTTCGGCATGGACGTGTGGTCGCGGGAGCGGGTCTTGTCCCTGGCCCCCGACCGATCCTCGGCGCGGGCAGCCGCGGCCCTCGCGCAGACTCAGGCATGGAGCGATATCGGCGCCGACCCTCTTGGCGTCTGGGGGTTGTGTACCGGCGGCACCCGGCCGTACCAGATCGTTGTCGATCATGGCTCGCCTCCGGCGTACTCCTGCAGCTGCCCGAGCCGGAAAGTCCCGTGCAAGCACGCGTTGGCCCTGCTTCTGCAATGGAGCGCCGGTCAGGTGCCGGCCGGCGAACCGCCGGATTTCGCAGCGACCTGGTTACGCGCACGGACAGCGCACCGGAGACAGCCGGCGCAACCTCCTGGAGGGCGTCAGACGGGTGAGCTGGCCGATCCCGCGGCCGCGGCCAAGCGCGCGGCGGCGCGTGCCGAGCGGGTAGCCAGCGGGCTTGACGAACTCGACCAGTGGCTGTGCGACCAGATACGCGGCGGCATCGCCAGCCTGGAGAGGTCAGGTTATGCCCACTTCGACAGAATGGCCGCACGGATGGTCGACGCGCAGGCCCCAGGAGTTGCTGGTCTGCTGCGATCAATCCCGGGCGAGTTTGCCAGTGCCGGGTGGCCGAACCGGGTTCTCGAACAGCTCGGCGCTCTGCATCTGCTCGTTCAGGCGCACCGACGGCTTGATCAACTGCCCGCTGACCTTGCGGCGACCGTCCGCGCCCGCATCGGCTATTCGGTCAGCAAGGCCGAGGTCCTTGCGCTGCCAGGCGTCCTGGACCACTGGTTCGCGGTCGGCATGGTCGACACGGCCGAGTATCGGCTGGATACCCGGCGGGTCTGGCTCTACGGCGCCGCCTCGGGTCGCTGGGCCGTGCTGATGAGCTTCGCACCGCCGGGTGGCGCGCTGGATGCGACGGTCATGGCCGGTCATGTGCTTCACGCCCGGTTGCACTTCTACCCAGGGTCCGGACAATTCCGCGCTCAGGTTGGCGAGCAGACCAGTGCGACCGCTGGCCGGACGATGCCTCCCGCCGAGTACTTCGCAGAGGTACGCGCTCGCTTTGCCCGGCTCGTTGCATCCGACCCCTGGGCGGTACGGATGCCGGCAGTGATCAAAGCGGTTCCCGTTCCCGACGCTGGACCGTGGCGTCTGCGCGCTGACAACGGCAGCTGCTGCGACATCGTCGACCTCCCAGAAGAGCCCTGGCCCCTGCTCGCTCGTTCCGCGGGTGAGCCGATCGAGGTCTTCGGAGAATGGACCGTTCGCGGCTTCCGGCCACTTAGCCTGCTCGGCACAGACGCAACCGAGCCATTCAGCACCGCAGTTGTGGCAAGGGCGGCTTGAACGATGGCGGTGTGGGAGGACGTTGTCACGGCGGGGCTCATTGGCACGGACCGGCGGCCTGTGCCAGACCAGCTGCCACCAGGCTGGGGGATGCAACGCGACCAAGGCACCGATCCAGCGCATGCGGTCCTGTCGCTGGCTGCCCGGCATCGTGCCGTCACCCGAGCAGGTGGTCTCTTGGGCACGTGCCCGCCGGCAGCAGTCGGCCCGCCCAGCCGGGAACCGGTCGCGAGCCGCGTAGCGCACGAAATCCTGGATCGATTGCTGTCCCCGCCACAGCCGGACCTGCTCAATCTCTGGTTGGTTGCTGCCGTTCGGCATGGTCAGCGGGCATCCGCCAGCTATTGGACACCGCTCGCCGTGGTGGCGTCTCGGACCACAGCGGTGGACCGGACGGCTCTGGCTCGCGCGATTGGGGAGCGTGGCGTGTGGTTTGTCGCACAGAATCCACAGTGGAGGCGGCTGTCCAGCACTCTCTGGTCCGGCATGCACGATGATCTTTTGCCCGACCAGAACACGACGGCTGTCGTCGCGACTGACGACGCGGTACGCGCTGATCCGGAACTGATCCTGCGCGCCGCCACGCCATGGTCGAGGCAACTCAGCGAGACGGTCCTCGGGATCATTGGCAGCGGCCGTCTCCGGGAACATGGGTCGCGTTACGCCGCAGCAATAGGAGCACGCCTGCCGCTGGAGCACTACGAGCTGTTGCAGTCGGCCGTGCAGCCGAGCCCCGCGCCGGACGAGCCGCAGACGCTTCTCGCGCCGCGGTCCGTACGTGAGGCTTTCATGGCCCTGGAGCGTGTGGCCTGGGTTCGGATTGAGATACAGAGCGCCTTCGGCGGCGAGCCGATCGCGGTGCAGCGCCTCGAGATACCGCCATGGTGATGTCCGAGATAGGCGAGCAGCAAGGAGAGCCAGTAAGCCATCCGTTCGAGGCGGCAAGCCAGCCGCTCCGGCCGCATGCGGAGCAGGCCTACCAGGCGGAGCTGGCCGCATTGCGGGCCACCGACGACCGGCCCCGGCCGCCGCATTGGCTCCTTTCACCGTGGGCCGTTGTGACGTATCTGATGGGCGGCACCCTCGGCGACGGCACTGTCATCTCACCGAAGTACGTCGGCTACCGCCGACTGATCGAAGTAGCGGTGGCGACTTTGGCGACCGACCGAGCGTTGCTTCTCCTCGGGGTGCCGGGTACCGCAAAGTCCTGGGTGTCCGAACACCTGGCCGCCGCCATCTCGAACAACTCGACGTTGCTGGTCCAGGGCACCTCGGGCACAGCAGAAGAGGCCATCAGGTATGGCTGGAACTACGCCCGGCTGCTCGCCGAAGGGCCGAGCCCCCAGGCGTTGGTTCCCTCGCCGGTGATGGTGGCGATGGAACGCGGCTCGATTGCGAGGATCGAGGAATTGACGCGGATCCCTGCCGATGTGCAGGACGCGCTGATCACGATTCTGTCGGAGAAGACCCTGCCGATCCCGGAGCTGGGCGGAGAAGCCCAAGCTCTTCGGGGATTCAACGTGATAGCCACTGCTAACGACCGTGACAAGGGCATCAACGAGCTGTCCTCGGCCCTCCGTCGACGTTTCAACACCGTCATCATGCCGCTGCCTGACAATGAGGACGACGAGGTGAATATCGTCACGACTCGGGTAGCAGACCTCTCGTCCTCGCTGGAGCTGCCCGAGGTGCCTGCCGCGGTCGATGAGATCCGCCGCGTGGTCACGGTGTTCCGGGAACTGCGGTCGGGCGTCACCTCCGACGGCCGCACCAAGATCAAGTCGCCATCCGGCTCGCTCTCGACAGCGGAGGCCATCTCAGTGATCACAAGTGGAATTGCTCTGTCAGCACATTTCGGCGATGGCCGGCTCACGCCAGCCGACGTTGCTGCCGGCATCGTGGGGGCGGTGGTCAAAGACCCCATCGCTGATCAAGTGGCGTGGAGTGAGTATCTCGAAGTGGTCGCCCGGGAGCGGGAAGGCTGGTCTGAGTTCTACACCGCCTGCCGCGACGTCTCGTGACCTCCACGCTCTCTCCGCTCACGGTTGACGATCATGTCGTCGACCATGAGCTAGACGCGTTGCGGGGGAGCGGCCGCCGGTCGAAGTGTTCGGTATCCGCCACCATGGGCCCGGTTCGGCCCGCTCGCTTGTCGCGGCACTTGCGGACTATCAGCCGGATGCCGTGCTCATCGAAGGCCCGGCCGATGCCGATCCCTTGCTCCATTGGGTGTTGGCGGATGGCATGAAGCCGCCACTCGCGCTGCTGGGCTACGCCGCAGACCGCCCGCAGACAGCCGCGTTCTGGCCGTACGCCGTCTTCTCTCCTGAGTGGCAAGCGATACGGTATGCGCTGCAGCGTGATGTCGAGGTGGCCTTCTGCGACCTTCCCGCAACCGCCGTGCTCGCCCGGTGGCCGCGCCGTGCGACGCAAGACGATGACGATGATGATCTTGTAGAGACCGCCGCTGAGCCAGCTGAGCTCCGACCACTCCTGCTCGAGCAGCATGATCCGCTGGCCGTGCTGGCGCAGGCCGGGGGCTATGACGATCCGGAGCGGTGGTGGGACGATCTCGTCGAGTCGCGGCTGGATTCGTCCTCACCCTTCCCGATGATCACCGACGCGATGGCGGAACTCCGGATGATCATGCACCAGGACGGCTGGCAGGCCGAGCGCGAGGCGCGGCGTGAGGCGTACATGCGGCAGCAGATCCGGGCGGCTCTCAAGCGTGGTCGAGAACGTGTGGCAGTGGTCTGCGGCGCCTGGCACGCACCCGTGCTGCGCTGGCCGCTGCCGCCGGCGGCTGCCGATGTGCGCACGCTGCGTGGCATGCCGCGCCGCAAGATCATCTTGACCTGGGTGCCGTGGACGCATCAGCGGCTTGCCTTCGCGACCGGCTATGGGGCCGGGGTCGCCTCACCCGGCTGGTATCACCATCTCTGGGTCGCTCCAGACCGTCCTATCGTTCGGTGGCTGGCGAAGGTCGCCCAGGCCCTGCGCGCCCGCGACCTTCCAGTGTCCAGCGCGCACGTCATCGAGGCCGTACGGCTTGCCGAGACGTTGGCCAGTTTGCGCGGCCGGCCGCTAGCCGGGCTGACAGAGGTAACTGAGGCAACGCGAGCGGTGCTGTGTGACGGTGACGAATTGGCAGTCCGCTACATCAGTGACCATCTCGTGGTTGGGCAGGCACTCGGCTCAGTCAACAAAGGCGTGCCCACTGTCCCGCTGGAGGCCGACCTGGTCCGTACCTGCCGCACACTGCGAGTCAGGCGGGAGGCTGAGGTCCGGTTCCATGATCTCGACCTGCGAAGGTCGATCGATCAAGCCCGTTCGCAGCTGTTCCATCGGCTGCGCTTGCTTGGCCTCGGATGGATCGTGCCGGCAGAGAGTGGCGTGCAGAGCCAGGGCACGTTCCGGGAGACATGGAAATCGAAGTGGGAGCCCGAGTACTCAGTGGCCATCGTCGAGGCGTCTGTCTGGGGGACGACCCTGGAATCGGCAGCGACGGCACGGGTGCAGAAGATCATCGACGAAGGCACCTTGGTCGAGCTGACGCAGGCCGTCGAACGCTGTCTGCTGGCCGACCTATCGCTGGCGCTGGATGGGCTGCTCGGCACGCTCACCGATAAGGCCGCACTTGATGCGGACGTCATCCACCTGATGGATGCCCTGCCTGCCCTGGCGCGGGCCCAGCGCTACGGCGACGTACGGCAAACCGACACGGGGGCGCTGGGCAGAGTGAGTGAGGTGCTGGTCGTCCGGATCTGTGCCGGGCTTCCAGCGGCGGTTGCGAGTTTGGACGCGACGAACGCCGCCACGATGCGGCGCCGCATCGATGGCGTCAACTCCGCAATCGGGCTCCTCGCCGAGTCGCCGGGCGACGCCAGTGACATGCGCGCTGAGCCCTTCGACGAGCTCAGGACGGCGCCCTTCGACGAGCTCAGGACGGCGCCTGTCGAAGCGCACCCTTCGACAAGCTCAGGGCGCAGGATTGCGGAGCCCTCGATTCACTCCGACCTGCGTTCTCGCTGGCTCGAAACGCTGGCGACAATGATCGACCGAACTGATGTGCATGGTCTGCTGCTCGGTCGCATCGTGCGGCTGTTGTTGGATGCTGGCCGGCTCACCGATGTTCCAGTGCGCCTGGGACGTGCGCTGTCCGCTGGGGTGCCGGCCGCAGACAAGGCGGCTTGGGTGGACGGCTTCTTCAGTGATGGCGCACTGCTGTTGATTCACGATGCGGAGTTGCGACGGCTGCTTGACGAATGGGTCAGCCAGCTCGACGAGGTGCAGTTTGTCGACATGTTGCCGCTACTGCGGCGCACCTTCGGCACCTTCGCTCCTTCGGAACGTCAGGCCATTGCTGAACGGATTGCGCTCGGCGCGAAGAGTCGTGATCGTCAGCCTTCCGAGGAGATCGACCTGGAGTTGGCAGCTCCGGCGCTGGCAACCGTCGATCTCATTCTGAGCGGGCGTCATGCCTGAGGCCGAGGGACGCACCGAGCTCCAGAGCAGGCTGTTGCGCTGGCGCCTGATGCTCGGAGAGGCGTCCGCAGACGAGTTGGGTACCTCGCTGAGCCGTGAGGAGCAGAAGATGGACGGCGCCCTCGCGGCACTCTACGACGCAGCCGAGGAGGACGGCATTGACTCGCAGCGTCGCTCCGGCGGCCTCGGTTCGTCCGCGCCGCGGGTCGCTCGCTGGCTGGGCGACATCCGGACCTACTTCCCGACGAGCGTTGTCCAGGTGATGCAGCGCGACGCCATCGAGCGGTTGCAGCTCACCTCGATGTTGCTGGAGCCGGAACTGCTCGACTCCCTCCAGCCCGACGTTCATCTGGTCAGCTCTCTGGTGAGTCTCAGTCACGTGATGCCGGACACCACCAAGCGCACTGCGCGGGTCGTGGTGGGCCAGGTGGTCGCGGAGATCGAGCGGCGGATCGCGAACAAGACTCGCGCTGCCGTGACGGGAGCGGTCAGCCGAGCCAGTCGGACTCGCCGGCCGCGGCCCCGAGACATCGACTGGAACACGACCATCCTGCGAAACCTCGACCACTACCTACCGGACCAGCACACCGTCGTGCCTGAGCGATTGGTGGGATACGGTCGCGGTGCGAACGCCATCGTGAAGGAGGTGGTGGTCGCCATCGACCAGTCTGGCTCGATGGCGGAGTCTGTGGTCTACGCCGCTGTCTTTGGAGCCACCCTCGCATCCATCCGGTCGGTGAAGACCTCAGTGGTTGCCTTTGACACCGAGATCGCTGATCTCACCGAGAAGCTGTCTGATCCGGTCGATGTCCTTTTCGGTTGTCAGCTTGGCGGCGGCACGGACATCAATCGGGCACTGGCGTATTGTCAGCGGCTGATCACCCGGCCCACCGAGTCCGTTCTGGTCCTGATCTCCGACCTCTACGAAGGCGGTATGGCCGAGGAGATGCTGCGCCGTGTCGCCGATCTGCTGCGGGCGGGCGTCACAGTGGTCGCCCTGCTTGCCTTGTCGGATTCGGGAGCGCCGGCGTACGACCACGAGCATGCGGCGGCGCTGGCAGCGCTCGGAGTGCCGGCTTTTGCCTGCACCCCGGACCAGTTCCCGGAGCTGCTGGCCGTCGCCATCAGCAAAGGTGACATCAATCGCTGGGCAGCGACCGTCGCCAGTGAAGCAGCAGCTCCCAGCCGAGCTCGGGTGGCGAACCACGATCATGGCTGAGCCGCTGAAGAACTACTACGGGCCGGAGGTGCCAGCACGGATCGCCCGGATGATCAGGGAGGTCGACAGGGACTTCGACGAGGATGCTTTCCTGGCCGACGCACTCGACGGGTACCAGGCGCTGGAGCTTACGCCGCGCGCTTGGCAGATTGCCCATGCGCTGGGTCGCCACCTACCGCAGGACTACGAGCGTGCGATTGAGATCTTGATCGCATCGCTTGGGCCCAAACTCGAAGCGGCCGAACTCACCGGCATGGATGTGTTCGTCTACCTGCCGCACGTGTTCTTCGTCGCGAAGTTCGGCGTTGACCATTTCGATGTGTCGATGCGCGCGCAATACGAGCTGACCCAGCGGTTTACCGCGGAGTACAGCATTCGCGTCTTCCTCGAGCGTTATCCGCAGCGGACGCTAGCCCGGCTCCGGGAGTGGGCGCTTGATTCGAACGTGCATGTCCGGCGGCTGGTTTCCGAGGGAACCCGGCCCCGGCTGCCATGGGCGCCACGGCTGCGTGCCTTTCAGGACGATCCGCGGCCGGTGCTCGAGTTGTTGGACCTCCTCAAAGACGACCCTGAACTTCTGGTTCGGCGGTCGGTCGCCAACAATCTGAACGACATCGGGAAGGACAACCCGGCGGCGCTTGTCGAGACGTGCCGGCGCTGGATGAGAGACGCCACGCCTGAGCGGTCCTGGCTCGTGCGGCATGCGCTTCGTTCAGCGGTGAAGCGAGGAGAGCCGGAGGCGTTGGAAATCCTGGGCTTCGTTCCGGCGACCGGCGTCCGAGTGCGTGAGATTCACATTGCGCCGCCCGTGGTCTCGATCGGCGAGTCGGTCACGTTCAGCGTTGAGCTGGCGAACGAGGGCTCGACAACAAAGCAGTTGCTGGTCGAACTTCGGGTGCACTTCGTCAAGGCAAACGGGAGGCCGAGCCCGAAAGTCTTCGCGCTGAAAGAGCTCAGACTGCAGCCATCCGGTTCCGCGCGACTCACCAAGACGATCTCCCTCGCCCAACACACAACCCGCACGCACTATCCGGGACAGCATCGTGTCGAGGTCGTGGTGAATGGTCGCGCGAGCGGGGCCGCCGTATTCGATGTCACAGCTGACAGCCGCATCCCCGCTCCATGATCATCAACCGAGCCGACACTAGGCGGTGTGGTCGCTTGCGCCGAGCTTCTGGGCCGCCGCCATCCGGCTAGGCCGTGAGAGGATCGGGTCCGTGACAGCCGTACCATCCGTCTCGTACTCGATCACTGTGCGGCTGGAGGTTCCGGCGGGAGGGGCCTCTGTCAGCCAGTTGACGACCGCTGTTGAGCAAGCCGGCGGCGCTGTTACCGCTCTCGACGTCACTGCGTCTGGCCACGAGCGGCTCCGGATCGATGTGACCTGCGCGGCCCGCGACAGCGAGCATGCAGAACTGCTCGTCGAGGCAATGCGCGGCGTACCTGGCGTAGTGATCGGCAAGGTCAGCGATCGCACGTTCTTGATGCACCTTGGTGGCAAGATCGCGATGCACAGCAAGCACCCGATCCGCAACCGTGACGACCTGTCCATGATCTACACCCCTGGTGTGGCAAGGGTGTGTCTAGCAATTGCCAAGAACAAGGAAGACGCCCGCCGGCTGACCATCAAGCGGAACAGCATCGCAGTCGTCACCGACGGGTCAGCGGTGCTTGGGCTGGGCAATCTCGGTCCTGAGGCTGCCCTGCCGGTGATGGAGGGAAAGGCGGCGCTGTTCAAGCGGTTCGGTGACATCGATGCCTGGCCGTTGTGCCTGGATACCCAAGACATCGACGAGATCATCAAAGTGGTGCACGCAGTGGCGCCCGGCTTTGCCGGGATCAATTTGGAGGATATTTCGGCTCCGCGCTGCTTCGAGATCGAGCGTCGGCTGCGCGAGCAGCTGGATATCCCGGTCTTCCATGATGATCAGCACGGCACCGCGATCGTGGTGCTGGCCGCGCTCTACAACGCACTGCGGGTAGTGGACAAGCTGATCGCGGACGTACGGATTGTGATGTCAGGCGCAGGTGCCGCAGGGACGGCGGTCATCAAGCTGCTGCTGGCCGCTGGCGCACGGAATGTTGTGGTGGCCGACATCGCCGGAGTGGTGCACCACGGCCGTGGCGACCTGACCGGGGAGCTGGAATGGCTGGCCCAGAACACCAACCAACTCGACTTCAGGGGTTCGCTGAAGGAGGCTGTGATCGGCGCTGACGTGTTCATTGGGGTCTCCGCACCTGGCGTGCTCTCTGGGTCCGACGTGGCGGCGATGGCGGATCGGTCGATTGTGTTCGCTTTGGCCAATCCGGAGCCGGAGGTGGATCCCGCCGAGGCGACCCGGTATGCGGCGGTGGTCGCTACGGGCCGCTCGGATTTCCCGAATCAGATCAACAATGTGTTGGCGTTCCCAGGTGTTTTCCGCGGACTGCTCGATGCGCACTCCGCCGAGATCACCACGACCATGCTGCTGGCTGCTGCCCGCGCACTCGCCGGCGTGGTGAGAGACGACGAGCTCAACGCCGCCTACATCGTGCCGAGCGTGTTCCATGCCGACGTGCACCATGCCGTCGCGGCGGCAGTACGCCGAGCAGCCGGGGGGCCGACTGAATTACCTTCCGACACTGAAGTCGCCGTTTAGGCATGTCGGACTCACGATCGCCGGACCGCCCGCAGGCGTCGTCGCTCGGTCGCTGGCACATCGTCGCAGGAGGCGCCGTTATCGCGGTGCTGTTGCAGCTGTGGGGGCTCTACCGTGTCACCGGTCCGCCCCAGCCGGCGTGGTTTCCGTACGCCGACAAACTCGCACACGCCATAGGCTTTGCGCTCCCGGTGATGTTGATCTTGCTGGCAGCCGCGCTGCGCCGCCCGCTGGGTTCGCAGCGGCCAAGTCTCAGAACGACGGCGCTGGTGGTTGGCGTGTTTGCGGCGCACGCGGTGGTCAGCGAGCTGATCCAGCATGTGTGGTACCGGCATCGGACGGGCGATCCTCTCGATGTGATAGCGGACTGGGTCGGTATCGCAGCCGGTGTGGCGCTGGTTCAGGTGATTGTGCTGCGCGCGTCCCGCATCACCTACCGAGGGCTTGCCGCATCATGAGCGAGCCGGCGGGCCGGCCAACAACCACGCGTGAACCGGTCGCGGGAGATCTGTTGGTGGCGAGCATCATGCTTGCTGACGGTGTCTTCAACCAAACCGTCGTGCTGATCTTGGACGCCGACGAGGACGGGGCTCTTGGAGTGATCTTGAATGAGATCTCCCAGACGCCGCTGGATGCGGTGCTGCCGGATTGGGTGAGTACGGTGTCGGAGCCCCGCCTGCTCTTTCACGGCGGGCCGGTCTCACCCAACGGCGCAATCTGTCTGGCCAGTGTGGCAGCTGATGGTGAGGAGCCTCCAGGCTGGCGGCCGCTGTTCAACAGCGTCGGTCTGTTGCACCTGGACACTCCGATCGAAATCGTCTCCGGGGCGTACCGCGATCTGAGGATCTTTGCCGGCTACGCAGGCTGGGCCTCGGGCCAGTTGCAGGAGGAGATCGCTGAAGGCATGTGGCACCTGGCACCGGCGGACTATAGCGACGTCTTCGGCGACCACCCCCTCGAGCTGTGGCGCACGGTGCTGCGTCGTCAGAAAGGCGAGCTCGCCTACTTCTCAACGTGGGTGGAGAATCCGGAACTCAACTGAGGCCCGCCCGCCACCGGCTGCCGGAAAGCGCTCGCCGAGAGCGACTCCGTCCCAATGTTGTGAAGCTGGTTTTCAAGGTGCATAGGATTACGTCGCAGGAGTCGCCTAGTGAGAAGGTGATCGCGGGTGTGCTCACCGAGACGTCGGTGTTCATATCGCACTGACGGAAGGGATACGGGTGTCTGAAACAACCAAGAGTGCAGGGGCGCGCAGCCGGGTGCTGGTGGTTGACGACGACGCGGCGCTCGCCGAGATGCTGTCGATCGTGCTTCGGAACGAGGGGTTCGAGCCGATTTGGTGTGCACACGGGGACAAAGCGTTCTCGGCGTTCAAGGAGGCTAAGCCGGACCTGGTGTTGCTCGACTTGATGCTGCCAGGGCGCGACGGTGTGGACGTCTGTCGCGATATCCGCGCTGAGTCCGGCGTGCCTATTGTGATGCTGACAGCCAAGACCGACACCATCGACGTGGTCGAAGGATTGGAGGCGGGAGCCGACGACTACGTCGCCAAGCCTTTCAAGGCCAAGGAGCTGGTCGCCAGAATCAAAACTCGGCTTCGCCGCCTGCCGGCCTCAGACGAGGTCGACGTTGAGACCTTGCGGATCGGGGATCTCTCGATCAGCGTGGACGGGCATTCGGTGAAGCGCGACGGGGTCCAGATCCAGCTCACGCCCCTTGAGTTCGACCTCTTGCTGGCCTTGGCTCGACGGCCGTGGCAGGTCTTCAGTCGCGAGGTGTTGCTCGAGCAGGTGTGGGGATACCGTCATGCAGCTGATACGCGGCTGGTCAACGTACACGTGCAACGGCTGCGTTCGAAAATCGAGAGGGATCCCGAGCACCCTGAGATCGTGGTAACCGTACGAGGGATCGGCTACAAGGCCGGCGAAACCAACCCGGCCCGATAGCCGTCCCGCTTGAAGGCGGTCTCTGATGTGAACGTCGGCATATGGTCTCCATACTGAGGATCCTGAAATCCCGCTGGTGGCGGTTCCCCATCACGTGGTGGTGGCGGTCGTTGCCGCTTCGGGTCGTGCTGACCGTCTTTGTTGCGTCGGTGCTGGTGCTGGTGCTCGGCGGGTTCTTACTGATGCAGCAAGCGACAATCGGGGTGATCGACGGCAAGAAGGAGGCTGCCAAGAACGAAGCCCGGCAGGCGGTCAGCACTGCGCAACAACAGCTCAACGCCGCCGATCTCACTGGTGATGTCAACGTCGACAAGCTGCTCCTCGACCTGGCTACCGGCTTCGCCAATCGGTCCGGGGAGCAATTCGAGGTGATCATCATCGCTCCCAGCCAGACGATCACCGCCGGGAACGCGGCAGCCAGCAGCATTCCGCTTCAGCTGCAGAAGCAGGTCGAACAGAGCAATGACTTGCTGATGACCTCAACCGAGATCGACTACCGGGACATGCGGCCCTCGGTCGCCGGCCTTGCGGCGGGCGCGACCGTGTCCCTGCCGGGAACCGGCCGCTACCAGATCTATCTGATGTTCCCACTGACTCAGGAGGTCGCCACTCTGGTCGTGCTCCGCTACGCAGTCGTGACGACGGGGGCGATCTTGGTGATCTTGCTCACCTTCATCGCAGCGCTGGTCAGCCGCCAGGTCGTGACGCCGGTCCGCGCCGCGCGCAGGGCGGCCGAAAGCCTCGCCTCGGGAAATCTCCATGATCGGATGAAGGTACGTGGCCAAGACGACCTGGCCCGACTGGCAACGTCGATGAACTACATGGCCTCCGAGCTGGAGAAGCAGATCAACACGCTCGAGGAACTGTCTGCCGTCCAGCAGCGTTTCGTCTCCGATGTCTCGCACGAGCTGCGTACGCCGTTGACCACGGTTCGGATGGCTGCTGAGGTGCTGCACGAAGCCCGCGAGGACTTTGACCCGGTTGCCGCGCGCTCTGCAGAGCTGCTGCAAAAGGAGCTTGATCGTTTCGAGGCGCTGCTCACAGATCTACTTGAGATCTCGCGCTTCGACGCGGGGGCGGCGCTGCTCAATCTCGAGGAGGCGGATCTGCGCGATCTGGTGCATCGGGTAGTTGAGGCCAACGCACCGCTCGCTGAGACGAACCACACCGAGATCACCGTGCACGCGAGCGGCGAGGCGAAAGCCGAGATCGAACCCCGACGGATTGAACGAATCGTGCGCAATCTCCTGATCAACGCGATCGAGCACAGCGAGGGTCATCCGATCGACATCTTCATCGAAAGCGATGACGCCGCGGTGGCGGTCGCGGTTCGTGACCACGGCGTCGGGTTCGAAGCGAGTCAGGCCAGGCAGGTCTTCCACCGTTTCTGGCGCGGCGACGCGTCGCGGGCCCGTGCGGTCGGCGGAACTGGTCTCGGCCTGTCGATCGCCATGGAGGACGCGAACCTCCACGGCGGCTGGCTGACAGCATGGGGCCGCCCGGCTATGGGTGCCCAGTTCCGGCTCACCCTGCCGCGGCAAGCGGGGGCGATCCTCGAGACGTCACCGCTGCCGCTGGTTCCGCGCGACCTGGTCGGTCCCGGTGGCACCAGACTCGACGGCCTGGAGGCGCCAGCCCCGCTTGCCCCAAGTTCCCCGGCGACGCCAGCCTCAGTCCCGCGACCATCGACCGCTGCGGAGACAACGGTGAGCCAGTCGTGAATCGGACGCCGTCAAGAGTCGGGCCCCATCATGAATCGGCCCCATCATGAATCGGGTGCAGCGTCATTGTGCGGTCATCCTCATCGTCCTAGCCAGCCTGCTGGGTGCGGCCGGTTGTGTGACTGTCCCGGTCTCGGGACCAATCGAGAAGGTGGAGGGCCAGCAAGCAGGTTGTCAGAACTGCGTCAACGTTCAGGTCCAACCTCCCGGTGCTGGCGACAAGCCGCGCGACATTGTCGAGGGCTACCTGCGCGCGACCTCCAACTACCAGCCGAACTACTCGGTTGCCAAGCAGTTCCTGACCCAGATGGCGGCTGAAAAGTGGAGCCCCGAGGCCGGCGCGTCGATCTACCGGGGTTCACCAACTGCGATTGGTGACTCCGTCGTTCTGGACGGGCAGCTGATCGGTGAGCTGCGGCCCGATCGCACCTACATCGCTCGCGACCAGAGGTTCAAAGTTGACTTTGGTCTGGTGCGGGAGAACGGCGAATGGCGGATCAACGACCCGCGGCCGGGACTGATGGTTGCCGAGTACTCCTTTACCTCCTTCTATCAGTCCTACGATTTGTACTTTGTAGGGAACGGCAGTTCGCTAGTTCCCGACCACATCTATCTGCCCTCGCTGAGCAACCCGGCCAACGTCGCCTCGGCCCTGATGAAGGCGCTGCTCAAGGGGCCCTCAGAGTGGCTGAAGCCCGCCGTCGCGAGTGCGATCCCGCCGAATACCAGCCTGAGCGTGGATTCGGTGACCATTACTGACGGCATCGCCGAGGTGCCGCTCAGCGACTCGGTGCTGGCGCTGCCGGATCCGCAGCGCAGCCTGCTGGCTGCCCAGATCGTCTACACGCTGCGACAGGTCGGGGGGGTCAGAGGTGTCGTGATCAAGGTGAATCAGCAGCCGTACCGGGTCCCTGGAAGTGACCCGACCAGCTTCACGATTTCGGTTGACGCCATTCCGCGTGACATCGACCCCGTTCCGTTCATGTCCGCAGATCAGCTGTACGCGGTCGACGGCGGGACGATCAAGCGGGTAAGGACGACCGGAAATACGCCTGCTCTCGAGCCGCTCGAGGGACCACTAGGCCAGGGGGCGTACCGCGTCGACGCGCTGGCTGTCTCGGTGGCGAACACCGATCTTGCTGTCACGACTGACGGTGCGAAGACGCTACGTCGTGCCGCAATCGCGCCCGGGGAGCCAAGCACGTTGCTCAGCGGAGTCACCGATCTGCTCAGACCACAGTTCACCAGGTATGGCGAGATCTGGGAGATCGGACGACAAGGCGGGCCTCGGCAACGGATGTGGATGTTCACCGACAAGAAGATCGAGGTCGTGGCACCCCTGCTCCGGGACCAGGAGGTGACGGCGTTCAAGATCTCACCAGACGGCACTCGCATGGCGATGGTTCGTCGCACCGCGAACGGGGCCGAGCTCGGGCTCGCGAGAATCATCCGCTCGCCCGACAAGATCACGGTTGACGGTTGGCGAGCTTTGAACACCGCACAAACCACCATGCCGCCGCTCCGCACAATCGCCGATGTGGCGTGGCTCGATGCCACAGAACTGCTGGTCTTGGGAGCCGCAGACGCGGCCACCGCGTACGCGCCGTACCGGGTGGCGGAGGATGCGTCGCGAATCACCGCGGAGGGCGAGCCCCAGGACTGGGATGCCGTCGAGCTCGCGGTACTTCCCCGGGCGCAGACGGCAATCATCGTCGGCCGGAACGGCCAGACCTGGAAGGACGACGGCAATCAGTGGCTGCCCTTCCTCGACAAGATCAAGATCAGCACCGTCGCCTACCCCAGCTGAGTGCAGATCGTCCTCACTGTCCACAGATTGCCGAGCGCCCGCCGATTCTGAAGTTGTCGCGTTGCAGACTCAGCCAGTGGGGTTTGAGCATTGGCTGGCAGCAGCGGGTGACCTGTTGCTCGGCGCCAGGTGCCACGGCTGCGGTGAGCCCTGGTGGGGCATCTGTGCGAACTGTCGTCAGAAGGTCGCCAGCCGACATCCCTTCTTCACCACCCCAGTTCCGTGCCCCGACGGATTCCCGGTCACGGTTACATCCTCGACGTACGACCCGATCCTGCGCAGGCTGATCAGCGCTCATAAGGAGCGGCAGGCGTTGGCGCTGACCAGTTTCCTCGCCGAACGGCTGGCATTGAGCGTGCACGGATTGTTGGCCAGCGGGCCCCACGCCGGTGGTACCAGCTGGATCGTCCTCGTGCCGATCCCTTCAGCAGCCCGAACGGTCCGTCAGAGGGGATTCGATGCCACCGCCTCGATGGCCCGACTTGCAGCGCGTCGCCTCCGGGTCCGATACCCGATGACGGTTCGATCAGCCCTGATCCAGGGACGGCGGGTCGCCGATCAAGCAGGACTGCGCGCAGCTGCCCGCCACGAGAACCTCGCTGGCGCTTTCCGGCTGCGGAGGCCGATCTCGACTGGTACGGCAGTTCTCGTCGATGACTTGGTGACAACCGGCAGTAGCCTGACCGAGGCAGCGCGGGTGCTCCGGGCGGCCAGGATCCCCGTCCTGGGCGCGGCAACGGTGGCCGCCACGGTGCGCGTACGGCCGAATGTCCGCGGACTGAGAACTCAGTGAGGATCGGGAGGAACCGGTAGAAATACCGGATAGCAGCGATTAGCTTCTCTTCTATGGCGCTTGCGCACCAGGGGGATTTTTGGTCATGCCGGACCCCGGGTGCGTTGAGTGCCTTCGTCATTTCTGGATCGTCTCCGCAGCGCGGCTCACAGTCGCGATCGAACGCCGGGCGCATGCTCGCCTGATCGTGCCGTTCGAACTACCAGCTCCTCAATGGAGGTAGAAATGGATGTTGTCGTCAAGTCCCGTCATTGCAATGTGTCGGATGAGTTCCGCTCCTACGTGGATGAGAAAATCACTCGCCTTGAGAAGCTCAACGACCGGGCAATTCGCGTCGAGGTAGAGGTCTCGGCAGAGCGGAACAGGCGACAACACGACCAGGCGAGCCGTGTCGAGATCACGCTTCGGACCAAGGGCCCGGTGATACGCGCGGAGGCGGCGGCCGAAGACAAGCTTGCTGCCTTCGATCTGGCGTTGGACAAACTGCTGGCCCAGCTACGCAAGGCGGCCGATCGCAAGCGGGTCCATCGTGGTCAGCATTCGCCGCGCTCGCTGCACGACGCGGCGGCCGAACTGCCGCTGATCGAGAATGGTGCAGCGGAGACCAATGGGTCATCGGTGCGCAAGATCGCCGGGATTGAGGTCCAGGGCGACGGCCCGATGGTGGTTCGCGAGAAGTTTCATCCGGCAGTACCGATGAGCTTGGATCAGGCGCTGTTGGAGATGGAGCTGGTCGGCCATGACTTCTATCTCTACATCGACTCCGAGTACCTGGCGCCGAGTGTGGTCTATCGCCGCAAGGCCTACGACTACGGCGTGATCCGCCTCGATATGGCCTACGCCATGGTCTCCTGATCCCCGTCAGGCCTGGCTGCTGACATGGGAGGCCTCGGCCGCTAGGCAAACGTGCGCCTTGAGTCTGCACATGGCGCAACCCTGCATGGTCTGGTTCGAGTTAGGCGCTACGGGGCGGGCTAGGCAAACGTCGCGTCGCTCGGCTCTGTGGGTCAGGCAGGAGTCTCGCGTCGCAGGGCTTCGAGGCATCTTAGGTTTGCTACGCCCGCCCCGTACGCCTCCCCAGTGTCAGTGGGCGCCGGTAGCGTCTGCCTGGTGCGACGGGAGAGCCTGAGCAAGGCTGAGGCGCGGCGGATCGCGCTGGCTGCGCAGGGCTTTGGGGTGCCGAAGCTCGAGCGGCCGCTCACTATGCGCGATGTGCAGGCGGTTACGAGTCGGTTGGCGCAGTTTCAGATCGACTCGATCAATGTCGTCACGCGGGCGCACTTCATGCCGTTGTTCTCAAGGCTTGGACCGTACGATCCAGGCCTGCTGGAGCGCGCCGCCTATCGACCACCGCGTCGACTCTTCGAGTACTGGGGGCATGCGGCCAGCCTGATCGATGTTTCTCTGCAGCCACTCCTCCGATTCCGCATGGAGCCTGGCTTTCGCGACGTCTGGGCCGGTGTGGAGCGAGTCGCGCGAGAGAACGCCGATCTGATTCCCTTCGTCCGTGAGGAGGTGGCCGCTCGTGGGCCGATCAGCGCCAGGGATCTGGAGGTTGTCGAGCAGCGCGATCGCAGCAATTGGGGTTGGAACTGGTCCCGCGTCAAGACTGTTTTGGAGTGGCTGTTCTATGTCGGCGAGGTGACCTCGGCCTACCGCAACTCCCAGTTCGAGAGGGTCTATGACCTCCCGGAACGAGTCATTCCACGTGCGGTCCTTGCCATGCCAACTCCGACACCGCAGGAGTCGGTGACCGGTCTCATCCGGCGCGCGGCACGAGCCCTCGGGATAGCAAGCGAATCCTGCCTACGCGACTATTTCCGTACCCGCGTGGCAATGACGCGCGACGCGATCGCGACATTGGTGGAGAGTGGCGAGCTCATCCCGGTGGTGGTTCAGGGATTAGGGAGCCGGCCCTGGTACCTGTGGCACGAGGCACGGGTGCCTCGTCGAATCGAGGCCAGGGCACTGCTGAGTCCTTTCGATTCGATGATCTTCGAGCGGGCGCGCCTGGAGCGCCTGTTCGATTTCGTCTATCGGATAGAGATCTACGTGCCCGAGCCGAAGCGGATCCACGGTTACTACGTCTACCCGTTCCTGCTGGACGAGCAGTTCATGGCACGGGTTGATCTCAAGGCTGATCGCAGCCGTGGCGTGCTGCGGGTCAATGCCGCCTGGATCGAGCCCGGTCACGACCCGTATCCGTGGCGACTGAGCTCTCATCAGAGCTCAAGATCATGGCATCAAGACCCGTACGACGTGGCCACCGAGCTAGCATCAGAACTCAAGATCATGGCCGAGTGGCTCGGCCTGGAGACTGTTGAGATCCTGCCGCGAGGCGATCTGGCACCCGCCCTCGCCGGATTATGACGCAACTGATCCGACTCGCGGCTATTCGCCTGGAGTACCTACCTGCCGGCGGGCTTACCATAGGGGGCGCTGCTGCGGCACTTCTAGGATGGATGAAGTCTGGCGCCGAGCCGAGCGGCATGAGGGAACAACTCAGCGCCACAGACCGTGCAGGTAAGTGATGACAACGTAAGGGAGCCAGTTTCCGTGGCTTTGATGGATAGGTTGCTCCGCGTAGGCGAGGGCAAACTTCTCAGGCAGCTCACCAATATCGCCAAACAGGTGAACGCGATCGAGGATGACTTTGTCGCGATGAGCGACGATGAGCTGCGCGGTCAGACTGATGAGTTCCGGGCGCGCTACGAGCGAGGGGAGATGCTCGAGTCGCTGCTGCCCGAGGCGTTCGCGACGGTACGTGAGGCCAGCCGCCGGGTCCTTGACAAGCGGCACTTCGATGTCCAGGTTATGGGCGGCGCCGCACTCCACATGGGCAACATCGCCGAGATGAAGACAGGCGAGGGCAAGACGCTGGTCGCAACCATGCCGTCCTACCTCAACGCAATGACCGGCCGCGGCGTTCACATCGTCACCGTCAACGACTACCTGGCCAAGCGGGACTCGGAGTGGATGGGACGCATCCACCACTTCCTGGGCCTGGATGTCGGCGCCATCCTCTCCCAGATGGACCCCGCCGATCGCCGCAGGGCGTACCACGCGGACATCACCTATGGCACCAATAACGAGTTCGGCTTCGACTACTTGCGGGACAACATGGCGCTCAGCCTCGACGACTGCGTACAGCGCGGGCACCACTACGCCATTGTTGACGAGGTCGACTCGATCCTGGTCGACGAAGCACGTACGCCGTTGATCATTTCTGGCCCGGCCGAGGACACCGGCAAGTGGTATCCCGAGTTTGCCAAGCTCGTGAACCGACTGCGTCGCGACGAGCATTACGAGGTCGATGAGAAGAAACGGACCGTCGCAATCATCGAGGCCGGGATCGATTCGGTGGAGGATTGGCTTGGCATCCACAACCTTTACGAGTCGGCGAACACGCCGCTGATTTCCTACCTGAACAACGCCATCAAGGCCAAGGAACTGTTCAAGCTGGACCGCGATTACGTGGTGATCGACGGCGAGGTCCTGATCGTCGACGAGCACACCGGACGCACCTTGATCGGACGCCGCTACAACGAAGGCTTGCACCAAGCCATCGAGGCCAAGGAAGGTGTCCAGATCCGCGACGAATACCAGACACTGGCCACCATCAGCCTGCAGAACTACTTCCGGATGTACGAGAAGCTCGCCGGGATGACAGGCACGGCACTCACCGAGGCCAGCGAGTTCCAGAAGATCTACGGCCTCGGCGTCGTGCCGATCCCGACCAACATGCCGATGATCCGCGGCGACCAGCGCGACCTGATCTACCGCACCGAAGAGGCTAAGTTCGAGGCGATCGTCGAGGACGTGGCCACGCGCCACGAGGAGGGTCAGCCGGTCCTCATCGGCACCGCATCCGTTGCCAAATCCGAGATCTTGTCCGGGATGCTGAAACGTGCCGGAGTCAAGCATGAGGTGCTCAACGCCAAGCAGCATGAGCGTGAAGCGGCCATCATCGCAATGGCGGGCGCCAAGGGCGCGGTCACAGTGGCCACCAACATGGCCGGCCGTGGCACGGACATCATCTTGGGCGGAAACGCCGAGTTCCTCGCCGACAAGAAGCTGCACGACTCCGGCATCGACGCCTTGGAGAGCTCCGAGGAGTACGAGAAGCTCTACCCCGAACTCCTCAGGGAACTCGAGAAGGAAACCCAGGAGGAACACGACGAGGTAGTCGATCTTGGCGGGCTCTATGTCGTCGGATCAGAACGGCACGAATCGCGGCGAATCGACAACCAGCTACGTGGCCGTTCAGGCCGCCAGGGCGATCCCGGGGAGAGTCGGTTCTACCTGTCGCTGGGCGACGACCTGATGCGGCTGTTCAAGTCCGACATCGTGGAGTGGGTCCTCCAGGCCCTCAAGATGCCAGACGACGTGCCCATCGAAAACAAGCGCGTGACAGCCTCGATCGCCAGCGCCCAGAGCCAGGTCGAGGCCCAGAACTTCGAAATCCGCAAGAACCTTCTCAAGTACGACGACGTGATGAACCGGCAGCGGCATGCGGTCTACAGCGACCGTCGCAAGGTGCTGGAGGGCGCCGACGTCGAGACGCGGCTCCGGGCCACTGTCGACACAGTGGTCGAGCAGTACGTCATCGGAGCGACTGAAGGGTTTGCCGAGGACTGGGACCTGGAACAGCTCTGGAGCAACATGAACACGCTCTATCCGGTGTCTCTGGTCCGTGCCGAGTACGAGGAGCGCGACGACCTCGACCGGGAGATGCTGATCGATGACTTCAAGGCTGACGCCCAGGCCGCGTACGACACGCGGGAGGAGAGTCTCGGCAGCGAGGTCATGCGAGAGCTCGAACGCCGGGTGCTGCTAACTGTTCTGGATCGTAAGTGGCGCGAGCATCTCTACGAGATGGACTATCTCCGCGAGGGCATCGGCTTGCGGGCCATGGCGCAGCGCGATCCGCTGGTGGAATACCAGCGGGAGGGCGGCGACATGTTCAACGTCATGATGGAAGCCTTCATGGAGGAGGTCGTTGGCTACGTCTTCCACCTCGAGGTCGAGGTTCAGCAGGCACCTGCAGTCGGTGTCGTCACCGATTCCGATGGCCAGGCGGTTCAGATCGGAGGGGGCCAGATCGGAGCAGGCCGGACCGATTCGGGTAGCCGGAACGGTCACGACCGAGCCGGTCGACACCTGGTGGAGTCTGGACCCGACCCGGACGGCCCCGGAGTCGCGGTGCACACAGTCGATGAGGAGGAGTCTGAGCCTGAAGTCCTGGTTGAGGAACCGGTTGCCGCCCCGCCGAAGGTGAAGGCCAAGGGCCTCGCCGGACAGACCCGTTCGGGTGCCCCGCTCAGCTACTCCGCTCCGGCGGAGGACGGCTCCATCAGGACGACCGGCAAAACGGCGAGCAAAGCCGACGACCCGTACGCCAACGTCGGCCGCAACGCGCCCTGCCCGTGCGGCTCGGGTAAGAAGTTCAAGATGTGTCACGGACGGCCAGGCGCCGTTTAGCAGTGCCGGCATGTAGCGGCTGGATTGTCACCTTGCGAGATCGCCTGAGGTAACTGTCATGCTCGGTCGTTCATGAGCCGCCCACGGCTGGCGCTCGCCATCGCTGCCGCGGCCGCCGTCGTAGTGGCTGGCGGCATCGGCCTCGCGGCTGTGACCAGCGGGTCTGACCTCCTTGCGACCAGCTCCATCTCAACTGCGTCTCCAGCGTCGACGGCGACGCCCTCGCCGACCACGACAACCACGCCGCGCCAGCAGCCCACCGATCCACTGACTGGCGGCGAGGTCAGCGACCACGGGGTGATTGCGGCCAAGGTGGAGAACATCGCAGCGGCCAGGCCCCAGGTGGGCTTGAGCCAGGCTGACATCACCTTCATCCAAGAGGTCGAGGGCGCCCAGACGCGACTCATCGCGGTCTATCACTCGAGGTTCCCCAAGCGTCTCGGACCGATCCGCAGTGCGCGCAGCACCGATGTCCAGCTACTGCCGCTGTTCGGCAAACCTGGGCTGGTCTATTCCGGAGCCAACTCCTCGGTCCAGCGCAAGATCGACAATGCCTCGATCCTGGCAATCGGACGCTCCACTCGAGACAGTCGGCGGGTAGCGCCGCATAACGTCTTTGTCAACCTGGACAAGATCGCGAAGTCGACGAAGCTGGCCAAGGCCAGACCCATTGGCTGGACCTTCAGCGACCTTGCACCGCGAGGTACCGCGGCACATGCGGTGAAGGTGCGGGTGGGACACGACACGTTCGACTTCAGATACAGCTCGGGTCGATACACGGTGCGCTGGAACGGATCTCGGTACGCCGACGGTGACAGCGGCGCAATCACCAAAGCTGACAACGTCGTGATCATGAAGGTGCGCAACCATCCAGACGGCAATCGCGATGTTCAGGGTGCGCCATCGGTGCAGTCCGACACGGTTGGTTCCGGTGTTGTGACGATCTACCGGGACGGGAGGAAGGTCGAGGGGCGCTGGAAAAGGGCCAAGGCCGCCGCGCCCCTTCGTTTCACCGACAAGTCCGGCAATGTGATCGCTCTGAAGCCCGGTCAGACCTGGGTTGCGCTCGCTGGCTAGTGCGGACGCGGCATTGAACGCGGGCGAGACTACGGCGGCGGCAGCGTAATCCCGAACCCGGTCATCGCCAGACGGAGCAGCACCTGGCCGGGTCTCAGCAAGTCGGCGATCTTGGCGGCGGCGAGCAGCTCGAGCTCAGCTAGCCGACCGCTGTAAACATCGGCGCCCTCCAGTCGTGCCCGCTGCAGCTCGGCAACGTTCAGCCAGACCTTGTGCCGAGCCTCCCGCAGGAACCGCCGCGAGCTCAGCCGATTCGCCGGCGTAAGAATCCGATCCAGGATGCTGCGCGCGCCGCCCATCGCGGGATCCTCCGCCGTCACCCGCTCCGCCAGGATCCGATCGATGCGTTCATGATCACGACGGCGCCGGTCGATCAGCACGGGGTCTTCGAACTCATGATCGGTGATCACAGAAAGGGTCGCCTGGCGGCAGGTCATAGTTGATGTGCGCGTTCATGCCCAAGAGCAGGTGGACGATGGTCGGAAGCTCCGGATCGGCCTGGAACGCCAGTCGCCACGGTCGCGGCACCGGGCCGCCCACCTGATCAGCGTCATGCGCCACGATGAACAGGTCCGCGAAAGCGACATCCCAGCGCACCACCCAGTCAGGATCCTCGAAGAAGGCCGCATCAACTGCATCGCCGACTGCCTGCGTGGTCCGTTGATAGGTCGCGATAAAGGTGCGGCGGTGTACCTGTCCCGGTGGCAGCGCATCGATCCGTTGTTGGAGTCGGTCCACGACTTGGCCGATGGTCAATGCTGGTTGGCTCAGTGTCTGTCTTCTAAGTTCCTGCGGTGGCGTCGTTCAGGTGCTTGCCTGTCGTCGCAAGGCGACGCGCGCGTCGACACGCAAGGCCGACGAGGGAGGGATACCGGGTCGTATGTCGACCGAGGAGAACGCCGCGAGTGCGTGCCTGGGCGGCGCGAACCGTAAAGAACTTGGGAAACCATCATGCATGGTCGTCAGTCTTCCTTCAGATGATTCGGTGCGGAAGGATCGGGCCATGCAACGGCAAAGGCACCGATTCGCATTCGATCCTGTCGCGGTTGGTCGCAGCGAATGTGAGGCGTGGGTTGGGTACTACCGGCGCGACTGGCCGCGAATGCTGGCGGGACTGCTCGGCATGGTGCGGCACGGCTTTGCGCTGGGACCCGTCAGGAATCTGAAGGCGGCTTGGCACGTCCTGCGTGGAAGCCAGGCCTGGGCACCGTATCCAGACAATGATCCAGAAGCCGCCCGGCGCCACATGGCACGGTTCTTTCGCATGGCCAACCGAGCCGGCCGGCTCCGGATCGATCCGCGACTCGCGGCCGAACTCGAGGTGGCTTGGTGGCACGCCCACCGGGCGCAGCAGCATGATGATCAAGTCACGTACGACGACCTTGTCACCGCCATGGTCCGCTTCTATTGCTACGTCTACCAAGCAGATCCGGCAGACGTGCGCCGCGCGGCCGAGCTAAGGGTGCAGGCAATGGCCCTTTCCGACGCTTGGGTCGCTGCGGGATGCCACCTGGACGACCCGACGCTAGCCGAGGAGCGGTTGACGCTGGTGGCCTCCTATGCCGCGCTCCGTGAGGCCAGCGACCGTTCTTTCGTGTCCGACTCGCGTGATGACCGACACTCGCAGGGGAGTGAGTTATCCACAGATTGACCTCGAGGAGGTTACGCGACGACAGCTGCATGAGTCACCCTGCTCGCGCGATTCGGCGTCAGGACGGACTGAGGTGTGCGCCGGCCTCTGACGCGTTCGGGATCAGGACGGTTCCTCGGCGGATACCGCCACACCGCCCTCGACCGCGACGATGCGATGGTCCTCGGCGTGGGTGAGTTCCGTGCGGAGGAACAGGTCGTCCGTCGGCAGGTGCAGGTCGAAGCGAGCGAAGGCCGCCACGTGGAGGTCGCCGGACTCGGCTGCGAAGTCGAGTACGTGTCCGCCGATGCTGCGATCCTCGCTCAGGAAGTGGAGGTGAAGGCCCGCGACCGCGATGCCCTGGTAGATCGCCGGCGTCCAGAATCCGACCACCGTGCCGCTGATGTCGCGCGCCACCGTTTCGACCTGGTGAGTCGTCACCTCGGCGAGTCGCGGGAACGGATGATGCTGACGAGGCGTGACCCGCACGCGGACCTCCGACAGCACGCCGTCGAAGCGCACGGCGTGGAACAGGTTCCGGCTCGTGAGCGCACCCTCGACGGATGCCGCGAAGCCCGCGAAGTCCTGCTCGCCCAAGCCGACTCGCGGGACGTCAGGAAATCGGCACACGATCGCGTACGGGAGGATGTCGTCGTCGTCCATCGCCACCGGCGGACCGTCGAGCGTGCACTCGATCGCCTCGCCGTCGACGATGACGACCTCGCCGCCGAGGTGGTCGACGCACCCGAGCCCGAAGTCCCCGATCGAGCGCGCTTCGGCGACGCGCAGGCCCGACTCGTAGGCGCCGGCGAGCAGCGCGTCGATCACGGCGAATTGCGTCACGGCGGCGCCAGGCACGGGAGACGGAGTCATTACGGTGGAGCGTACCGGCGCTCGGCGGTCACGACGGGAGACGGAACTCCAACGTGAGGAGCGCCGCGCGCGCCTGCTGCGGGTCCGAACCTTCGGCGACGGCCATGAGCGCCGCCCGCCAGGCTGCCGCGAGAACCCGGCCGAGGACCGGGGACACGGGGGCCGTGCTCGCACTCAACAGGTCGGCGAGGCGGTCATGTTCGGTTCCCGCGGGTGGGTCGCCCAGGATGCGGAGGAAGCCCTCGCGCACGGCGAAGTCGAAACCGATCACCAGCGCGGCCATCACGGCCGCGGAGCGATCCAAGCGGGCGGATGCCGCGATCGCGCCCTCCATCCGGTCGAGCAGGCGCCGCTCGACGTCGTCCCGCACGAAGTCGTGCAGTCCGAGCTTGCTGCCGAAGTGGTGGTAGAGCGCGCCCGTCGTGACATCCGCCGCTGCCGCCAGCTCGCCGACCGTGACGTCGTCGAACGGACGTTCCCCGAACTGCTTGACAGCCGCGAGGGCAAGCCTGCCCTTCGGGGAGGTTGATATCGGAATCCACTCGCGCACCTCACCATAATGGCGTTATGCTGTGAAGAAATCCAATTACGACACCGAAGGACATGCGATGAAGCTTGAGTTCTTGTTCGTTCCGACCTCCGACCTGAGCGCCTCGCTCGGCCTCTACCGCGACGGCCTCGGCTTCACCGAGGTGTGGCGCGAGGGCGACGCGACCGTGGCCCTCGCTCTGCCCGGCTCCGACGTGCAGCTCATGCTCGATTCCCACGACCCCGATGCCCCGATCGGGCCGCTGTTCGTCGTCGACAGCGTCGAGGGGTTCCACGCCGCCCGGCCCGAGACGCTCGCCGTAGTCGAAGCGCCCGGCGAGATCCCCGGCGGCTTCATGGCCACCTACCAGGACCCGGGCGGGGCAACCATCTACGTCATGGACCAGGCGACGGACTCCGCGACCGAGTAACGCGGGCCTGATCGACGCTCAGCCCGATTTCCTCACCGCACGGCGTTTGTTGCCGACCTCGCACTTGATGCGAGCGGCGAGCCGGACGTCGTGGCGCTCGAGGAGTGCCACGACCGCGACCGGATCATCAGGCGAGCGCCGCTACCTGTTCGAGGGGTCCATGGCCCAACGCGCGCTTCCTGCTTTGATCGGGCGGAGGACTTGTCCTGAGCTGTGTCCTGGTGCGCCCGCATGGCCGGGGCCACAGGGTCACGGTGCGCGGCTCAACTGGTGCGCGCGGAGACCGTAGCGCTGAAGGGACCTATGTTGCCCGAGGTATCGACAGCCCGCACTCGGAAGTAGTACGTGGTACGCCGTTTCAGGGACCCGACCGTGAAGGTCGTGCCTGTCGGTGTACCCGCCTGTGCGAAGCCGGTCGTCGCGCTGCTGCTGCGCCAGACCTGATAGTTGTTGACGTCGTCGGTTTCGACCGGCGCGTTCCAGGTGAGCGTGACCTGGGTGCGGCCTGGGACGGCCGTCAGAGCAGTGGGCTGGGACGGTGGTGTGGTATCGGGTGCGGGTGTGCTGCCCGCGATCAGGGCAGCGACGTCACGCCGGATCGCGGGCAGGGTCGGGTAGAAGGTGTCACCCGGGCAGGCTGTGGCGGCATAGTCGCGGTGGCCCGCGATGTTCGCGCTGGTGATCGTCGCACCGCTGACCGGGTTGACGTATGCCTCGGTGGCCTCCGGGTTGATGCCGTTGCGGCTCGCTTCCCAGGCCAACAGCCGGTTGAGCGCATCGCGCGCGGCTGGGGTGGCGTCGTGGGTGGTTAGCGTGCCGAGCAGTGCCACGCCGACGGTTCCGGAGTTCCATCCCGCGGCGTGTGCAGCCGTAACCCCCCGACCGGTTGCGTCGTCGCCGGTGGGGTTTGCGCCGGCGTAGTCGCGGGAGTAGCGGCCCTCATAGATTGTCCCGAATTTGTCGATCAGGAAGTTGTAGCCGATGTCACCCCAGTCCTGGGTAACCGAGTGGTAGTAGTAGATCGACCTGATCTGGGCCTCGGCCCCGGCTCGGTCGGTGTAGTTGTCGCTGGTGGCCGTGTGGTGGACGATGAGCTTCTTGGTCGGATAGAACTGCGGCGCCCAGGTCATGTATGCCGGGTCTGCCCCCCAACCTCCGCGCGAGACGATCGATGGCTCGGCCGTGGCAGCGCCTCCTACGGCCGGTGTGGGGGACGCCGTGGGTTCCTGGGCGGTGGTGGTCACTCCGTCGGAGAGTCCGAGGACCGTCAGTCGCGCCAGCGGTCGGTCGGTACTCACTCGCACCGCAACAGCTCCAGGCGCCGACAGCAAAGCGCCGTATGTCGTTCCGTTCTTACGCCGCTCACCCATCTCGTCGCGCCCCGCGGATTGGGGCGTCCCGAAGTGCACACCATCAGCGGAGAAAGCAAGCGTGACAAGCGCATCCGCGTTGCCCTGCCAGTACGTCGCAACACTCGTCGCCGGCCGGGTGAGCGCGACGGTGGCGGCGGCAGTGACTGAACGCACCACCCGCTCGGACCGCGTGGCCACGTGGCGGGGGACCGAGGCGTCGGCGGAGTGCTCGGCGACGAGGCCGGGGCCGGTGAGGCCGACGGCAAAGACGAGGATTAGCAGCAAACGGCGCAGCACGGGATCCTCCCCCGAGGGACCAGGTGGACGCGCCACGTTAGCGTAGATTTCGCTGCGGAGGTGGGATATCCGGCTTGTACCCACGCTGGTCGGCGAGCTAACGGGACCACGCCGGAGGTTCAGGCTTGTCGCAGCCGCCTTCTCCGAGCAGGTTCGGATCAGGCCCGGGCCCGGCGCCGCCTGCACGACCGGGACGCCGATAACACCGTCCGGCTCTGTCCGGGTCACCAAGGGCCCCGGTTCCCGCGCCGCCGCGTGGCGATGGCTGCAAGCTCATCGAGCTCGCCCAGGCCCGCTGGGGCGCGGTCAATGCGCCCCACCTGGTCGCGTTGGTCCCCGCCGGCGCGAGGTTCGAGAGCGGCCAGCTCGTCGAACGACCCGACGAATCAGGAGGTGATCAGCAAGCCGCGTGACCAGGGGCGGCCATGAGACCGGTCGGCATGTCGGTCAGCGGGAACTTCCGGGTCCGGCTCGGCTGCTCGACGGGTGGGGTGCATGGTCGGCCTCAGACATGCAGAGTGGGCCGATAGATGAGCTCTTGGATGTGGCCGTCGAGCGTCCGGCTCTCGATCAGCTCCAGGTCGAAGTCGGCCGCACCCTGGAAGATCGGGTCCAGCCCGGTCTGACCGGTGATGACAGGGAAGAACGTCACCTGCACGCGGTCGACGAGGCCGGCGGCCATCAGCGCCCGGTTCAACGACAGGCTGCCGTGCGAGCGCAACGGCACCTCGGACTCCTCCTTGAGCCGGGCGACGACGTCGACGGCGTCACCGCTCACAACGGTCGCGTCCGGCCAGTCGAGGGGTCCTTCCAACGTCGTCGACACCACCGTTGCCGGCAGGTTCCACATCCGAGTGACCCACGGGTCACGCACTTCGGACTCCTCAGTACTCGAGGCCAGCATCCGCACGAACGCCCGATACGTGTTGGCCCCGAAGACCATCCGCTGTTCCGCGCCGTACAAGGCAAGGCGGTGGTCGAGCAACTCGGGGCCTTGCTTACCCCAGTAGCCGCCCCAGTTGCCGCTGGCGGCGCCGTAGCCGTCGAGGCTGGAAAAGATGTCGAAGGTGTAGGTAGCGGTCATGATGCTCTCCTCGAGTGCGGTTGATCGGGTGTGGGGAGACAGACCGGGAACGACGGCGAGACTCATCGCCATTGGACTCCTGGAGTCCGGCCGCCCCGGATGCGGCCCAAGGGCTTGATCCATAGCCAAGACGGTCGCGAAGGTCAGCGTGGTCACCGACACGGCGGGCGGGAAGAAGAGCGTGGCACGCCGATCCACAGGTCTTGACTATTCCTCCCCCCTCGCCTCCCGCTCTGTGTCCGACCCCAGACATCCACGGCTCGACGTGCCGAGCGTTGCGCGCGCCTCCTCGGGCCTGCCCGACCGGCAGCTCGATGACTCGCGAAGTCGACAGCTCGCACGTGATCATGGTCTCGTAGCCTCAAGCCGTGACGGATGTGATTCTCGAGCGTGCGACCTCAAATAGACAGGCGGAGACCCGCGAAGACGATTGACGCCTTCGGGGTCGGGTCAGGTGATATCGATGCCCGGGATATTAAAGCCCAGGAGGCGGCAGAGGGCTGCGCCGAGTATGAACGGCCACAGGAGTACCGCCAGTATCGATAAGAGAATACCTGAGAGGCTGGAGAGGTGGATGTTGTTGGTGAGCAGCGCCACGATGATGCCAACAACTATGTACCCCGAGGGCCAATACCAGTGCCTGCGGAACCACATACGATCAACGGCCTTTCGGACGAGGACTTGGGACGGTCGCATTAATAGTGGCTTGAGCGAGCGATCTATATGTATGTATTGCTGAAAGTTTTGGCTGCCCGGTAGAGCGAGTAGTTCGGCTGCATCAGTCATCCTTTGGTCAGCGCCGACGAGAGGAGGCTGACACGTGATCGACCGCGCTCGAGGCCGCACTGACCGCAGCCCGCCGTGACGACCTGGAACACGGCACGAATGCTGCACACGCGAACGGCTGCGCGTGCAGGGATTTCCGGGAGCACCAGCAGCGGCGGCGGACGGTCGGCCTGCGGTCCGCCTGAGGTCAGAGCCGGTCGTCGAGTGCTCTGAGTGCTTCGGTGAAGGGGCGTTCGAGCCAGGCGGCGTGGTCGGGTTCGCCGTGGTGGTGGGTGGTGAGGGCGTCGTCGCGTCGGGCTGCGGTGTGGCGTACGTAGTCGCGGGCGCCGGTGACGAGGGTGCGCATGTAGTGGAGTCCGTCGGGGTCGGCCATGGTCCAGGGTCCGCCGCAGCCGACGTAGACGGGTGAGGTGTGGGCGAAGACGGGCCGGGCCCAATCGTCGAGGTGGTGTTGGGTGCCGAAGGCGCGGGCGGCGATCCAGGTGCTGCTGTTTATGCGGACGTCGTGGCTGAGGGTGAGAGCGTGCTTGTCGTCGCTGTCGGGTTCGGCGACTGCGACCACTTCGCCGTTGGCAACGACCTGCAGGGTGCGGAGCGGGAAGATGCTCGTGACCGCGGCGTCGATGGTGACGGTGCCGGGGCCGGACAGCTCGATGGTGTCGCCGGGTTCACGTCCGTCGACGGACAGGCTGAGCAGCGGTCCACCGGACAGGAAGCTGCGGCCGGAGCGGACCGCGCGGCACCAGCCGTCGTAAGTGAGCTCCTCGTCGTCGGCCAGCTTCGCGTAGCTGCGGTAGAGGCCGACCGGCACGCCGTTGGACATCTTGTCTGTGCCACCGACCAGTGGGAGCCGGTAGCCGGCGTTGAGGTAGCGGTAGTACTCAAGCAGGGCGTCGTCGCTTTGGGCGAGCATCTCCACGGCGTCGGCGCGTCCGGTGGCGACGAGGACAGCGGGTTCGCCGTTGGGGTTGGGGAAGTGCGCGACGACGACGGTGCCGCCCTGCGCGTGGGTGCGGTCGGCCCAGTCGCTGAGGTTGGTGTCCATCGCACCGCCGAGCTCGGCCTCGTCCGGTCCGTCGCTGCACCACGGCATCACCGGCTCCGTCAGCCCCCAAAGGACGAGGTGCCCGAGCGCGTGCTGGCGGTTCTCCTGTCCGACGTAGGTGAAGTAGCCGCCGCCGTCGATGACACTGCCGCGGCTCCCGCCTGTGCGGGGACGACCGGGCCAGTCCTCGGTGTTGGTGAACAGCGCACCCCACTGCGACTGCAACAGGTTGACGACCCGCAGGTCCTCCCCGAGCTGTTCCAGTTGCGCACCGGAGGTGGAGAGGAAGTGGACGTGGGAGTCGCCGGACCACCAGCCTCGGGCAGCCATATCGGTGGTGCGGTGGAGGCGGAGGGTGAGGTCGCGTTGGCCGGGTTCGATTCGCACGGTCTCGCGCAGTGGTGCGTACTCGAACCCACGCGCCACGTCGACCACCACGTCTCCGCGTGGTAGCCAGCCCTGGCAGGTGCCGTCGATGTAGGCGTAGGTCTGTTGGCCGAGGCGGACGTCGCCGCCGACGTCGTAGTGCCAGCTGCCGAGGTTCTGGTTGACGTGGTGGTGGTGGCCGTGGGGTTGGTACGGGATGCCTTCGGGGGAGCGGAAGTGCACCCGGCACGGCACCGGCTGGCCGGTGTTGTCGTCGAGCACTTTGACGTGGACCCAGTTACGTCCCGGATCGACCAGCTCCACCCGCACCCGATCGGTCGCCGCCTGACCGTCCCGCTCGACGTCGGCCCAGGAGATCTGGCCGAGTTCGGCGTCTCGCTGTCGTACCGTCACGGTGGCAGACGGGATTGCGGCGATATGGGTGTAGGCAGGGCTAGCCGGTGGTGGTGCGTTGCCGGCGCCGTAGCCGGGGCGGTCGTCGTCGACTGGTAGGGGTTGGGGGTAGGTGGCCACGCCGCGGTCGACGACGACGTCGAGCACGTCGTCGCGGCCGGCCAGGTCGGGGTCGGTGACCACCAGCCGCACCGGACGCGACGGGGTGCGCACGAACGGATGCTCCTCGGCCTGCCCCAGCGTGATGCCGGCGACCAGGAACGGCAGGTCCCGGGGGATCAGCTCGATGCGTTCAACCACGACGTCGGGCTGCGGATTCTCCCAACACCACAGATAGAAGCTCCTGGCATAGCCGCGCCCGTGCTCGGCGAGCCGGAAGCCGGCACCGTCCCAGTGGCCCTCGAACCGGGCGGCCTTGCTGTCGTGGCTGTCCGCCACGGCGAGGAACGGGCTGCTGCCCCAGGCCGTCGGCACGACCTGGATCTCGAACCGTTCACGGATCGGCACGGTGAGCGCCTCGCCGCCGGCCAGGTGGAACACGTAGTCGGCGACGGGCGTTCCGACGCCGTGCCCTGCCGGTCCACCGGGCTTCAGCAACCGGTGCGCGATGATCACCCGCCTCGCCGTCCGCCCGACCTCGATCGAGACCGGCGCTGTCGGTACGACGAAGCACCGCTCCTTCGACGGAGTGTCGGAGCCGACCAGGAACGGCAGGCCGCGAAGCTCCACGCGGCCGAGCGGCAGGTCGCCTGCCGCGTCCTCGAGGGCGTCGACGCCCGCGTTGCACATCGCTTCGATTGTCAGAGTTTCATAACCGGCCATCGCGCGATCGTAACGCCGGACGTCGACATGCCAACAGACGTTTTCGCCCATGCGGCCGTCGGAGTTTGTTCTGCCCAAATCCTGACCTGAACTAACAGATTGACCTCGAGGAGGTTACGCGGCGACGGCGAGTCACCAGGAAGGTGATCAACAGGTTCTCCCGTGCGGGGACAGTGATCAACAGATATTCCGCGAAGAGAATTCTGGGCACGCGGTCCGTGCGCGATGTACTACGACATCGGTGACGCGGGCACGGTTTCCGCTGGTTCAGAGGCGAAGAGGTTGAGCCCGAGCCGCTCGGCCAGGTACTTCGTGACGAGTTGGCCGCGCACGCTGTTTCCGGCGGCATCGAGCGGAGGCGAGAAGGTCGCCAGGCCGCCCTTGCCGGGCGAGACGGTCACGATGCCGCCACTGACGCCGCTCTTGCCCGGCATCCCGATCTGATACAGCCAGTCTCCCGACAGCTCGTACAGGCCGGCGGTGGCCATCACGGCCAGCACCCGCCGGCACACTCCCGCGACAATGACCCGCTCACCGGTCATCGGATTCACCCCGCCGTTGGCCAGCGTGGCAGCCATCACTGCGAGGTCGTGGGCGGTCACGTCGAGGGAGCACTGCCGGGTATAGATGTCGGTGGCCTCGTCGGGGTCGAAGTAGAGCCGCTCGTAGCTCGCCAGGAGATGGGCGATGCCCTGGTTGCGCATGTTGGTGGCCGACTCAGACTCGTAGACATCCTGGCTTAGGGTGAGCTCGCGGCCGGCGAAGCGTGAAAGCCCGTCTCGGATCCTCTCCCACTTCTCGTCCGCGGTGTTGCCGGGCACGAGGCTCGTGGTCGCGATCGCACCCGCGTTGACCAACGGGTTCATCGTCCGCTCGTCATTCAACTCGACGGCTATCAGCGAGTTGAACGGGAATCCTGTGCTGTTGACGCCCAGCTGATGTCGCGCCGCGTCGTACCCGATCGCCTCGCAGACCAGCGCGAAGACGAATGGCTTGGAGACGCTCTGGATTGAGAACGCCGTCTCTACATCACCAATCTCGATGAACCGGCGCCGGGCCCCGACCACGCAGATCCCGAAGAGCCCAGGCGATGCGCTTGCCAGCGCGGGGATGTAGCCCGCGACGGCACCGTCGCCGTTGGACCGATAGCGCTCGTAGGCCTCGGTGACAGCATCCCTTACCTCCTCGGTCTGTGGAAGCTCGCCGGTGGACACCAGCGAGGGCGCCGTCGCTTCGTCGAACGGGAGACTCTCGTGCATGGAAAGCTTGGTCATTAGATCCCTACTGTCCGTGACTCTGGGCAGCCTACGACAGACGGAACAAACCCCGGCTGTCACGCCAATTGCACGCGACGGCACGTCGCCGTTGGACCGATAGCTCTCGCGGGCGTATGCCATAGCGTGGGCGTCCGAGCCATTACATCAGATGGTGATCAAAGGTCTCCCATAACAGAAATCTGTCGACAAGTCACACAGGAAGGTGATCAACAGGTTTCATGCGAAGTGAACAACAGGTTTCGCGCGAAGAGAGTTTCTGGGCACTGGATCCGGCGGGATACCTAGCTCCGCCTAGCGCGTGAATCTAGCGCGTGAAGCCTTCGATCAAGCCGTAATAGACCCCTCCGAAGCCGTTCAGAATCTCCTTCACCTCGTCGCTCGGAGCGCCGTACACCGAGAGCCGTGTTGTGTCGACGGCTGCCATGTAGCGCCCTGCGTAGTTCGCGAGGAATCCGTCGAGATGCGTCTTGGCTGCCGCTGAGTCGCTGTAGCGGTCAAAGTCGTGAACGGTGGTGTTGTCGTCCGAGATGCACCACTGATAGTTCAGCGCGCCCGGCTCGGCGCGGGTCGACTCGACCATTTCCTTGATCAACCCCTTGAGGTTGTCGAGCTCGCCCGGCTTCACGGTCATCTCGAGTAGCCAGGAGATCTGATCGTCCATCTGATGTTCCTCCTTGGTGTCCGGGTGCAATCGTCGTGGGCGAGGCTATCCCATGTCGCAGATCAGCAAGGGCAAGGTTCTCGACACGCTGAGCTCATCTACGACTCCCGCACCGGGAACCTCTCGAGGGCCGGAGTGCCACTCAGTCCAAGCTGGTGCAGTTCTGGCCTAGCCGCAGCGGTAACGGCGCGCGGTCATAGGTTTCTCCCTTCACTTCCTCGAGGATCTTGATCTTGCCTAAAGGCTCGACTCTTCTTCGCTTCTTTTGATCTTGAGCCTTTCTTCTCGTCCTTCGATCTTGAGCGGAGCTCCTGGAGTATGGCCAGGATGGCTTCGCCGACGCCGATGGTTGCGTTGACATAAGCGGCGGTGATCACGTTGTTGTCAAACGGGATGGAACCAGCATTGGCTTGCGAGTTGATCCGATCGGCAGCATCGAGGAATTCCTTTGCAGCGCGTTCGTGATCGTATGGGGCCTCTAAGTCTCTCTCGGGCGAGGGCACGTCGCCGAAGTTTGGGGGCGTGGTGGTCATGATGTGGTCCCGTCAGTCGTAACGTGGACCCCGCAGTACCCCCATTGGTTTTGTGGGAAGTACGGGGGCTACTGGCCAGTAGCGTCTATCCCTCATTTATGCCGCTACCCCCCGTATCTCTCCCCCATACTTCCCTACTTCCCGTAAAACCAACATGGACCCCTTGGAAAGTGCGGAGGGTTCACCCGTTGCCGAGTTCAGAGACGCCTCCCTCTTCTTCACGATCCGCCCGGCCTTTCGAGCCACCGGTTGGGGTCCGCCCAGCCAGCCTTCAGCCGCATGCTTTGGCGGTTCAGACCTCGAGGAGCGCGTCGGCGAGCCTCTGTCCAGGCTGTTGTCAAAGAAGGTTATTTCACATCCAAGATCATCTGGCGCGAGCCCCGTGCGCCAAACGCGAAACCCTCTAGGCCGATCCCCGAAACCGAGCATTCTTGCACTCCGGATCTTCGCTGCCAGCCGCAATCTCTCAGCAGGTGGGCCCGCTCGGAAATGCGATGGTGGTCGGCGACATCGGCGACGCGAGGCTATTTGGCTGCAACCGCCCCTTCATCCTGCCGCTGGGTGGGGACGCCCAGCGCATAGTCGTGTGCCGGGGACCGCGAATCTCTAGGCTGATGCGCATGGTAGAACGCATGCAGCTGCTCAGTCGGCTCGAGCGGATCATGGAGGAGACCGACTTCGGCTGGTCCTTGTTGATGGTCGGGGAGGATCAGTCGCGCAAGCTGGCCGATCTGACCAATGATCTCAAGCGACCTCATTCGACTACAGGGGATGGCAAGCAGATCCAGTCCGCTTACTCGTACTGGGGTATCGAACCCGCTATCGCCTGGCAGCATGCATGCCGCGACCCGTACTACCCAGTCATGCGGGACGGCATCGACTCCTTCACCCAGCGCTGGAACGATCTCCGGTCTGCCCTCCCCGCCGCCAAATACCACTACGTCAGTCTTGGACCGGGCACCGGCGAGAAGGACCGCGTGGTGCTCCAGACGATGCAACCCGACCACCCCGAGATGTTGTACGTGCCAGTCGACATGAGCGCGGAGATGCTCCGAATCTGCCTCCAGCCGATCCGAGATCTGCCGTTCATCCCGACTTTCCGTCGCCAGCTTCTACCGGTTCAGCTTGACTTCTCTTCCGATGAGAACCTCAACGAGCTGCAAGGCCTGCGCGAACGGCTGATGGGCCAAGAGCCGATCCTTTGGGGTCTGCTTGGTAACACGATCGCGAACTTCGAAAATGATCTTGAATTGGTCGAACGGTTGGCCACCTTGGTGCAGCCGCAGGATCTCTTCATGGTGGAGGTGGCGACCACGACCATACTGGCCGGCGACGTACCCGAGCGGGTGTCGAACGAGTATCTGCAGAGCAGGGCGTTCTGCGAGTTCGTGACGAGTGCTCTTCATCAGCACACCGACCTGCCGATCAACATGGACAATGTCGAGATCACGGGTGAGGTGGTCGACCCCCGCTGCGTGTTGATCAAGACCATCTACCGCCATGGCGAGGACGACACGCGGGTGACCCTGCCAGACCGCACCCTGATCACCCTGAGACGCAACGACACCATCCGGCTTTACGTCAGCCGGAAGTATGCTCCGGCGGCGCTGCACGCCGAGCTGAGTGAGCTCGGTCTGCACGTAGCGCACGTGACCGAGACCAGCTGGGCGGTTCGCGGCCGGCCGTACCGGTTCGGGCTACAGCTGATGTTGCTGTCCAAGCAGGCAAGCGCCGAACCCGCGCCGACCCCAGCCCGCGATCTGTTCCGGGACTAGTGATGATCACCCCGCGCCGGGTCATCGTGGCGGTCACCGCCGCGAGCCTGGCCGCGGCGTTCGTGATCAACGCAATCTGGTTCGCGACGACGGCCGGCCCAGGACGACTGGAGCCAATCGTCGGCGTGCTGGGCATTCTTGCCGGCATCACCGGCCTGGTCGCGGATCGCTGGGTCGCCGCGCGGGAGGCGCGGGAGGCTGCCCTGCACGCGATCGGGCAGGAGCTTCGAGCCAACCGAAAACTGCTGTCCTCCTTTGCCGATGATCCAAGTCGTCCGGTGCGGCGCCAGATCTACCCGCGGCTGCAGCTGTCGGCGGTCGACGCGGCATTTGCCGAGGGATCGCTCTCGTCGGTTCACGACGCCGCCCTGCTCGGCGATCTGCACGCGTGGCGAAACCAGGTCACCCGGTTCAACTCCCAGTTGGCCCTGGCCGAGATCTTGGCCTTCACCGTCGAGTCCGAATCGGTGCTGCGCGACCTTCGGGACGGCTTGCACGGCGAGAATGGGCCGCTAGCCCGACTGGACGGGGCGATCGACGGCCTGCTCCTCCGGTTGCCCGCCGACCGCCGCTGACGGCGACCTTCTCCTGAGGGCCGCGTTGGCTGTAGCTAACCACCGTGTGCCCGAGTGTGCGCAGGCCCGTCCAGCAGCGGACGTCCTCGCGGAGGTCGGAGAGGCTGAAGTCCGCCCCGCTCAGGTCGGCGAGCAGCTCGGTCAGGTCGGACGGAAGGTCGGTGACGAGGCGGAGCACCAGGTTCGGCGGGCCGAGGTTGTTGTCGTCGTGCCTGTCGGTGGGAGGATGAGCGTAGTCCCAGTGGTTGCCCCGCCACTGCGGGTAGCGCCACTCGCTTGTTTCCCCCCTTCCGTGGAGCAGCAACACCACCTCGCGGTCGGCGCGCCGATCCTCGGGCCGCGGCGGGTCGACGACGAAGAAGCCGTTCTCGATGCTCGGGGAGCTCATCGGTCCTCCTGCGGAGGTGGCATGCCGGGGGTCGTGAGGTGGAGAAGACCTGCACCGACGTCGCCACCGACATCCGGCCGCGATCCAGCACTGTGGTTCCTGGCCCGAAACCGGGTCATCGCGGCAATGTTGGGCGGCACAGTGGTTGTTGAGGCAGCGCTACGTTCGGGCATGCAAATCTCCGTCAAGGTGACATGGCTGCTGTGTCACCAATTGCGGTAATCCGGCTCATCGGAGATTCGGGTGGGGTGAGCTTCCCGGATACATGCGTTGACCCCTCGATGATCTGGGCTCAGCCCGTCCGATAGCTGTGCATAAACAACGCTGGCGGCCTCATCTACCGATTCTTCGTCAAGGCAGCGCCTGGCCGAGGCCGCAGGCGCCTGAGCCGCTGCTGTTCCAGCGGCCGACGATGACTACGATGCTGGGGCCGCAGCACTCGGCCCTTCGTTGATCACGGCGGTCAGCCATCCAGATACAACACTATTTTGGGACTACGTCATTCTCGGGCTGGTGGCCCTCGTCGCGGTGGGACGTCCAGTCGAACTGTTATGACGCGTCGGTTGCTGAGCGGGCCGGCCGGGCAGACTTGTCCCTGACACTTGGGCATCAATCGGCGAGTCCGAATGAGGAGGGTGAACCCATGCAACGCGGCGACCGCGCTCCTGACTTCGAACTCCCGGACGAAACCGGCCATCCGCGTCGGCTCAGCGAGATGCTCCGCGCAGGGCCGGTCGTGCTTTTCTTCTACCCTCGCGCGATGACAAGCGGATGCACCGCTGAAGCTTGCCACTTCCGGGATCTGAGGACCGAGTTCGAGAAGGTTGGGGCCCAGCGCATGGGCATCAGCGTCGATCCGGTCAGCAAGCAGAAGCAGTTCGCCGCCAAGTACAACTTCGACTATCCGCTCCTGTCCGACAAAGACGGCTCAGTGGCCCGCGCGTACGGGGTCTCCTCAGGCCTTCTCTCGTTCATCAGACCGGTCAAGCGCACCACGTTCGTCATCGGGACCGACGGGCTGATCTTGGACGTGATCAACAGCGAAACACATATGGAGATCCACGCCGACCGTGCTCTTCGGACGCTCAGCGGCGCCTGAGCGGACCGACGGGGCCTCCAACTCGGTGCTCCACGCGCTTATACCGCGAACCAACAACATTCAAAGTTCGTCTGTGCGTCGTCCTTGGCCGCCTGACCTGCGTAAACGTCATCGGGCACCCTCTGCAGTCAGCGCAGAGTCCGCAAGAAAGGTTTTTTGCGCACCGGGTCGGGTGGACTTGCCTGAAGCGGCCCGAGTGGCTCGGTGCTAGCAGGATGATCCGCAGTCGTCAGGATGCCGAGATCCGGATGGATCTGGAGCCGGCGTGTTGAGCCCAAGAGTAGTCGTTCAGCACGGCGTCTCGGCGGAGCTGCCAACTATGACCTCGTGATCATCAGCGGCGATCACCGACGGCCGTTGCTGCTGCCTGGGACTGCTGTCGCCGTCATCATTTCGAGCGCTGCGGGGTGACGGTCGAGCGCGCGTCCGGGCAGCCCCTTTGGCACCTCTCTCTGCGGCCGTTCGATGTCGACCTGCGTGAGGGGCTCCTAACGGACTTCGGCAGTGACCTTGCCTGCAGCAACGGGTCATTCCGAGCTCGTGGTAGGTCGCCAGTGCCCCCTGAAGAAGGTCGCCAGCGGCTTCGCGATCTCCGGGCGCATCCCGCGCCAACAGAACTCGAGCATGATCGCAAGGATCGCCGGCGGGGGTCACCACATCCTCGCCGAAGCCGCTGGCATCACCGCCGGGTCGTGGTACGCGAGCCCGGCCGCCCATGTCGGCCACGAGCTCGTCGCCGCCGGCATGTTGATTCTGGCTGGCGGCGGCAATGGTAAGTGGTTGGCCAAAGAGATCAATGTGGCGACGAGGTCGGGCACGGATGAGATCGTCCGGTCGTAAGCCGCCGTTCGCGGGGACTATGGGCCCGCTTCTAGTAGTGAGTCAGCCTCGTCCAGGAAGGCGCCGACGACGGCGAGGAAACGCTCGGGCTCCTCGACGTGCGGCATATGGCTGGACTCCTCGAACAGCTCCCACCGCGAGCCCACCACCCGGCTATGGATCTCCTCGACGATCCGCGGCGTCGCCTCGTCGTACCCGCCAGAGACGAGCAGCGTGGGCACGTCGATCTCCGCCAGCCGATCGGTGATGTCCCACTCGCGGAGCGAGCCGATGACGTGGAACTCGCTTGGCCCGTTCATCGTGCCGTAGACCGTCGGGTCCTCCTCGATCGCGGCGAAGGAGCGCGCCACCGCCTCGGGCCACTCGGGCAGCCGGCAGACGTGCCGGGCGTAGAAGACCAGCATCGCCTGCTGGTACTCGGGCGCGTCGGTGGTGCCCGCCTCCTCGTGGCGCGTGAGTGTCGCCCGCACGGCCTCCGGCAGCTCCTGTCGCAGCCGGTCCGCCTCCGCTACCCACAGCGGGATCGAGGCCGGCGAGTCGGCGACAACGATCGAGCGCAGCCCTGGCGGGTGCCGGAGCGCGTGCTCCATCGCGAGCATCCCGCCCCACGACTGGCCGATGACGTGGTATGCGTCGAGCCCGAGCTCGGCCACGAGCGCGTCGAGCTCGCGCAGGAAGAGGTCCACCGTCCAGAAGTCAGCCCCGACATCGAGCCCGCGCGAGGAGCGCCCGTTGCCCACCTGGTCGTAGAGCACGCATGGGCGATCCAGCGCGGCGATCGACGCGACGTAGTCGTGCGTCGCTCCCGGCCCGCCGTGGCAGATGATCGCCGGCGGCGCCGACCCCTCGCCCATGACCTCGTACCACGTCCGCAGCCCGAGCGCCCACGCCAGCTCTGCCATGCAAGCGACGGTAACTCGTCAGGCGCCGACTGCCGCCGCCACCCGGCTGCCGCACCACCAACCGCCGCCGCTCTTGGGCGCGAGCAACACGAACCTTGACACCGACACACCGTCGCAGCGAAGCCGGAGAACCCGGCAATGACTATCCACAGATTGAGCTCGAGGGGGTTACGCGTCGGCGGCTGCATGCATCACCCTGGTCAACGCCCGACCAAGGAGGCTTGCATGTCGACGACCACGACATCGTCGCGTACGTCCTGCATCCAGTGGCTGATCGAGAGTCGGCCGCCCAGCCTAACCTGGTCGCGGTCCGCGCCTCCGCAGTCCAACCAGCCACCGCTGGACTTGGCCGATCACGAACCAGACCATGCCGAGGCCGCAGGCCCGGACGACCGAGGCGTCCGGGTGAGCATGGTGAAGGCGCGCTGGGCAGCCAAACAGCGACCCGGACTACCCGATGCCCAGGAGTGGAGCACCACGCTTGCCTTGGCACTGACTCAGTCGCTGCTGGGCCAGCGTCCGGTCGCGCAACTCAACCGCTGGGTGGTCGATGAGGCGCTCGTAGCGATCAGCATGTACCAGCGCCGCAGCTTAGCGCTGAATGGGCGCACCGCCATACCCACTGCAGTGCACTCGGTCCGCGTGCAGCACCCGCATCCGGACGTGGCTGAGGTGGCAGCGCACGTAGCGATCGGGCGGCGATCGACTGCAATGGCGTTCCGATTAGAGGCATTGGGCGACCGCTGGCTATGCACCGCCCTCGAGCTCGGCGCTCGATGGAGCCGGCGTTAACGCCGTATGGGGTGGCTAGCCCACGACCGAAGACTGGATTGAGTATTGCGCGGCGTGGTAGATGTGGCGGCCGAACTCGACGAACTGACCAACGTCGTCGTACGCGAGCCGGTCGACGGCCAGGCAGGCTGCCGGTGTCTCCTCGTCCAAGAGTTCGGCTTCCTCCTCGGTCATCAGCCTGGCCGAGATTTGCTGGTGAGCGATCTTGAGGTTGACACCGAGAGCCCGCAGGCAGGCGTACAGGCTCTTGCTCTGCATGTCGGCCTCGGTGATCTCGAAGCGCGCTGGCAGGTAGTTGGTCAGGATCGCCAGCGGCACGTCATCGGCGAGCCGCAGCCTTCTGATCTTGATGAATTCGGCGTCGGCAACTGCCGCCACATCGATGGCATCGCGAATGTCCTGGTCTAGCGTGCCGATCGAGAATTCGAGCAGTCGGGTGCTCGGAACTTTGCCGGCCTTGGCTATATCCTCGTTAAGGCTGCTGAGCGCTTCGCTACGCCGGAACTGCGATCGAACGACTTGGGTCCCGACCCCTCGTTTGCGTACCAGTAAGCCCTTCTTGACAAGCTCCTGAATCGCCTGACGAGCCGTTGGCCGCGAGAGACCCAGCCGGCTGGTAAGAGACAACTCGTTCTCAAGACGATCACCTGGGGCAAGAGCGCCAGTATTGATGGCGTGCTCGATGGCCTGAGCCAGCTGGTAGTAAAGGGGGACAGGGGAGTTGCGCTCGAGGGTGACGTCGAGCTCGCGCACCGGCGCCTCTGTCATGGACGAAGCATAGAGGCCCAAATCGCAGTTCTATAGGGACAGAGCGAGAATTTGTCAGAACAAATTCAACTAGCTGAAAGTCACCCAGCGACGGCTCTGTGCCGACTCGGCCATCGCCTCGATGATCTCGGCGGCATAGGCGCGTCCTCAGCGGTTGCTCCATGCGCCTTGCCGGTTGCGATCGACTGGACGAGGCGGTAGGCCTCCACGATCTTGAGGTCGTCGTAACTCATCGCGATGCCCGCCGCGGGCTGGAACCGAGCAAAATCACCATCCCCCGGTGCCACGTGGTGGGTAGAGAAGTAGGCGTTCTGATAGTCCTGATCGAGGCACAGCTGCAGCTCGCCCATCCGCCTGAAGTCCCAGCAGAGCGCGCCTCGAGCGCCGTGGACTTCGATGCAGGTGCACTGCTCGCCAATCGAGGCTCGGCTGGACTCGAGTATTCCGCTAGTCGATCATCGGCGGCATTGTCGGCTACTGCGACGAGAGTTGGCCTCAGGGGCGCATCGGGATAGTGCTGGCGCAGCCTCGCGTACGCGCGTGCATGCACCTCACCCATCCAGCCCCAGCCCACGATGCCTACCCCCAATAGGGGCGCTTCCTCGCCGGTGTGGTCGTTCACCATGGGTAGGACCTGCCTCTCAGACGACCGGGTCACCACCATGTTCCTTGGCTGGGTTGGTCCTCGTTGGCACGTTTCTGGTCGCCGTAACCGGTCGTCTTGGCGGTTGTGTTGGGAAACGTACGCTCCTGGCCGCTGTAGCCGATCGTCTTGGCGGTTGTGATGGGAAACGTGCGCTTCTGGTCCCTTGAGGCGATCGTGTTGACGGTGTGATGGGAACGTACGGCACCCCTTCTTCGGCCCGCAAACTCCGCATGAGAGGGGCTTGCAAACGACCGTATCACGATATATCTTGATAGAGTCGTTTGAAAGGAGACTACATATATGCGACACAGAACTCGACATGGAGAGTTTGAGCGCCGGCGAGACGCTGGCGGAGAAAGTGAGCCACTCGGCAAGGCCGAGCCCTGGGGGGAGCAGCACCACCCCCACGGCCACCGCGGACGAGGGGGTCGAGGCGGGCCGGCTCGCCATGGTCGCGGGCGTGCCCAACGGGGCGACGTGCGGACCGCCATCTTGTTGGTGCTAGCCGACCAGCCGATGCACGGCTACCAAATCATGCAGGCGATGGGTGATCGCACTGGCGGCAGATGGCGCCCGAGCCCAGGAGCGGTCTATCCAGCCATCGCGCAGCTCGAGGATGAAGGCCTGGTGACGGCCCAGGAGGAAGGTGGGCGCCGGTTGGTGACCCTCACTTCTGATGGCCGCGCGTACTTGGAGGAGCGCAGCGCCCAGCTGGGCGACCCATTCGCCGACTTCGCCGGGCGGCCTTCTTGGCCGGACTTGAGGGACGGGATGCAGGACCTGCAGGCCGCGGCACGCCAGATAGACAACGGCGGCAGCAGGGCGCAAATCAACGAGGCCGCACAGGTGCTAGCGCAGGCGCGGCGCTCGCTGTACTTGATCCTGGCAGGCGAGCCGGAGGATGCGGGTCAGTAAGCCAGCGGTCAGGGGGAGAACAACAACACCAGGCCGGCGCAGGTGTATCCGACCATCACCAGCAGCAATGGCAACTGACCACGCAACGCTCGATCCGGCGGCAGCAGCGCGACGGCCTTCTCGTGAGCGCAGACGATGCCGAGCACATGTCCGCCGACAATGGCGCACAGCTGGATCAGGGCGACCGCAGTGGGGTGGTTGAAGATCGCGGAATTCACTCCCATCTCCGCTGACCCGAAGACATTCCATCCGCGGCCGAGCGGGTCGGAGAAGTTGATCGCCGTCCGCTGCCCCTCCACGATGAGCAGGGTCGCATAGTGGGCCACCACGTAACCCAGGACGATCGGTAGCAGAGAGCCGACCATCAGCCGCGGATATGCCGCGGCTGGCCGGTCTCCGTAGCGACCCATCCAGGCGGCCGCGAGGCTGAAGCTGACAAAGACAATGATGATCATCGCCAGCAGGCCGCCGGTACCCCATGCAACGGTGGGCACGTTCGAGCTCTGCACGGCGCTTATCCACCAGCTGGTGTTGGCAAAGCTGTCGAAGGCTGTACTGCCGAGCAGCGCCGCCACCACAGCGGTCGCTCCCGGGGGAGCATGCCAGGCATTCAGTCCGGCCAGCGGGTTGACCAGCCTCAGCTGATCACCGACCCGCCGCCAGATCGACAGCTGGGCGAGCGTGCTCGAGTACACCTCGAAGGGATCCGCTGCGCCGATCCAGCGCTGGCCGAACGCGATCGCGCCCAGCACCAGGATCACCAACCAGGCGAGCGCCCATACTCGCAGCACCGCAAGTGTGGTCCGGTCGGGCTGGACCAGCTCAAGCCATGCGAATCCGAACGTGCCGGCGGCCGCCGGCCACACGCCGACCTTGGCTGACAGGGCAACGAGACCCCGTCCCGGATCGACCCGTGCCAGCGCACAGAGCCCGCTATGGATTGTCCGCAGCGGGTTGGTTGCTCGCCAGAACTGACCGAGTAGCAGCGAGATGGGAACCAGGCCGACCCACATCCAGACATAGACGAAGCCGAAGGCCGGATTGGTCAGCAAGTCCTGGCCGGCCATGATCGCGAGCCCGGCCCAGGCGTACGCGGCAAGGACCACCGCCCGCGTGACCAGCCGGGTGATGCGATGGTCGACCACTGCGGTCAGCCGCGGCATCGGATGCCCGCCAACCCGATCGAAGCGCGGCTGGCGCCAGGCAAAGATCAAGATGACGAAGGAGATCGTGAGCGCCAGGATGGCGCCGAGCACGACGAAGGAGAACGGCAGCGGCAGGTCGTGGCGGGACGCGATCCCGTGCAGCGGTACCAGCATGAAATGCTGAGCGGGGCTAGCGCGCGTTCAAGATCACGATGGTCTTCTCAAGATGGTGAGACTCCACCTCGAAGCTGCCTCGGCTGTCAAGGGTGAACGATCCTTTTGCGGGCTTGCCGGCCTGTACCGGCAGCTCATAGTCCTTCTCGCCAAGATGCGCGTGGATCTGATCGTCGGTATCGCTGATCACGTTCAAGATCACCTTCTGGCCTACTCCGACGTTGATCTTCTTCCCGTTCGGGACCGTTTTGCCACGTGCGATCTCGATGTTGATGGTCAGTGCGTACTCAGCATTGAGGGAGGGAGATCTCGCCGGAACCGAGGTTGGTGACGTGGCGGGCGAGGACGGCTCGCTGGGACTGCCGACCACTGCCGATGGGCTGACGGACGCCTCAGGCTCGGCGCTGCTCGTACAACCGCTCAGCAGCAGACCGAGGGCCACCGTCCCCCAGATCAGTGCACTTCTCGCCGGCATGGTGGTATCCCTCTCCCTCAGTGTTTGGGCGTTTTGGCCGCCCAGGCACGCATTTCGCGGCACTGTCCTCATGCCACGATCCATCCATCCTCTACGAAGCTCGTGATGACTGGGTTCCCGAGTGTTTGGATCACCCGCCTGGCCGACGGCTTGCCGTTTCAGCCGGAGTACCGTAATTGCTCCAGGGATTCGCACGAGCAGGAAGGACTCCGATGCCGCAGCGGCTGACGCCTCTCGAGGTGTCGCTGCTGGCCCTGGACACAGCACATACCCCAGGCCACGTGGGTACGGTACACATTTTCGATCCCGGTCCTGATGGCTTCGAATACGAACGGCTGATCGCGCTGATCCGCGAGCGGCTCGCCTTCGTGCCGCGTTATCGGCAACGGGTGCGCGGAGTCCCCGCGCGACTCGCTGGACCGGTGTGGGTCGACGACGAGAACTTCGACCTCACCTTCCACGTGCGACGATCGGCGCTGCCGCGGCCAGGCACCCTGGCCCAGCTCCAAGAGTTCGTCGGCCGCGTACTGGCCCGACGACTCGACCGGTCGCGGCCCCTGTGGGAGATCTATCTGGTCGAGGGTCTGGAGGACGATCGATTCGCACTGCTGGCCAAGTCGCATCTGTGCCTTGTCGACGGAATCGACACGGTGGAGATCGGTCAGGTGCTACTCGACTCGACCGCTCACTCGCATGCCATCCCGGGCGCTGGAGCCGATGAGAACTCCTGGCACCCGGCCCCCGAGCCTTCGTCGTTGGAGTTGCTCGCTGGGGCGGTCTTGGAGAATGCGCAAGATCCCGCCATGGCGATTGAGAACTTCCGTGGGGCACTGACCAGCGCGCTTGGTGTCGCCGTTGCGGTCGGCGAAGCGGCAGGAGGTTTCGTCGGGGCGTTAGGGGAGCTGGCCGCTGACGCACTGGGCGGCCGGCGTCCAGCCTCCGACTCGCCGTTGACCGGGATGGTGTCCGAACAGCGTCGCTTTGCGACGGTTGTCGCGTCTCTCACCGATCTCCAGGCAGTCCGTCAGGAACATCACCACACGATCAACGATGTGGTATTGGCCATGATCGCTGGAGGCCTCCGCTCGTGGTTGCTGACTCGCGGCGAGTCGATCATTCCCGGGAGCTCCCTGACCGCGCTGGTGCCGATGAGCGTCACCGAGGATGACGGCGCGCCGACCTCCTTGGGCAGTCAGGTCGCGCCAGGCCTGCAGCGTTTGCCGGTCGGGGAGCCGAACCCGCTGATGCGGCTGCACCAGGTCGCCTATGACACCCAAGCGCACAAGGACTCCGGACGGGCGGTAGCTGCGCGCTCGCTCGCCGACATTGCCGGCTTTGCACCGACTACTCTGCACGCGCTCGGTGTACGCACATCCACCGAAGTGGTGCGTAAACAACACGACCTGGTGATCACCAATGTTCCAGGTCCCCAGGTAGCGCTTTACGCCGCGGGTGCACAGCTTGTTGCGAGCTACCCGGTCCTTCCCCTCTCGGCCGGCCACATGCTTGCCATTGGAGTCACCTCCTACGACGGCGAGGTCTTCTTCGGTCTCACGTCCGACCGGGACGCCATCAGCGACCTCGACGTGCTCGCCCAATGCCTGCTCGATGCTCTCGAAGAGCTCTTGGACACAACCGTCCGAGCGACGAATGCACGTCAGCCCACTCGCAAGGCGACCGCGACGGCCCGCCGCGCCGCTGCGAAGAAGGCAGCAGCGCGGCAGGAGGCAGCGCGTAAAGCGGCCGGACTGAAGCGTGCTGCCGTACGCAATTTGGTCGTCCGCGCTGCTGAGCTGGGCACTGCTGCCGCAGCGCCTCCAGCCTCGACGAGCCCGGCGAAATCACACAAGCCACCCCTGCCTGGATCTGAGCAGAGCGCTGCCAGGAAGTCCCCGCCACCAAAGGCAGTCGCCGAGAAACCCCCTGCTCACAAGCCGCCGAACAGCTCGCGAGCCGCCCAGCCTGAACCACCTCAGGCCACATCCGAGGGCCCTTCGAGCAGCGACGCCTCGGACACGTCCCGCGCCGTGGTAGCGCGCCGGCGCTGATGTCCCGCATGGTGTTCGTTCCGATGACCTGGGACGAGGCGGTCGATCTGCGCTCAGGTATCGCGGCCGACGTGCCGTACCGGGGGTGCGCGGCGACACCAAGCTTGGTTGCTTCGTTGGAAGCCGACACCCTCATCGAGGAGGCCGAGTACGCCGCTCTCAGCTACACCAGCGTGCTGGCTCTGGTGCTGAAGCCAGGTTCGCCGCGCTTGGTAGTTGCTGCGGAGGTGCAGCCGGGACAGCTCACGGATCTTGGCGAACCGCTGGGGGAGGTTGAGCTCCGTGGACTGACCTGGACTCAGGTGCGAGCGCTGTTCGCCGACGAACCGGACGCGATGGAGGCGGCCAGGCTGGCGAGCGAGGCTGTAGCAGGGCAGAGCCTCGCCGCTGCACTCGCCGCACCGGAGGTCGGACTGGTACTCGACGGGTACGACCTGTTGTGGTTCGCTCCCGAAGAGCTCGACCAGCTCCAGCGCCGAATTGAGTCATGAGGTTGCCGGCAGGGCGGCCCGGCATGGGGAACTCCTCGATCGGATCAGGCAGACTAGGACCATGCCTCGCTCAATCTGGAAGGGCGCAATCTCCTTCGGGCTGGTCACGATTCCTGTGAAGCTCTTCTCGGCGACCGAGGAGAAGGACATCAGTTTTCGCCAGGTCCACCCCCAGGATGGCGGTCGGATCAAGTACAAGCGCGTTTGCGAGAAGTGCGGGAATGAGATCCCCTACGCGGAGATCGCCAAAGGCTATGAGATGCCCGACGGCCGGATGGTGATCTTGGAGGCGGAGGACTTCGATGCGCTCCCACTGGCGACCACGAAGGCGGTCGAGGTCGTACAGTTCGTCGCCGAGGAAGATGTCGATCCCACGTATTTCAACAAGACGTACTTCCTCCAGGCTGACGGCCCGGGCATCAAACCGTATGTGTTGCTGCGTGATGCCTTGATCAAGAGTGGCCAGAGCGCGGTAGTGAAGGTCGCGCTGCGGTCACGTGAAGCGTTGGCGCTGATCCGTCCCAAGGATGGTGTGTTGCTGATGCACACGATGTTGTGGCCAGATGAGCTCCGCGATGGTTCCTTCGCCGCGCCACCGGAGGATGTGACGGTCTCGGATGCAGAAGTCACGATGGCACAATCGTTCATCGATGCGCTGGCGGGTGACTTCAATCCTGAGGACTTTACCGACTCCTACCGCGAGGCTCTCGAAGCCTTGGTGCAGAGCAAGGCCGAAGGCGTGCCATTGGTCGAGGAGCCTGAGGCGCCAAAGGAGGCTGAGGTGGTCGACCTGGTGGCCGCGCTGCGTGCTTCCGTCGAGGCCGCGAAGAAGCGGCGGGAGGAGGCCGAAAGCGCCAAGGCCGTGTGAGCTCAGGCTCCGAACAGACGCTCGCAGCGGATTCTCAAGCGCGATCCTCTGCAGCGGTCACTGAGCAAATCAAACCCAGGATCGCGCGCCGGTGTTCTGACGACTAAGCGAGCGGACGTGTTCTTTGTCCGCGAGCGAGGGAGGAAGGCAGCGGATTCCCAAGCGCGATCCTCTGCGAGCGGTAGCGAGCAAATCAAACACAGGTAGCGTGGCTATGTGGATGCCATGGCACAGGTTCCGGTGCCGGTTAACGAGGCAGTGCTCAGTTACGGCCCAGGTTCGAAAGAGCGCGCGAAGATCGAATCAGCCCTCGGCGAGATGGCGGGTGCCGATCCGATCGAGTTGACCGCAACTATTGACGGAGTAAGCAAACCGGCCTCGGGCGATCCGTTCGATGTGACGATGCCATCCGACCATTCGCACATCCTTGGGCATGCGGCCAATGCGACCCGGGCTGACGCGACAGAGGCCATCGATGCGGCGCTGGCGGCCGCTCCCGGGTGGGCAGAGCTGGGCTTCGAGCAGCGGGCAGCGGTCTTCCTGCGTGCCGCCGACCTGCTCGCCGGGCCCTGGCGGGACACCTTGAACGCAGCCACGATGCTCGGTCAGGGGAAGACAGTGCAGCAGGCTGAAATTGATGCGGCCTGCGAGCTGATCGACTTCTGGAGGTTCAATGTCGCTTTCGCGCGACACATCTTCGAAGATCAACCGATCTCATCACCCGGAGTCTGGAACAGAACCGACTATCGGCCGCTCGAGGGTTTCGTCTACGCCATTACCCCGTTCAACTTCACCGCGATTGCGGGCAACCTGCCAACCTCGGCGGCCCTGATGGGGAACGTGGTGATCTGGAAGCCGAGCCCGACCCAGCAGTTTGCCGCCCATTTCACCATGCGGCTCTTGGAGGCGGCGGGCCTGCCGCACGGCGTGATCAACATGCTGCCTGGTAACGGCATTGAGGTTTCCGACGTCACGCTGCACCACCCGGCGCTCGCCGGTATCCACTTCACCGGATCGACGAAGACCTTTCAGCACCTGTGGCAGAGTGTCGGGGCCAACATCGGTCGCTATCGGGCCTACCCACGCCTGGTAGGGGAGACCGGGGGCAAGGACTTCGTGGTCGCCCACCCCAGCGCAAGCCCAGAGGTGGTGCGTACGGCTCTGGTCCGAGGAGCCTTTGAGTACTCCGGGCAGAAATGCTCAGCCGCGTCTCGCGCGTACATTGCGCGCAGCGTCTGGGATCGAATGGGTGACGAGCTGATCGACGCGACCGAGGGCCTAGACGTCGGGGACGTACGCGATTTGTCCAACTTCACCTCTGCAGTGATTGATCAGCGTGCCTTCAACAAACACGCCGAGGCCATCCAACGGGCCCAGGATTCTGCGGACGCGAAGATCATCGCCGGTGGTGTCACCGATGATCGGGAAGGGTGGTACATCCGGCCGACCTTGATCATCTCTGACAACCCCAGGAACGACATCTTCACGACCGAGTATTTCGGGCCGATTCTGGGCATCTACGTGTTCGACGACGCAGACTTCGAGGCGGTCCTCGATGAAGTTGATCAGGCGGCTCCGTACGCGCTCACCGGCGCAGTGATCGGCGATGATCGCGTGGCACTCGAACAGGCCAGCCGGCGGCTCAGGAACGCGGCCGGAAACTTCTATCTGAATGACAAACCGACCGGCGCGGTGGTCGGCCAGCAGCCGTTCGGCGGCGCCCGAGCATCAGGCACCAACGACAAGGCCGGCTCGATGTGGAACCTGATCCGCTGGACCAGTCCGCGTTCGATCAAGGAGACCTTCGTGCCGCCGACTGATCATGGCTATCCCCATATGACCTGAGTCGTCGGACCCCTCCTGGCGTACTTGATCTGGCCAACGCGTAACCGACAAGCAAGATCAGCTCGCGAGCCAGCGATCACCGACCTCTTGCTGCTTCTTGTACCCATCCGTCACCGCCGGTGCCGCGGACTCCTCAAGCTTCCTTCCCAGCAGCGGGATCGCGACCTTCAGCTCGCCGGTGATGTCCACCACACTTCCCCGACCTCCGGCCGAGAGCTGCGCCTTGCCCCGGAACGTGACCGGCTGGCCAAGCACCGTCATCGTCACAGCTCCGCTCCGCGAGCCATCAGACGACGGGTCGCCCCAGACGACCTCCTCGTTGACCGTCAACTTGGGGCCGGTGAACCGTGCCGCCGAATCAGGTGCCGGCAGGGTTCGTGAAGTCTTGGTCGTCGAGCCGTTCACTGAAACGTCGTAGCTGAGTGATCCGCTGGCGACGCAGACCTCCTCCAGGTACTTCTGGTCGGTCATCATGGCGTACACGTCGGTGGGTTGGGCAGCGAAGTCAAGGTGGCTCGAGATGTCCATGGCGCTCATAATGTCACCGCTGAGCATCGCAATCCTCGGGCGCCGCACCGGCGGGCTAGGCAAACGTGCCAGTGCGCTTGGCGGCACGCGTGAGAGGTAGCTGCTTGGGTTTCAAGCATCTTAGGTTCGCTACGCCCGCCGGTGCGGCGCCCGAGGATTGCCAGCCTGGCGGGTGAGCTGAGCGCCATGGTGGGCCGGAGCTGGGGGTGGTCAGGCATCTTAGGTTTGCTACGCCCGCCGGTGCGGCGCCCGAGGATTGCCTGGCCGCACAGGTTGCTACGGTGCCGCATGCGGCGCCCGTGCGGCGCTCGAGGATTGCCAGCCGGCGGGTGAGCTGAGCGCCCTGGTCGGGCCGTCGTTTAGCCGGGGTGATGAGGGCTAATGTCGGAGGTAGCCACACAGCGGGGTGTGGCGGCAATGATCGGACGGGTAGACGTGACCACTTTCGAGGTCGAGCTCGAGCAGGAGAAGACCGAGAAGATTGCACAGGTAGCCGCTCGGGGGGCGAAGATCGCCGACGAGCTCGGTCAGGACCCGGACGCCGTCCAGATGTTCCTCCAGCACTACTTCCGGCATGTCGACGCAGACGATGTCGATGAGCGCAGTGTCGAGAACCTTCTCGGCCTGGTCGAAAGCCACTACCGAGCAGCGATGCACCGGCCCGCCGCTCGCGCCGTGATCAAGATCCGGACGCCCAGCAAGAACGATGACGGCTGGACCGCCGGCGGCGCCACTGTGGTACAGATCGTCACCGACGACCGGCCCTTCCTCGTCGACTCGGTCACCATGGAGGTGTTGCGCCAGGGGTGGAGCATGCGCGAGGTGTTCCATCCACAGTTCCTGGTCCGGCGAGATCTCGACGGGAACTTGCATGGCATCGTCCGCACCAGCGAGGCCGAGAGCGATCCAACCGTCATGGCCGAGTCCTGGATGCATCTGGAGATCCTTCCGCCCGCCCGCCCGGACGGTCGCGACTCGCTGGTGTCCGATCTAGAACACGGGTTGCTCGAGGTCCTGCGACTGGTCGAGGAGGCGGTTCAGGACTGGCAGAAGATGATCACGAGGTCCGAAGACACCATTGAGCTGCTGAGAGACCGCGCGGTTATCGGCGGCCGCGTGGAGCAGGCAGATCTTGCCTGCGAGCTGCTCAGCTGGCTGAATGCCAACCACTTCACCTTCCTCGGCTATCGCGAGTACGACGTGGTCAATGATCAATCCGGCGTTCAGTTCAAGGTCCGTCCGGGGACCGGGCTCGGTATCTTGCGCGCCGATCAGGACCCTCCAGGCACCTTCCATGCGGTCCCGTTGCCCAACGTCGAACCTGAGTTGATGATCATCACCAAGGACAACCAGAAGTCCCGAGTACACAGGCCTGCCTATCTCGACTACATCGCCTTCCGCATCTTCGACACCGAGCATCGGGTCATCGGTGAGCGGCGCTTCCTCGGGTTGTTCTCCTCGTCGGCGTACTCAGAAAGTGTGTCCCGGGTACCGGTGCTTCGGCAGAAGGCTGCTGCGGTGATCGCGCGCTCGGGTTATAGCGAGGCCAGCCATGGCGGCAAGGCGATCACAGACGTGCTGGAGACCTATCCCCGCGACGAGTTCTTCCAGACCCCGGTGCCCGAGCTCGCCGCCATTGTGGAGAAGGTCGCCCACCTCAAGGAGCGCCGGCAGGTCCGGATGTTCGTCCGGCGTGACCCGTACGGGCGCTATCTCTCCTGCTTGATCTATCTGCCACGAGACCGGTACACGACCGCGGTACGCAGGCGGATGGAAGACATCCTCACTCGTGCTCTCGGCGGAGCCTCAGTCGAGTACACGGCGCGCGTTACCGAGTCAGTGCTCGCGAGGCTCCACCTGGTGGTGCGGATGCCCGTCGGCAAGGCCATGGGCGAGGTCGATGTGCGCTCCCTGGAACGAGAGCTGACCTTGGCAACCCGCTCCTGGGACGACGAGTTCGCCGACCTGATAGTTGGCATGGACGAGGCCGACCGGCTTGCATCGTTGGTGGGTGGGCTGCCTGAGGGCTACAAGGAGGACTACACCCCGCGGCAGGCGGCCCAGGACCTCAGCGCGCTGCTGACCCTCGAGGATGTCCATGACATGTCGATGGCGATGTATGTCCCGGATCGCACTGAGGATGAGGCAGAGCTGCGGCTGAAGATCTTCCGGCGCGAGGCGTCGCTGTCCCTGTCGAGGATCATGCCGCACCTTTCGCTGCTCGGCGTCGACGTCATTGACGAGCGGCCGTACGAGCTGACCATGGGCAAGGACCAACGGGCGTTCGTCTACGACTTCGGGGTACGGGTGCCAGGTGGCGCCGACGCTGTCCGTGCCCGTTGGACACCGGAGGCGCGGCAGCGGTTCATCGACGCCTTCTCGGCTTCTTACATCGGCGAGAGTGAATCCGACGGTTTCAACGGGCTGGTTATGGGTGCCGATCTCGAGTGGCGTGACGTCAGTGTGCTGCGGTCGATCGGCCGCTATCTCCGGCAAGTCGGCTTCTCCTACAGCCAGAGCTATCTTGCCCAGGCGCTGAGCAGCAACGTCGACATTGCCCGGCAGCTCATCCAGCTTTTCCGGACTCGTTTCGATCCCAGGACCGGTATCGACGTCAAGGCCCGGGCGGCGGCGACCAACGAGCTCGTCGAGAAGATCAAGAAGGCGCTGAACGACGTGGCAAGTCTTGATCATGATCGAATCTTGAGGTCCTTCCTTGCGGTGATGCAGGCGATGATTCGAACCAACTTTTGGGTGCCCGGCCGCCAGGCGATCGCACTGAAGCTGCTGCCACGCCAGATTCCTGATCTGCCTGAGCCTCGTCCGGAGTTCGAGATCTTCGTTTATTCGCCGCGGATGGAAGGCGTCCACCTGCGCTACGGCCGAGTCGCCCGTGGCGGTGTGCGTTGGTCTGACCGTGCTGAGGACTTCCGTACCGAGGTGCTTGGCTTGGTCAAGGCCCAGATGGTGAAGAACACCGTGATCGTCCCCGAGGGTGCCAAGGGCGGGTTCTACTGCAAACGGCTGCCGGATCCACGGGAGCGTGAAGCCTGGCTGGCCGAGGGCCTCGCGTGCTATCAGCTCTACGTGTCGAGCCTGCTCGATGTCACTGACAACATCGTCGATGGCGTCGTCGTTCCTCCCGCTGATGTCGTCCGGTACGACGCTGATGATCCGTACCTGGTCGTCGCGGCAGACAAAGGAACCGCCACCTTCTCCGACGTAGCCAACAAGCTCTCGGTCGACTCCAGATTCTGGCTCGGTGACGCGTTCGCATCCGGCGGCTCGGCCGGGTATGACCACAAGGCCATGGGCATTACCGCTCGGGGCGCCTGGGAGTCGGTACGCCGGCACTTTCGTGAGATGGGCGTTGACCCCCAGAGCACGGACTTCACCTGTGTCGGCATCGGTGACATGAGCGGTGACGTCTTCGGCAACGGGATGCTGCTGAGCAAGCACATCCAGCTTGTGGCCGCGTTCGACCATCGGCATGTTTTCATCGATCCGCGTCCGGATCCGGCGCGGAGCTGGGAGGAGCGTGCGAGACTGTTCGCGCTGTCGCGCTCGAACTGGGCGGACTACGACCCCACTTTGATCTCCGAGGGTGGCGGAGTCTTTCCCCGCACGCTGAAGTCCGTGGTGATCACTGAGCAGATGCGCGCTGCACTGGGCATCGACAAGTCCGTCGAGGCGCTGACACCTGCCGAGTTGATCAAGGCCTGCCTACGGGCACCCGTCGATCTGCTGTGGAACGGTGGCGTCGGCACCTATGTCAAGGCGATCACCGAGACCAACGACGATGTCGGCGACAAGGCCAACGACGGGCTGCGGGTGGACGGCTGTGAGCTACGCGCCAAGTGCGTGGCCGAGGGCGGGAACCTTGGCTTCACCCAGCTCGGCCGGGTGGAGTACGCCGAGAGGGGAGGCCGGATCAACACCGACTTCATCGACAATTCCGCCGGGGTCGACACGTCCGATTATGAGGTCAATATCAAGATCTTGCTCATCGGAGAGGTGAATGCCGGTCGGCTGTCGCAGGCCGATCGTGACGAGTTGCTGGCTTCGATGACCGATGAGGTCGCCGAGCTTGTGCTCAAAGACAACTACGATCAGAACCTGGCCTTGGCCAATGCCGTGTACCACTCAGTGTCGATGGCGGGCGTTCACGAAGACTGGATGGAGCGCTTGGAGAGCCAGGGGCTGCTCGATCGAGAGGTCGAGCACTTGCCGTCGACCGATGCTGTGGAGGCTCGGCGCAGTAACCACAAGGGACTGACCTCACCTGAACTGGCGACGCTGCTCGCCTACACCAAGATCGTTCTCGAGGACGAGATCTTGGCCTCGGATCTGCCAGATGACCCGTACCTGCTGGACAGACTGATCACCTACTTCCCGAGTGCGATGCGGCAGCGCTATGCCGACCAGATGCCGAAGCATCGGCTTTACCGGGAGATCATCACCACCGTTGAGGTCAATGAGTTCGTGAATGAATCGGGGATCACGTGCTTCCACCGATTGTCGAGTGAGACGGGGGCCCGAGCGTCGGATGTGATCCGGGCGCAGATCGCCGCACGCGTCATCTTTGGCGCTACTGATCTTGACAAGGCCATCGCGGCACTTGATCACCGGATCAGTGCGCAGATGCAGACGGCACTGCGGATGGAAGTACGCACCCTGGTGGAGCGCGCCACTCGCTGGCTGATCAACAACCGGCGCCACCCGATCGACATTGGCGCCGCGGTTGCCCAATTCTCCGATGGAGTGCGGACGGTTCAGCAGGCTCTGCCCACCATCTTGACCGGTCGGGATAAGGAGGCACTCGAGCAGCGTCTCAAGGGATACCAGGCCTCGGGGGTACCCGATGAGCTGGCGACTGCGATCGCGGCGCTGCCGCTGGCCTACGCGGCACTGACAATCGGGCAGACCGCATCGCAGTCCGGGGTCGACGTGTTGAAGGTGGCCGAGCTGCACTTCACGCTCGGTCAGCGGCTCGGTCTCGACAGGCTGCTGGCACGGATCATCGAGCTACCTCGCGAAGACCGGTGGCAGACCATGGCACGGGCCGCCCTGCGTGATGACCTGCATGCGGTGCACGCCCAGCTCACCGCCGAGGTCCTCAACATCAATGGGGCGGCGACCAAGAGCGCCCGGGACGTAGTCCTTGGCTGGGAGAAGTCGAACGCCGCGGTACACGAGTCGGTGAAGACCCTGCGCTCCGTCACCAGCGGCCGAGCCGATCTCGCCCGGATGTCGGTGGGTCTGCGGGTCGTCCGCCGCTTGCTCTCGAGACTGTGAGCAGGCCAGGATGCCGGTAGACGCAGCGTGATAGGTCTGAGTTATGCGGATTGACCTGCATACTCACTCCTCAGTCTCCGATGGGACAGATGCGCCGGCTGAGCTGGTGCGCAAGGCTCTCGGCGTCGGGCTCGATGTCGTCGCACTGACTGATCACGACACCTTTGACGGCCTCGATGAAGCAGCGGCGGAGGGGGAACGGTTAGGTCTTCGTGTGGTACGCGGAATGGAGCTCTCATGCTCCCGGCAGGGCAGCAGCGTGCACGTCCTGGCGTACGGCGCTGATCCAGCGAATCCAGGGCTGGCCGCCGAGATGGCCCGTGTCCGCGACGGCCGGCTTGGTCGGCTCGCCGGAGTCCTCAGGAAGCTGGCTGAGCTTGGTGTGCCGGTCAGCGAAGCGGAGGTGATGGCCCAGGTCGGCAACAGTCCGTCGGTTGGTCGCCCACACATCGCCGATGCGCTGATCAAGGCTGGCCATGTTCGCGATCGGCAGGAGGCATTCGACCGCTTCCTGGCTGATGGCGGGCCAGCGCATGTACACCGCTACACGATCGAGGTGGATCGTGGCATCGATCTGGTACACGAGGCGGGCGGCGTCGCGGTGATCGCCCATCCATGGGGTCGAGGGCGCGAGCACCTGCTTCCGCCGAGTGCGCTGGAGGCCCTCGCCCGTGATCACGGGTTGGATGGCCTCGAAGTCGACCATCACGATCATGATTCCGACGCCCGGCGGCGGCTGCGTTCGCTGGCTGACAGCCTCGGGCTGCTCGCCACCGGATCCAGCGACTACCACGGCACCGGGAAGCTTGATCATGATCTGGGGTCCAACACAACCGACCCCGAGGTCTTCACCGAGATGCAGCGCCGCTTGGGCGCTAATCCCTGAGAGTGTTCTCGGCTGACGACCCGGATTCAACTTGCGGAGGCCCTGATCGCCCCTGTGGGTTGATCGGTCGACCGGCCTGCCAGCTCGGCATACAGCTGGTCAAGCTGAACGGCCGGGGTGCCCAGCCCGTCCAGCGCATCGAGCTGGCGAGCGATCCTCTCCGATCGCCATTCATATGCAAGCAGGTCCATGGCAACCCACACCGCCAAGGCATGGTGATGCAGGATCGCATCCAACCGGCGGCGCCGGTCCTCATCGACGGGGTCATCACATGTTCGCGGAAGCAGATCGCGGAGGCCGAAGAAGCGGCGCACCAGCGGTCCGCCACGCGGCGCGAGAAAACCGAGGCCCTCACGAGCCCGGGCGCCTCGAATGACGGCCTCGGCTTCGTCCTGAAGAATGACCGCCTCCGCGGCGACCCGGCGCATGGCAGCCCGCGGGTCATATGGCGGTCCGGCGTGCCCAGGCAGGGTCTGGCCCGTCCGTCCAAGCTGCTCGACTGCCGGGGCCGGCGCTGGCCTGCGGCGTCGAAAGCCGCGCATGTGCCGACTGTATCTCCGTCAACCGCATGCCGATCCGCCTGTGACCTCTTCGGTATATCGCCAGGGCTACGGATGCGGCGCCACCATGACCAGGAGCGAGGTTGTCGACAAGATCACGAAGGCGATGCAGAGCTCGGCTCCCATCACCACGGCGAGGGTCGAGATGCCGCCCGTTCTTACTGGCATATCGGGCGGCTGATGCTGTTGCCGAAACGCCGCGCGGATCGCGTACTTGCGACCCTCGTTGCCCATGAGCAGCATCAAGCCGAAGATCGAGACCTTGATCAGCAGAACCAGCCCGTAGCGAGAACTGGCCAGCTGGTACACCCCGCCGGCGACCGCCAGAGCGTGCACGATCCCAGTCACCATGAGGGTTACGACACTCAGCTGCGCCACGCGTGAGAACCGCGGGATGACCTGGTCAAGCTCCTGCACCTTCTCTCCCGGGATCAAAACGGTGGCCAGGGCGAGCAGTCCACCGAGCCAGGCGCAGGTTGCCAGCACATGCAACCCGGTAGCAGCGATCTTCGCGACTTCCCAGGGGCCGCCAATGGCATTGGACTGGGCCACCATGGACGCCGCGATCACCAACACCAGGGTCAGGGCGAGGATGCGACGCCAGCCGACCACGGCACCGCTGATGATGTCCGGGAGGAAGAAGATCGCCGCCGCCAGGGCGGCGAGCCTCGCCAGCTGGGCGGCGCCACCAAGTGGGGTGACGATGTCGCCGAGCAGCCGGCCTCCGAAGATCATCTGAATCGCCGGGCCGGCAAGCGTCCCAATGATCATCGCTGTAGTTCCGGCCAGTGCGAGCATGACAAGACGCCGGTTCCTCCGACCGTCCGGCCATACCACGCTCCAGAAGGTCAATGTGCCCGCGACCAGCACATAGCCCGCGTAGGTCAGCACCCGATTCGCCCCAAGAGCCAGGTCAACGAGATCCTGGATCATTCCTCACCCAGCTCGTCGGCCAACGCCGCGTCGCCATATCTCATTGCGGCCTCGGCAGGTCGAACTGGACAACAATCACTGCGCTGCTCCACGGCAGTTTCGGTTTGACGCGAAGGCGCGGCGGCCGTCCGATGGAACATGCCCGGGCGCGCAGGCGGAGCACCGGGCACTCGATATTGAGCACGGTGCTTCCGCTGACCATCAGAGCGACCGGGAGACCATTGGGCACACTTGCGACCAGCGGGCTGATAGCAGCCAGCGCCCGCCCAGCGCGCGATGGAATGCTCCGTACAGTGACGCCACTCAGGTTGTAGCGCAATTCGATCTGCTTCGCGGGAGCGTTCAAGGCAAGGTCGGTGCGCTGCTTGACACGACCACCGGGGACCATGACTGGCTGGTTTCCGGCGCTTACCTGGACTTGAGAGGCAACTGGCTGGGCCTTTGCGAAGCGGCTACCGGCCAGGGTCAGCTTCGGTGGGCCGAGCCTAATGGACGAGGTCGGGGCGGTGAGCAGCACGATCTCGGCGATCTCGAAGCTACCGTCGCTCAACGGGCTTGCCATGAGCAAGATGCCGGGCTCAGTGGTACCAGGGCCCTTCGGCAGTTTCATCTTGGCCGGCGCAGGCGAAGGAGAGGGTTGCAGTGAGGTCGTCGGCGACGGGGAGGCCGAAGGCGTGCGGACGGCTGTCGCCGAAGGCGTACTGCTTGCGACTGAAGGGGCTGATCGCGGAAGCTCAGCGTCCCGGTAAAAGGTGACGGCTGAGACACACAGTCCCGCCACCAAAATCAAGCCCAACGCGCGACGTAGCCCAGCCGCACGTGGGTGATCAACCACGGTTAATTTGCCCAAGGCCACACCCCCCGCGGCAATTGGCTAACGCTTTGTCGGATACCCCGGCGGCGCAGCAGTGCGGGCCCTATATTACGCTTTGGGTCTTTGGATCCTGGGGTAGGAACAACGAGCAAAGGGCGGGGTGGGTGCAACGTGATCACTAAGCGCGCAGCGCGATGGTCGAAGCTGGCTCTACTGGCTGCAGGAGTTTTGGCTTTGGCGGGGCTGACGATCAGTCCAAGCTACGCGGCGAATGACACCGAGATCTACATCGTGCAAGGTCTGCCGGGCAAGAACCTTGACGTTGCGATCGACGGAGAGTCTGTCGCAGAGGATGTCAAGACTGCGGAGGTGGCAGGTCCGTTCAAAGTCGAGCCTGGTAGCCGTATGGTGACCTTCAGCGAGAACGGCACTACCGTTCTCGAGAACACCTTCTCGATCAAGGAAGGCGCCAAAGCCGATATCGTCGCGCATTTGCCGGCCTCCTCGTCAGGCGATCCTCTGGTGACGGTGTACAAGTACGACGCAGTCAAGGTGCCCAAGGGCAAAGCTTTGCTCGTGGTTTCGCACGTCGCGGCTGTGCCTCCGGCCGATATCCGAGTGAATGATCAGGTGCTTTTTGCCAACATCGCTAATGGCGAGTCGCTCCAACTGATGGTGCCCGTTGCCACGTACAAGGTGTCGATCGTGCCGAGCGGCAAGACCGAGCCCGTCTTCTTCGGTCCGGTCAACCTGACGGTTAAGGGCGGCGCAATCAACCGCGTCTACGCTGTGGGTGATCCGATCCGGAAGAGAAGACCATGAACGTCGCGGTACACGTCCTTACGGCCGGCACAACCGGCTCCGGAGAGCCGTCGGAGGTGAACACCGGAACTGGCGGTCAGGCCGTTGGCGACGGTCCATCCGTGGCGGTGAACTTGGTGCGTTGACGATACGAGCCATACAGCTACAGTCCCGGTCACGGCGCCGCTCCCAGTGGCACCGACCGGGACTGCGTCGCTCCATCGTGAGCGTGCTCTGCCTGCTGACCTATCTTTGCGGCTGCACGGCACAGGCTCCCCGGCATCTCGACCTCCAGGGGTGACGCGCCGCGCGATCAGTCGTCGGTCGCCCCAGCACGCCAAGGTCGGCCTGCCGACAGTCAGCGGATCCAGTTCATTCCCGAGCACCTCACGCTCCCCGGCAATGCGACCGCGGCAGTACATCCGGCAGCCACGGTCGATGGTGTGCTCCGAGTCCCGGAGAACGTCCAGCATGTGGGTTGGTGGGATGGCAGCGCGCAGGCGGGCGAAGCCTTCGGGTCGACGGTCATCGCGGGACATGTCGATTCAGACACGTATGGCATTGGATTCTTCGCTCGGCTGCGCAGGATCAAGGTGGGCGACACAGTCACGCTTCGCGCGGGACTCACATCGGCTCAAATATCGCGTCACTTCTGTCGAGGAGGTGGCCAAGAAGGCGCTGGCGACGGAGAGCCAGGCATTCCAGCAGACTGGACCGCACCGGCTGGTACTGATCACCTGCACGGGCGACTTCCATCGGGACCGGGGCGGCTACGACAGCAACCTTGTCGTGGTCGCCAAACCTCTGGGGCTGGCTCGCTAGCGAACTACCACAGCCTGACGGCTGGTACGGTCCGCCGGCTCAGTCGGTGGAAGTCCGGTGATCGCGTGAGCGCGTTACGCCCTTCTTCCGCTCGACAGGGACGCCATCGCGGAGCCGTCGCCGGGTGCGGGTCGGGTTGAGTCCCTACCAGGTCGAGTGCGGGCTGACTTCGAGGGACTGGACTCATCCGGTCGCTTCGATGTGTGCGGTTTGCTGGGCCTGATGGTGCCCTTGGCCGCCGGGTCGATCCCGAGATCGTGGTAGAGGTGCGGTGAGGTGGAGTAGGTCTCCTCTGGCTGCTCGAACGGCAGGCCCAAGGTGTCATTGATCATCTTCCATCGCGCCAGGTCCGGCCAGTCGACGAAGGTGATCGCGATTCCGGACGCCCCCGCTCGCCCGGTACGGCCGATCCGGTGCACGTACACGTTCTCGTCCTCTGGGCACTCAAAGTTGATCACATGGCTAACGCCCTCGACATCGATTCCTCGCCCGGCGACGTCGGTCGCCACCAAGACGTCGATCCGTCCTTCGCGGAAGCGCCGCAAGGCCTTCTCCCTCGCGAACTGGTTCAGGTCGCCATGGATGGACGCCGCCGCGAAACCGCGGTCAACAAGATCATCGGCCAATCGCTGCGCCGATCGTTTGGTACGGCAGAAGATCATCGCGCGGGTGCGGTTCTCGGCTTGCAGAATGCGGGCCACAATCTCGGGCTTGTCCAGCTCATGAGCTTGATAGACGAACTGAGCCGTTGCCGGCACGGTTGTGGTGTCACCAGGGGATTCGGCCCGGATGTTGACCGGATGACGCATGTGGCGGCGAGCGAGGGAGACGATCTCCGCTGGCATGGTCGCTGAGAACAGCATCGTCTGACGCAGCTCAGGGGTTTTAGCCAAGATTCGCTCAACGTCCGGCAGGAACCCCAGATCCAACATCCTGTCGGCTTCGTCGAGTACCAGCACCTTGATATGGCCAAGATCGAGAGCGTCACGGTCGACGAGGTCGAGCAGCCGCCCAGGAGTGCCAACCACGACCTCAACTCCACGGCTCAGCATGCTGAGCTGATGTTCATAGCCCACGCCACCGTAAACCGTGAGCACCCTCGCGTGTCTGCGAGTCGATGCGGCTGCCAGGTCCGAAGCGACCTGGCTCGCCAACTCGCGGGTCGGTGTTACCACAAGCCCTTGCGGTGCACCCGGCTTGGAAAGCTCCGCGTAGTCGCGTTCGCCTGGTACGACGATCCGCTGCAGCAACGAGATGCCGAACGCGAGGGTCTTTCCAGTACCGGTACGTGCCTGACCGATCATGTCCGAGCCCGTTAAGGCGATGGGAATGGCCATGGCCTGAATAGGAAAAGGTGTCGTGATGCCGACCTGATCGAGGGCCTGCACGATCGGATCTATCACGCCGACATTGGCAAAAGTGGTCGTCGGGGCCGCCGTCTGGGGGACTTCCGGCCCAGGTTGGGCCTCATGGGTGGCTTTCGTGCTCAGAATCGCCTCAATGCTCGTTGCAGGTCGATGAGTCGCTCAGCTCGCGCGTAACGCCTGGTGGCAAGAGTGTTGCGACATCATCGATTGTGAACTCGAGGCAGTCTACCGACCTCTCAGCTTTGGGTCGTTCCGTCAGCCAGTCGGAACGCGAGCTCGGTTCGCCAAGCGTTCATGTCGGGTTGCTCACGTGGGTCGGTGTGGTAGATCTCGAGCCGGCATCCCCAGTTCTCACCAGCCGGGCTGTCATGCATGTCCCACCGCAGGCCTCGGGTCTCCGCCCACTGCAGAAGGTCCGCTGTTGCGCCTTCGAGGCCGTCGGGATGGCCCACGAAGAACGCGCTCACGAAACGTCCGCCGGGAAGGGTCTGAGCCGTCGCCGCATCGCTGTCGGCGTCGGCGAGGTCGAGGGGCGCGGCGACGGGCACGCCGGCCTCGACCTCGAGCCCACGGTCCATATCGATGGTCAGGTAGCGGAAGAACGGAGCTCCCGATGGCGTGTGGCCACGTTGCGCAAGCCAGGCCATCAGCTCGGGAATGCGGTCGGCGATGCGACTGAGGGTGGACATGGTGAGGATCTCACGTGCTGCCACGTACGGCTGGGGTGGCCGTTCGATGATCTGCGGGGTGCTCTCAAGACTGCTCATACCGCGTACCGACTCCCAGCTCGCTCGAAAGTCATCGGGGAGACCGTATAGGTGCTCGGCACCCAGCACAAGATCGGCGAACCTGAAACCGGACCGCGGGCACTATCCTGCGACCATGAGCGATGGGTCGCAGCAATTCGACATCGCGCCTCATGCGGCGGCGGAGCCGTGGGTTTCCGAGCCGGAGTATCGGCAAGGTGCCGTCGACCTGCTCGGGATCCTGGCGTACGGGGCTTTGGCGGCCTTCGACCGTCTGGCTGAGGACGCGCGGCGCGCGCCCACACTCGCCGACAAGGTGTACGTGGCGTCGCTGGCCGCGCTGCAGATCAAACATTTCGACACGGTACGTGCCCGACTAGGCGAGTTAGACGTGGATGTCATGGTGGCCATGAGACCGTTCTACGCTCCGTTCGATGAGTTCCACGCTCAGACCAAGCCGAAAGATTGGTTGGAGGGGCTGGTGCTGGCCTACGTCGGCAACGGCTTCGCCGCTGACTTCTATCGCGAGGTCGCGGCATTCGTCGACGCGGACACTCGCACGCTGGTGCACCAGGTACTGGCTGATGAGGGACACGCCGACTTTGTGATTGAGGAGGTGCGCGCCGCCATCGCCGCGGATCCCCGGGTGGCGGGTCGGTTGGCGCTCTGGGGGCGCCGCCTGGTTGGGGAAGCGCTCAGCCAGGCCCAACGTGTGGCAGCAGACCGGGAGGCCCTGACTCACCTGCTAACCGGGACCGTCGACCGTCCAGGCATGGACCTCGCAGCGATCAGCCGGATGTTCTCACGATTGGTCGAGAACCACACCCGCCGCATGGCCAAACTCGGCCTGCAGTCCTGAATTCAGGCGCTTCTCGCGCACGTCGCGCTGGAAGCTGACGTCGTGTCGCAGTGCTTCGCCGCTTGTGATCGCAAACGACCCAGATTTGAGCTGAAATGAGGCCGTTTCGACGCTTGTGATCACAAACGACCCATGATGCTCGGCGAGCGTGCACGTGCGAGCTCGAACGCAGGTTCGCGAGCGTCGGAACGTGAGCGAGCTACCACCAGGTTCGCGAGCGTCGGAAATCGAGCGCCCGCCGCACGGAGGAGGAACGAGCGGAGGCGTCGTTTCCTCCGCGAGAGACGACGACGGCGGCGGAACTCACGCGCGATTGCGCGAGCGAACAGGCCCAATCAAACTGCGCGAGCGAACAGACCAAACTAGACCGCGCCGAAGCCGACGTGTCGGGCGTTTTCCTCGCCCAGATCGACGTAGGCGATCTTCGACACAGGGATCAGCACCTTGCGGCCGCGTTCGTCGGAGAGTGTGAAGACCCCGTCGCCGCCGATTGCTATTGAGCTGAGCAGTTCCTTCTCCACATCGGTGGCCGACTCGGTGCTCTCCACCACGATTTCCCGACTGACATGCTGTATGCCGACCTTGACCTCCACTGTTCCTCCTGGTGAGAGCTGACCTGCCGCGGGTGACACTGAAGCAACGGTGCCACATTCCAGGCGCGAAGCCTCGCAGTGTTCGCGCAGAGCGTTGCGCGGGAGCACGCGACGGCTAAGCCAGAGTTGCCTTCTCGTCATCCGTCGCCCGGCGGATCACGATACGGGTCCAGGCACCAACATAGATGCGATCATCGGCAGCGAGCTCGTGCTTGACACCGACCGGAATGGGGTCTGACGGGAGCGCGCCTGTGGCTGGCGCGACGAACGTACCGTTGGCCGATTCCAGATCCTCCACCCACCACCGGCTGCCGTCGGTCGTCAGCTGGGTCTGGCGGCGGCTGACACCGGAGTCGGACTCACAATCGATCTGCGGATGGATGTTCCGACTTCGGGAGGTACGACCTATCAAGATCGACTTCGAATTCAGCGGAACGACGACCGGCAACCCGGGGGAGGGCATCCGATCCGGGCTTTGCTGGGCGTCGTACCAGGCCGGATCGATCCACACCTCGGCTACCCAGTCGAACGTCTCCGCGGACAAGCCGCTGCCGTCGCCAGTGGTCGCGGCAGGCGAGGGTGCTGCGGGCTGCGCTTGATCGATACGAGTTGCATCTGGCGACCCGGAGGCAACCAGAGGCCGCGGCATCGTTCCGGTGGTGAAGTCGTAGCCGCAGTTCTCGCAGAACAACGCATCGACTGAGTTGTCCGTCCCGCAGTTCGGACAGGGCTGATGACGTGGTTGGCTGCTCGTCACATCAGTCGCCGGCCCACTAGCTGGCCCTGTCGCCGGTGGTGCTGTTGCGGAGTCGATAGGCAGGCCGCAGACATCGCAGTAGTCCTGCGCTAAGGATGCGTGGCCTACCGGACAGATGGCAATCATCGGCGACGGCCAGATGTCGGGCTCACGGTCGATTTAGAGATCGGGATCATGCGACGCGCCTTCTGGTCGACGGGAGCGATCATCCCCTGACCCTGGTTGTCTTCGTTGACGCGGTGTCCAAGGCCATCTCATCCGCCTTGTCCACCGCACGCTTCAGACGCACGGTACCGGTCTCGGCGTCCTCGATGTCGACCACCTTACGGAGTCTGGTGGTTGCCTCCTCGTTACCCGTTTCTGCGGCCAGCTCCACTGCGCGGCCCAGCTTCCTGGTGGCGGTCTCGTCGTCGCCGGCAGCCTTTGCGGCCAGGCCCTCCTGGATGGCCTCCGCAAGCTCCGTCTGGCCGGTGTAATGGGCAACCTCGGGATTGATCCGGGTCGTCAACCCCTCGTCGTCAGACCACTGCGCTTTGACTAGACCCTGGGCGACCACTTGGTCGCCGACGGCAAGTTGCACGCGCGCCGCGAGCTGCTCTTGACCAATGCCCTTGGCGGCCAGCCGCACGCTGACGTGATAATCGCGGGACTCGTCACCCCACGAACCGGTCGGATACCCGCCGGTGAGGGGATTGATCTCCACCCGGCGGGAGGTCAGATCCTCCACGGTCGGGGAGACCTGGCGTACGAACATCACCTGCGCGCCCTGCGGCGCCCAAACGCGCAACTGGGCATCGGGGACGCCGCGACTCATCGACTGTTGCATCAGCTCGGCGAAGACCTGACCCATTTGGTCCGGCTCGGGAATGATGTCCACTGTTCCCAGTAGTGTCTGGGCGATCCGGCGTACCTCGGCAACCTGCCAGTCGACGCCCACCCCTCGGCAATCGCATTGAAACTTGCCCGTCACGCCGAAAATCGCGTTCGTCAGCTGCTCTGGCGTCTCATTGTGGTTCTCGCCGTCGGTCAGCAAGATCGCGTGTCGCTGCGCCAGCATCGGCACGGAGTCGAACAGCCGGCCCGCGAGGGTGAGCCAGGTCCCCATCGCGGTGCCCCCGTCAGAGCGGAACTGGCCTATCGCCTGGTGAGCCGCGTACCTGGCGTTGCTGTCCATCTGCACCATGCCCCTACCTGCGCGCACCAGCGGGAATGCCAGGTAGGCCTGGTGCGTGCCAGCGACCACGGCGAACCAGGTGCCGTCAAGGATCTGGTCGATGGCCGCGGCGGCTGCCACCTTCGCCGCATCGAGCTTGGCTCGACCCATGGAACCGGAGGTGTCGACGATGATGATCTCTCCGGCATCACCCGATCCGGTTTGACCGGCTGATCCTGCTGCACTGCAGGTCATGGTGACGATGGCGTTGACGTCGGTTCCTCCTTCTGGCAGGAACTCGTTCTGGTACACCTCGGCGGTGAACTCGGCCATGATCAACTTCCTTTCGGATCCGTGCCACACTCAGCAGCGTCGCGACGCTGGTCGGTTCAGTATGTCCTGCTATGTGCCCTGAGCTTGTCGAAGGGCATGGGCTTCGACAAGCTCAGCCCGCAAGTCGGCCTCACAGACGTGCCAGCGCCACCGCGATGTTGTCCTTGCCTCCTCGGTCCTTTGCCCAGTCGACAAGGGCGACTGCCAACGTGAGCGGATCGGTGTCCGGAGTGCTGAGTTCGGCGACGAGCGACTGGAGCACCGTGGCTTCCGATGCGTAGTTCCACAAGCCGTCAGAACACACCAGAACCCAGCCGGGCGAGGAGACAACGGTCGATCCGGTACGTGGTACGAAGTCCGGGCTGTCGCGCCCCAGCCACTTGGTGATGGCATGAGCTTGCGGGCCGTTCTCGGCCTCGGCGCGCGGAGTGCCCATCGCAATTCGTGCCTGGGCAACCGAGTCGTCGACACTGAGCTCGGTGGGATCGCCGATGGTGCCATGATCAGGAATCCAGTAGACCCGGCTGTCGCCTATGTTGCCGAACACGACGAGGTCAGCTTCGACAACTGCCGCGGCGAAAGTGCAGGAAGCGGCGTTGTCACTGTCCGGCGCCGTATTGTCGATCACCGCGGCGTTGGCCGCAGCGGCTGACTTGACCACAGCGCGCGAGATTGCCGCCACCCGACTGGCCGGTGTACCTAATCCCGCGGGCCGGTGCGCCACGAGAACGTCGCGCGCCGTACGAGCGGCCGCCAGGCTGGCGACATCGGAATCGACGGATGTTGACACCCCATCGCAGACCACCAGCACCGCGCGCGTACCCGGTGGCGGCTCAGCGGCGACAGCCGTGGCGTCCTCGTTGCGATGATGCCGTACGCCACGGTCGCAGCATGCGGCAACCCATGATGCTGGATGCTCGGTGTAATGGTCCCGTTCCGTCGGGGCCTTGGTGCCGCAGGTCTCGCAGTAACCGTCTGCCCCAATCACGCCGCCACAGTTCGCGCAGGGGCGCGTGACGACAACAGTGTCCTCGTTGTCAGCTTCGGTTTGGATCGAGCGCGTGATCTCGATGGGTGCTGCCATTTCGTCGTGCTCATCGTCGGGACCGGCAGTCGTCGGCGTGAGGGCGCCGCCGCAGGCCTCGCAGAAGGCCTCCTGCGATGCCACCTCGGCGCCACAGTGCGGGCAACGCAAGACTCCCGTCGACCTGGCGGATCGCTGCAGGCGCCGCCGTAGCTGCAGACTCGGTCATCGTAGGGTCCAATTTCGCACGACGTTGGCTTCGTCGACCAGCGCGTAGCGGCGCTGCTCATCAGTCTCGATGCCCGCCAACTGGCGATAGGTCGCCTCCAAGCCGTCGCGCAGTGGCTCATCGCTCGCCGGATACGGGCCGATCTTGACATCAGCCTTTGACCCGTTCTTGCCGACCTCCGCGATGGCTCGCTGCAAGATCTGTGCTGTCAGCTCAGACTGTTCACGTGGATCCAGTCGGACTCCGCTGATGCTGTCCATCGCCTGGGCCAACGCCGGCAGGCCGTGGCCCGACTCGTAGAGCTGCACCGCCCGCAGCCGCCGCGCCTCTGGGTAGCTTCTGCTTGTCGACGGCACGAGGTCCAACGCCTGCACGGCGCCAGGCACATCACGCCGCGCCGCCCGGATACGCGCCATCCCGAACGCAGCGGCAGCCACATAGTTGGCGTCGGTGCTGGCACAAGTTTGGTACAGCCGCTCCGCGATGTCGCCCTCACCGCCGCGCTCGCAGGCCAGGGCCAGGGCAAGTTTCGGGGCCAGTTCGCCCGGCACCTGACCATAAACAGCGTTGAAGGACGACTGCGCCGATGCGAAGTCACCGGCGTCCAGTGCCGAAAGGCCGGCGACCCAGACCGCGCGCCATTCCCAGGGATCCTCGATCAACATGTCGTTGACGATCTGCTCCACCAAGTCCCGCCGTCGCAGCTCCAGTGCGGCATGGGCCTGCGCGAGCCGTACTTCGGCCGTGGCAACAGGCGCTCCTCGAAGTTCCTCGAGGCGCTTCTCAGGATCGTCAACGGAGATATTGCTGAGCCAGGCGTACTGCGAATCGCTGGTGTCGACGCGCAATGCCGGTAGCTCGTTCCATTCCAGCGCCTCGCTGGTGATCGCCGGCGCTTCAAACAGCACCGAAGCAGCCGAGGTCAAGGCCGTTCCAGGCGTCGTGCCTGCGACGACCTCACGGAGTACGCCGAGCAGTTGCACCCGGAACTCATCGACAGAGGCGAACCGGTCCGCCGGGTCGGCGGCGCAGGCCTTCGACAGCAGCCGGTACAAGGAGTCGTGGGTGGCGAACAGCGGCGCCTCTTCGACTGGGGGCAGGCTTGCGACGTATTTGGTCTGGTAGCCCCGGAATTCCATCATCAACACCAGGCAGGTGCGCCCGATCGTGTAGATGTCAGACGCCACAGTGGGTCCGACCTGAGCCACCTCGGGTGCCTGGTAGCCGATGGTGCCGTAAATGGCCGATTCTTCATCATCGATGCGCCGCACCCCACCAAGATCAATGAGCTTGACCGCATCGCCAATCTGAATCAGGTTGTCGGGTTTGAAATCGCAGTAGATCAGACCAAGATCATGCAGGTAGCTGAAGGCAGGCAGGATCTCCAGGATGTAGGCCAGCGCCTGGTCAACGGGCAGCGGATCGAACCTTCCGTTGTTGGCCCGCATCCGATCTTTCAAGATCTGTTTGAGCGAGGTCCCGCCGACGTACTCCATCACGATGTAGCCCTCATCGCCGTGGGTGACGAAGTTGTAGATCTCGACGATCAACGGGTGCTCGACCTGGGCGAGGAACTGCTTCTCCACAATTGCCACGGCCAACGCGTCTTTGTCGCCGGTGTTGAGCAGGCCCTTCAGTACCACCCAGCGATCCGACACATTGTGGTCTTTCGCGAGATAGATCCAGCCCAGCCCGCCGTGCGCCAAGCAGCCGGCTACCTCGTACTGGTTCGCCACGAGATCGCCTGGCTGCAACTTGGGTGTGAATGAGAACGCGTTGCCGCACTTCGGGCAGAAACCTTCGGTTCGTCCTGGCTGGCCGTCTCGCGACCGACCGACCGGCGAGCCGCAATTGGGGCAGTTGCGTTTCTCCTCCGGAACCTGCGGGTTCTTCATGATCGCCTGGGCGGGGTCGATCACGGGTGCCGGCGGAACACGAGTGAGCCCAGCCCCGAGGCGAGCAGACCGGAGCCGTTGGGAACCCGAGCGCACCCGTTTCGTGATCTTGGAACCATCTCCGGAGACCCGCTGCGAGCCGAGGGCGGTCGACTGCAGTCGGGCGGAGCCCCCAGTGATCGCCGAGACTGCGCCGCCAGCCAGATAGCGGCGTTTGATCCTCGGCGGCCGGCGCGTCGGCCGGTGCAGCCGGACTGCCGCAGACGTCGCAGTAGCCGTCGACGATGGTGCCGGGACAGCCGGGTTGGGTGCAGCGCGTGCCGGAGGAGTCGGGCGTCGCTGTGTCCTGGGCGCCGCCCGCAGTCGAAGCCTCAGGGGAGCTGCCGACGGGCCCGGGACTGCCGCAGACGTCGCAGTAGCCGTCGACGATCGTGCCGGGACAGCCCGGCTGGGTGCATCGTGTCATTCAATCGTCCTGTTCAATTGGTCTCCGACGATGTGGCTGGATACACCGCACGCGGCGCGGGGGTGGTCTGCAGGTACGTCTGGTAGACGGCGACGAGCTGTTCGGCAAGCACCATCCGGCTCGGCCTCTCATCCAGCGCATTCCGGGCCAGCTGATAGGCCTGCGCAACGTCGGGAACATCCGCGACACCGGTCGCCGTCGCCTTGGCGCGATACGCCTCGAGTCGGCTGGCGAGCTCGTCGTGATCTTGCAGCGCCTTTGCGTAGGCCGTCTGCGCGATGGTCATCGCGTGAGACACCTGATCCAGGCGACGAAGGTAAACCTCCAGCTCGGCGCGGGTGTTCGGCACCGGACCAAGGGTCGCCGTGTCGGGCACCGCGTAGCGGGGCGCCGGGTCGACGCGACGTACGCAATCTTCAACGATGCTGTGCAGCGCAGCTTCACGGGCCTCGAGGTCGGCGCGTTGCTCACGGGCTCGCTGCACCAGAGCCGCCGCGTCGCGCCGGCGCGCCCCAGCAACAATCAGATCACGTTCGAATGTGGATGCGTCGATCTCCAAAGATCCCAGCAGTCCCGCAACGTCCCCGCCCCGCCCAGCCTTGTCAGCGAGCTCCTTCAGCCTGCGTGCCAGTCGGGACTGCTCGAGTGCTGCCTGCTGCTGTGCGGCACCGGCCGGCTCGAGGTCGATCTGTTCCCGAATACGTTCCATCTGAGCACGGAGCTGTCGGATCCGTTCGGTGATCTCCATCCCCGACGGATCGAGACCGAGCTTGACGCGGAGCTGGGAGAGCAGTGCATCCGACAGCCGGCACGCCTCGGGCAGCGAGACCGAGAGCCCTGAGGCGGTACTCGCATCCAGCCGTCCCCAGATCAGCGTCGACATCTGCATCAGCTCGGTGGCTCCCACTCGCCCGGAGTTCCAGGTAGCGAGCAGCAGCTCGAAGCGATCTGACACCGCCTTCCACAACGCCATCGACAGAAGGATGTCGCCTGTGGCAGCCGACCCTGTGGCTGCTTGCAACGCAGCCTTGTCCAGTTCGTCCAACTCGCGACGTCGCCCGTCCCGCCAGCGACCGAGCTCGCCCAGATAGACATCCGCCGCCCGCGCATCCAGAGCCGAGCCCATCCGCCCTGGTGCGACCGGAGCGGCTACCTGTCCGGCAGGCGTGATCACGCCCATCACGTCCTGCCGTAGACCGCTGTCGGCGGGGCCGGCGCCGTTCCGAGAGCATCCCTGAGCCACCGGTTGTAGATCCTGCGTCCACTCACCATCGGCACGCATCTGGTCCAACCGAGCGTTCACGAAGCGTACGAAGTCCACATCAGCTTTGTTGAAGCCAAGTCCATACGGCTCCTCCGTGAACGCCTTCTGGTTCGGCACCACCGCATACGGATCCTGCGCTGCCAGACCGGCCAGCACGGTGTCGTCGCCAGTGATGGCCGCCACCTCGCCCTGCTGGAACAGCGCGAGGCAACCCGTGTGATTGTCCGCGCCCACCGGTATGGCCTTGGGGGCTTCCTTGATCAGGTTGTCCATGCTGGAGGTGCCTTTCGGGGCACACACCTTCTGTCCAGCGAGGTCGTTGATCGAGTTGGCTTTCGACCCCTTCCGGACCAAGATCTTCTGACCCGACCGGTAGTACTCACTGGAGAAGGCAATCTGCTTCCAGCGATCACAGTTGATCGTCATGTTCCGAGCGACAATGTCGACTTCGCCATTCTCCAGCGCCGGAATACGCTGCGCGGCGGTGATCACCTTTAGCTGGTAGAGGTTCTCGTCACCGAAAATCGCCTCGGCAACGGCCTTGACCATGTCGATGTCGAAACCTTCGATCTCGCCGGTGAACGGGTTTCGCGACCCCAGCAGGTAAGTGTCGGCCGATACCCCGGCGACCAGTCGGCCGCGCTTTTGGATCTTGGCCATCGTGGATCCGCTGGGCAAGGTCTCCGGCGTCGGCAGCAGGCCCGGTGGGCCGGTAGGAGGCGAGCGGGTTGCCGCAACTGCTCGGTTTCGCTGCCGAGGTGCTCGTGGTCGGCTGCGGCGCCGGGCTTGCTGCGGGCAGTGGCGTCGGGGCGTAGCTGAACAACGTGCACGCCGAGAGCGCGGCCGCTGAAGCGACGGTTGCCAGGCCCAGCAGCGGCCTACGCCACAGGCGCCTCATCGGTATTCCTTCAGTCGAGCGCCAATGCCCCAACGGCCGAGGAGCGCAGCCGCAAGCCCGCCGAGAAGGGTGAGGATGGCGGCACCGACCATGACCGGCTGTTCGTCTGCCAGCGAGCTGGATGCGTCCTGGCTAACCCCGTCGAGGTAACCGGCCAGATTACTGTCGAACGTCCCGAAAACTGTGTTGGACGACTTGGCACCCGAGCCTGTGGCCAGGGCCACTGCCCTTTCCCACCTGCCGCCGTCGTCGAGGGTACGTATCTGACTGTGAACATCGGTGTAGGCCTGCCATTGATTCACCAGCTCCGGCCGGTCGGTGAGCCGCTGGACACTGCCCGCTACCGAGTCGGCTGAGGACTTCCAGGCGTCCTCGAAGGCCTGCCCGGATCCCCGGGCAATCAGTGTCAAGCTCTCGTTTGATTTCGCGTTGTTGGCATCGATACGGGCATCCGCAGCAGTGTTCACTGCGGCGAGGCTGCCGTTTGAGATCGAGCTGAGCGAGCTGCTCAGCTGTTGCACCGCAATCAAGCCGCCGACCGTGATGACGAACAGCGCGGCGGCACCTGCCAGCATTCCAACGTTGATGGTCCGCCTGAACCGCCGGGCCAGCCATATCTGACCGACGATCAGGACAACCAGAGCAAGAAGAGAGATCACAGGAAGGACGTAGCCGATGCGCGCGTCCATCTCGTCCGCCGCTCGTGCCGCATTTGAGCTGACGAGGTTGTCCAGGATCGGAAGTGCGGTGCTCCGCAGCTCAGCGCTTGCGTTGCGCAGGTACTGGGCACCGACCGGGAGTCCCTGGCGGTTGTTCGCGCGCGCCTGCTCGATCGTGGCCGCGTAGCTGACGACCTGCTGATTGAGAGCCGACAGGGCTGCGGCGTCGGCTGGTTGTGCCTGGGAAGCTTCGACTATGAGCGAGCTGGTGCTGCTCAGCGCCTGGTCATACACCGCACGTTGGGCCGGTGGTTCCAGGCCGCCAACCAGGAATGCGTTGGTGGCGGTCGCGTCGGCGCTGAGCAGGTTGGACTGGATCTTCTGAACCCGGATGAGTTGCGCAGTGTCCGCTTGGGCTCGGCTCAGCGAGAAGGCTAAATAAGAGAAAGTCAGGGCGCCCAGCACAGCGACAACGACGCCTGCGACGACGACGAGGAGGCTGAGCAGTCGGAGCCGTCGCGGCGTATCCATGGTCTTGACTGCTGGAGCCGGAGCCGCGGCACTCTGGGTGGCCGGGCCGGGCCGGTGTGGGCATTGTTGCCGGAGGCGCTGTCGCGAGCGCAGTCGTGGTTGTTGCGGCGGTAACGGGCGGTGCGGCGACCCCGGTTGCACCGCCCTGATGGCTGGCCTGGCTCACTGCTGTGCTCCTTGGGTCTCGGAACCATCCTCGGCTGGTTGCTCGGCGTCTACCTCGTTTGAAGCTGGTGGCCTGGCCTGCTGCTCCAGGATGACCGGTGGCGGCTCATCCTCCGCAGCCGCCTCGTCAAAGTCCTCAGGGATCAGCTTTCGTAGCTGTTCGACGGTCGGCTCGGCGACGTCTCGAAGCCGCCATGCATGCTTGCCAATCGCCGCCTCCAGCATATTGCGCGCAAATCGCCCGTTGCCGAACATGGGACCGCGCGGTGTCAGGGCAAGGATTCCGGTAAAGCGTGCCACGCAGGCGTCGTCGAGGTCGTAGTCCGCTGCTTTAGACATCTCCTTGAGGATGCTCACCAGTTCCTCGTCGGTGTAGTCGGCGAACTCGATCGTGGTACGAAAGCGGCTCGCCAGCCCTGGGTTCTGGGCGATGAAGATCGCCATCGGATCGGGATAGCCGGCAACGATCAACACAAGATCGTCGCGACGGTCCTCCATCTCCTTGACCAGGGTGTCGACCGACTCCTGGCCGTACTGGTCACCCGCCAGGCTGTACGCCTCATCGATGAAGAGGACACCGCCTGCTGCGGACGCCACGACCTCCGCCGTCTTGATTGCCGTCTGCCCCAGGTAGCCGGCGACCAGCTCCGAGCGGTCAACCTCGACGAGCTGGCCCTTCGACAGCAGTCCGAGCGCCCGATAGATTCCGCCGACCAGTCGAGCCACTGTTGTCTTGCCAGTGCCTGGATTGCCGACGAAGACCAGATGGCGGGTGATCGTCGGAGACCTCAAGCCCGCCTTGCTGCGCAGCGTCTCGACCCGAAGCACCGCCACTTGCCGATGGATCTCGGCTTTGACCTCCGTGAGGCCGATGAGGGCGTCGAGCTCGGCCAGCAGCTCCGCAAGTGTCTTTGGTTCGGGCTCCGCCTTGGTCTCCGAGCTCTCCGTTTTCTTGTCGGAGGGTTCGGTGGTCACCGCCAAATGTGCACTGAGCCTGTCGAAGTGCCAGGTGGTTGCCCTTCGACAAGCTCAGGGCGCTTCTTGGCATCCTCGGCCGAATCGATCCCGGAGAAGCCGCCCGGGATGTTCATCGACCTCAGGTCGAGCGAGCTCTCCTCGAGGATACGGAGCATGTCCATTACCTCGGGCCGCGTCGTGGTGACGGCTGGTGCGTTCAGCGCGCCTTGAGCTGCGCCGCCGCGGCAGCGGCATTGCCCGCAGTCCTGGGGTTCGGCGCGCCGAGGGTTTGCGCGGCACGACAAGCTTCGGCCAAAGCTTCCGCGTAGCTGGCGGCATTCGGGGACCTATTGACGACCAGCTGTCCGAGTAGCGCAGTGGGGGCCGCGCGCCACCGTCGGCCACGATGGGCCGCATCGAAGAAGGCCTGAGGGTCCTGGTGGCCGGTCTGGTGGCACCAATCGCGATACGCCTGCTCTGCTGACTCCGCGACGGCTGCGGCCAGCGCCTCGCCCTCGCGTACAGCAGCCTCAGGCTCCAGGCCGGCTGCAACGGCTGCGCTGCGAAGCTCGTCCAAGGCCGCGGCGAGGGTGCGGGTCGACGGCTCGGTCACGGCAAGTCCAAGGTGCTGCGCGGTGCTTCCGGCGCGGGCTGGTCGCCGATGTTCAGTGCTCCTCCGGTTGACGCATGACCGAACTTCTCCTGCAGGAAGCGACCATGCACGATGAGCGCATCCGCGTCGACCCGGACCACCGCATCAAAGATCTTGTCCATCGTGGCGGCCAGCAGGTCCAGCTGGTCGATAAGTAACATCAGTGAAGTCTTGCCATTCTCGATCGGGCGCGAGTCGGCCCACTGTCGTGGCAGCCGGGTGTAAGCGCCGACCGCCTCGGGTAGGTAGTCGGTGGCTGTTGCCATGACCGAGTACGCCTCCGGACTGCCGAGCCCGAGGTTACGCAGTCGGGGCATGGTCTCGCGTACGGTCTGAGCAACCCGGCGGACTCTGGACTGAACCGGTGCCGGTACCACGCCGCCCCCGACCATGTCCTCAACGCGCTCCAGAGCGCGCATGATGTCGGATTCGGTCGGCGCTGCTGGTGCCGGCTGCACTGGTAGCGGTGGTGGTTGCGGACGCCTCCCGGTGATCGTTGCGATCCAGTCCTTGAAGCCCATTTGACGCCGACGATGATCGAGAAGCCGGATGTCGGATCAGCGCAACCCGCCGGGGGTGGCGCCACTCTCGAGGTCCAAGGCACCCGAAGCCAGTTGCTGATCTTGGCGCTGCACCCGATCGAGGTACTCGCGTGACTTGGCGACTTCGGTCTCCAAGGTGCCGATGGTTGCAGCCATGGTGTCCAGCGCCTGGAGCTTGAAGTTGTCGATGGAATCCATCGTGGCGTAGATGTTCTGGAATGCCGCCTGCAGCTGGGGGAGTCCGATCGTCGCAGAGGCCGCCTGTTGCTGGATCTGCGCAGAGGTGTCACGCATCATCTCCGAGGTGCGCTGTATGAGGTCGGAGGTTGTGGTGTTCAAGGCCGTGATCTGGTCGAGAACCAGTCTCTGGTTTCCGAGTGCTTGCGCCACGATCACAGCCGTGCGGAGGGCGGAGATTGTCGTCGTCGAGGCCCGATCAACGCCTTTGATCAGCTCGATGTTGTTCTTGATGATGATGTCGATGGCGAGATAGCTCTGAATTGACACGGCGAGCTGGGTCAGCAGATCTTGGTGCTTTTGACGGACGTAGAACAGCACGTCCTGGCTCAATGCCTTCGCGCGCTCTGGGTCTGAGAACTCCAGCTGTGCAATGGTCGCAGCGAGCCGCGCGTCGAGCCGCTCAGCGACATAGATGTAGGCGTTGAGGCGCCCCATCGCTCCCCAGAGGTTCTGCTTCTCCAGGTTGAGCGCGACGTTGTCCTTGGTCAGCTCGTCCTGGCCATTGCGGAGAGCGTGCAGGATACCGTCCAAGTGGCCCTGGGCGGACTCGTAGCGTCGGAAGTAATCGGTGATCTTGTCGCCGAAGGGAATCATTCCAAGAAACTTGCGCGTCCCAGTCGCCCGGCTCGGGTCCAGGTCCTCGACCGTGCGGCGAAGCTCCAGCAGCGTGTTGCCGACCTTGGACCCTTCAGCGAGTCCGCCCTCCTTGAGCGCGCGTACCGGAGTCTGCAGCAGGCGATTGGAGGTCTCCGCAGCGCGGCGAATGTCAGCGTCTCCCATGGCACGAACGTTGGCTGCCTGCTGGGCGAACTCAGGCGAGCGCGTCTGAGCTGCCAGCAAAGTGGTCAAGAAGCCGTCAACCTTGCCGTCGAGCTCCGGAAGCAGCGCTGGATCCACTTGTGGAGCTATGGCAGGAGCCTGAGTGGCGACAACGAGTGCTGGAGGAGCCGGTGCAGTGAGGGTCAGCGGCGCGCCCTCGGGCGGAGTTAGTGCCGCCGGGGCGGCGGCGGACGACGTAGGCTCGGTCATCGACTTCCTCTCTGGCGCTTGCTTCGATGTGCGTTGCGTTTCTATCGCAAGCTGGTCGTGCTTCGGGCTTTAACGAGCAAATCTACTCGACCCTGGTTGCCTCAACCTGAGCTCAGAGCAGCGATCGCGGTCGGCTGGGTCTGTTTTCCATAAGCCGACCTAGTTTGCCACGCTGTGCATGGCATGCACGCCATGTACAGCGTGGGCATCCCAGCTGCGTGGGTTACTGACGGCCGCCCATGAGCCGTACGCAGTTGCGGCTGTAGTCGGACTTAAGTGCAAGCCCTAGGTGCGGGTCGTGCGCAGCTCGTCCGGTACGGCGGCACCGGTGACCAGACCTGCTGCTGCAGCCGCTGTGGTCGCCTGTTCGAGCAGCGCGCGGGGGGAGAGGCCCTGCTCAGCTGCCGCCCGCTCAAGATCATCAAATTCAGGTGTCACCTGACAGATCGCCCCGTCGCGGTAAGCGATCTTGATCGGCAATGGGCGGCCGCCGACCGTGAGATCGACCCACCCGCGCGGGAGAGCCGTTTTGCGCGCATTGGTCTCCCGCACACCGATGGTGCTGGTCTCCCTCATCATGATCTCGCGAAGCTCGGCTGCCTGATCAGGGCGGGCCAGAACGGTCAGGGTCTGGGCTGGTCGACCCTTCTTCATCATGATCGGGACCAGCCATGCGTCGGCGGCGCCGGCAGTGATCAAGCTTGCGAGCACCCCTGGCCAGAGCCGAGGGTCCAGATCATCGACGTTAGCCTCGATCAACAGAGCCGCCTCCGAAGGACCGTCGTCTGATTGCGCGGCCCGTTCACCGATGAGTACGCGCGTGAGGTTAGGCCGCCCGGGGTATCTCGGGTGCCCGCCCCAGCCCCGGCCGCCTGGAGGGTGAGCAGGGGCAAGTCTTCGCACTGTTCAGCGAGACTGGAGACCAGCGCCATTCCGGTTGGGGTCGTGAGTTCGCCTGTGCCACCGGCGAAGATCGTCCACCCAGTCGCCAGCTCGACGACAGCCGGCACCGGCACGCCGAGGTCTCCGTGCGCGCCGCGGACTCGTCCGGATCCGACAGCGACGGCGCTCGCACTGACGCTCTCGATCTGGAGATCCTGCAGCGCCGCAGCGACTCCGACAACGTCGGCAATGGAGTCGAGCGCGCCTACCTCGTGGAAATGCACTCGACCTAGGGGCAGGTGGTGGATCCGGCCCTCCGCCTCGGCAAGTCGGCCAAAGCACGCGAGGGCTCGATCAAGGACCGGTGCGGCGAGATCTGCGGTGGCTAGGAGATCTTCGATTGCCTTCCATTCCCGTACCGGAACATCTTGGGCGATCACTTCCATCGATATGCGGTTTGCGTGCTGTCCGGCTCGGGTCACTGAGGTCGAGATCAACCTGACAGAGTCAGCGATCACGGCGTCGACAGCCTGCTGCACCACCGCAAGATCAGCACCCGCGTCGATCAGGGAGCCCAACAACATGTCGCCGGCAACCCCAGCTGAAGCATCGATCCAGGCATGGCGCCGGCTGCTCATGGCGCCGCGATCTGCGCCGCCAGGTGCCCGGCGCCATAGCCGTTGTCGATATTCACCACGGCTACGCCGGGAGCGCACGCATTGAGCATGGCCAAGAGCGCGGCCAGTCCTTCAAAGGCCGCGCCGTAGCCCACTGAGGTCGGCACTGCCACCACGGGCGCTGAGATGAGCCCCGCCACGACACTGGGAAGAGCCCCATCCATGCCCGCAGCAACCACTACCACCCGGGCCTGCCGCAGCAAGTCCAGACGGCCCAGGACCCGATGGAGGCCCGCGACACCGACGTCAACAACGAGCTCGGTGGACCTTCCCAGGTACGAGGCTGTGAGCTGCGCTTCCTTGGCGACGGGCAGATCTGAGGTTCCGGCT
>CAVUTQ010000032.1:0-61858 GCA_963744455.1 uncultured Actinomycetota bacterium | reverse complement strand
ATCCGCCGGCTTGCTGGGCTAATAGGCCGGATTCGAACCGGACGACATGGCGGCCGCGGTCGCCGTTGTCGATAACAACTTCAGTGAATTGAAGATCTGGTCCCTCCACGGGATTCCTTTCTGTGGCGCTGGCGACGATCGCCAGTGCCTGAGCGGGGATCGCACCCGCGTTCGATGACGTCTCGACGTGGCGCGGCGCGCGAGGCCCGCGTCCGTCCCCCGAGCTGGTGGAGGCCGGTCTTCGATCGAGGTCCGCGGGTCAGAGCGCGACGCTCCTCCCGAAAACCACTACCGAGGACCGAGACTCTCCCCGTCGAGCATCTGTGTCGAGATGCGATCTCGAACCTGATGTGGTCTGTTCAATTGTGGTCTTGTGGCCCGGCTCCGCTTGAGCGGCTCCGTTTGAGCTGCAGAGCACGGCCCAACGATTTGGCAAGTCAGCGACGCAGCCCGAGCCGCTCGATGAGCGACCGGTAACGCTCGATGTCGGTCTTGGCGACGTAGTTGAGCAGCCGGCGCCGTTGCCCAACCAGCAGCATCAGGCCTCGCCGGCTGTGGTGGTCGTGCTTGTGCTCTTTGAGGTGCTCAGTGAGATGCGCGATCCTCTTGGTGAGGATTGCGACCTGGACATCCGGGGACCCGTGTCGCCGTCGCTGGTTGCGTACTCGTCGATGATCTTTTTCTTGGTTGCAGCGTCGATCGACACTACTCTCCTCTGGTTTCCCGTTGCGCGGCGCCCCCATGCCCTTGTCGGAAGCTTTCACACGGTGTGAGTTGGGAGCTCTTGAAAATCCGCGGCCGGTCAAACGGCGCCCCTAATCTACCAGCGCTGGGCACTTGCCAGCCAATCGTGTCCGACTCAGCGCAGATATTCCGCCAAGCGCACGAACCGGAAGCCGCGCCGACTCAGTCTCGGCAGCGCGGCGCCGATTCCCTCAGCGGTTCCGCTTTCCGGCCGGTTCATGTGCGCGAGGATGATCGAGCCCGGCTTACTGCTGAGCATCGCCGCGGCCACCTGAGCCGGCGAGTAGGTAGCGCCGGCTCGCCCAGCACGTTGAAGTTGACCACCTGTAAACCGAGATCGTTCGCAACGCGGACTGCCACGTCGTCGTAGTAGGCCGTGCCGGAGCGAAAGAAGGCGGGCACGGCGCCAGTGAGCCGGCGGATCAGCAGCTGGTTGACCGCCACCTCGTCGACCACCTGGGCGACGCTGCTGGTTCCAGCAATGCCGTAGACCGATCGTCCAGTCACCGACAACGGACGATGCTGGGTCCCGTGGTTAGCGATCTCGAAGAGTGGCTCGGCAGCCAACTGTCGGAACGTGCGTCGATTCGCCTCGATCCAGCGTGCGTTGACGAACAGCGTCGTCGGCACCCGCTCTTGTCGCAGCGTTTCGATCAGTTCCGCGTCATAGTCGCTGCCCGCCCGGCCGCCACACGCGTCCAGGGTGAGGCAACTACTCGGTCGGTTGTCGGCAGCCGGGATATCACGCGAGGAACAGCCTCCCCCCAGGCAGTTGGTTGCTTGCCCGAATACCGCCGGATCAGGGCCTTACGCGAGGTGAGGTCGGTGCCAACCGGCCCGCTGGGAGTTGGATCCGGCGCGACCGACACTGCCGGAACACTCGCGGGGGCAGGAACCGAGCTGACTGGAGGGGTCGGCTCAAGGTGTACCCGTCGCGACCGGATTCGGCGCATTACTTGTGTTCGCTGGACCGCAGCCCAGGACAGTGCACGAGAGCGTCCCGAGCAGGAAGGTCCTGCGCTTGACGTCCAAACCGATCCCCCGAGTCGTCCTGCTTGATCGCCGCAGTCGCGTTCAGACTAAAGCCCAACTGCTGCTGAGCTGCTCGGTCGTCCAAAAAGAGCAGGTGGTCGAACGAGCGCCATGGCTTAGGCGGCATGCAACAGATGCCGCGCCTCTTCGACATCGGCATGCATCTGCCGGATCAGTGCCTCTTTGCCCGCGTACTTCACCTGGCCGCGGAGCCTGGCATAGAAATCGATCGCGATCTCCACGTCGTAAAGCTCGAGGTCGTCACGATCCAGCACGTACGCCTCGACGCGCCGTTCCAGCCCATCAAACGTCGGATTCGTGCCCACCGAGATCGCAGCAGGCCAGCGCGGCGAAGGAATGTCCAGCCTCGTGACCCAGCCGGCGTAGACGCCATCCGCGGGCACCGCCATCCCAGGCGGCACCGGGACATTGGCCGTCGGGAAGCCCAGCTCGTGCCCTCGTCGGTCACCGCGTACCACGACGCCGGAGAAGCGGAAGACGTTGTCGCTAAGCTCGCGGACTCGACCAAAATCACCGTCCGCCACCGCATGCCGGATCAGCGTCGATGAACTCGGTTGGGTGCCATCGGTCACCAGCGGCAACGCCTGGACTTTGAACTCCCCCGCCCCAAGTTCTGCAAGGGTAGAGACATCGCCGGCAGCTCGGAACCCGAAGCGGAAGTTCTCCCCCACAACGATCCGCGTCGGATGCAGCGGCCGGAGTACGGTATCGACGAACTGTTCCGGGCTCCAGCTGGCGACTTCAGCCGTGAAGTGAACGACCACGATCTCATCGACGCCCACCTGGCGCAGCAACTCCTTGCGATGCTCCAGTGAGGTGAGCAGGAGCGGCGCCTGGTCGGGTCGGATCACTGACATCGGATGCGGCCAGAAGGTCACGGCAACGAGGCGGGCTCCCGGCTCGGCCGCCCGCGGCGGTACGGATGAGCTCGACGTGTCCTCGATGGACCCCATCGAAGTTGCCGATCACTACGACGGTCGGCTTGCTCATTCGGCGTCTCCCAGTCATCCTCGTCGCGACGTCGAATAGTTAAGCAGACAGCCGAACCATGCAGCGTTCTGAAAAATGACTCATGTTACGGACGGATGTCACGCGAAGAGAGCCAAGTTGTGTAAGAATTTCCGGGCACACGCATGCATCTGACTCTCGGGGGGACACTTTGAGGCGTATTACTAAAGCTGCGCTCGGCGGCCTTGCAGGCTGCGCGCTGGTTCTGGGCGGGACACAGGCCGCGAGCGGAGGGCTCTGTCAGAATATCCTGAAGTCCAATGGACTGAGCTCGACGATCTCACGTCAGACCGAGCCGTGATGGCGCGTTGGACTCGGCCAAGGCGAAGATCACGATCGACGAGGGTCCGAGACAGCACCACCTTCAGCGTCCGCCTGACGGGAATTGAGCCATGGTGTCACCGACGGACATTCGGCTCTCATCTTCACACCGGTCCGTGCGTGGAGCGGACCGGCGACGCGCTGGCCGGACCCGCACTACAACGCACGCCGCGCCACGACAGCGATCCGACGTCGTCAGCCGGAGACGAGGTTTGGTTCGACGGCTGTCCCCGATGCGCAGACGGCATGGCGTAATGACCGAGACCGTGGTGCCATTCGTCCCCGATCGATGCGGCATGACGACAGCACCGTCCCCTTGGCGTCGATGTCGGTCGTGTCATGGCCGATCGTTCACGGGATACCACAAACCCAACGACGGGCTCGCTGGTGCCAGGGCAAGCGTGCTTCCCGGTGTTAGTACCTCAGTGGGTCTTGACTGACCCGCCAAAGCACGAGCTAGATAAACACAGCCTCTGCAACAGCATCCGGTCCTTCCTGGCGGTAAAGCGCCAGGAAGTGACCGGCCTGGTCGAGCAATGCCGTCGTACCGTCTGGCAAGATCACGCCAGCCAACCGCCGACCGTTTCGGATCTGGCTCGCCTGGGTCTCGCTGACCGTCAAGGTTGGGAAGCTGCTGCGCACGACCTGATCCAGCGGCACAATCCTGAGCCCCCGCTCCGCCTCCTCCAACGTCTGAGCCTCGTCCAGCGTGAATGCCCCCACCCGCGTCCTACGCAGGGAACTCAGGTGGCCGCCGACCCCGAGAGCGGCGCCGAGATCCCGAGCCAGCGCGCGAATGTACGTCCCTGATGAGCACTCGACTACCACGCTGAGGTCGACACAACCAACCCCATCAACCTCAAGTTCCCGGCGACCCAGCAGCTCGAATCTGCGTATGGTGACCGGCCGTTCGGAAAGTTCCACCGACTGACCAGCACGTACCCGCCGGTAGGAGCGGACCCCGTTGATCTTGATCGCCGACACCGCGGCCGGCACCTGAAGGATGTCGCCACGCAACTTCGCCATGGCTGCCTCGATCTCGGCTTCGCCAAGATCAGCCGCGCCGGTAGTCGTGACGACTTCGCCATCGGCATCGTCTGTGATCGTGCCAATGCCCAGCCGAATCGTCGCCTCGTAGACCTTGTCGGACAACGCCAGGTATCCCAACAAGCGGGTCGCCTTCTCGACTCCCACAATCAACACCCCGGTCGCCATCGGGTCCAGCGTGCCGGCGTGCCCCACCTTGCGGGTGCCGGCCAGCCGGCGGATGCGGCCGACCACTTGATGTGAGGTCCAGCCGGCGGGCTTATCGAGAATGGCCAGCCCAGAGATCGGTCCCGACAGTCCTGCCTCAGGATTCGTCGTCATCGGGCTGCGCGCGTTCCTCGACGACCTCGTCGCGCTCTGCGCGCTCCTCGACATCGTCGTGCTTGTAAGGGTCGGCCTCCCCCGCGTACGCCGCGCCTGCGGCCTGCTCGGCCACGCGCGCGTCAACCGACCTCGCATGGGCGAGCAGGTCCTCGATCTGCCTGGCATTCTCAGGTACGGCGTCCGGCACGAACTCGATCGTCGGGGTGAACTTGAGGCCGAGCTGCTTGCCAACCTGAGATCGGATCAACCCAGTGGCCGAGCGCAGCGCAGCGGCCGTACGCGCATGCTCGTGCCTCCGAGCCCAAGACGGTATAGAAGACGGTGGCATCGTGGGTGTCGCCGGTCAGCCGTACGTCGGTCACCGTCACGAAGCCCAGCCGCGGATCCTTGATCCGCCGCTCCAGCATCTCCGCGACGATCACCTTGATCTGATCGGCCAGCCTGACCACGCGTGGCGAGGCCATCTGCTCCTCCCTCACGCCGACTTGTCAGAATCTGAGCACCCTATGTGGTCGCTCGAGTTCTGACAACTCGGCGGCTACGAGCGCGGCTTCTCCCGCATCTCATACGTCTCGATGATGTCGCCGATCTTGATGTCGGAGTAGTTGGCGAGCGTCATGCCGCACTCAAACCCCTCGCGCACTTCGGTGGCATCGTCCTTCTCACGCCGCAGCGAGGCGATCGTGCTCTCGGTGATGACGACACCTTCCCGCAGCAGTCGCGCCTTGGAATTGCGGCGGATCGAACCGCTGATGACCATACAGCCAGCGATGATGCCCGCCTTGGACGAGCGGAAGATCTCCCGGATCTCCGCCTGCCCAAGGGTGACCTCCTCGTAGATCGGCTTCAGCATGCCCTTCAGCGCGGCCTCGATCTCGTCGATCGCTGCGTAGATCACCGAGTAGTAGCGGATGTCCACGCCCTCGCGGTCGGCGAGCTCCGACGCCTTGCCCTGAGGCCGCACGTTGAAGCCCACGATGACCGCATCAGATGCCGCCGCCAGCGAAACGTTGGTTTCGGTGATGGCGCCGACACCGCGATCGATCACCCGCAGGCTGACCTCGTCGCCGACGTCGATCTTGGACAGCGCGTCCTCCAGCGCCTCCACCGAACCGGCACCGTCGCCCTTGAGGATGAGCCGCAGCTCCTGCGTCTCGCCCTTCTCCAGCTGCTCGAACAGCTGGTCGAGGGTCTTGCGCCGGGTGCCGGCCGCCTGGGCCGCCATCCGCAGCCGTGCCGCCCGCCGTTCGGCGATCTGCCGCGCCATTCGGTCGTCATCGACCACCAGGAAGCTGTCCCCCGCACCGGGCACGGCAGTCAGGCCGAGCACCTGTACCGGAAACGACGGTGGTGCCTCGGTGACGTTGTCGCCGTGATCATCGAGCAGCGCGCGCACCCGCCCGTGCGCGGGACCCGCGACGATCGAGTCGCCCACGTGGAGCGTGCCGCGCTGCACCAGGACGGTAGCTACCGGACCGCGCCCCTTGTCCAGGTGCGCCTCGATAGCCACGCCTTGTCCATCCATAGCGGGGTTGGCACGCAGGTCCAGCGCAGCGTCAGCGGTCAAGATGATCGCCTCCAGCAGCGACTCCAGGCCATCGCCGGTCACCGCAGACACGTCGACGAACATCGTGTCGCCGCCGTACTCCTCGGGCACCAGGCCGTACTCGCTGAGCTGACCACGGACCTTCGTCGGGTCGGCACCCACCTTGTCGATCTTGTTCACCGCTACGACCACCGGCACTTCCGCTGCCAGGGCATGGTTCAGCGCCTCAATGGTCTGGGGCATCACACCGTCGTCGGCCGCGACCACAAGTACCGCGATATCGGTCGACTTGGCACCACGGGCACGCATTGCGGTGAACGCCTCGTGGCCCGGTGTGTCGATGAAGGTGATCTTGCGTTCCTCATCCTCCACCTCGGTGGAGACCTGGTAGGCGCCGATCGCCTGCGTGATGCCGCCAGCCTCGCGCGCCACCACGTTGGTCTTGCGGATGGCGTCGAGCAGCTTGGTCTTGCCGTGATCGACGTGACCCATGACGGTAACCACCGGCGGACGGGCCTCGAGAGCCTCTTCTCCGCCGATGTTCTCCCCGAACTCGATGTCGAAGCTCTCCAGCAGCTCGCGGTCCTCGTCCTCAGGCGAGACCACCTCGATGTCGTAGTTGAGCTCAGCGCCCAGCACCTGCAGCGTGGCGTCGCTCACCGACTGCGTCGCAGTCACCATCTCTCCGAGATGGAACAGCACCTGGACCAGTGATGCCGCGTCCGCGCCGATCTTCTCTGCCAGGTCGGTCAGCGACGCTCCCCTCGCGAGCCGGACCTTCTGCCCGTCACCTTGCTTGACGCGTACGCCACCGATCGACGGCGCCTCCATCTGGTCGAACTCTTGGCGGCGCTGCTTCTTGGACTTACGTCCACGCCGGGCCGGTCCACCGGCACGGCCGAACGCACCCTGAGTACCGCCCCGACCACCACGACCACCACGACCACTCGGCGGCGGCCCGCCGGGCCCACCGCCGGGGCCACCACGACCCGGAGCGCCACCCGCGCGACGACCCCCGGCGGGTGCACCGCGGCCTCGCGTGCCCGGGCCACCGGGTGTGCTGCCGAGTTGACCAGCGTTCTGCTTGGGCATCATCGCCGGGTTGGGCCGTGGCATTCCCGGAACTCCTGGGCGGCCGCCTGGAGCTAACGGGGCGCGGCCTGCGGGCGGGCGTGATCCGGCAGGGCGGGCGCCGTCTCCGCCGGTACGCGGCGGACGGGGCTGACCCATTCCTTGCGAGGAGGAGAACGGGTTGTTGCCGGGTCGCGGAGTACCAGGACGCCGCGTAGCCGGGGCGCCTGGCAGTCCCCCGGTGGACCCTGGCCGGGGCCGCGGTGCGGGACCGGGCGTCTCACCAATCCGAGCGGCGGGCGCGGCTTGGCCGGGAGCTCGCGGCACGCTTGGTCGCGGAGCCGGCGTCGGCTGCGGCGCAGCTGGCGGCTGAATTGTTGGCGCGCCGCTGGCGCGGCTGCTGCCGTCACGGCCGGTGCTTCGGCTGCCACCTCTACTGGAGCCGGAGCAGGTGCCGCCGGCGCCGCGTCGGCCGTCTTTGCGGCCGCTGCTTTCTTTGCTGTCTTCTTGGGCGCTGGCGGCGGCTCGCTCGCCAGCTTCTCCTTGAGTCGTCTCTCGACCGGCGCCTCCACCGTTGAGGAGGCGGATCGTACGAACTCACCCATGTCCTTCAGCATGCTGAGGACTGTCTTGCTCTCGACTCCGAGCTCTTTTGCAAGCTCGTAGACTCGGACCTTTGCCACTGCTCTCCTTGTTGGCGGTCCGGGTCTGCTTCCGGACCAGTTAGTTGTCGAACATGCTCACTGAGCGGTTCTCATCGATTGGTCATGAGCGTTGTGCCCACCTTCTGGTTCGGCTCTCGCGTACGCGATTGCTTGCTTGTCTCAGCCGCTCCCTGCGGAGCGGATGCACTGGAGAACTCTATGCCTAGCCGCGCGTACGTGTCTAAGTGAGCGCGCCAAGGAACTGCCGAATCGTGACAGCAGCTCGCTGTCCATCAATCTCGGACCGTAGAGCCCTTCCTAGGCTACGTCGCTTGAGCGCCTGCTCAAGACACGCCGGCCTCGGATGCAAGTAGGCTCCACGGCCAGGCAGGATCTGGCGATGGTCGATCGCTACCGCCCCGTCACGGGCCACCAACCGGAGCAGTTTCGACTTCTCAGTCCGCTCCCGGCAACCAACGCAGGTGCGAACAGGGGCGGACACCGAAACAGGCTAACCCGGCCGCGTCTACAGCCTCGGCCCGCGCCACGTCTGCCGTCTCAGGACGGCTCGCGAACCCCTGACGGTCGAAACCACCCACGTTTGCCGTCTTGGGGCGGCTCGCGATCCCCAGCGGTCGCAAACCACCCACGTTTGCCGTCTCGGGACGGCTCGCGAACCCTGATGGCGGGCGCAACCACCCACGTTTGCCGTCTCGAGGCGGCCCGCGTTATCGGATTGGGAAGTGCAGCCGCCACTCTGGTTTGAAAGTCCGGCGGATCCCGACGGCCCCACAATCCAGCAGCGCATCCCGTACGCGCTCGAGCGTCCGCAAAGGCTCGCGGTAGATGCCCTCTGACGTGACGATCACCAGGCGCCAGCGGATCTGATCGAGTTCCTCGCGCCGGAAGATGTCGGTCAGCCACTGCTGCGTGTCCTCGGCATGCTGCCTGCCGTCATACTCAATGATCAGCCTGAGCTCCTCGTACGCCAGGTCGTAACGCCTGCGCCAGCCGCCGTCGCGCCCACGAATGATCAGATTGACACGGGGTTCAGGAAGGCCTGCAAGCACGAGAAGCAGGCGAAGCCGGGTTTCCTGTGGTGAGTCCACAGCTTTCCGCGCCAAGGCTGCCGCTCTGCGCGCCAACCTGCATCCCCGACCGTCCCATTGCGCGGACGTCTCGATTAGCCGTTCTGGTGAGGTATGGCCGGCCTTGATCAAGCCGTCAGCCACGACGACCAGGTCGACTAACCCGACGCCGACAGCGGCCAGGTCCAGGAAAGTCTGCTCTGGAGTCGAGATGGGCACGCCCTTGCGGACCGTCGTCTGCGCTGGATGCTTGCGGTAGTGGGAGCGGACTCCTTGGCGAACCAATCGCCCACAGGCCGAGGGCAGTGTGACGTGTGTGGCACCGTCGGCCGGCGGAGCCGCACCCCACAGCTCGGCCGCCGTGTGATGGCTGACGTACGACCCGCTCGGCACCAGTCTGATGACGGCCTTGGCTCTGAGCAGCGGGGTGATCGGCACCTCGCGCGCGACGTAGGTATCCCAGCAGATCTTGTGGAATCGCCCGCTCAGCAGGATTTCTGTAGTCAGACCGGCTGCTCGAGCCTCAGCTCGGCTGAACGGCTGGCGAGGATCGAAGACTGATGCGGCCTGTGCTGGTGCGAACATGAGCACGATGTTGAGTGCTCCGGACCGTCCCACCGCGGCCGTGAACCCAATCTGTGGAAAACTCTTCGGCCGTCCGTGACCAACGCGAGCCGTCTTGAGATGGCTCGCGTGGGGTCGAGATGCCACGCAGGACACTCCTTAGTCGTCTTGAGATGGCTCGCGTGGGGTCAGATGCCACCTAGGACACTCGTTTGCCGCCTTGGGACGGCAAACGCAGAGTTATGCGTCGAGATCGGAACAGGGGGTCGACGGAGTATCGACTCTGGTGAAATCAGGCTGGCGCCGTGTCTGACCGGATGTCGATGCGCCAACCCGTCAACCGGGCGGCAAGTCGGGCATTCTGGCCCTCCCGACCGATGGCGAGCGATAGCTGATAGTCCGGTACCACCACCCGAGCGGCCTTCAGGTTCTCATCCACCACGGTCACCGAGGTCACCTTGGCCGGCGACAGCGCGTGCCCGACAAAAGTTGCCGGATCGGGAGAGTAGTCGATGATGTCGATCTTCTCCTCGTTCAGTTCATGCATGACGGCCCGCACCCGTTGCCCCATCGGCCCGATGCAGGCACCCTTCGCGCTGACATCGGGGTTGTGGCTGACGACCGCGATCTTGCTGCGGTGGCCGGCCTCACGGGCCACAGCCTTGATCTCGACCGTCCCGTCGGCTAGCTCAGGCACCTCGAGCTTGAACAGCTTCTCGACCAGCCCGGGGTGGGTCCGGGAGACGATGATCTGTGGGCCGCGGATTTCCTTCCGCACCGAGACGACATAGACCCGGATCCGAGTTCCATGCGCGTAGCGCTCTCCAGGCACCTGTTCGGCCAGCGGCATGATCGCCTCGATCTTGCCGAGGTCAACCAGCACGGTACGGCTGTCACTGCCCTGCTGCACGACTCCGGAGACGATGTCGCCCTCGACTCCAGAGAAGTGACCGTACTTCTGCTCGTCCTCCGCGTCTCGCAGCCGCTGCATGATCACCTGGCGGGCGGTGGAGGCCGCCACCCGTCCGAAGCCTGCCGGCGTGGTGTCGTATTCGCCGATCTGCTGGCCGTTCTCGTCTAACTCCGGAGCCAGCACCAGGACGTGTCCGGTCTTGCGATTGAGGTCGACCCGGGCACCGTGGACGGCACCATCGGTCTTCTCGTACGCGGTGAGCAGGGCGTCCTCGATCGCACTGGCCAGAACCTCGAACGGCAAGTCCTTCTCCCGCTCCATCAGCCGCAAGACGGAGATGTCGATGTCCATCTCAACCCTCCTTGTCCTCGCTGCGCGCCGCTTTCGGCGGGTTCAGCTCGACCTGGACCAGCGCGCGATCGACGTCGACCAAGCGAATCTCGCGGGTCTCGCCGTTCACATCGAGCCGTACCTCGTCCTCGCTGGTGGAAACGATTCGGCCGGTGATTGTGTCCCCCTCAGACAATCGCACCGCGACCAAGCGTCCGATGTTCCGCCGCCAGTGTCGAGGTAGCTCGAGGGGTCGGCTCACCCCTCTCGAAGTCACCTCGAGCGTGTACGGCGCGCGGCCGGTCACATCCGCTCCGTCGAGCGCCGTTGACGCCGCCTTACTCGCCTCGGCAATATCGTCCAGCAGCGGACCAGCGCCTTGCGGTCCATCGCCATCGACGACAAGACGCACCAGCCGCCGCTTGCCCGCCGGAATGATCTCCACCGCTTCCAGCTCGAGGCCAAACTGGGCAAGGACCGGGGTCAGCACACCAGCAATCTGGCTCTCTTTCATCGCGCTGTCCTTCGATCCGATTAGGCCCTTCGGTTGTGGCGGCGCCGATCGGGAGACCATCTCTCGCAGCGCGTGTGGGGCAGCATACCGTTCGGCTGAGGTACCGTCGGCGGGTGGCCGACTCAGATGCACTCGTTGAGTCGGTTCCGCCAACCCGATGGACCCGCCGGATGATCATCGGTTGCGGCCTCGCTGCCCCGACGCTGGCGGTACCCTGGCTCGCCGGATGCGGTCCGACCGGTCCCGCTGTCGACAGTCCTCCACCCAACCCCGACACACCGTCGTCGTCTGCCGCATCAAGTCCCAGCGCAACGCCCGCCCCGCCTGATCCAACTGCCGGGCAGGCGGCGCCCGAGCAGGCTTTGGCGGCGCTCGCGGCGGCGATACTGGTCGGACCGCACCGCAACGAGCTCTCGAAGGGGCGCCTACAACTTCTGACATTCCTTCGCAACGCGCACACGGCACACGCTCAAGCAATCACCGATCCGCTGCCACCGGCTGCGCCGGCCACGATCGGCGGAATGTCGCTCAACGGCTCGCTGGCCCTGTTGTCTCGGCGCGAGACATCGGCTGCTGAGCACTACCGACGCGCTGCGCTGAAGGCGAAAGGGGCGGACGCACTGCTCTGGGGCTCGCTGTCGGTCGCTGCCGCAAGCTTCGCGCCCGCGATCGGCTCCGGTAACCCACCCGCGACTCGCCCGGTCGCGAATCGGCAGCCGGTCGAAATCCTTCCCGAGGCCACCGCAGTCCAAGAGCTGGTCCGCCAACTGCACGCCATCGTGTACGGCTACCAGCTGGCGATCGGCAAATTCAAGGTACTCAGCAAGCAGCGCCGTACGGCCGAGCGCGAGTTGCTTGCCCACCGAGTCTTCCGGGATCAGCTGATCGTCTGGCTCAGCAGACACTCCACGGATGTCCCCGCTGCCGAGCCGGCGTACGTCCCGTCGGTTGTCCCGCGCAATCCGGCAACGGCCGGCGGGTTGATCATGCGCATGCAGACCGCGCTCCAGCCGTTCTGCGGGCTCTGGCTGGCTGCCTCGGCCACCCAACCGGATCGGCAGCAAGCGCTAACTGCACTGACCACTGCCATGAAGACTGCCCGCTCCTGGGGCGGCCCGCTGCAGGCATGGCCGGGCTGGAGCAGTTGATCACTGTCCAAGCTGGGCCACGACGTCGTACGCCAGCTTGATGATCAAGGCGCTGAGCACCACCAGGAAGACCTTGCGGACGAACGAGTTCCCCCGGCTGATCGCAGTTCGGGCGCCGATGTAGCCACCCACCAGGTTGGCAGCGCCCATCATCAGCCCGAGTGTCCACAGCACCGAACCGGACAACCCGAAGACGACAATTGCTGACAGGTTGGTGACCAGATTGGCGATCTTGGCCGTCGCGCTCGCCTCGAGGAATCCATAGCCAATCACGGCGACCAGCAAGATCACGAAGAAGGAACCCGTCCCAGGCCCCAGGAACCCGTCGTACGCACCGACGACCAGACCGATCAGCGCCGTCAGCCCGTAGTGTCTTCGCCCCGAGTGCTTCCGCACTGAGACCATGCCCAGCTGCGGCCGGCGCCAGACGTAGAGGCCCACTCCGATCAGCGCGACCAACACAATCGGAGTGAACGCATCCCGTGGCAGCAGCCTCGCCAGCGATGCCCCTACTGCTGATCCAATGGCCGAAGCGACGACCAACGGCGTCACGGTCCGCCAGTCAAGCGGGATCCGGAGCGCGTAGGTCAATGAACTGGTCGCCGTTCCGCAGAACGAGGAGATCTTGTTCGTGCCCAAGATCACTGCTGGTGGAGTGCTGCTGGGCAGCCAGATCAGTAGGGCCGGCAACTGGATCAGCCCACCACCGCCTACGACCGCATCAACCCAACCCGCGACAAACGCCGCAAGGATCAGCGCCGCCAGTGACAGGGCGGAGAGCTCCGGCAAATGAAGGCCTCAGCCCAGCAGCGTTGGGCCGTGCACCGCTGCCAGGATTTCCGCGAGCGCATCCTCAACAGCTACCTCGATCTGATCCCCGCTCCTTCGATCCCGCAGCTTCCATCACACCGTCCGACAGGCCGCGACCAACCACAACGATCGTCGGCATGCCCAGGATCTCCGAGTCGGCGAACTTGACACCCGGGCTTACCGTTCGGTCGTCAAGCAGCACTGAGACACCGGCCTCGTCCAGCTGAACGGCCAGGTCCGCGGCTGCCGTGGTTACCAGGCCGTCCTTGCCGGCTGCCAGTACGTGCACATCGAACGGTGCCAGTTCGCGCGGCCAGCAGAGTCCCTTTTCGTCGCAGGTCCCCTCGGCTACAGCTGCGACGGCCCGCGAGATCCCCACCCCGTAGGAGCCCATGGTCACCGTGACCAGCTTGCCGTTTTGATCAAGCACCTTGAGCCCCAGAGCCTCGGCGTACTTACGGCCCAGCTGGAAGATGTGTCCCATCTCGATGCCGCGAGCCAACGTCAGCGGACCGGAGCCATCAGGAGCCGGATCACCTTCGCGAATCTCGGCCGCCTCGATGACGCCGTCGGGTGTGAAGTCGCGCCCACACGTGAGATCGAAGACATGCCGACCAGGCTCATTCGCCCCAGTCAGCCAACAAGTTCCGGTGACGACGCGCGGGTCCACCAGATACCTGATCTTGGTAATGGACTCGTCGCCGAGCATGGCCGCTGGTTTTTCGCCAGAGCTGGCGATTAGAGCCGGCCCGATGTAGCCCTTCACGAGCGCGGGGGTCGCGCAAAATCCTGATCACTGAAAGGCTCCGCTTCGGCTGGGTCCAATTGGGCCGCGAGCCGCCTCAGATCCAGCTCACGGTCACGAATGATCAGATTGACACGAGGTTCAGAAGCCCCGCAAGCACGAAAGCAAGCAAGCCTTTTTGAGCACGATGCTGAGTGCTCCGGACCGTCCCACCGCGGCCGTCAATCCAATCTGTGGAAAACTCTTCGGCCGTCCGTGACCAACGCGAGCCGTCTTGAGATGGCTCGCGTGGGGTCGGACGCCACCTCGGACACTCCCCAGCCGTCTTGAGATGGCTCGCGTCGGGTCAGATGCCACCTAGGACACGCGTATGTCGCCTTGGGACGGCAAACGCAGAGTTACGCGCCGAGATCGGAGCCCGGGATCTACGGAGTATCGACTCTGGTGAAATCAGGCTGGCGCCGTGTCTGAACGGATGTCGATGCGCCAACCCGTCAACCGGGCGGCAAGTCGGGCATTCTGGCCCTCCCGACCGATGGCGAGCGATAGCTGATAGTCCGGTACCACCACCCGAGCGGCCTTCAGGTTCTCATCCACCACGGTCACCGAGGTCACCTTGGCCGGCGACAGCGCGTGCCCGACAAAAGTTGCCGGATCGGGAGAGTAGTCGATGATGTCGATCTTCTCCTCGTTCAGTTCATGCATGACGGCCCGCACCCGTTGCCCCATCGGCCCGATGCAGGCACCCTTCGCGCTGACATCGGGGTTGTGGCTGACGACCGCGATCTTGCTGCGGTGGCCGGCCTCACGGGCGACAGCCTTGATCTCGACCGTCCCGTCGGCTAGCTCAGGCACCTCGAGCTTGAACAGCTTCTCGACCAGCCCGGGGTGGGTCCGGGAGACGATGATCTGTGGGCCGCGGATTTCCTTGCGCACCGAGACGACATAGACCCGGATCCGAGTTCCATGCGCGTAGCGCTCTCCAGGCACCTGTTCGGCCAGCGGCATGATCGCCTCGATCTTGCCGAGGTCAACCAGCACGGTACGGCTGTCACTGCCCTGCTGCACGACTCCGGAGACGATGTCACCCTCGACTCCAGAGAAGTGACCGTACTTCTGCTCGTCCTCCGCGTCTCGCAGCCGCTGCATGATCACCTGGCGGGCGGTGGATGCCGCCACCCGTCCGAAGCCTGCCGGCGTGGTGTCGTATTCGCCGATCTGCTGGCCGTTCTCGTCTAACTCCGGAGCCAGCACCAGGACGTGTCCGGTCTTGCGATTGAGGTCGACCCGGGCACCTTGGACGGCGCCATCGGTCTTCTCGTACGCAGTGAGCAGGGCGTCCTCGATCGCACTGGCCAGAACCTCGAACGGCAAGTCCTTCTCCCGCTCCATCAGCCGCAAGACGGAGATGTCGATGTCCATCTCAACCCTCCTTGTCCTCGCTGCGCGCCGCTTTCGGCGGGTTCAGCTCGACCTGGACCAGCGCGCGATCGACGTCGACCAAGCGAATCTCGCGGGTCTCGCCGTTCACATCGAGCCGTACCTGGTCCTCGCTGGTGGAAACGATTCGGCCGGTGATTGTGTCCCCCTCAGACAAGCGCACCGCGACCAAGCGTCCGATGTTCCGCCGCCAGTGTCGAGGTAGCTCGAGGGGTCGGCTCACCCCTCTCGAAGTCACCTCGAGCGTGTACGGCGCGCGGCCGGTCACATCCGCTCCGTCGAGCGCCGTTGACGCCGCCTTACTCGCCTCGGCAATATCGTCCAGCAGCGGACCAGCGCCTTGCGGTCCATCGCCATCGACGACAAGACGCACCAGCCGCCGCTTGCCCGCCGGAATGATCTCCACCGCTTCCAGCTCGAGGCCAAACTGGGCAAGGACCGGGGTCAGCACACCAGCAATCTGGCTCTCTTTCATCGCGCTGTCCTTCGATCCGATTAGGCCCTTCGGTTGTGGCGGCGCCGATCGGGAGACCATCTCTCGCAGCGCGTGTGGGGCAGCATACCGTTCGGCTGAGGTACCGTCGGCGGGTGGCCGACTCAGATGCACTCGTTGAGTCGGTTCCGCCAACCCGATGGACCCGCCGGATGATCATCGGTTGCGGCCTCGCTGCCCCGACGCTGGCGGTACCCTGGCTCGCCGGATGCGGTCCGACCGGTCCCGCTGTCGACAGTCCTCCACCCAACCCCGACACACCGTCGTCGTCTGCCGCATCAAGTCCCAGCGCAACTCCCGCCCGCCTGATCCAACTGCCGGGCAGGCGGCGCCAGAGCAGGCTTTGGCGGCGCTCGCGGCGGCGATACTGGTCGGACCGCACCGCAACGAGCTCTCGAAGGGGCACCTACAACTTCTGACATTCCTTCGCAACGCGCACACGGCACACGCTCAAGCAATCACCGATCCGCTGCCACCGGCTGCGCCGGCCACGATCGGCGGAATGTCGCTCAACGGCTCGCTGGCCCTGTTGTCTCGGCGCGAGACATCGGCTGCTGAGCACTACCGACGCGCTGCGCTGAAGGCGGAAGGGGCGGACGCATTGCTCTGGGGCTCGCTGTCGGTTGCTGCCGCAAGCTTCGCGCCCGCGATCGGCTCCGGTAACCCACCCGCGACTCGCCCGGTCGCGAATCGGCAGCCGGTCGAAATCCTTCCCGAGGCCACCGCAGTCCAGGAGCTGGTCCGCCAACTGCACGCCATCGTGTACGGCTACCAGCTGGCGATCGGCAAATTCAAGGTACTCAGCAAGCAGCGCCGTACGGCCGAGCGCGAGTTGCTTGCCCACCGAGTCTTCCGGGATCAGCTGATCGTCTGGCTCAGCAGACACTCCACGGATGTCCCCGCTGCCGAGCCGGCGTACGTCCCGTCGGTTGTCCCGCGCAATCCGGCAACGGCCGGCGGGTTGATCATGCGCATGCAGACCGCGCTCCAGCCGTTCTGCGGGCTCTGGCTGGCTGCCTCGGCCACCCAACCGGATCGGCAGCAAGCGCTAACTGCACTGACCACTGCCATGAAGACTGCCCGCTCCTGGGGCGGCCCGCTGCAGGCATGGCCGGGCTGGAGCAGTTGATCACTGTCCAAGCTGGGCCACGACGTCGTACGCCAGCTTGATGATCAAGGCGCTGAGCACCACCAGGAAGACCTTGCGGACGAACGAGTTCCCCCGGCTGATCGCAGTGCGGGCGCCGATGTAGCCACCCACCAGGTTGGCGGCGCCCATCATCAGCCCGAGTGTCCACAGCACCGAACCGGACAACCCGAAGACGACAATTGCTGACAGGTTGGTGACCAGATTGGCGATCTTGGCCGTCGCGCTCGCCTCGAGGAATCCATAGCCAATCACGGCGACCAGCAAGATCACGAAGAAGGAACCCGTGCCAGGCCCCAGGAACCCGTCGTACGCACCGACGACCAGACCGATCAGCACCGTCAGCCCGTAGTGTCTTCGCCCCGAGTGCTTCCGCACTGAGACCATGCCCAGCTGCGGCCGGCGCCAGACGTAAAGGCCCACTCCAATCAGCGCGACCAAGACAATCGGAGTGAACGCATCCCGTGGCAGCAGCCTCGCCAGCGATGCCCCCACGGCTGATCCAATGGCCGAAGCGACGACCAACGGCGCCACGGTCCGCCAGTCAAGCGGGATCCGGAGCGCGTAGGTCAGCGAACTGGTCGCCGTTCCGCAGAACGAGGAGATCTTGTTCGTGCCCAAGATCACTGCTGGTGGAGTGCTGCTGGGCAGCCAGATCAGTAGGGCCGGCAACTGGATCAGCCCACCACCGCCTACGACCGCATCAACCCAACCCGCGACAAACGCCGCAAGGATCAGCGCCGCCAGTGACAGGGCGGAGAGCTCCGGCAAATGAAGGCCTCAGCTCAGCAGCGTTGGGCCGTGCACCGCTGCCAGGATTTCCGCGAGCGCATCCTCAACAGCTACCTCGATCTGCTCCCCGCTCCTTCGATCCCGCAGTTCCATCACACCGTCCGACAGGCCGCGACCAACCACAACGATCGTCGGCATGCCCAGGATCTCCGAGTCGGCGAACTTGACACCCGGGCTTACCGTTCGGTCGTCGAGCAGCACTGAGACACCGGCCGCGTCCAACTGAACGGCCAGGTCCGCGGCTGCTGTGGTTACCAGGCCGTCCTTGCCGGCTGCCAGTACGTGCACATCGAACGGTGCCAGTTCGCGTGGCCAGCAGAGTCCCTTTTCGTCGCAGGTCCCCTCGGCTACAGCTGCGACGGCGCGCGAGATCCCCACCCCGTAGGAGCCCATGGTCACCGTGACCAGCTTGCCGTTTTGATCAAGCACCTTGAGCCCCAGAGCCTCGGCGTACTTACGGCCCAGCTGGAAGATGTGTCCCATCTCGATGCCGCGAGCCAACGTCAGTGGGCCGGAGCCATCAGGAGCCGGATCACCTTCGCGAATCTCGGCCGCCTCGATGACGCCGTCGGGTGTGAAGTCGCGCCCACACGTGAGATCGAAGACATGCCGACCAGGCTCATTCGCCCCCGTCACCCAACAAGTTCCGGAGACGACATGGGGATCGACCAGATACCTGATCTTGGTAGTGGACTCCTCGCCGAGTACAACCGCTGTCCGCTCACCAGGGCTGGCGAATTGCACCGGCCCGATGTAGCCCTTCACCAGCTCCGGATGTGCGGCGAAATCCTCGTCACCGAAAGGCTGCGGCTCGGCCGGCACCAGCTGAGCTGCGAGCCTCTTCATATCCAACTCACGATCCCCTGGCACTCCGATCACCAGCGGGTGCCGGGACCCATCGACCTCGCTGATCATGAGCACCACGTTCTTCAAGGTGTCACTGGCGTGCCAGGGCCGGTCGGTCCGCGGAAAGCGGGCGTTGGCGAGGTCAACCAGGGTTTCGATGGTCGGCGTATCCGGGGTGTCCTCTACGTGGGCAGCAGGCGCGTCGTCGTACGGCACGGGCGGCGGCGGCGTGGTCTGTACGGCTTCTACGTTCGCCGCGTAGCCGCCCGGTGAGCGCACGAAGGTGTCCTCGCCGTTCTCACCAATGGCCAGAAACTCCTCACTTGCCGAGCCGCCCATCGCGCCTGACATCGCGTGCACGATGACGTACTCGAAACCCAGCCGGTCGAAGATCTTGATGTAGGCATCGCGATGGGCCGCGTACGACTTCGCAAGGCCCTCATCGTCAATGTCGAAGGAATAGGAGTCCTTCATCACGAACTCGCGTCCCCGCAGCAGCCCGGCCCGCGGACGCGCCTCGTCGCGGTACTTCGTCTGTATCTGATAGAGCGAGAGGGGCAGGTCCTTGTAGGAGGAGTACAGGTCCTTGACCAAAAGGGTGAACATCTCCTCATGCGTGGGACCGAGCAGATATTCCGCGCCCTTGCGATCGTGCAGCCGGAATATGCTCTCGCCATACTCAGTCCAGCGGCCACTGGCCTCGTACGGCTCCTTGGGAAGCAAAGCCGGAAAGTGCACCTCCTGGGCACCCATGGCATCCATTTCCTCGCGCACGATGCGCTCGACGTTGCGCAGCACTCGGTAGCCCAGCGGCAGCCAGGTGTAGATGCCTGGAGCGGCGCGGCGGATATAGCCGGCACGCACCAGCCAGCGATGGCTCGGCACCTCGGCATCGGCCGGATCCTCGCGCAACGTACGGACGAACAGCTCCGACATTCGGGTGATCACCCGAGCACTGTATTGTCTCGGCTCGCGCATCGCGCTTGAGGTCCGCCTACTTCGACGGCTGCGGGTACACCGCGCACGCAGTTCCCGCGCCGCTACCCTGAGCTGTACCCACCTTCCTCACGCTGAACATGGCATGCACGCCATGCACAGCGCGAGAATCCCACGCAGCGTGGGATGTTTGCAGCTCAAGTACCCGCGGCTCTCGGGCCGAGTGCGCACCATTCGCCAACGATCGCGACTTGCGGTGGACGGCTACTGCGCACTCGACAGAGGTGGTCCTGCTATCCCCTCGTCAATCCCGGCGGATCCTCGCGTGTCACGACGGCGCTGGTGCGTTGCTGCGCCTCCAGTAGCCGGTCGCGGAATGAGCCTTTGGCGGTCTTCAATGCCGTCGAGACTTGATAGAGCCGCGCCGGCCGGCCGGGCTGATAGCGGGTAACCAGGGTCGGAATGTATTCAGCCTTGCTCACCGTGAAGCGCCCATTCCCCACGCGAGTGAAGGTGAACCGTCCGGTCGCTCCCTCGTGGCCGCGTGGCGTGTTGGTGGCGTGCTGGGCGACCGTGTTTCCGAGGCCGTAGAGCACCCATTTCTTGTTCACTTTGGTCCAGGGCTGCACGACATGCGCATGGTGCATGTAAGCAAGATCAACATCAGGCGAGGCGGTGAGGGCACGTGCCAGCGTGATTTGCTGTGTGTTCTCCCTCGTGGAGTACTCGGTTCCTACGTGCACGGCCGCTATCACGATGTCTGCTCCGGCTGCCCTAGCGCGATGCGCCTGGCCGAGCAGGTTCTTGGCGCTCATCCGCTGCACGGCCCATGGCTTGCCCTGCGGCATGGGGAGGCCGTTCAGGCTGAAAGTGGCCGCGACGATCGCGATCTTGACGCCTTGCCGGGTGGTGAAGATCGTCGGTCGCTGCGCTTCGGTCTTGCTACGGGCTGTGCCGACATGCTGGATCTTGGCCCGATCAAGCTCATCGAGAGTGCGCTTCAGGCCGGGGAAGCCTTGGTCGACAGCGTGGTTGGAGGCTGTGGTGCAGACGTCGTAGCCAGTGACAGCAATCGCTCGCGCAACATGAGGCGGCGCGGCGAACAGCGGAAAGTTCCGGTACGGCCCGCCCGGCCTAGCCAACGGCACCTCCTCGTGACAGATCGCCAAGTCGGCCGATGCCATGACCGGCATCATCCCCGCTAGCAGCGGTGCGAAGTCGTAGCCGCCAGCTCCGCGCCGCTGGGCGTCTTCCCTCGCTCCGTACCACAAGGTGTTGTGCCACAACAGATCGCCGTTCATCACCACCGTCACGCTGGTCCGTCGCGGTTTGGAAGGCAGCCGCTTGGTGGACTGACCTGTCGAGGTCGGGCTCGCGGTGGGGCTAGTCAGGCTTGCGGTCGGGCTCGGTACTGGCGTACTGCCTGCTGGCGACTCGTCGGTCACGCAGCCCGACAGCATGATCAACATCGCGATGCCTACTGCCGTGAGCCGCACCCGACTGCACCCTTAGAAGTGAACCGTCGCGAACTCGCCGACCTCCGTGAACCCCACCCTCGCGTACGTTGCGCGCGCCGGCAGGTTGTAGTCGTTGACGTAGAGCGACACGGTGGGGACGACCGTACGCGCTAGCTGGACGACAGCCGCCATCGCGGGCGCTGATAACCCCCGGCCACGTAGCTCAGGTTCCAGCCAGACCCCCTGCACTTGGCAGACCGACCCGGACACCGAGCCGAGGTCGGCCTTGAAGAGCACCCGATCGCCCTCAAAGATGCCGAACGCGCGACCCGAGGCGATCAGCTGCCGCACATAGAAGCGGTAACCGGCAGGATTGCCCTGCACGGGTGAGACACCGATCTCCTCGGTGTACATCTTCACCGCGGCCTCAGTGTAGGCATCCCACTGATCGAGTGTGACCCGACGTACCCGCCGGTCGGCAGGGATGGTGGGCGGTGAACTGATCGCCAGCACGGGCTGGCGCGGCCGCACATCGCGGGCCTCACTCCAAGCGGCGCCCCACCGATCCGAGAGCCGATTCCACAGCTCCAGCGCCACATGCGATGGGCCGATGATCGATGCGCACACGCGCTGCGGACCGGCAAACTCAGCCCAAGCCTCAAGCGCGTCCTCGTCAGCATTGACCGGCACCATATTGGACCCGGCATGGCACAGCGCACGGAGCAGGCCACCTCGCTCATACCCCCACACAGGACAGCCGAGGCTGGCCTGCTCGATTCCCGCGGCACGCACCCGAGACGCGACAAAAACGTTCTCGATCGGGTTAGCGGACAGCAGCCGGATAGCCGAAGGTAGGTCGCTCCGATTCAGCACCCGCACCGAACCCTCCCGGGTCCATCGGGAGGCAATCGTGCTGGCGACCTTTCGCATGTTCAGCGCACGCTGACCTCGGGCACGCCGTCGCCGGCGGGCATGGACTCCGCGAGCCGCATCGCCTCATCAATGAGGGTTTCCACGATGTCGGCCTCTTTCACGGTCTTGATCACTTCGCCGTGGACGAATATCTGACCTTTGCCGTTACCAGAGGCAACCCCGAGATCCGCCTCACGTGCCTCTCCCGGTCCGTTGACCACGCAACCCATCACAGCAACTCGAAGCGGTACCTCCAAACCCTCCAGTCCGGCAGTCACCTCGTCGGCGAGCTTGTAAACGTCAACCTGAGCACGGCCGCAAGATGGGCAGGACACGATCTCCAGATGCCGCGGCCTCAGGTTCAGGGATTCCAAGATCTTGATGCCCACCTTGACCTCCTCGACCGGAGGCGCTGACAGGGAGACCCGGATCGTGTCGCCAATACCCCTGGATAGCAGCGCACCGAACGCGACCGCTGATTTGATGGTCCCCTGGAAGGCCGGCCCCGCCTCGGTAACACCGAGATGCAGCGGATAGTCACAGGCCTCTGCCAGCAGCTCGTACGCGCGCACCATGACGACCGGGTCACTGTGCTTGACAGAGATCTTGAAGTCTCCGAAACCGTGCTCCTCAAAGAGGCTGGCTTCCCACAAGGCTGACTCAGCCAGTGCCTCGGGAGTCGCCTTGCCGTACTTGGCGAGGAGGCGCTTGTCCAAAGATCCAGCGTTGACCCCGATCCTGATGGAGCATCCAGCGTCCGCGGCAGCCTTTGCGATCTCTTTGACCTGATCGTCGAAGGCGCGAATATTGCCAGGATTGACGCGTACGGCAGCGCATCCGGCGTCGATCGCCGCGAAGACGTACCTGGGCTGGAAGTGGATATCGGCGATCACAGGGATCTGGGATTTCTTGGCGATCACGGGCAAGGCGTCGGCGTCGTCCTGGCTCGGCACGGCAACCCGCACGATGTCGCATCCAGTCGCTGTCAGCTCCGCAATCTGTTGCAGCGTGGCATTGATGTCTGCGGTCAGAGTGGTGGTCATCGACTGCACGCTGATCGGCGCGTCGCCGCCGACTGCAACCTTGCCAACTCTGATTTGGCGGCTCTTGCGACGCGGCGCCAGGGTGGGCGGTGGAAGGGTTGGCAGACCCAGGTCGATGCTCATACGGCCTTTCATCGGGAGGTTTCAGCGGGACCGTCTGTTGAGGGCTCGCCGACGATCCAGCCTAACGTGAGTTCGAGCAGGGAGCAGTGCACAAGTGCCCGCCGCCTGTGGGCCGATGATGCTGTCGCGGCCGCGGCTCAGAGGGAGCCGCCTAGTTCGTCGTCGATGTGCACCCGGATGATCTCGTCGAATGAGCTCTCCGCGGCGAAGCCCAAGCGCAAGGCCCGCGTCGCCTTCAGAGCCGGGGGCCAGGTCTCCACAATGCGCATGATCGACTCGTCCGGTTCGCGGCGGATTAGCCGGACAGCCTGCTCTCCTGCGACCCGGCGTAGCGCCTCGATCTGCTCTCCCACGGTGGCGCTGAGGCCGGGCATGGACAGCGTCCGTCGCGGGCCGACCCGCCGACCGTCGAGCGTGGCCGCCCGGATCAGGAACTCCACTGCTGAGCGGGGCGAGGCATGCCAGTGCCGGACCGTCTCCGGGACCGGCAAGACCGCCTGCTGCCCGACCAGCGGCTCGCGCAGGATGCTCGAAAAGAAGCCGGAGGCGGCCTTGTTCGGTGTCCCCGGACGGATGCAAATGGTGGGCAGGCGGATCCCGATGCCGTCCACGAAACCGCGTCGGGTGTAGTCGGCCAGCAAGAGCTCCCCGATCGCCTTCTGGGTGCCGTAGCTGGTGAGCGGTGTCTCCTGGAAGTCCTCGGGAATGGGATTAGGTAGTGGCGCGCCGTAGACAGCAATCGAGGAGGTGAAGACCAGACGAGGGTGGTAACCGTCGGCGGTGTGCGCCGCCCGGACGGCTTCGAGGAGTGCCCGAGTGCCGTCGAGGTTGACCCGGTAACCCTTCTCGAAGTCCGCCTCAGCCTCACCTGAGACGACCGCCGCAAGATGGAAGATCAAATCGGGCCGAGCCTCCACCAGACGCTCGGCCGCACCCGGCGCAGCCAGGTCGGTGGCGGCCAACTCGACCTGACCGGCGGCGCCTGCCGGATGCTGCGGAGGAACCACGTCGGCCAGGGTCAACCGTTCGACAGCGCGGCCTCCGACATTCCCGTCCGCGACCAGCCGGGCGGTCAGCTTAAGACCGATCATGCCGGCCGCGCCCAGAATGAGGACGTGCACCGATACCCCCTTCACGCAGGCGCGATTGCCGCGACCATCCGCGTCTGGTGGCGGTACCGCATAGGCCGCAACCTGTCCGGGCCATGGCTGCAGCACCAGCCTAGGGCTAATCCTGCTCTTGCGATCTCCTGCGTAAGCATCGGTTCGAACCTCGCCGGAGCCAGTCTGGATAATGTCGAGGAGGGACGAGATGGTCGTTCTCTACGCCCAGATGCCAGACGAATGGTGATGACCGAGTTCAGATGATCAGCACGGGTCGCCTTGATGTGGGCCGTCTGCGACGCAGCGTGGACGGTCAAGTGATGCTGCCGGGCGACGATGGCTACGACTCGGCCCGTGCGCTGTGGAATGCGATGGTTGACCGCCGCCCGGCACTGGCGGTGCGGTGCGCGAGCAGTGCCGACGTGGCGGCCGCGATCGACTTCTCACGAAGCAACGACCTGGAGGTCGGTATCCGCTGTGGTGGGCACAGCGTGTTGGGCATCTCAGTGCCGAACGGTGGGTTGTTGATCGATCTGTCGGGGCTGCGCGCGGTTCGGATCGATCCTGACGCCCGCCGGGCGTGGGTGCAGGGTGGGGCGCTGCTGGGGGATTTGGACCGAGGTGCGCAGCAGTTCGGCTTGGCCACAACGGCGGGCAACGTCTCCCACACCGGGGTGGGCGGGCTGACCCTCGGCGGCGGAATGGGCTGGCTGGCTAGGCGGTTCGGCCTGGCCTGCGACAACGTCGCCTCGTACGAAGTGGTCACCGCTGACGGCGCGACACTACGGGTCAGCGAGTCGCAGCACGAGGATCTGTTCTGGGGGTTGCGCGGCGGCGGTGGCAACTTCGGCGTCGTCACCGAGTTCGAGTTCCGTCTGCACGAGGTCGGCACCGCCGCATTGCTCATCGACCACACGTTCGATCTGGACGGGGCACCGGCGGCCATGCGCCGCTGGCGTGACCTGCTCGGCAACGGCGTACCGGCAGAGGCCACGCCCACCGCTTGGGTCGGCACGATGGCGGATTCGCCCGAGGTGCCGGCGCAGCTACGCAACCGCACGGTGGCCAACTTAGGTTTTGTCTGGGTTGGCGGCGCCGACCAGGCCCGGCTGCTGATGCCCCGGATGGCCAGTCTCGGCGCGCCGCTGGCCAAGCGGGCGGAGGAGTTGTCCTACCTGCGGCTGCAGACCATGGACGACGAGTGGCACCGTCCCGGGGTGCGGCGGCGCTACTTCAAGGGTCACTACCTCACCGAACTGTCCGACGATGCGATCGATGCGTTCCTGTCCCGGGGGGAAGCCGACCCGGGCGTCGACCCAGCGCGACTGCCGAACGGCTCGTTCCAGGGTTACGGTGGCGCGATCGCCGCAAGGTCAGACGACGACAGCGCGTTCAGCCACCGCGGTGCCCTGGTCGAGTTCGTCGCATCCACCGCCTGGACTGACCCCGCCGAAGACGACCAGCGCATCACGGCAGCCCGCCGCTACGGCGCGGCGCTCGAGCCGTTCGCGAGCGGCGTCTACGTCAACGTGCTCGGCGACGAAGGTGAGGCCGGCGTGCGCCGGGCGTATCCGGCCGGCAAGCTGGCCCGGCTCGCCGCCCTCAAACGCCGATACGACCCGGACAATCTCTTCCACCTCAACCAGAACATCCGACCCGACCAGTGATGGCCCGGCCGCGCCCAACAACCGGACTCACTCGAAGATGCCGGAGTATGCGTTCAGCGCAGGTTGGCCGCCCAGATGTGCGTAGAGAACCGTCGATTCAGGGCCAATCTCGCCATCCTTGACGAGGTCGATTAGTCCTGCCATGGACTTTCCCTCATAGACCGGGTCGGTGATCATGGCCTCGAGCTCGGCGGTCAGGCGAATGGCGTCGATGGTGGACTGCACCGGAATGCCGTAATAGTCGCCTGCCCAGCCGTCGAGGAGGACGATTTCATCCTCACGGAGGTCCCGCCCCAAGCCGATGAGGCCAGCGGTGTGGCGGGCGATCCGGGAGACCTGGTCGCGCGTCTTGTCGAGCGTGGCGGAGGCATCGATGCCGATCACCCGCCGCTTCGGGCCGCCCGCATCCTCGAGCGCCGCGAAGCCCGCAATCATGCCGGCGTGGGTCGAGCCGGTCACCGTACAGACCACGATGGTGTCGAAGAAGACGCTCAGATCCTTCTCCTGCTCAGCCACCTCATAGGCCCAGTTAGCAAACCCCAGCCCGCCCAGCCGGTGCTCCGACGCACCTGCCGGAATGCCGTATGGCTTACCCCCAGCCTCCTCCACCTCGCGAAGCGCGTCCTCCCAGGAGGTGCGGATGCCAATGTCGAACCCGGAAGGGTCGAGCCTGACCTCAGCGCCCATGATCCGCGACAGCAAAATATTGCCCACCTTGTCGTTGACCGGGTCGTCCCACTCGACCCATTTCTCCTGCACGAGGCGACACTTCAGGCCGAGGTGCGCCGCCACCGCGGCTACCTGCCGGGTGTGGTTGGACTGGATACCGCCAATCGATACCAAGGTGTCGGCCCCCTGCGCGAGGGCATCAGGCACCAAGTACTCCAGCTTCCTGATCTTGTTGCCGCCGAACGCCAGGCCAGAGCTGACATCCTCCCGCTTAGCCCACACCTGGACGCCGCCGAGATGCGCGCTCAGTCGCCTCAGCGGATGCACCGGACTCGGACCGAACGTCAGCGGGTACCGCTCGAAGTCGCCAATAGACACGCGACTCTCCTTTGATGTCGCAGTTACTGGTCAGGCCGGGCATTCCCGGGCTGCCCAGATCCTATCGAGGTCGAGACATGCTTCGCGGCTGCCTGGTGAACGCCTCGAGGCGGCCTGTCACGCAAGGCTCGTATATACGGTGTTGCAGAGAATCCGGTCTGGGCCGTATCACGACTGTCGCGTTGAGCCTCCGTCCATAAGAGTCAATTCTCGGCCTTTTGGGAGGGAGTAGGCATGAGAAATTCCTCGCCTGGGTGGCCGGTAGGTGGATCGAACCGCATCGCTGACCGTTACTGTGCCTCGAGCGGGACTTTTACGAGTACGAGCTGTCCTCGACCATGGTTCTGGAGGACGAGTACGGAACCACCTACGAGCGCGTAGGTATGCCGCCGGGCAGCTTCAGGTGACCGGTGGTCGCTCGTACGCGGTGGTGGGCGACTACAACCTCGACCCCGTCGCGCTGGCACTGCAGTAGAGCCCGGGCGACCCTGGAACCTCAGAAGAGCCGGATCGGATCGATGATGTCGGCCAAGATCAACACGGCACCCGAGATCAGGATGATCGCGCCGACAACGTACGCGATGGGCAACAGCCTTGCCGTGTCGACAGGGCCGGGATCGGGTCGTCCGCGGAGGCGCGCGAAAGCCCGTCTCACCGCCTCGTAGAACGCCGCTGCCACGTGCCCACCGTCCAATGGCAGCAGCGGCACGAAGTTGAAGAGAGCCACGAACAGGTTGACCGCGCCGAGCACAGTGAACAGACTCGCGACCTTTGCTGCTGCATCGATCTGGTCTGTCGACGCGATCTCCCCTGCCGCTCGACTTGCGCCAACGATCGACATCGGTCCATAGATGTCTCGAGGCTGGCCCGTCACCAAGTTATAGGCCGTGTAGAAGACCTTCGCCGGGAAGTAGGCGAGGGCTACGGCAGTCTGCTTGGTCATCTGCCACATGTCCCCGACCACTGCGATGGGGCCGCCACGTTCTCGGATGACCTCGGGTTCGACACCGAAGAAGCCAGCGGCAACCCGCTTCGATGGGTCATACCGGTCCGGTACGCCGGTGATGACCGTGTTGACAGGCTTGAGGTCGAGGCGCTGACCGCCCCGCTCGACGGTCAGCAACGCCGGATGGTCGAGGTTGGCCCGAATCAGACGCGAGACGTCGTCCCATGACGCCACCGCAATTCCGTTGAACGCGACGATCTTGTCCCCCGGCTGGATCCCCGACTGGGCTGCCGGAGTCGGTGGCTTGCCGGCGCAGGTCTGGTCGGTTGCGTTCGCAACGACAATGCACTCTTGCACCTTGCTGATCGTCAGCTGGGAGCGGTAGACGCCGTAGGTCGCCGCGACACCTAGCAAGATCACAAAGGCCAGCAGGATGTTCATGGTCGGGCCACTGGCCATGATGATCAGCTTTTGCCAGAACGGCTTCTGATAGAAAAGGCGTCCTTCGTCTCCGGGCTCGATCGTCGACCACTCCGCTGCCCGTGCATTATCGGCCAGCGCGCGAAACGGGCCAGTACTGTACGCGCGAACCTGGCCCGGATTGTCCTTCTCGGGCGGGAACATGCCGACAAGCCGAACGTAGCCGCCCACCGGAACTGCCTTGACGCCGTACTCGGTCTCGCCGCGGCGTCGCGACCACAATTTACGACCAAAGCCGACGAAATACTCGGTGGTCTTGACGTTGAACAGCTTGCCCGGCACAAGGTGGCCTATCTCATGCAAAGCGATCGAGGCCATCACCAATGCAAAGAAGGCAACGGCACCACCGATGTAGATCAGAAGGTCCATCTAGTGCTTGTGCTCCGTCGCCTGGGTGAAGTCATTGGCCCGGGCCCGCGCCCAGGCATCAGCGGCCAGCACCAGCTCAAGTGTGAGCTGGTCACTCGTGACCAGCATCGAGCCTACGTCGGGGTCTGAACCAGCGTGCTCGCGCAACACTACGGCCACAATGTCGAGGATTTGTGTGAAACCGATCCGTCCATCATGAAACGCGTCCACGCACACCTCGTTGGCTGCGTTGTACACGGCAGGAGCCGTGCCGCCCAGTCGCCCCGCACGCCGAGCCAGCTCAACCGCCGGAAAGGCCGCATGGTCCAAGGGCTCGAAGATCCAGCTCGATGCCGTGCTCCAATCGCATGCCGGGGCTACTCCCGGAAGTCGATCCGGCCAGCTCAGACCTAGCGCAATCGGAAGCTTCATATCCGGCGGCGAGCACTGCGCGAGGGTAGATCCATCGACGAACTGCACCATGGAATGCACGATCGACTGTGGGTGTACGACAACATCGATTCGGTCCAGGTCCACGCCGTACAGCAAATGGGCCTCCAGCAACTCCAGGCCCTTGTTCACCAGCGTCGCAGAATTCGTGGTGATCACCCGGCCCATGTTCCAGGTCGGGTGCGCGAGGGCCTGGTCCGGTGTGACATCGCGCATCTGTTCGCCGCTGAGTCCACGGAATGGTCCGCCGCTCGCGGTGAGGATCAGTCGATCGACCTCTGCCGCTGCGCCGCCCCGGAGGCATTGGGCCAGGGCCGAGTGCTCGGAGTCGACGGCAACGATCTGGCCGGGTTTTGCGGCCCTGGTGACCAGCGAGCCACCGACCACCAGCGACTCCTTGTTAGCCAGGGCGAGGATCCGTCCGGCTTGTAGAGCTGCCAGCGTTGCCGTCAGCCCCGTTGAGCCGGTGATCCCGTTGAGCACAACGTCGCACGGCATCGCCGCCAGCTCGGCTGCCGCTTCCGGTCCTGCGAGGATGCGGGGTAGCTGCACGTCTCCCTGCGCCCAGCCGCGTCGGCTGGCTTCGGCGTAGAGCGCAAGTTGGAGATCCTGGACTGTCGTAGCGCGGCTGACCGCGACCGCTCGCGCTCCGGTATCAAGCACTTGTTGGGCGAGCAGCGGTATCTGCGACCCACCGGCGGCCAGGCCTACCACCCGGAACTCACCGGGGTGTTCCGCAACCACCTCCAGGGACTGGGTTCCGATCGAGCCGGTGCTGCCCAAGATCACTACGTCACGCACGGCCCAAGTGTCGCAGGTCGCAGCCAGCAGCTCAGGCGGCTGCGTCCCACCAGTTCAGGACGCGCAGCACTCGCGCGGTATTCCACCGGCTCGGACCCGGTTCCTCCATCCGGAACCAGGTGCGGCCGGGATAACCGGCGTACGTCGGCCACCGGCCATCGGCCCGACGGGCCCGCCGCACGACAGCGACGGCATCCCCCAGCCGTACGTCCTGGTCGGCGCTCGCTTCGGCGAAGTGCTCCAGCCCGCGCAGAACGTCGAAGTGCCACTGGGGCAGCTGGGGAAAGCGGGTGCTGCTACGGATTGCCACCTGGCCCGTGCGATGGGACTTGTACAGCTGATGCCGCAGGAAGAACTCGCGCCCTCGTGCCTGCGCCTCTTTAGTGGCGGCCGCGCCACCCACACGTTGATAGGCATCGAGTGCCTCAAGGGCCTGAATGCTGGTGTGGAAGGAGCTGTGCTTGCCTGGCTCATTGCGCGCTGCGCAGTTCCAGCCGCCGTCATCGAGCTGTTGGCTGAGGAGGTAATCGACCAGGCCGTCAAGCCCTTGGGCGTAGTACCCGTGAGCGGCGGTGAGCCGGACCAACATCGAGACAATGCAGGTCTCCGGCGCCCGCCATTCGGCGCTGCCATTCCCAAAGGCGCTCACACCCGGCTAGTGCCGCGGGGTGCGCTGGTGGCAGCCCAAGCCAGACCAAGTGAAGCAGCGTGTACGTCGTAGAAATCCATTTCGGCGTGTAGTCGCCGCCGCCCCAGCGCCCGTCGGAGTCCTGCAGCGAGATCAGCTTGGCGCCCCAACCTTCGGTTGCGACCGCGGCTCGCTCAGCATCCACCGTCGATGCAGGGCTGCCAAGGAGATCTCGGTGCACCCGCCAGCGGATTGACGGGTCGCCCTCCAGCAGCCAAGTGACCAACTCGTCGTCTGCGGCAGTCATCGACACCATGATCACATCTCGAATGCTGAGTCCGGGCCCGCGGGCCGACTCATTCTGCTAGCTGGCTGCCAGGTTCCACCCAGGTTGTTGACAGGTCGGCGCTTCACCCTTTCGACAGCCCACTCGGGAACCGACCACAAGGAGCAACAAACGTGCCCGCCTCGACGAAGACCGCCGTCGCAATAGCTTCGGGAGTGCTCGCGCTTGGTGCGGGAATCGGGGTTGTGGCTGCGAACTTCGCATCCGCAGACATCACACCGACACCGAGTCCGACGAGCGCGCCCAGTACTCTCACCCCCAGCACTCCCACGCCCAGCACTCCCCCGCCCAGCACTCCCCCGCCGGGGGCCGAGCAACCGGGCTGGCCAGGCGACCCCGGGCAAGCTGAGCAGGAGGCGGCACTTATCAAGGTTCTATCGGAGATGCTCGGCGTCGATGAGGCCCAGATCAAGGCCGCCGCTCGACGAGATCCGTGCGGCGTATGAGGCGGAAGGCCCGGCTGCGCTGGACGCGTATCTGGACCAGGCGGTGCAGGCGGGCATTCTGACTCAGGAAGAGGCAGATGCCATCCGCCAGGCGGTCGAGCAGAGCATGAGCACCGGTCCCAAGTGAGGCGGGCCTAGGCACGACACTGGGTGAGGCCGCGGCTACTCGTGGCCACTGCTCATGATCTTGGCGAGACTCGCTGCACGCGGATTGCTGAAGATGTCCTCCAGCATCACCGGTGAGCCGTCAGGGCCGGTCAGCGGGACTCGCCAGTTCGGATATTCATCGATCGTCCCAGGCTGGTTCTGTAGCTGACGCTCGCCAACGGCGTCTGCGAGGGAGAGGCAGCGCAGCCGCGACTGTGTCCAGGTCAGATAACGGTGTAGGGCTTCGACGGTTTCCTCGATCCCGGCGTCGGGCGGCAATGCTTCCCGAGCTCGGAGGGCGTTCAGCCAGGCTTCGCGGTCCGCTTTCTCGGCTTGGAGTTCTTCGTCGAGAGAGCGAGTCAGGATGCCAAGCTGATCACGGAGCCTGACATGGTCACCGGCTAGATAGCCAGCTGTCGGTGGCAGATCGTGGGTCGTGACCGAGGCCAGACAATATTCCCGCCACTTCTCAGGCGCGAGCGGCGCATTGTCGCCATCCCAGTCGAACTCGAACCACAAGATCGAGGTTCCGAGGATGCCGCGTTCCCGAAGGTAGTCGCGCACCCAGGGCTCCACTGTGCCTAGATCTTCGCCAACCACCACTGCGCCTGCCCGATGCGCCTCGAGCGCGAGAATGCCAATCATGGCCTCGTGGTCGTAGCGGACGTACGTGCCTTGTGTGGGCCGCATCCCCCAGGGAATCCACCACAATCGGAACAGGCCGATCACATGATCAACACGCAGGCCGCCGGCATGTCGCAAGATCGTTGAGACGGTGTCGCGGAAGGGCGCGTACGCCGTAGCGGCGAGGCGATCAGGCCGCCATGGCGGCTGATTCCAGTTCTGCCCCTGCTGGTTGAACGGATCTGGCGGACAGCCGACCGAGACGCCTTTCGCGTAACTGTCTTGCAGGCTCCAGGCATCCGCGCCACGGGTACTCACGCCGACGGGCAGATCGTGCATCACCCCAAGCGCCATGCCCGCCCGCAGAGCCGCTTGCTGGGTGCCAGCCAGCTGTTCCTCCATCAGCCACTGCAGCCAGCAGTGGAAGTCGATCTTGGCAACATGTGCAGCGGCGAAGTCGGCAACGGCTGGGGATGCCGGATCCTGCAGCTCGGCCGGCCAATCTTGGAAGTTCCGGCCGTGTTGCTCGCAGAGCACCGCCCAGGTTGCGAAATTCTCCAGGCCGTTTCCCTCGCGGCGCCGGTATGCCACAAAAGAAGCCTCGCGGCCCGGCGTACGCGGTATCGAATAGATGATCTCGAGGGCCTTGCGCTTGGCTTCCCATGCTCGATCACGCTCGATCTGACTCGACTCACCAATCTCGTCAAGAAGCTGAATCCTGACCTTGTCAATCTCCTCTCGATGCGCAGTGGTGGCCGTGGCGTACTCCGGGATGCGTTCGAGACGCAGATAGATGGGGTTGGCAAAGCGGCGGCTGCTCGGCAGGTATGGGGACGGCTCTATTGGTGGCACCGGCTCGGCCGCATGCAGCGGGTTGATGAGCACGAAGTCCGCCTGGTGCTCGGCGGCAGACCACACGGCCAGATCCTCCAGATCAGTCAGGTCGCCCATTCCCCAGGACTGCTGTGAGCGAACGCTATAGAGCTGGGTGGCCAGTCCCCAGCCGCGGACGCCGGCCCATCCGTTCCGGGAATCCCAGCCAGCTCGGCGTAATGATCAACGGCATCGATGACTGCCTGTCGCCGCTGACGGCCTTCAGGCTGTGGTAGCCCAGTGGCAGATCGGCGGGAATCTCGAACGACGCCTCACCGATCCAACCGTCATCGATCTCCCGTGGTGGCGTCCAGTTCTCCAGCTGGTGCAGCTCGTGACGAGTCTCACCGGTCTCGAGTTCGATCCAGACGCTGACCGGGCTGCCATGCGGCACATGGACCCACACCGAGTCGGTGCGGTGTTGCCGAATCGTCATGCAGGGCGGCAGCATGTGGGTCCACGGATAGCGGTGATGGTTCGCCAGAGCGGCGGCAGCAGCTTCCGGAGTCGACGCATCAATGTCGAGAGCTGCCAGAACTGCGACCACGGTGGCGCGATCGACGGAGATGTGCCGGCCCTGCCAGTCCCAGTACTCGGTGGCGACGCCGAAGGCCTCAGCCAGGTCGTAAAGGGTCGGGTCGAGTTCTGTCACGACGCCAATCCTGGCAGCAATCAACCGGCAGCGACCGACCTCAACTCACGCCTGCTGTGCGGCTAGTTGCCCGCAGGCTCCGTCGATTTCCCGGCCCCGGGTATCGCGCACGGTGACCGGCACTCCCCTCGCCTCGAGCCGCCGGACGAACTCGTCCTCAGCAACCCGCCGGGACGCGGTCCAGATTGAGCCGGGCGTCGGATTCATCGGAATCAGGTTGACGTGCACCCAACCCCAGTTGCCGCGACGGCGCAGCACCTTGGCGAGCAGCTCAGCTCGGGAGGGCTGGTCGTTGATGTCACGAATCAGGATGTACTCGATGGAGACACGACGCTTGGTCGTCTTGGCGTACTCCCATGCGGCGTCGATCACTTCCTCGACGTTCCAGCGGGTGTTGATCGGTACCAACTCGTCGCGCAGCTCGTCATCGGGAGCGTGTAACGACAGCGCGAGGGTGAGCGGGATGCCTTCGGTGGCCAGCTGCTGCATTCGAGGGACCAGCCCGACCGTGGAGACGGTGATGCCACGCGCGCTCAGCCCGAGACCATCCGGCGTTGGAGTGATCAACTGGCGAACGGCTCCCAGAACCGCCTTGTAGTTGGCCAGCGGCTCGCCCATGCCCATGAAGACCACGTTGCCGACCCAACCGGCACCTCCGGGGATCTGCCCACGGCGCAGCTTCCGGGCACCGTCCATGACCTGCTCGACGATCTCAGCGGTGCTCATGTTGCGCTGCAGGCCGGCCTGACCGGTGGCGCAGAACGGGCAGGCCATTCCGCATCCAGCCTGGCTGGAGACACACATCGTGACCCGGTCCGGGTAGCGCATCAGCACGCTTTCCACGAGCGCACCGTCGTGCATCCGCCACAGTGTCTTGACCGTGGTTCCACCATCACAGCTGATCTCACGAATGGGGGTCAGCAACCTCGGCATGAACTTTTCAGCCAGGGTCTCTCGCACATTGACTGGGCAGGTCGGTCCACTCGGCCGGATCGTCACGCAGCCCCTCGAAGTAGTGCGCGGACAACTGCCTGGCGCGATAGGCGCGCTGACCCATTGCTTCGACGTACTCGCGACGCTGCGCCGGGCTCAGGTCAGCCCAGTGGCGAGGCGGCTGTGAGTTCATCCGCCTGGAACCAAGAGATACATGATCAGCCAGGCTACTGGGGCGGCGATGAGCAGTGAATCAAGCCGATCCATGACTCCGCCATGCCCGGGCAGGAAGGAGCTCATGTCCTTGATCCCGAGATCTCTCTTGATGATGGATTCGATCAGGTCACCGCAGGTGCCCGCGGCCACCAGGCTCACGCCGAGAATGATGCCCGCCCAGAACGGGACATGAAGAACGAAGAGGGCCATGCAGACGCCGGCAGCTGTGCCGAAGACCAGCGACCCGGCCAAACCCTCCCACGACTTCTTGGGGCTGATCTTGGGCACCATCGGATGTTTGCCGAACAGCACTCCTGCCACATAGCCGCCGGTGTCGTTCATCACGACGATCAGCAGGAAGGTCACCACTCGAGCACTGCCCTGCTCCTCGGCGAGCATCAAAGCTGCGAACGAGCCGAGCAGCGGCACGTACCCAATGATCAGCATGCTGGCGGCAGCGTCCCGGACGTATCCCGCAGCACCCTTCAGCATCCGCCAGATGAGGCTGGCCAGCACAGTCAGCGCCAGCGAGGCCAGCAGCACGCTCGTAGTGGAGAAGATCACCGGCTCCTGCCGGCCGGCGAAGTAGGAGCCGAATGCGATGGCAACGCTGCCGACCGCGATCGGAACAATCGCCGAGGTCATCGCCTGCTTCTTCAGCGCCTCGTGCAGCTCCACCGCAGCGAGTACCAGCGCCACAGCGACCAGCGCAACAAAAGCGGGCTTGAGGTATACCAGGCTGAGCACGACGTACGCGCCGAGTCCGACACCGATGCCGATGGCGGCCGGCAAGTTGCGGCCGGCGCGGCCGTGGGTCTGCGCCGGCGCGGCCGGTGACTCAGTCATCAGACCTCGAGCAGTTCGGCTTCCTTGTGCTTGAGGACTTCGTCGATCTCATCGACGTGCTTCCGCGTGGCGGCATCGAGTTGCTTCTCCGCGCGTACCACGTCGTCCTCGCCGACTTCCTTGTCCTTGACCATCCGGTCCAGGGCCTCTTTGGCCGTGCGGCGGGCGCCTCGGACCGAAATCCGGCCGTCTTCGGCCTTGTGCTTGGCCAACTTGATGTATTCCTTGCGCCGCTCCTCGGTGAGCTCGGGAAGCGTCACTCGGATGGTGGTGCCGTCGTTGGATGGATTCACCCCGAGATCGGAGTTGCGGATCGACTTCTCGATGCTGGCCATTGAGGACTTGTCGTACGGGGTGATCAGCACGACACGTGCGTCTGGCACGTGGAAGGTGGCGAGTTGCTGGAGTGGTGTTGGCGAGCCGTAGTAATCGGCAGTCAGCTTGGCGAAGATCGCGGGATGGGCCCGACCGGTACGAATGGCTGCGAACTCCTCTTTGGTGTACTCGACCGCATTCGCCATCTTGATATCGGCTTCGCGCATGATGTCGGCGATCACAGCTGTTCTCTCCTTAGGAGTGGACGATCGTTCCGATCTTCTCACCCGACACCACGCGGACGATTGTGCCGTCGGTGTCCAGACTGAAGAAGATCATCGGGAGCTTGTAATCGCGGGCCATGCTGATCGCGGTCGCATCGGCAACTTTGAGGTTCCGCGCCAGGTACTCGTCATAGCTCAACTCGTCGAACTTGATGGCGTCGGAGTGTTTTCGAGGATCAGCCGAGTACACCCCATCCACACCTTGCTTGCCCATCAGCAGCACCTCGGCACTGATTTCGAGGGCGCGCTGAGCGGCCACGGTGTCCGTTGAAAAGTACGGCATGCCGGAGCCGGCGCCGAAGATGACGACCCGACCCTTTTCCAGATGCCGCTCGGCACGCCGCGGGATGTAGGGCTCGGCCACCTGTCCCATGGTGATCGCGGTCTGCACCCGGGTTTGAACGCCAACCTTCTCCAGAAAGTCTTGCAGGGCCAGGCAGTTCATCACTGTGCCGAGCATGCCCATGTAGTCCGCCCGGTCGCGTTCCATTCCGTGCTGCTGCAGCTCGGCCCCGCGGAAGAAGTTGCCGCCGCCAACGACGACCGCCACCTGGACCCCCATCTGGACCACGATGCCGATCTGTTTGGCGAGTCCTGCGACGACGTCGGGGTCGACGCCGAGCTTGCCGCCACCGAAGACCTCGCCCGAGAGCTTCAACATCACGCGCTTGTACGGACCGTTCACCCGTCGGGTCCGCCGTTGTGGAGCGGGACTACTGCGCGCCAGCCGCCTCGAAGCGTACGAAACGCAGCACCTTGACGCCCGCCTCGTCAAGCTGTTTGCCAAAAGGGACCTTGTTGTCGGTCACCGAGGGCTGATCGAGCAGCGCGACGTCTTTGAAGTACGCGTTCACGCGGCCTTCGACGATCTTGGGAACAGCCTGCTCGGGCTTGCCCTCGTCTCTCGCCGCTGCCTCCGCTATCCGCCGTTCGTTCTCCACCAGTTCGCTCGGAACATCGTCCCGGCTGATGTACTGAGGGCGCATCGCGGCAATTTGCATCGCGGCGCCGCGAGCGGCGGACTCATTCGACCCCTCGTACTGAACCAGCACGCCCACCTGCGGCGGAAGGTCCGAGGCTCGGCGGTGCAGATATACCGCAGTCTGGCCGTCGAAATACGCGGCGGCACTCACCTCGAGCTTCTCGCCGATCTTGATCGCCAGCTCCTCAACCGCCTCCGCGACGGTCTGGCCCGACGGCAAGACGGCGGCATTGGCGGCCTCGATGCTGTCGGCCTGGCTCGCCGCTACCGCTTTCACGGCATCCGCGGCCAACGCCTGGAACGACTCGTTCTTGGCGACAAAATCCGTCTCAGCCCCGAGTTGGAGCAAAGCACCGTCAACGGAAGCGACTAGCCCGTTCGGTGCCGACCGCTCAGCACCCCGTTTGGCCGCTTTGGCCTGGCCGCTGACCCGCAGGATTTCGACTGCCTTGTCGTAGTCGCCGTCGGCTTCGGTCAGTGCCCTCTTGCAGTCCATCATGCCCGCGCCCGTGGCGTCGCGGAGTTTCTTTACTTCAGCAGCGGAGATCGTTGCCATGAGTTGCGTGGTCCTCGGTTCCTGTCAATGTGATGGGCGTCAGCTGTGGGTCGACCCTTTTTCGGGGTCGTAGACGTTTTCGGGATCCGGATTGTCGGACTGGAGCTCCACATCCAGCTGCTTGTCCGCTTCCTCCTCGGCCTCGAGTGCTGCCTCCTCGGGCTGCTCTTCGGTTGGCACCGGGGCGGCATCGGCCGCCGGCATCTCGTGCGGTGTTGCCGGTGCCGGCTCCTGGCTAGCGCCGAGCAGCTCGAGCTCCCAGTCGGGCATCGGCTCAACCTCCGCCTCTGTCCCCGTTTGCGCACCGGAGCGCGCCATCAGACCTTCGGCGACGGCATCGGCGAGCACCCGAGTGAGCAATGAGACCGAACGAATGGCGTCGTCGTTTCCTGGGATCGCAAAGTCGACCTCATCGGGGTCGCAGTTGGTGTCGAGGATCGCGATCACCGGAATCCGAAGCTTGCGAGCCTCGTCGACCGCCAGATGCTCCTTCTTGGTGTCGACGATCCAGACCGCCTGAGGAGTCCTCGTCATATCCCGAATGCCGCCCAGCGTGCGTTCCAGCTTCTCCTTCTCCCGGCGCAGCCCCAGCAGCTCCTTCTTGGTGAGACCGGAGGCGGCAATGTCGTCGAAGTCCAGCCCTTCCAGCTCCTTGAGCCGCTGGATGCGCTTGATCACAGTGTGAAAGTTGGTCAGCATGCCGCCCAGCCAGCGCTGGTTCACGTACGGCATGCCGACCCGGGTCGCCTGCTCGGCGATTGCCTCCTGGGCCTGCTTCTTGGTGCCGACGAAGAGCACCTGGCCGCCGCGAGCGACGGTGTCCTTGACGAACGCGTACGCGCGGTCAATGTAGGTCAGCGACTGCTGCAGATCGATGATGTAGATGCCGTTGCGTTCGGTGAAGATGAACCGCTTCATCTTCGGATTCCAACGGCGGGTTTGGTGTCCGAAGTGGACACCGCTCTCCAAGAGCTGTCGTGTCGTGACAACGGCCATGGCCGCGTTCCTTCCTTGCCGGCAGGTGCGATCGCCGGCGTACGGTTGTTCAGCACCGAACTCTTCGGCACTGCCTGATGCTCGCGCGACACGCACTCGACCTGATCTCTCTCGGCCGGGTCGAGACCGAATGTGCCGCCCGGACCGGAGGCCGGTACGCGAGCATGCGAAGTCAGACCTGCTGGCAGATCTGCACCAGTGAGTCTATCCACAGCGCCGAGGTGCCTCCGACCGTCGTCCACAGATTCGCTAGCGACCGCACGATTCCGGCTGGCGTCCAGAGACTGCCGCCATGCGGGTCATCCGTCGACACCTTCAGGTGGCGGTCTTCGTCGCGGTCTGCCTGGGAGTGTTCGCCAATCCGGCTCCTGCCGCAGCGGCCCTTCGGCTGCCCACACCTGCCGGCTGGCCACTCCACGGGGCGCCCGTGGTGCAGCGAGGTTTCGCTCCACCCGCGCTCGCCTGGGCCCCCGGGCACCGCGGTGTTGATCTTGTCGCCAAACCTGGTGAGGCCGTCGTTGCGGCGGCGAGCGGCACGGTGGTGTTCGCTGGGTCGATTGCTGGCAGGCCCGTCGTCAGCATCGATCACGGCTCGGTCCGCACCACATATGAGCCCGTGATCACCACGCTCAGCGCCGGTGATCGGGTGGCGCTGGGACAGGTGATCGGCGTCCTCGGAAGGGGCGGGCATTGTCACGGCTGCCTGCACTGGGGACTGCGGGAGGGCAAGAGCTATCTCGACCCGCTGCTCCTGCTCGCCGGTCGCGGTGGCCGGCTGCGACTGGTGGCCGAGTCTCAGCGTGAGGTCGTGCAGCGTGAAGCTCGGGCTCGCGCACTCGCGGCCGCGTCGGCGACGCAGACCAGCGCGATCATGACCGTAGCGGGACGGGCGGGCAGTCACGGGTTTCTCCACCCGGTCGCAGGTGTTGTGAGTTCCGCGTTCGGAATGCGGTTCCATCCGCTGCTCAGGATCTGGAAACTGCACGACGGCACTGACTTTTCCGCTGCCTGCGGCACAGCGATTCGGGCGCCGTACGCCGGAGTGGTGACCCGAGCCTTCTTCAGTTCCGCTTATGGCAATCGACTGATCCTCAGCCACGGCAGCGTCGATGGAGTTCGGGTGGAGACCGCTTTCAACCACGCCGCGCGCTATCTGGTTCAGCCGGGTCAGCGGGTCAGCCGCGGACAGGTGATCGGCGAGGTCGGCACGACCGGTCTATCGACGGGGTGCCATTTGCACCTGATGGTGTGGCTCAATGGTCGACTCAGCAACCCGATGAGCTGGCTATGACAGCGCTCAGACTCTCAGGCCCGGGGGTGGGCTTGTTCAAAGGCCGATCGCAGCCGCTCGTTCGTCACGTGGGTGTAGATCTGCGTTGTGGCTAGCGAAGCGTGCCCGAGCATCTCCTGCACGCTGCGGAGGTCCGCGCCGCCTTCCAGCAAATGGGTGGCCATCGCATGCCGAAGTCCGTGCGGGCCGAGGTCGGGTGCTCCCTTGGTCATCTGAAGGGAACGATGAACGATGCGGCGCACTACGCGAGGGTCGATCCGCTTGCCGCGTTCACCGAGGAACATGGCTTGGCCCGACTCAGCCGTCGCCAACTGAAGCCGTGCCTTCCCTAGCCAGGCCTCGACCGCACGCAACGCCGGCGCACCCAGTGGGACTGTTCGCTCTTTGCGGCCTTTGCCGAAGACTCGGATCACACGGCGCTCTCGATCAAGATCAGCCAGGTCGAGACCGCATAACTCGGATACCCGGATTCCGGTGGCGTACAAGACTTCCAGGACGGCGGCATCACGCGCAGCCACCGGGCCCGCAGCCTCTCCAGCCGCTGCAATTGCACCATCGAGCATCTGGGCCGCCGTTGCAGCCTCCAGTGTGGGCGGCAGTATGCGACTGATCTTGGGAGAGCGGAGATTGGACGCAGGATCTGTGACCACATGACCCGTCTCTTGTGCCCAGGCGAAGAACACGCGCGCTGCGGCTGCTCGGCGTTGCAGAGTGGTGCGAGCGCGACCGAGGGTGTGCTGCTTGGCCAGCCAACTGCGCAGCGCCCTCAGGTCGACGCCGTCCAATGAATCGATGCCGAGCCGACCCAGATGGGTGAACAGGTTCAGCAGATCCGTCCGGTACGCGCGCACAGTGTGGTCAGCCAGATTTCGCTGTCCCCGCAGATGTCGCAGGTAGTTGTCCAGCAGTGCCTCGAACTGCGGCGGTATCACCGTCTCGGCCACTTCACCACTCTGAAACACGCAGGTGGGTATTCCAAACGCGCCACGCGGTACCCTCACCGGCGTGCCCTCTCAGATCAGCACCGTTGATGAGCTGAGGACCGGCGGAACGATTCTGCCGATCCTCCGCTGGGGAAACCCGATCATGCACCGGCCGACTCGTCGGGTAAGTGCCTTCGACGAGGAATTCCTGGAACTGGTGCGGAACATGTTCGCCACGATGTACGCGGCAGAGGGTGTCGGACTCGCCGCCACCCAGGTGGGCGCCGACCTGGCGGTGTTCGTCTATGACTGCCCCGATGAGGACCACGTCAGGCACGTCGGCGTGATGTGCAACGCCGACATCAGCCTGCCGGAAGGCAAAGAGCGCAAGCTGCACGCCAGCGATGAGGGCTGTCTGTCATTGCCCGGCGCCTACATGGAGTTGGCTCGACCCGACCGTGCCATCTGCCGAGGCCTCGACCAGAACGGCGAGAGTGTCGAGATGGTGGGCACCGGCCTGCTTGCTCGTTGCCTGCAGCACGAGACCGACCACCTGAACGGCATCGTGTTCGGCGATCGACTCTCAGGGCGGGCTCGCAAGAAGCTCTACGCGTTGCACGAGGACACCGCCGACCTCTATCCCGAGGACTGGCCGGTGAAGCCCCGGGCCGAGAGCGCGTAGCAGGCGATTGCCGCGGCGGCCGCCACGTTGAGTGAATCGATGCCCGGCAGCCATGGGGATTCGAGCCCGTACGGCGGCGCCATCCGACCAGCGCGTCGAAAGTCCAGCACCTTCAGTGCCGAGCAGGACGGCAACTCGAGTCCCGGGTGTGATGCTCGCCGCGAGCTGGCTGAGTGCAACGGCATCCGGCGCCAAGCTGAGCGCGACGGTGAGGAAGCCCGCTGCGCTCAACATCCCAGGCGCGCTCCGCCAGTCGACCAATCGGGCCCAGGGAAGTGAGAAAACCGCACCCATACTCACCTTGATCGATCGGCGGTACAGCGGATCGGCCGCACGCGGCGACAGCAGAGCACCGTCCCACCCCAAGCCAGCGGCGTTCCTCAGGATCGCCCCGACATTGGTGTGATCAACAATGTCCTCTAGGACGACCAGTCGCTGGAGCGCCAGGAGTTCCTCGACGTTATGACGCTGCTCGCGGTGCAGCGAGGCCAATGCGCCACGATGCACATGGAAGCCCGTTACGTGCTCCGCGAGATCCTCGGTAACGACATAGACAGGAGTGTCGGGCCACCGGGCGAGCACATCGCACAAGCCCGCCAGCCAACGCTCGGCCAGCAGGAACGACCGCGGCCGGTAGCCGGCGTCGATGGCGCGACGGATCACCTTTGCACCCTCGGCGATGAAGAGACCCTGTTCGGACTCCAGATGTCGACGCAGTGAGGCATCCCGGAGGTGGACATAGTCGGCTAACCGGGGGTCTGCGGCTTCGCTGATGGTGAGCCTCACTATGATCCTCCTCTCATGCACATCTTCGGAACTCTGGATTGGCAGCCCGCGCTTGACCATTCCGAACTCTTGGCGCGACCCGTCAGGGATGCAATCGCCGAACTCGGGCTGGAATGCTTCGTGGCTCCCATCGACCCCAGCCATGCGGACACGGCAGCGTTCTGCGCAGCGTACGAGGTGCCACTGGACGTCTCGGCCAACTGTGTCGTGGTGGCCGGCCGGCGCGCCGACGTGTCCATGATGGCAGCCTGCCTGGTGCTGGCCACAGACAGAGCCGACGTCAATCGGGTGATCCGGAAGCGGCTCGACGTACGCAAGATCTCCTTTGCCGGGATGGACGACGCAGTGCGCGAGACGGGTATGGAGTACGGCGGCATCACTCCCATCGGCCTACCGTCCAGCTGGCCGATCCTCGTTGACGAATCGGTTGCCGCGCTGGACATGATCGTCGTCGGCAGCGGCATCCGTGGGAGCAAGATCGCCATGCCCGGACGGTCCGCGGCAAGCCTGCCGTACGCCGAGGTCTTGCCATTGGCGCTCAGCTCACGACAAAAGACTGATGATCGCGGCAATGCCGACGGCCACGATGATCACCCGGTAGATCGTTGCTGGCAGCTTGCGGCCGACCCTGCCACCAACCTGGGCGCCCAGCACCGATCCGACGGCGATCGCGATCGCTGCCGGCCAGTTCACCTCGCTGACGATGATGAACACGATGCTGGCAACCGCATTGGCGATCGTGGCCAGCACGTTCTTGATCGCATTGATCTTGAGCAAGGGCTCGGCCAGTCCGATGCCCAAGATCGCGATCAACAAAACTCCCTGGGCCGCTCCGAAGTATCCGCCGTACACGCCGACGAGCGCTATGGCCAGCCACAACACAATCGGGCCATGCACCGACCCAGTCTCCAGTCCGAGCCGGGCCCGACGGATAGCGAGTTTGGTTGAGATGAAGGGCTGCAGGACGACCAGCACGCATCCAATGCCGATCAGGACGGGCACGATGGTGTCAAAAGCCGCCGACGGCAGCCACAGCAGCAGCATCGCACCGACAATGCCGCCCAGAAGTGAAGCCGTGCCGAGCCAGAGCACGCGCCGCCGCTCACCGGTGAGCTCCCGACCGGTGGCCCATGCGCCCGAAAGCGAGCCGGGTGTCAGTCCCACGGTGTTGGAGATGTTGGCGATCACCGGTGGCACGCCAAGTGCCAGCAGAGTGGGGAAAGTGATCAAGGTCCCCGAGCCGACGACAGTGTTGATCAACCCTGCGGCTGCTCCGGCACAGAGCAGCGCCGCAAGGTCCAGCCAGGTCACTGGGTCAGGTTCGGACTGGCTCTCCTGCTCAGACTGGCCGTTCGGGATGGCCGAGTCGGGCGACTGCTCGGGTGTGTCGAAGGCTGCTGGGAGCACAGCACGCTCCAGCCCCTTGGCCTCCTGAATTGCCTCCTCGACCGTACGCCGCAAGGCTTCCTCCTCTTCGGTGTGCTGCTTCTCGACCTCTTTCTGCACGTCGATCTTGGGCGGTGGGGTGAACTCGCCCTGCGTGGCGCTTGGAATGGCGGATGCGGCGACCTTGCCGACGACGCTGCCGAGACCCTTCAGTGCGTCGTTCAGCTCGCTGGGCACGACCCACACCTTGTTGGCGTCGCCGCGAGCGATCGCCGGCAGCATCTGCATGTATTGGTAAGCGAGCAGCGCCTGGTCGGGCTGACCTGCGTGAATGGCGCTGAAGACGGTGGTGATCGCCTGGGCCTCGCCCTCGGCGCGGAGCATCTTAGCCTGCCGATCGGCTTGGGCTCGAAGTACGGCAGCCTCGCGGTCGCCCTGTGCCCGGAGGATCGCGGACTCCTTCTCACCGCCCGCGGACAGAATCTGCGACTGCCGTTGGCCCTCGGCGAGCAGGATCGATGCCCGCTTGTCCCGCTCGGCCCGAGCACCCTTTTCCATGGCGTCCCGGATGGTGGCAGGGGGGTCGATCGCGCGCAGCTCCACGCGGTTGACCTTGATTCCCCACTTGCCCGTCGCCTCGTCGAGGACGAGGCGCAGCTGCTGGTTGATCTCCTCGCGGCTGGTCAGAGCCTGCTCAAGATCGAGCCCACCGATGATGTTGCGCAAGGTGGTCATCGTCAGCTGCTCGATCGCCTTGATGTAGTCCTGGGCCTCGTACGCAGCACGGACCGGGTCGATGATCTGAAAGTAGATGACTGAATCGATGTTGACCATCAAGTTGTCCTCGGTGATCACACCCTGGGGCGGGAACGGTACGACGTTCTCCCGCATGTCCATGTTGTAACGGACCTTGTCGAACAGCGGCACGACCAGATGGGGCCCCGGCTCCAGCGTGCGCTTGAACTTACCGAGCCGCTCGACCACGCCGACTCGCTGTTGGCGAATCACCCGGACCGCGTTGGCTATGAAGAAGATCACCGCCAGCGCGACGGCCAAGACGACGATCAAGGATGCGAGCTCCACGATCTTCCTTCTCTCTAGGGGAGTTGCCCGTGCTTCGGGTAGACGACAGCAATGACTCCGTCGATCTCATAGACCTCGATCTCGGTGCCTTGCTCGATCACCACGTCCGAGGAATAGGGACGTGCCGTCCAGCTCTGCCCGTCCACTTTGATCTCGCCGCCCGACTTGTCGATCTGCGAAACCGCCACCCCGCTGCTGCCGACCATCTTTGCGGCCGATGATCGATAGCCAGGCATGTTGCGCACCTTGGCGAGCAACGTTGGCCGCAGCAGCAACAGCATGCTGATGCTGACGACGGTCGCAGCCAAGATCTGCAGCCACCACAGCGAGGGCGCCAGCACCGCGACCACGGCTCCAGCCAGCGCACCCACGGCGAGCATGATCAGAACCAGGTCGAGCGACATGATCTCGGCGACCCCCAAAAGGAAAGCGAGACTCAGCCAGATCGCCCAGGAGTTGTCACCCAGCCAGTCGGTCAAGTTCACCTCCATCGTCGTCTCCAGACGCAGTCATTTCTGTTCTTCAATGGTGCCAGTCGGGCTAAACCGCCCGCGCGGTCCACCGACCGTCGGCCTCGGCCAGACTCAGCTCAACGTCGAAGGTCTCTGTGAGGTTCTCAGCAGTCAATGTGTCGCGCAGCGCACCAGCGGCCACGATCTTTCCGCCCTTGAGCAGCATGGCATGCGTGATGCCGGTCGGAATCTCCTCCACGTGATGGGTGACAAGAACCGAGGCCGGTGCGTAGTGATCCTGAGCCAGTTCGCCGAGGGTGTTGACCAGTGTCTCGCGGCCGGCGAGGTCCAGGCCCGCGGCAGGCTCGTCAAGCAACAGCAGCTCAGGATCGGTCATGAGTGCTCGCGCGATCTGCACGCGCTTACGCTCGCCCTCGCTGAGTGTGCCGAACGTGCGATCCGCCAGAGCATCGATGCGGAGCTGTGCGAGCAGCTCGTCGGCTCGTTCGTGATCGAGGTCGTCGTACTGCTCACGCCACCGGCCGAGCACCGCGTACGAGGCGGAGACCACGACGTCATGAACACGTTCGCCCCGTGGGATGCGCTCGGCCAGTGCCGCTGAAGTAAGCCCGATTCGTGGCCGCAGTTCGAAGACGTCGACAAGGCCAAGAACTTCGCCGAGCACTCCGGCCACACCGCTCGAAGGATGGATCTGCGCCGAGATCACCTGCAGCAGTGTCGTTTTGCCCGCTCCATTGGGACCGATCACGACCCAACGATCGGCCTCGTCAACCTCCCAGGTGATGTCGCTGATCAAGGTCGAGCCGTTCCGGACGATGCTCACGCCAGCCAGATCGACGACAGCTGCCATGGGTTCAACCTACAGTTTTTGGAGCTCCTGCCAGCCGATTACCGTAGGGCGATGGACTCGCTGCCCTCGGTTCGGATGACCGCGAACCTGAACTCGATGATCAGAGGCCAACAGTCCATTGAGCAGGCGGAGCGGGCGATTGTTGGTCGCGACATCGCCCATCATGTGGTTGATCCGGACGGTGCGCTGGGCCTCGATCCGCTGCAAGCCTCGACACTCGACGTCGCCTTGGAGCCCCTGTTCGCTGCGGAGACAGAGGGATGGTTCCTCGCCCTCCCTGTGCCAGGATCCCTTGCCCCGCTGCGTGGTCCCGCCCCTTTCAACCTCGCCGCGCTCGAACAAGGCGAGGCCGTGGTAGCCAGGCGCAGCTGGCCTCGGGCTGGTACCGATCAGGGTTGGCCAGGCCGTCCAATGGCGAATCTTTGCCGCGGAGCGGCCGCTTGCTCCGAGTAGCCCCTGGGAGGCTGAGCGGGCCTTGAATGAGGTGATCATCGATGCGGCCGCCACGCTATCGCGGCTCGATGTGGCCGCGGGCGCCCGACCGGCCACCCCGAGTGCAGCGATGCTCGCTCCTGGCTACAACACGCGCCAGCGAGCCACCGTGGAGCGAGCGGCTCGGCTGCTCGCCGCCTGCGACGCCGCCTTGCTTGATGATGGGGCAAGCATCTCCTCTTTCGAAGCCGACCGCCGCGCCAGAGAGCTGCGCCGGGTGCGAGCTAAAGCGGGCGAGGCGCTCGGTTCGGCCGTCAGCTGGTTGCCCTGAGCGGAGCGAGCAATCAGACAGCCTCCACTACGCTGCCAACATGTCCCTACTCCCCGCCCTCACGGGATCGTTCTCGACACCGGCGGCCGACAATCCGACCGGCGCGATGATGGATGCGGCGTACGCACACCACGACATCGACGCCCGATACGTGAACTGCGACGTGGCCGCCGAGGACCTCGCAGACGCGGTACGTGGCGCGACGGCCATGGGCTGGATCGGCTTCAACTGCTCGCTACCGCACAAAGTGGCGGTCATCCAACTGCTTGATGAGCTCGCCGAGTCGGCCCGTCTCATCGGAGCCGTGAATTGCGCGGTGCGTCGCAACCGGCCGATGGATTGGGGAGAACACCGACGGCCAAGGTTTTCTCGCCTCATTGCGCACCGTTGTCGACCCGGCTGGTCAGCGGGCCCTGATTCTCGGCGCCGGCGGGGCGGCCCGCGCGATAGCTGTCGAACTTGCACTCGCGGGAGCATCCGAGCTCTGGGTGGCGAACCGTAATTTCGCCAAGGCAGCCGAGATTGCGGCCCTAGCGGACGCTGAGATGTCCGGGCCCTGCACGGCGGTCGAGTGGCGGGAGGAGCTGACCGTCCCGGAGTCGGCCACCGTTGTTGTGAACGCGACGTCGCTGGGGCTTCCAGGTTCAGCAGAGGTGCCGCTGTCATTCGACTCGATTCCAGCGAACCTGGTGGTGTGCGACGTGATCCCGAATCCGCCCGACACCGCCTTCCTGCAGCGGGCGCGTAAGGCCGGCGCGACGACCCTGGACGGCCGGGGAATGCTGCTCAACCAAGCGGCGATCAATATCGAACTCTGGACCGGAATTGACCCGGATCGTGAAGCGATGGGTAGCGCGCTTGATGAGGCGATTGCCGGCTGGATCCACCCGTAACGGTCATGTCAGGCACCTTGTTCGCGATCGGTGGCGCTGAAGCCAGGTTGCGACGGCGGAGAGTGCTGGAGGCTTTCGTCGCGGCGGCTGGCGGTTCGGAGGCGCGCATCGCAGTCGTTTCCTCAGCATCATCGCTCGGTGTGGGCCCGTCGAGGAGGCGCACTTCGACCAACGAGCGGGCAGCGGGTCCGGTGGCCATCAGCGCCGTCAAGCACCAGTGGAGTGCAGGCCGCCATCCACGTGGATCATCTCCCCGGTGGTCTTGGGGAAGAAGTCGCTGAGCAGGGCCACGACAGCCTTCGCCGTCGGTGTCATATCCCTCGGATCCCAGCCCAGCGGAGCCCGCTGGGCCCAAACATCGTTGAAGGCATCGGCGCCACTGATCGCCTTCTTGGCCAGTGTTTCCAGCGGACCCGCAGCCACCAGATTGACGCGAATCCCCTGCGGCCCGAGGTAGCGCGCCAGGTAGCGGCTGGTGCTCTCCAGCGCCGCCTTGGAGACGCCCATCCAGTCATAGACCGGCCAGGAGACGGTCGCGTCAAAGGTCAACCCGACCACCGAAGCAGGCTCGACCAGCAAAGGCTTGCAGGCCATCGTCAATGACGCCAGCGAGTAGGCCGACACCTGCAGCGCGGTACTGACGTCGGGCCACGGCGTGCTCAGAAACTTGCCTCCGAGCGCCGTCTCAGGGTTGGCGAAGGCAAGCGAGTGCACAAGCCCGTCGAGATGATCGAGATGCTCTCCCAGCTGTGCCGGCAGGCCAGCCAGATGATCTTCGTTCGTGACGTCCACCTCGAGGAGCAGGGGGACCGGATCGAGTTTCTTGATCACCCGAGCGGTCAAGCTCATGGCCCGGCCGAAGTTGGAGACGACGACCGTTGCCCCCTCGGCTTGGGCGATCTTGGCTACGTGGAAGCCGATGGAGGTGTCCAACGTGACGCCGGCAACAAGGATGTGCTTGCCCTCGAGAATGCCCACAGATGTCCCTTCTGACTTCAGAATCTCTTTGTCTCCTCGCCGGTCAGTGGCCCATGCCGAGGCCGCCGTCGACCGGGATGAGCGCCCCGGTGATGTAGCTGGCGCCGTCGCTGGCGAGGAACTCGACCGTCCCCGCAATGTCGTCCACCGAGCCGAACCGCCCCAGCGGAATCTGCTCGGCGTACTTCTTCACCAGGTCATCGCTGAGCTCGGCGGTCATGTCGGTCTCGATGAAGCCCGGAGCCACCACGTTCGCCGTTACCCCGCGCGATCCAAGTTCGCGGGCCAGCGAGCGCGCCATCCCAACGAGCCCAGACTTTGCTGCTGCGTAGTTGACCTGTCCCGCCGAACCCATCTGTCCGGCCACTGAGGAGATGAAGACGATCCGGCCGAACCTGCCACGGATCATCGGTCTGGCGGCCCGCCGCGCCACCCGGAACGCCCCCGTCAAATTGGTGGCAATCACCTGGTCCCAATCCTCGTCCGACATCCGCATCAGCAAGGTGTCGCGGGTGATCCCGGCATTCGCGACCAGCACCTCGACGCTCCCAAGAGCCGACTCCACCTCGGCGAACGCCGCTTCTACTTGGTCCGGATCGGTTACGTCACACCGCACACCCATGACACCCTGCGGCACCTCTCCGCTGCGATAAGTGGCGGCGACGCGGTGCCCGGCCTGGGCGAGTCTGGCAGCAATGCCATGGCCAATTCCCTTGCTGCCACCGGTCACCAGAACGACGCGCGATGGATTCACGGGGTCACGCTACCGAGTACTCCAGCTCGTCGGCGAGGAGGCGTAGGCTGACACGGTGACCGATCGTGAGATGGGCACGCACACCCGAACAATCGCCGAGTCGGGCCACAGAGGCGCAGCCCCGCTGATCACCGATGCCCGGATGGGGACGAGCGACGAAATGTCATCTCGCATCCGCCGGTACACGATCACCATGGCCTTCCGCGCCGCCTGCTTCGTCAGCATGATCTTCGTGTCCGGCGCCTTCCGCTGGGTGTTGTTCGCCTGCGCTGTGGTGCTGCCGTTCATCGCAGTCATCGCCGCGAACCAGGTCAACCAGCATTTCCGCTCCGGCAAGATGAGCCACGCCTTGCCGAGCGAGCGCCCGCAGCTCACGACCGGTCACGATGACGAGGTGACCAGCAACGAGGTCTTCGAGGAGGACGGCAGTCAACACCGGCCGAATGAGCGCGTCGCCTAACGATCCTTTGGTCGCTAGCGGCGTCGACCCGCTTCCCGAGGATCCTGAAGGCCTGATCTGCTCCGCTCGGGGCTGCCGGCAACTTGCGGCGTACGACCTGCGGTGGAACAACCCGAAGATCCATGCGGCGGATCGGCGTAAGCACTGGCTGGCCTGCGATGATCATCGCGAGTCCCTGGTGCAGTTCCTTTCAGCCCGCGGTTTCTTGAAGGAAGTGCTCCCCCTCTGACTCACTCTGCCGCAACCTACGTGCACGCAGGCTGCGGTCGCTCTGCATAGGTTGCAACCCGTGCAGACCGTCAGAAACCTGAGCAGAGCTCGGTGGTTGACCGTCTTAGCCGCCGATCGCGGACATTGGCCGATCGGGTTGCAGGAAGCTCGGGTCGTTGATGCCGTGGCCTGGCTGTTTGTTGGCAACCGCAGCCACCCACAGGGCGGCAATCTCGGAGTCGCTTGCGCCGCTTCGCAACGGCGTCCGCAGATCGGACTCGGTGCGGGCGAACAGGCAGTTCCTGATCTGGCCGTCGGCCGTAAGCCGAACCCGGTCGCAGTTGCCGCAGAACGGCTTCGAAACAGCCGCGATGATGCCAACCGAATAGTCGGTGCCCACCACCCGGAAGAGTTCCGCTGGTGCGCTCCCCCGGGTCAGCGCATCCTCAGGGTCCTCAACCAGCTCCACGTGCCGGCCGAGGTGCTGCTTGATCTCGGCGGCGGTGATCATTTCGTCGCGTTGCCAACCGTGTTGCGGATCCAGTGGCATCTGCTCGATGAACCGCAGCTGGACCTGCTCATCCATCGCCCAGCGCAGCAGGTCGAACGCTTCATGATCATTGACACCGCGCAGCAGCACAGTGTTGATCTTGACAGGGTTCAACCCGGCCTCCCGCGCGGCAGCGATTCCGGCCAGCACGTCTGGGAGCCGTGGCCGATGGGCCAGCTCGGCAAAGGTGCGCGGGTCGAGTGTGTCCAGCGAGATGTTGATCCTCTTCAACCCCGCTGCTGCCAGTTTCTCGGCGCGTGCTGCCAGGCCGATTCCGTTCGTGGTCAGGGCGATCTCTGGCGCAGGCGAGAGCACCGAGATATCAGCCACGAGCAGCTCGAGGTTCTTACGCAAGAGCGGTTCGCCACCGGTGAGCCGTACGGTCTTGATGCCCAGCCGTTCGACACCGATCGTGATCAGCCGCAGAATCTCTTCATCTGTCAACACATCGGCACGAGGCAGCCAGTCGAGCCCCTCGACCGGCATGCAATAGGTACAGCGCAGATTGCACCGATCGGTAAGTGAAATCCGCAGATCGGTTGCTACTCGACCGAAGGCGTCCGCAAGCACCATTTGATCACGCTCCGCAGGCTCCGCACGCGCGGAATCCGAGCGACGCAGGCGCGGAAACGGCAGCAGCGTGGTCATGTGTGGAGTCTAATTTGCCCGTTGGTCGACTGGATGATCCGTTCAGGATGCGTGTAGACGTTCATCGTCTCGCCACGGACGAATCCGACCAACGTAAGCCCGGCCTCCTCGGCCAGTTCGGCCGCCAGCGAGCTGGGAGCCGAGACCGCAGCGAGCACCGGAATGCCCGCGAGCACTGCCTTCTGGGTGAGCTCGAAGGACGCCCTGCCCGAGACGGCCAAGATCATGTGGCGCAGCGGGAGCAGCTGCTGCTCAATGGCCCAGCCGATGACCTTGTCCACGGCGTTGTGCCGGCCGACGTCCTCACGGACGCACATCATTTCCGAGTTCAGGCCGAGCAGCCCTGCCGCATGCAGACCGCCGGTGCGATCGAATGCTCGCTGCTGCTGTCGCAGCCGCGTCGGTGCCGAGAGAACCAGCTCAGCCGCGACCTGTACCTCGCGGTCCACCCCGTACGGGGTCTCGCGCAGCACCTGATCGATCGAGGTGGTGCCACAGATACCGCAGGCGCTCGTCGTCATGACGTTACGCCGGACCGCTGCTGGCACGGAGATCTGCGACGCAAGGGTCACGTCCAACACGTTGTAGCTGTTGACCCCGTCAGCACCTGAGCCCGCACAGTAGCGGGCCAGCATGATGTCGGACCGTTCGGTGATGATGCGCTCGCTGTAGAGCAACCCCCGTACCAGGTCAATGTCGTTCCCGGGCGTACGCATGGTGACCACGTAGGGCTCGCCGTTCAGGCGAATCTCCAGCGGCTCCTCAACGGCCAAACTGTCGCTACGCCGAACTACCTCGCCCGGTCCTACCCGTAACACCGCGTGGTGACGGGTTACTCGTCCCATGACATCATCCTGGCCCATGACATCAAATTCCCAGCGCCGCACGACCTCCCTCGCCGAGGAGCACTGAACCCTATGGACCTCAAGCAATGGCTGACCACCTTGTCCGCCGAGCTGGAGACCAGCGACGTCACCATGGACGACGACGCGGTCCGGACCCTGCTGGACCTGGCTCGAGACTCCGCGCATGAGGTGGAACGGGTAGCCGCGCCGCTCACCACTTTCCTTGTCGGGATTGCGGTCGGGCGCGGTGCCCCACTGAACACGGCTGCGGCCACGGCTACGACGCTGCTGCTGAATCAAGAGGCTGCCGACTAGCCTGGCTCCGTGCGCCGCTTGTGGCTCCGCTGGGCACTGCTGATCGTCTTCGTCGCGGTGCTCGGCGTTGCCTTCGTCAGCCTAGGCAACTGGCAGCTCGACCGGTTGGCTCAGCGCAAGGAACGTAACGCCACAACGATCGCCAACGAGCAGAAACCGGTTCAGCCCTACGACCAGGTCTTCAACCATCTGATCACCGACGCGGATCAGTGGCAACGGGTCGAGGCCCGAGGCACCTTCGACGCAGACCATCAATACGTGGTGCGTTACCGCAGCAATGGTGGTGCCGAAGGCTACGAGGTCGTGACCCCCTTGCGCACCGCAACCGGCGCTGTGCTGGTGGATCGCGGATTCATCCCGCTCGAGCGAGGCACCCCGATCCCATCGGTGGCTCCCGCCCCGCCGGCCGGCGAGGTGACGGTCATGGGACATGTCCGCCGCAACGAGCGGGGTCGGCGAGCCGCCGCGACGCCGGCCGGCAATCAGATCCGCTTGATCAACTCAGACGCCATTGCAGCGACACTGCCCTATGAGATCGAGTCGGGCTACATCGGCCTCCTGATCGTCCAGCCCGAGCAGCAGGGCGGCTTTCAGCCGATCCAGCTGCCCGAGCTGTCTGAGGGCCCGCATTTCTGGTACGCCGTGCAGTGGTTCCTGTTCACCGCCATCGGTGCAGCCGGAATCGTTGTCTTCATCCGTGCCGATCTGCGCGCTAGGCGCGAAGAGCGCGACGACGCCACCGAAGCTCACGCAACGGTGTGATGATCTGATCATGGATCTTGGCTTGGGGGACCGCGCGTTCCTGGTGACGGCGGCCAGCACCGGGCTCGGACGCGCAACGGCCGAGCAGCTCGTCGCCGAGGGGGCGCGGGTGGTCCTTGTCGCTCGACGAGCCGAGTTGTTGGCCGAAGCAGTGAGTCAGCTGGGACCGGACCGCGCCGTGGCGCTCGCGGCAGACCTCACTGACGCCACCACTCGCCGCGACGGCCTGCGCTCTTGCCCTGGACGCGTTCGGTCGGCTCGATGGCGCGTTGATCAGCGTCGGCGGACCACCGGCCGGATCAGTGCTGGGCACCAGCGAGGAGCAGTGGCGCAGCGCGTTCGACTCAGTGTTTCTGGCAGCGCTGCGGGTCTGCGGCGCGGTGGTCAGTCATGGCACCGCCAGCGATCTGTGCATCGCCTGGGTGCTGTCGACATCGGTCAAGACGCCCATACCGGGACTTGCGACCTCAAACGGCCTGCGCCCGGGTTTGGCCATGCTGGTCAAGCAGCTGGCCGACGAACTCGGCCCGCAGGGGACACGGGTGGTCGGCCTGATGCCGGGGGCCATTGAGACCGAACGCGCCCAACATCTCGCGGCGCTCAAGGAGAATCCGGCTGCGGCGCGAGCCAGCGCTGAAGCAGCGATTCCATTACGTCGGTATGGCCAACCGGAAGAGTTCGGCCGAGTTGCGGCCTTCGTGCTCTCCCCCGCCGCGTCCTACCTGACCGGCTCGGTGATCCCGGTTGAGGGCGGGGCCCAACGCGCAGTCTGATCAAACTGGGTGCGGTAAAGCTCGGTATACAGCCCGCCCCGGCGCATCAGCTCCTCGTGTCGACCTTGCTGCACGATCCGGCCCTGGTCCACGACGATGATCAAGTCGGCGTTGCGGATCGTGGACAGCCGGTGTGCGATCACGATGCTGGTACGCCCCTGCATCGCCAGATCCAGGGCGTGCTGAACAGCGACCTCGGATTCTGAGTCCAGATGTGCGGTGGCCTCGTCAAGTACCACGATCGGCGGGGCCTTGAGCAGCAGCCGGCCAATGGCGAGACGTTGCCGCTCGCCACCGGATAGCCGGTAGCCGCGCTCGCCAACCACGGTCTCCAGGCCGTCGGGCAGGCTCTCGACGAGCGGCTTGATCTGTGCAGCCTCCAACGCTTCCCACAACTCGGCGTCGGTGGCATCGGGCCGGGCGTATCGGAGGTTGGCGCGAATCGTGTCGTGGAACATGTGCGCGTCCTGGGTCACGTAGCCAACCGTGGCGCGCAGCGATGCCTGCTGACAGTTTCTTGACGTCGGTGCCCGCTACCCGGACTGTTCCGGAGGTGGCGTCGTAGAGCCGCGCGATGAGGTGGGTCATTGTCGTCTTGCCGCCGCCGGATCGGCCGACGAGCGCCACAGTTTGACCGGCCGCAACGCTGAAGGTTACGTCGTGCAGCACCTCGCCGCTCGGTCGTTGATCCAGCGAAGCAATCGACTCCAGGCTGGCCAAGGAGACCTCATCGGCGCTCGGGTAGGTGAACGAGACGTGCTCAAATCTCACCGAGGCCGGCCCCTTGACTGCTTCGGCGTCCTCGGCGTCGCGGATCATCGGCATCAGGTCGAGCACTTCGAAGACGCGGTCGAAGCTGACGAGGGCGTTCATGACGTCGATGCGGAGATTGGTGAGCTGGGTAAGTGGCCCGTACAGCTGAGCGAGGAGTGCCGCCAAGGCCGTCAAGGTACCCACGGTGAGGACGCCGTCGATGGCCAAGCGACCCGCCAACGCCGTACACCAGCGCAACAGCCAACGCCGCAACCAGTCCCAGCGACGTAAAGAAGAACCGACCATTCATGGCGATCTTGACCGAGACATCGCGTACCGCGCCGGCGCGTTCGGCGAACCGGTCGTGCTCCTCGGGTACCCGTCCGAACAGCTTGACCAGCAGTGCCCCGCTGACGCTGAAACGCTCGGTCATGGTCGCCGACATGTCGCCGTTGAGTTGCATCTGCTGACGCGTCAGCTCTGCGAGCTTGCGGCCGACGATCTTGGCCGGGATGAGGAAGATCGGCAACATGATCAGTGCAGCGAGAGTGAGCTGCCAACTCAGCACGATCATGGCTGCGAGCACCAGCACCAGGCTGATCAAGTTCGTCAAAACTGTCGACAGGGTCGAGGTGAATGCCTGCTGGGCGCCGATCACATCTGAGTTAAGCCGCGATACGAGCTTTCCGGTCTGGGTTCTGGTGAAGAATGCGACCGGCATCTGGATCACGTGGTCGAAGACCTGCGTGCGCAGGTCGAAGATCAGGCCTTCGCCGATCGTTGAAGAAAACCAGCGTTGAACCATCCCGAGCACCGCCTGTAGCACCGCGATGCCGGCGAGGGTAAGGCTCACGATGATCACGACCCGCTGGTTGCCCTGCAACACGCCGTGGTCGATGATCTCTCTGAAAAGCAGCGGCGGGGCCACGGCAAGGGCGGCCAAGATGACCACCAAGACCACAAAGACGGCGATCAGGACCGGTAGGGCCTCGCGAACCGCAGGACGCGCCGAACCACGCCGTGGCTGAGCTGATGCTGGGCAATATCGGGATCCTGCGACATGCGCCGCATCGTCATGTACATCGACATGGGCTTCCTCCGGGGCTCGCAACGCTCGGCGGTCCCAGGCTATTCCGCGCCCCGCGATCAGCAGCAACTGAAAGGCCCGGTCGCAACTGCGCCGGGCCTTCCAGGATGAGTCGCGATCACCGCTTCTTGGCAGGAGCCTTCTTGGCAGTCGCCTTCTTTGCAGGGGCCTTTTTGGCAGTCGTCTTCTTCGCAGGGGCCTTCTTGGCAGGAGCTTTCTTGGCAGTCGTCTTCTTCGCAGGCGCTTTCTTGGCGGCTGACTTCTTGGCTGGAGCCTTGGCGGCCTTGGCGGGCGACTTCTTGGCCGGTGCCTTCTTGGCGGCTGCCTTCTTGGCCGGAGCCTTGGTTGTCTTCGCGGAAGACTTCTTCGCAGCTGCCTTCGCCGGGGCCTTCCTGGCCGGAGCCGTGGTGCCCTTCCTCGCTGCGCTGCTTGGGGCCGCCTTCTTGGCACCGCGGGTAGCGCCGCCGCGACCGCGGAGCTCAACCCCTGATTCCTTGAGGACACCATGCACGAACCCGAAGGAACGACCGGCGTCCTCAGCGATCTTGCGAATGCTGTCGCCAGCGGCGTACCGCTTGGCGTACTGGGAAGCAAGCGTTGTCCGCTGCGCCCCGGTGATGCGTGAACCCTTAGCCAATGCCTTGGCCACTGCGCCTCCCTTTGTCGTGAGTCATCGCGGTTGGACGACGACCTTTGCCAGACCCAATGATCGAGACCTCAAGATCAATGATCAACCATTTCTAGCACGTTTCCGACACGTTTGGGGGTTTTCTGGTCTGATCAGCGAAGCTCCAGAGCGTTTGATCACATGAAGTGGGCACTTGATCTCTGATTTCCGGCTCTTAGCGATCAAGGGCAGCTCGATGATCACGCCAGGGCAACCAGATCCGCGTACTCCGGACTCCAAAGATCTTCCACACCGTCCGGTAGCAGCAGTACGCGATCTGGATCAAGAGCATCCACAGCTCCCTCGTCGTGCGTGACAAGCACCACTGCACCGGCGTAACGCCTGATCGCTGACAGCACCTCGGCACGCGAGGCCGGATCAAGGTTGTTCGTGGGCTCATCGAGCAGCAGCACGTTGGCGCTGGAGCAAACCAGCATGGCCAGTGCCAGCCGGGTCTTTTCGCCGCCTGACAGTACGCTCGCCGGCTTGTCGACATCGTCACCTGAGAAAAGGAACGCGCCCAAGACCTTGCGCACATCGGTATCGCCAAGCTGCGGAGCAGCGGTCCTCATGTTCGCGAGCACCGAACGACCGACCTCCAAGGTCTCATGCTCCTGGGCGTAATAGCCGATGCGCAGACCGTGACCCGCCATGACCTCACCCGTGTCGGGCTCGTCCAAACCCGCAAGGATTCGCAGCAGTGTGGTCTTGCCTGCTCCGTTGAGGCCGAGCACCACGACCTGGCTGCCCTTGTCGATGGCAAGATCGATGTCGGTGAAAACCTCGAGTGATCCGTAGCTCTTGCTGAGGTCCGTCGCGGTGAGTGGCGTCTTTCCGCAGGGTGCCGGGTCCGGAAACTTGATCTTGGCCACCGGATCACGAGCCCGTTCGCCATCGATGCCCGCCAGCAACCGCTCCGCGCGCCTGACCATGTTGTGCGCGGCCATGGCCTTGGTTGCCTTGGCGCGCATCTTGTCCGCCTGGCTGAGGAGCTGGTCCGCCTTTCGTTCGGCGTTCAGCCGCTCCCGTCTCCGGCGCTTCTCGTCGGTCTCGCGTTGTTGCAGATAACGCTTCCACCCCATCGTGTAGATATCGAGTTCGGCACGGTTGGCGTCGAGGTGGAACACCTTATTCACGCACCGCTCCAGCAACCCCACGTCGTGAGTGATCACCAGCAACCCGCCGGAATGTCCGGCCAGAAAGTCACGCAACCACACAATTGAATCGGCGTCGAGGTGGTTGGTGGGCTCATCGAGCAGCAAGGTCGACGCTCCGGAGAACAAGATCCGGGCAAGCTCAACCCGTCGCCGCTGACCGCCCGACAATGTCCCGAGCGGCTGGTGCAGCACGCGCTCGGGTAGCCCGAGATTGCTGGCGATTCGGGCCGCCTCCGCTTCGGCGGCGTAGCCACCCGCAGCCGCCAGCTCTGCCTCCGCTTTCGCGTACGAGGCCATCGCCTTGTCCCGGAGATCGGCCGAATCGTCACCCATCGCCAGCTCGGCGCGTCGCAGCCGATCAACCACCGCGTCCAGACCGCGGGCAGACAGGATCCGATTCTTGGCCAGGACATCAAGATCGCCGGTCCGCGGATCCTGCGGCAGGTATCCGACGGGGCCCGTTCTCGTGATCGTTCCGCTGGCAGGCTGGGCCTCGCCGGACAAGATCCGGGTGAGCGTGGTCTTGCCGGCTCCATTACGTCCCACCAAGCCGATCTTGTCGCCAGATGCCACGTGGAAGGAGGCATGCTCCAGCAGAAGACGCGCACCCGCGCGTACCTCCACATCCCTCGCAACCAGCATTGGACTCAACCCTTCCGTACGTGCTTTTGCTGCGACCAAAGATCGCTTCTTTGGACTCTCGGTCGGTCGCGGTGCCGAGGGCCGGCGTAGAACGACCGCGGTTACTTCTAGCGTCAAGGAGACTTTGGTGATTCCCAGGGTTTCAAGATTCTTACGTTCTACGCCGGCCCCCGGCACCGCTCCCTCCCTATTCTCGTGGGCGCGATCTTGGTCGCAGCCGTACCGGAGATGAGTCCGATGCTGGTTGCGAGGGCTGTTCGCTACCTCTTCCGCGGCCATTCGGAAAGCTGTGTTTACCGGCGCTTCGAGCCGGTAAACACAGCTTTCCGCACACAGCCGCGACCAGCAGGAGAAGATCACCGAGGCAGTCGCGACCAACGTGCCATCAGCCACACGCCTGAGCGCACCCCCAGGTGAAAGGTTCGGGGAGGCGTACGGGCAGGCGTAGCAAACCTAAGATGCTTGAAACCCGAGCCAGGCAGTGACTCAGGTCGACCGCCAAAGCCGACCACGACGTTTCCTAGCCCGCTGCCGTACGCCTCCCCGAACCGGACCCAGACCGAAGCGCTCAGACGTTAAAGCCGAGAGCACGCAGTTGGTCGCGACCGTCCTCGGTGATCATCTCCATGCCCCACGGGGGCATCCACACCCAGTTGATCACCCACCGGTCGACCATGCCTTCAAGCGCCGTCTGAGTCTGATCTTCGATCACGTCGGTCAGTGGGCATGCGGCCGAGGTCAGCGTCATGTCGATGGTCAAGGAATCGTCGTCCTCGAAATTCAACCCGTAGACCAGCCCAAGATCAACCACGTTGATGCCAAGCTCGGGATCGACAACGTCCTTGAGTGCCTCTTCGATGTCGTCCAGCGAGGGCCGCCCATCCGGCAGTGCCGATGGCTCGCCAAGATCAACCTCGGGAAGATCATCGGCAACCAGATCCGACGGCCGACTTTCCCGCTCGGGCGGATCGGTCGAAAGATCCTGGTAGCTGCGAGTGTCGGTCATGGCATATCTCCTTAGCTACTCGCGCTCTGGGCTTGGATGATCGCGTCCCGGAAGGCCGACCAACCGATCAAAGCGCACTTCACACGCGCCGGGAACTTGGCCACGCCAGCGAACGCGACACCGTCCTCGAGACGCTCTTCATTGGGCTCGATCTGGCCCTTGCCCTGCATCATGGTCAAGAATTCCTCGTACAGACCCAGGCCGTACGCGACGTCATGGCCGATCACCAGATCCGTCATCACCGAGGTCGACGCCTGGGAGATCGAGCAGCCCACGCTCTCGTACGAAACATCGGTCACCGTGTCCCCGACCAGGTTCACCCGCAGCCGGACCTCGTCCCCACAGGTGGGATTGACGTGCTGAACCTCGGCCTGGTACGGCTCGCGCAATCCGCTGTGATGCTTGGAGCGGTAGTGATCGAGAATGATCTCCTGGTAGAGATCTTCCACCTTCATCGCAGCCCCCCGAAGAAACCCATCGTGTAATCCAGGCCGTCGATCAGCGCATCGATCTCGGCACGGGTGGTGTAGAGGTAAAACGAGGCGCGAGTCGAGGACTGGACCCCGAAACGCTCATGCAGCGGCCGCGCACAATGATGCCCGGCGCGCACCGCGATGCCCCGGGAGTCGAGCAGGTGGCTCACGTCGTGGGGGTGAATCGGTTGCCCGTCCGGAGCGGTCAGCGTGAACGAGACAGCCCCGCCGCGATCTACGAGCTCGTCTGGTCCAAGCACCCGAAGCCCGGGAAGGCTGTGCAAGCCTTCGAGCGCGTACCCGGTGATCTCACGTTCGTGCGCGGTGATCTGGTCCATCCCGATCGCGGTCAGGTACTGCGCCGCGGCACTGAGCCCGACCGCCTGAGCGATCGGGGGCGTGCCCGCCTCGAAGCGGTGCGGCGGTGGGGCATAAGTCGAGCCGGCCATGGTGACCACCTCGATCATCTCTCCACCACCCAGGAACGGTGGCAGCGCGGCCAACAGCTCATAACGTCCCCAGAGCACACCAATGCCCGTTGGGCCAACCATCTTGTGGCCGGTGAAGGCGACCAGATCCGCGCCAAGGGCTGTCATGTTCACCGACAGCTGCGGGACGGCCTGCGAGGCATCGACCACCACGGTGGCGCCCACCGCATGGCCCAGGGCAGCGATCTCGCTGATCGGGTTGATGGTGCCGAGCACGTTCGACACATAAGCCACGGAGATGATCTTGGTCCGCTCGTTCAGCAGCCCCTCTGCGGCGGCCTTGTCCAGGTCCAACCGCCCCTCATCGGTTACGTCGAACCAACGCAGCACCGCACCGGTGCGCTGTGCCAGGAGTTGCCAGGGAACGATGTTGGAATGGTGCTCCATAACCGAGATGACGATCTCGTCGCCCGGTTTCAGCGAGGCTCCGAGCGTGTACGCACACAAGTTGAGTGCCTCGGAGGCGTTCTTGGTGAACACCACTTCCTCTGAGCGGTTGGCACCGATGAATTGCGCCAGCTGCGCCCGCGCACCCTCGAATGCTTCAGTCGCTTCCGCGCCCAACATGTGCATGGCGCGAGCGACGTTCGCATTGTGGTTGAGGTAGTGATCTTCGATCGCCTCGACCACGACGCGCGGCTTCTGTGAGCTGTTGGCGCTGTCGAGGTAGACTGAGCGGCATCCCGCCGACGGTCCTTTCCAAGATCGGAAAGTCGGCGCGGATTGCCTCGACATCAAAAGCGATCGGCTCCTCGGCCAGCGCCAGACTGCCCCGCGTGACGTCGGAGAGATCTGTGGTGACCGGGTACTCAGGCCCACCATTGAGCGACATGATTGCTACTCCGCCCCAGCCGTCGCAGCCGCGCGTACGTAGCGGTCGTAGCCCTCGGCCTCCAGCCGCTCCGCAAGCTCCTGACCGCCTTGCTCTGCCACCCGACCGGCCACGAAAACGTGGACGTAGTCCGGGGTGATGTAGCGCAGGATCCGTGTGTAGTGGGTGATCAACAAGATCCCCCGGTCGCCCTGGGAGGCGAAGCGGTTCACCCCGGCGGCGACGATGCGCAGGGCATCGATGTCGAGCCCCGAGTCCGTCTCATCCAAGATCGCAAACCGCGGATTCAGCAGCTCGAGCTGGACGATCTCGTGCCGTTTCTTCTCCCCGCCTGAGAAGCCCTCGTTGAGGCTCCGGTTGGCGAAGTCGGAATCCATGTGAACCCGTTCCATCGCCGCATTAACTTCCTTCACCCAGGTACGCAGCTTCGGCGCCTCGCCCTCGAGCGCTGTCTTGGCCGAACGCAGGAAGTTCGAAACCGAAACGCCAGGCACCTCGACCGGATACTGCATAGCCAGGAACAACCCAGCCCGGGCCCGCTCGTCGATCGTGAGGCGAGAGCAGGTCCTGGCCGTCGAGGGTC
>CAVUTQ010000031.1:0-40105 GCA_963744455.1 uncultured Actinomycetota bacterium | reverse complement strand
GGACAGCTGCGCGACTATCGGCGAGATCCTGCACCGCTGGGGTTACGTGAACCTCCTACTTCGGCAAGTGTCACGAGGTGCCGCCCTACGAGGTCAGCGTCAGCGGTCCGTTCGACCGGTGGCCGGCCCGCTCGGGCTGGGAGAAGTTCTACGGCTACCTGGCCGGTGAGCAGTCCTCGCTGAACCCGAACCTGATCGACGGGGTGACCCACATCGGCACGCCGAACGACCCGGACTACCACTTCAACATCGACATGACCGACCAGGCGATCGACTGGATGAAGGCCACCCGGTCGTTGACCCCGGACCGGCCGTTCTGCATGTACTACTCCAGCAGCGCCGGCCACCCGCCGCACACGCCGCCGAAGGCGTGGCTGGAGAAGGGCCTGTACCGGGGCGAGTTCGACCAGGGCTGGGACGTCATGCGCGAGGAGATCCTCTCCCGGCAGAAGGAGATGGGGATCGTCCCGCCGGACACCGACCTGGCCGCGAACCCCGACGCGATCCCGCGCTGGGCGGCCTGTCGGAGGACGAGAAGACCGTCTTCACCCGGCAGATGGAGGTCTACGCCACGCTTGGTGGAGAGCGCGGACCACGAGGTCGGGCCGTCTGGTCGACGCCATCGAGGAGATCGGCGAGCTCGACAACACCCTGATCTTCTACATCGCCGGCGACAACGGCGGCTCCTCGATCGGCGACATCAACGGCGTCTTCGTGGAGTGGGGTCCGCTGAACGGTGCGCCCGAAGAGATCCCGTACCTGCTGAGCCGGCTCGACGAGTACGGCGGCCCGACGTCGTACCCGAACTACTCGGTCGGCTGGGCAGTGCGCCGGATCGACCCCGGCCACCTGGTGCATCCAGATGGCCCACGCCGGCGGCAACATGGCCGGCACCGTCGTGCACTGGCCCAAGGGCATCGACGCCAAGGGGAGATCCGCCGCCAGTACGCCAGCGTCATCGACGTCGTCCCGACCATCCTGGAGGCCGTCGGCATCCCCGAGCCGAAGATCGTCAACGGCGCCGAGCAGACCCCGATGGCCGGGGTTTCAGCATGGCGTACTCCTTCGACGACGCCGACGCACCGGAACGGCACACGACCCAGTACAACGAGGTCTCCGGCAACCGCAGCATCTACCACGACGGCTGGCTGGCCGCGGTCGTCCACCGCGGCCCCGTGGGAGCCGGCCCCGCGCGGTGTCGGCTTCGACCAGGACCGGTGGGAGCTCTACCACATGGCCGAGGACTTCGGCCTCGCCCACGACCTCGCCGACCAGCACCCGGAGAAGCTGGAGGAGATGAAGGCGCTCTTCCACGCAGGAGGCCATCAAGTACGGCGTCTACCCGCTCGACGACCGCGCCTTCGAGCGGCTCAACCCCGTCGCGGCCGGGCCGCCCCGACCTGATGGCCGGCCGCACCGAGCTCGACCCTCTACCCGGGCATGACCGGGATGACGGAGAACAACTTCATCAACACCAAGGCCGTCTCCTACCGGATCAGCGCCGACCTGGAGATCCCCGAGAACGGCGCCGAGGGTGTGGTCTTCAGCCAGGCCGGCCAGACCGGCGGCTGGTGCCTCTATGTCATCGACGGCAAACCCAAGTACGCCTACAACTGGCTGGCCCGCGAGATGTACACCATCCAGGGCGACGACCCGCTGCCCACCGGCAAGTGACCCTCGACTTCGAGTTCGACTACGACGGCGGCGGCCTCAACAAAGGCGCCACCGGCCGCATCTACGTCAACGGCGACCCAGGTCTCCGAAGGCCGCATCGACCGCACCATGGGCGCCATCTACTCCCTCGCCGGCGAGACCGCCGACGTCGGCGTCGACGCCTGGTCACCTGTCATCGACGACTACGACCCCTGGGACAACGCCTTCACCGGCACCATCAACAAGATCGTCATCCGACTCAACGACCACCCACATGACAGCGCAGCAGCTCACAGGCACGCCTTCAGGAATTGAGGCCAACTATTGGCTAGTCCACCGATGCCTAACCCGAGGTTGGCCTACTCGCATCCGGCACAACGACCGACACATCCGCTTGCGACACTGTGAGGCGTCCCGTTGACAGTTCCTGCTGCGGGACTGGTCATCTCGATGACCGTCGGCCAAATCGCCTGCTAACTCATCAGCCTCCGCCTACTTGGCCTGGTCTACACCGCCTCTAAATTGAAATCGTCTGATGGCTCAGACGGTCGGCAGCTCTGTCCGGCGTACCCCTCGAACTCCAAGGTTTCCAAGTCCGACACACCTTCTGCATCACCGGTACGTACCCGCCTGGCTGACCGCGAGGTTGACCCGATTCGCCTTTGGTGGTTGTGACGATGAGTATTCATAAGCTCAGCGTCGGGTCGGGGTATGACTATTTGACCCGGCAGGTAGCGGCGTTGGATGCCACTGAGAAGGGCTATGTCGGGTTGGCCTCTTACTACACCGAACGGGGAGAGACTCCGGGTGCCTGGATCGGATCTGGCCTGGCCGGCATCGACGGCCTAAGTGCCGGGGATGCGGTCACCGCGGAGCAGATGCGGGCTCTGTTCGGCGCCGGCCTGCATCCCCTCGCCGCCCAGCGGCTGGCACAGGTGAACGCCGCTGACTTGACCGACGCAAACATCAAGGCCGCGACTCGGCTGGGCGCACCGTTCAAGGTTTACGCCGGCGAGGTCAGCCCATTCCGCATCGATGTGGCGAAGCGGATTGCCACCCGGCACGGGGCCGGCCAGCTGGGAGACGAGTCAGTCTCTGCGGCGCTTCGGGCACGGGTCCGTACCGAGGTGGCGCGGGAGTTCTTCCGAACCGAGCATGGCCCGATCCGATGGATGCCCGCGAGATCGCTGCCACCATCGCTAAGGGGTCGCGTCCGCGCACCCAGACGGTTGCCGGCTATGACCTGACCTTCTCCCCGGTCAAGTCGGTGTCGAGCTTGTGGGCGGTCGCCGACCCCACGTCGCCGCGCAGATCGAGGAGGCGCATCAGGCGGCCGTGCGGGATGCGCTGCGCTTCATCGAACACCACGCCTTGTTCACCCGGCAGGGACGAAACGGGGTCCGGCAGGTCGATGTGACCGGCCTGGTCGCGGCCGCGTTCATCCACCGCGACTCTCGAGCCGGCGACCCGGATCTGCACACCCATGTCGCCGTCGCGAACAAGGTGCAAACCCGCGAGGGACGCTGGCTGTCGATCGACGGCCGGGTGCTGTTCAAAGCGACTGTGGCTGCGTCGGAGACTTGTAACACTGCCCTGGAGCACGACCTCCGGATTCGGTTGGGTGTGCGGTTCGCCGACCGGCACGACACCGACCTGGTAGACGGCCGGTGCGTGAGATCGTCGGTGTTGACCCAGCCCTGATCGTCGCTGGTCGGCGCGGCGCGCAAGTATCGAGAGCCGACGCGGTGAGTTGGCCCGCCATTTCCATCGCGACCACGGCCGGCCGCCGACCCCGGTGGAGATGTTGCACCTAGCTCAGCAAGCAACGTTGGAGACGCGGGACGCTAAGCACGAACCCCGCACCCTCACCGAGCAGCGGATGACCTGGCATGACGAAGCCGCCCAGGTTCTCGGCGGATCTCAAGCCGTGCACGCCATGGTGCAGGCCGCCCTTCCCCTCCAGCCAGTCGAGCCCGATCATCGACACGGCTTGGGTGTCTGCGGCGACCGATCGGATGCTCACCGCAATGGAGGAGCACCGTTCCACCTGGCAGATCTGGCATGTGCGGGCCGAAGCACAACGCCAAATCCGCGCTGCCGACATCTCGACCGACAAGGTGGACCGGCTGGTCGATCTGCTCGTCGCCGAAGTGCTCGACACCAGATCAATACCGCTCACCATGGCCGACACCATTGTCGAACCGGTGCCGCTGCGACGGGCCGACGGCTCATCGGTTTACACCGTCGCCGGTGCAGACCTGTTCACCTCGACCCGAATCCTCGATGCGGAGCGACGGCTAGTCTCCACCGCTGGCCGCAGCGATGGACGCGCCGTCGATGCGGTCGCGGTCGACCTTGCGCTGCTGGAGTCGGCAGCCAATGGGATGGCCCTGGACCCAGGCCAGGCCGCGCTTGTCCGATCCATGGCGACCTCCGGTGCCCGGCTACAGCTGGCAATCGCCCCAGCAGGCGCAGGAAAAACAACAGCACTACGCACGCTCACCCACGCTTGGCTTGAGGGCAGCGGCCACGTGCTCGGGTTGGCCCCATCCGCCGCCGCCGCGGCACAGCTCGGCGAGCAGACCGGGGCCCCCACCGACACACTCGCCAAACTCACCTGGTCTCTCCAACAGCAGAACGGCGAACTGCCGGAATGGGTCCACCGCATTGGCCCCTCGACGCTGGTGCTGATAGACGAAGCGGGGATGGCCGACACGCTCTCACTCGACACCGCCGTCCAGTTCATTGTGGGCCGCGGCGGCAGTGTTCGGCTGATCGGTGATGATCAACAGCTGGCCGCCATCGGCGCCGGCGGTGTGCTCCGCGACATCGAAGCCAGCCACGGCGCGGTCCGTCTGAGCGAGCTCCACCGATTCAACGACCCCGCCGAAGCCGCGGCGTCCCTCGCGTTACGGGACGGCAGGCCGGAGGCGTTGGGCTACTACCTCGACCGGCAACGGATCCACGTCGGCGACCTGGCCGCACTCACCGAGAACCTGTTCGACGCATGGCGAGCCGACCGCAAGGAAGAGCTGGACTCAGTGATGCTCGCCCCCACCCGCGACCTGGTTGCGGAACTCAACCAGCGAGCCCGCGCTCACCGCCTCGCGTCTGCGCCCACATCCGGCCCGGAGGTCGCATTGGCGGATGGCAACCGGGCAGTGCCGGCGAGTTGATCATCACCCGTACCAATGACCGCCGGCTCCGCACCTCCGCCACTGACTGGGTCAAGAACGGCGACCGCTGGACCGTCCTCACCGCTCATCAAGACGGCGGGCTGCGGGTAAAGCACAGCCGGAGCGGCCGCACCATCCACCTGCCCGCAAGCTACGTTCGCGAATCAGTGGAACTCGCGTACGCAACTACCATTCACACCGCCCAGGGGATCACCGCCGACACCATGCACGGCCTGATCACCGGCAACCAGTCGCGGCAGCAGCTGTACACGATGTGCACCCGGGGACGCCTGCATAACCACATCTACCTGCAGCTAGTCGGCGACGGCGACCCGCACACCCTCATCCGGCCCGACACGATACGACCGTCCACCGCGACCGAGCTGCTCGAACACATTCTGTCCCGAGACGACATCCCAAGATCGGCCAGCACGATGCTGCGCGAGCAGCAAGATCCCGCTGTCCGGCTTGGGGACTCCGTCGAGCGTTACCTCGACGCCCTACATGTCGCTACCGAGGAGATCGTCGGCAAGAGCGAAGCGCAGGCACTGGAGGCCTACGCGAGCCGGTTGGTGCCCGGGCTAACCGACGAGCCGGCATGGCGGACCCTGCGAGCCCATCTACTCCTCCTCGCCGGCGACGGCGCCGACCCGCACCAACGGCTCCGGACCGCATGCGACGCCAAAGAGCTGAGCAGCGCTGACGATCGAGCCGCCGTACTGGACTGGCGCCAGGACGACACCAGCCTGCCCACCGGTCGAGACGGTCCCCTGCCGTGGCTGCCGGGCATTCCCTACCGCATCGCCGCCGACCCCAATTGGGGACCATACCTGCGCGCCCTATCACAGCTGGTCGTTCAGCTCGCCGACCAGGTCCGCCCCAACGCAGCAGGTGACGCGCCGGCCTGGGCGGCACAGCGACACGCTCTCGTGCCGGCGGGGCTGATCTCCGACATACAGGTGTGGCGCGCCGCCAACCAGGTTGACCCCGCCGACCTGCGACCGACCGGGCCACCCCAGCTCGGCAAGGCCACGCGAGCCTGGCAACAGCAACTCGACAAGCGACTCGCCGCCACGGACACCCATACGGACTGGCAATGGCTGCAGCTGCTCGCCACAGCAGTCCCCAGCGCCACCGCAGACCCATTCCTACCGGAACTCGAGGAAAGGCTAACCAACCTCATCCGGGCCGGCTTTGACGCCACACATCTCGTCCGGTCGGCGGCCGCCGCAGGACCTCTACCCGACGACCACCCCGCCGCAGCCCTCTGGTGGCGCATTCTCGATCAACTACCGCAAACGCCGAACCAGGACCCTGCAAGCCGCGGGGCAGTCCCAGCGACGAGACGTACGACCGCGACCTCACACGAACGGCAGGCACCGAGGCCGCGCTCGGCGCCGCCTCCAGCGTTCGGCCCGAGCCGCTGAAACCTCGACAGATCACAACGCGAAGAAGTGTCTCAGTAGGGTCTGTGCCGAACCCCCCGCTAATCACTCTCAAATGGCCCGCTCCGCTCGGCGGGCGGCCCGTATCCTCGCTCCGGGCCGCGCTGCCGCTCGTTGATCTACGTCCGGCTCGGGCGAGCCGGCCATTGCAACACATGATGAGCTGAGCCGCACGCCGGCTCGGCGCGATGAGCGATGCTGGCGGCTGAAAGAATCAGCTCCGTGCTTGAGGTCCTGGGAGCGACTCTGCCCTTCGCTGTCGGCATGCTGCTCAGTCCGTTCCCGATCATTGCTGTGTTGTTGGTCCTGTTGTCACCCTCAGACAGGGCCGGGGGACTGGCGTACGATCTTGGGCGATTCGTGGGTGTGGCGCTGGTCGTCATCACGGCGTCCCTCTTGACCGAGGTACTCACGCTTGAGTCCGGCTCCTCCCTTCCGTCGGCCATTTTGCGGATTCTCCTTGGTGTCGCATTGCTCGGGTTAGCCGTGGTGAAGTGGCGCAAGCGTCCGGAGACGAGCGAGGAGGCCGAGTTGCCCAAGTGGAGCGAATGTCTCCTCGCCGTGCGGCCGGACTCGCGTTTGTCCTATCAGTCGCCAACCCGAAAGAGCTTGCCTTCAGCGTCGGTGCCGGGCTTACCATCGGCGCGGCAGCCCTTCCGCCGGGCCCGACCGCCGGACTCGCCCTTGGCTACACGGTGATCGCGTGCCTCTCAGTCATCGCGCCGACCCTGGCATTCGTGGTAAATCCGGATCGCATGGCCGGACCGCTCCAAACCGCTCGGACCTGGCTCGTGCAAAGAAACAACACCATCATCGCCGTGGTCTTCGTGATCATCGGCGCAGTGCTGGTCGGTGACGGTGTCGGCCAGTTGTAAGTCGTTCGATCCGCGCGGAGCGGCAACAACGTCGCTGTGGGGCGACTCCCGCCGAGACTCGATACGAGGCATCCCTCAGGAGGAGACACCGGCCCTCCACTCCGCATGTCCTTGCTGCTCTGCGGCCCTCTACGGCTACTTCGGATGGATGACGGATCGACGCACGGGTTCGTTTCTGGCTCTGGGACAAGTGGCTGCGGCTGGTTGAGACGGCTGTTCGGTCTGTGGGAATCTGACTAGAACCAGGTCGTGGGAATCTGACTAGAACCAGATTGCTCCACGGCATACGCCGGCGAGTGTCAGTCCATTGGTCTCGGCATGAGATGGTGCCGAGGCCTTGCGCTGGCGGGATGGGGTGCTATGCCTGACGTGGCCGAGCCGATCAGTACGCAGCGGTGGCTCTTCCGGCTCGGGGGGGCCGCGGCCGTCGTCGGCTCGCTTGCCGGGATGGTCGGCAACCTCATCCATCCCGTTACGCCACTTGATGATCCGCCAGGGGTGGCGCGGGTGATCGCCGACAGCGATGCCTGGACATCGATTCACCTGATCATTGTCGCGGGCATCATGCTGATGCTCGGCGGTCTGCTCGCTCTCTACCGTTCGATCCCGGGCGGACTCGCTGGTGCGCTCGCGCAGTTTGGATGGGCGGCCGCTATCGCCGGCGTCGCGGTCGGCTTGGTGCTCGTCATGCTCGACGGGGTCGCCGCCAAACAGCTGGCCGATGAGTGGGCCCGAGCGCCAGCGGAAGAACAGTCGGCCGCGCTGCGCGTCGTGCTCGCCAACGAGACCATCAACTTTGCCCTCGCGTCGCTGTTCAACATCCTCTTCGCGGGCGCGACCTTTATCCTGTACGGGCTGGCCGTCGCGCTCAGCGACGTCTATCCCCGATGGCTGGGGTGGGTTGCGGTGACGGCAGGCCTGGGCTCCGTTTGCGCGGGCTTGATTCAGGCGCTGGCGGGTGAACCGACTGCAGCGTCCCGGGTCCTGACGATCATCGGACCTACCGTGATCACGCTGTGGTTGGCCGTCATGGGGGCCCTGGTAGCTCGCCTAGCGCATGGCATGCGCGATGAGGCAAGTGGACGGTGACCGCAAACCCGCTTTGAGTGGCGACCCGGAGCGGTGGTCCCACTGGCGGCAAGGTGCCGAGAAGCGACCTGCTGGATCCATTATGGACCGAAGGTAGGTCATCCTGTCGTTGCGCGGGCGGGGTGCGCCCGCAGCCCAGGTCCAGGTCGGACGCTCATCTGCCCCGGGGGGACCGCCTCCCCACACTTGGCACAGGCGAGCTGGGCGTGAATCTTGCCGCCGCAGTCCTTGTGGCGGGTCACCCGTGGCGGACCGGCGGGGCCGGCGAGGTGCCGGTCGCCCCAATGCATCAGGCCGATCACCGGGACGGCCAGCTCGCGGCCGATCGCGGTGAGCTGGTAGCCGTACCGTTCAGGCCGCTGCTGGTAGGGCACTCGCTCCATCACCCCGGCCTCGACGAGTCGCCTGAGCCGCTCGGTGAGCACGTTGCGCGCCACACCAAGGCTCTCTTGGAACTCATCGAAGCGGTGCAGCCCCAGCAGCGCATCGCGCACGATGAGCAGGGTCCACCGTTCGCCGAGGACCTCCAGGGTGCGGGCGATGGAGCACACCTGGTCGTCATAGGTCCGGCCCAACATGAATCGAGTGTAGCTGGGCTGGGTTGCTTGATGCTACTCAGCCGTGATGAGGTCAGCCACCGTCTCGGGTTCGTCGACTTGGACGTAGTGGCCGGCGTTTTCCAGCAGGTGCAACTCGCTGTGGGGGAACAGCGCGGCGAACCGTCGCCCGACCCCAGCGTTGAGGTACCGGTCTCTGCCCCCGAAGATCACCCGCACCGGTGGCGAGAATCGGCGCAGCTCCGGAATGCGCCGACGGCGGCTGAGCACGGTTCCGAGCAGGTCGTCGTTGAGCCGCCAAAACGCCGGCCGAGCGGCCAGGAACTGTCCGGACAGCTGTGCCACCAGGGGTTCGCGCACCTCGGCGTCGCGGATGAATCCGCCTACCTGCCACGCGAACAGGCGTAGATCCCAGTCGGGCCTGCGCCGGCTCACGGCCCTCGCTGCGACACGTAGCACCGGCGTCGAGTACAGCGCGATGGCCGGCGGCCGACGTAACCCCGACACCCAGTGATAGTAGGTGTTGAGCAGCACCAGCCGGGCCACGCGGGTCGGGTTTGCCAGAGCCCAGTCGATCGCCGGCGGGCCCGACGCATCGTGCGCGACGAGCACCACCTGGTCCGCGCCGAATCGACTCCCCACGGCGTCGATCACCACCTCCACATCGCCGGCCTGGTTGGTGGCCGTGTAAGGGTAACCGTCGGGCTTGTCCGAGCGGCCCCAGCCGAGGAAGTCGAAACGTACGACCGGTTGGCCCCTGGTGAGGTATGGAAGTACTCGGTCGTAAAGGTGGGTGTTGTCGGGGAAGCCGTGCATCAGCACGATCGGTGCCCCGGAACCCGGTGTCACCTCGGCGTGCAGCTGGTACTGCCCTCGCGACACGGTCATCGCCTGCTCAGTGAGGTCCATTGCCGTCCTCCTGCAATTGAGTTGCATCACGCAACCAATCCACGGTAGCGCGAGTTCCATCAAGCAACCAACCAACTTCATCTGGAGGCGCGGTGGTCGGTGTTGTGGCGCGCGGACGTGCGGTGATACCGAGCGAGCGGAGGACGCGATGGGCAAACGATGGGGGACGCCGCTGATTGCGATCGCGTTCCTCGCCGGCCTGCTGCTGTACGGATTCTTCTGCTACAGAGTGCTTACGGCCGGCGGATTGTCGGCCACCAGCATGAGGCCACGTGCTCCAAAGCCGCGATCGGGTCTGAGACTCGCGATTACCGGGCCTACGAATCAGTCCATATCAGATGGTCCTACCTGCCGCCGAGCGCAATCTGCGAGTGGTCGGGCGGCGCGACTGCGGCGCTCGTCCCGGCAAACGCCCTTAGCTGGGCCGGACCGGTGCTCATCGCGGCGTCGGTCCTGAGGCGCGTTCGATGAAGGCGGGCGCCGCAGTCCGGAAACGGAACCGGTTGAAACGGCCGCCGTGATGTGATTACTCTCCAGATCGCAGGCTCGTTTGTAAGGGCGATTTGCTCTGAGGACATCAGCGTTGTTCGGTGCCCTCGAACTATCTGCCCGGACCCATGGACCAGAAGGTCGGAGCGAGACCACGTGGCTGCCAGTATCCCGCCCGGCCCTCCGGCCACTCAATGCGTGGTTTCGAAGTGATCATGATTGGTGAGGCCGCAGCCAGGCCGCAGAAGCTTCAGAAACGGTGGCAAATGGTGCACCGTCTTGACAAGTCTCGCCGGGAACGGAAGGTATCTACGACTAGGCTCAATGGCGTATTCGGGCGCGCTGGTGATGATCTTGAGGGCGGCTCCGGGCCGCATTCCTAAACCTTGTGTCGTAGGTTCGAATCCTGCTGGGGGTGCGCAGGAGAACACCTCCTGAGACGCGATGTCAGGCCGTCCGGCTCCACAGCTAAATGATCACGGTGCCTCAGCCGCCGGGGTGATCGGAGGGGTTAGCGATTTCACGACGGGGCAATAGCGAGGACGAGGAAAGGCATGCGAGAAGAGTGGATGCTCGTGAGCGATGAGCTGGCCGGGGGCGTACGACGCATGCTGGCTGATGCCGATCAGCGCGGGCTGGCCGTTGAGTTGCGGCGCCGGCCGGTTGCGCGCAGCCTCGAGGAGGCCGCCGAGCTGCTGGGTATCGCGCCGTCAGATATGGCCAAGACGATCGTGGTACGCCGCGCGAGCGGGGATTACCTGTTTGCCGTCATCCCCGGTGGCACGCAGATTGCCTGGCCCAAGCTGAGGCTGCTGCTCGGTGTCAGCAAGATGAAACTCCCTGATGCCGCTGAGGCTCTCGCAGCGACCGGGTATGAGCGCGGCACGATCACTCCCATCGGTAGCGACCCGGGCTGGCCGGTGATCATCGACCAGCGGCTGGTCGGCCGCCGTGCCGCACTGGGCGCTGGTGGACATGGCTACAGCGCGTTTGTCGAGATCGACGATCTTGTCCGCGCGTACGACGCCATGGTTGCCGACATCGTCAGCTCGTAGCGCGCTGGCCCTTCGGCAGGCCAAGGATCGGCTGGACCACGGCTCCTACACTCTGGCTATGCGGCAGCCGGGAGCGCTCAGCCGAACTGTGCTGGCTCTCATCTGGTTGCTGCTCGGGATCGCCATGGTGGCGGTGCCGGTGTGGCTTGGCTGGACGCGTTGGCCGGCCATCTTGAATGGCCATCCAGCCATGTTGATCGCCAGTATCGGCTGTGGCTTGCTTGGCTTCGTCGCGATTGCCTGGTCGATTGGTTCGCTGACGATCGGAGGCAAGCAGGATCGCGAGGGTGACCCAGAGCATCCGGCGCACAGAACGTCCAAGCAGGTGTTGCGGCGTGCCCGCTGGCGGATCGTCTTTGCCGTTCCCCTTTAGTCCTTGCGTTTCTTCTGGTCGTCTTTCTTGCCTATGCACGGCCTTTTGTGGCGACACCGACGGCCACCGCGGCCCTCCGGTCGGAGAACGGAGTGCGGATCGCCCACCGACCCAGCTGGTATGAGCTGATCCCGGTCCGGGAGGACGCATCAGGTGAGAACATCAAGCCGACGACCGGCCTGATGTTCATGCCCGGTGCTCGCATCGACTCCCGCGCCTATGCACATGTCCTCCGCCCCTTGGCGGAAGCCGGCTACCTGGTCGTGGTGCTGAAGGAGCCGTTCGGCTTTTCACTGCTCGATGCTGATCATGGCAAGAAGGTGCTCGACGTTCATCCCGAGATCACCACTTGGGCAGTGGGCGGTCACTCGCTTGGTGGCATCACCGCGGCCTCACTTGCTGACCAGGACGAACGGGTCAAAGGCCTGGTGCTTTCGCCTCCTACCCGGCGGACAATGTGGTCCGTACCGATCTGAAGGCGGTCTCCATATCCGGAACCGCAGACGAGTTGATGACATCGGACGACATTGAGGCCTCCAAGGGGAAACTTCCGCCAGATACCTCATATGTCGTGATCAATGGGGCAGTCCATAGTTCATTCGGGGACTACGGCGACCAACCGGGCGACGGCACAGCGACGATCGATCGATCCGCGGCGCAGAGCGAGATCACCAAGGTGACCCTGACGCTGCTGGCGGCGCTGGCTCCTCCTCCACCGCCACCACCGAAGAAGAGGTAGTCCGCAGACCCGGAATCACTACGATCTGGGTATGAGCGAGACGGGTCTGAAACTTGCCCAGGAAAAGATGGCGGCTGCTGCGATCCCTCAGCAGGCCATCGACGTCTTCACCTACTACTACCGCCAGCTGGAGGAGGGTGTCAGCGGCTTCATTCCCGAGGACACGATCGAGCCTCTCCTCGATCCCAGCATGCTGGGCGATGCAGCCGTCAGCGAGGAGGATGCGGCAGCAGCGCTCGAGAAGACTGTGATCATCAAGCTCAATGGCGGTCTTGGTACCTCGATGGGCATGGACAAGGCCAAGTCTCTGCTGCCGGTACGCAACGGCAAGAACTTCCTCGACATCATTGTTGATCAAGTACGACATGCGCGGGCCGCGTACGGGATCCAGTTGCCGCTGCTCTTCATGAACAGCTTCCGTACCCACGACGACACCCTCGCCGCGTTGGCCTCGTACGCGTGATCTCGCCGTCGCTGGACTTGATCTTGGGTTTCGTGCAGAATCAGGAGCCCAAGCTCAAGGCCGACGACTTGACACCGATCTCGTGGCCGGCCGAGCCGAGTCTGGAATGGTGTCCGCCTGGGCACGGTGATCTCTACACCGCACTCACCACGTCAGGAATGCTGGATCGCCTTCTGTCATTGGGATACCGCTACGCCTCGGTGTCGAATTCTGACAACCTCGGCGCCGCGCCGAACGCCAAAATCGCAGGATGGTTCGCGACCACCGGTGCGCCGTACGCCGCGGAAATCTGCCGCCGCACCGCGGCCGACCGTAAAGGCGGACATCTAGCGATCCGCAAGTCCGACCGGCGGCTGATTCTGCGCGACACGGCTCAGACACCGAAGGAGGAAATGGACTATTTCACCGATGAGTTCCGGCATCCGTACTTCCACACCAACAATCTGTGGTTCGATCTCGCGGCACTCGCCCGTACCTTGCGTGAACGGAAGTCCGTGCTCGGGCTGCCGTTGATCAAGAACGAGAAGACTGTCGACCCGGCAGACTCGTCCTCGCCCAGGGTCATCCAGATCGAGACCGCGATGGGTGCCGCCATCGAGGTGTTCGAGGGCGCGACGGCCATTGGAGTCGGTCGCGATCGGTTTCTCCCGGTCAAGACCACCAGCGACCTGCTGGTGTTGCGCTCAGACGCCTACGATCTGCAATCCGACGGGCGCCTGACCAGGGCTGCCGATCCCACCCCTGTCGTCGATCTTGACAGCAATTACTACAAGATCATCAGTGACTTTGATCAGCGATTCCCGGTCGGCGCACCCTCGCTCAAGGAGGCGCGGTACCTCGAGGTCAAGGGGGATTGGACCTTCGAGGCTGGGGTCCGTGTCATTGGTGAGGTGACTCTCGGGGATCGTGGAGCACCACAGATCATTGCGGCGGGAGCGACGCTCGCGGCTCAAGCCGAGCCAGCGACGGGTCATCACTGACAAGGCTGGAGATGCACCCTGAGCCTTCGACCTCAGGTCGGCGCTGTCAAGGGCGCTCTTCGACAAGCTCAGAGCGCAAGTCCCGAGTCGTAGGTTCGCCTTCACCGCCAGATGATGCTGAGCGTCGCAGACGCGGCGGCCTGCGCCACGGCCGACGCCGTATGGGCGTCCACATCGATGAGTACCAGCGCTCCTTCTGGACCGGGGCCTACCCGCTCGTCCGGCACTTGCGGGATCGTAATGACTCGCGCACCAGCAGCGACGACCGCTGCTTGGCCGGCCTGCGGGTCGGCGGCGATCACGTCGACCAGGTCGCCGGGCCGGAGCAGGGCGGCCAGTGCTGTGTCAGCCAGCCTCAGTGGCGCGATCACGTGCCCTTGCGGCACGCTGGTCCGCGCATCGGTGGCAGCCAGGGGCGTCATCATCTGGTTTTCGGCCACTGGCGCTGCCAGTGTCTTGCCGACCAGAGCGAGTGGGTCGGTGAGCACCCCTTCCGGTACATCGGAGGCGACAACGCGGTCGAGCACTAGATCTGACGTTGAAACGACTGTTCCAGCGGGCAATCGAGACCTTGCCTTGACCACGCTCATCATGGCCGGGCCTTCCGGAGCAGCGGCGGAGACTCCAGTGAGCACTGCCGCGACAGCGGCGAGGGCCGCAAGCTTCCTTCGGTGCCACGATGCGGCACGGGCAAGTGCGTGCAGCGGCCGGCGTCGAGGGGGCCGCGCTAGCGATGGCATGAGCGGAACGGTGAGGATGATGGTCCGGGCGTCTGAATGGTCACGCCTGAACGCTAAGGACGCGGAACCAAATCGTGCGCGTCGTCCACAGGCCTAGCTGCCCGCGGATTTGGACCCTGTGGATGATGTTTCGCCAGATGCCGCCTGCTTGCCATTGCGAGAGCCGCTCGAAGCTGCCGAGCCTGCGCCGGCCGGCTCTTTGTCGGCTGACTTGGTCGCGGCCTTCTTGTCTGGGCCCGACTTGTCACGGCCCGACTTGTCTGGGCCGGAGTCACCATCAGTCCCACTCTTGGACCCGTTGCGGCTGTCGGTGCGGTAGAAACCGGAGCCCTTGAAGACCACACCGACTGCATTGAAGACCTTACGGAGCTGACCGCCGCAAGTCGGGCAGGTAGTGAGGGCCGGATCGCTGAACTTCTGCACGGCCTCAAGATCTTCGCCACACTCGGTGCAGCGGTACTGGTAGGTGGGCATCAGTCTCTTTCTCTCCTCGAGAGGCGGCCCTGCCGGGGGCGGCGGCGAGCTGCAGCTAGCACTCAAGCATACCGACTGCTAACCGTTGCTGCCTGCCGAGAACACGTGAGGCATGAGTCATCCGCATCGCAAGGCAATCGTGCGGCTCCGAATCGCTAAGCGTGTGCGGACGGTCGCTCAGGTTCGGACATTAGAGTTTGACGGTGCGTCGCATCAGTCGCTGGCCGATCTTCACCGCGATGGTGCTGGTTCTCGCACTCGGCGGCTTGACCAGTCTTGCGATCGCGACGGTACGCACGTCGTTCCCTGAGACCTCCGGACGGCTGATGGTTTCCGGACTCAAGGGTCACGTTGAGGTGCTACGCGACTCATACGGGGTGCCGCACATCTACGCCGATAACCCAGAAGACTTGTTCCAGGCTCAGGGATACGTGCACGCTCAGGACCGCTTTTTCGAGATGGACTTCCGCCGTCATCTCGCTGCCGGCCGGCTTTCGGAGCTCTTCGGAATATCCCAGCTGGAGACGGATGCCTACATCCGCACGCTCGGCTGGCGGCGGGTAGCCGAGCAGGAGCTGACGCTGCTCGCACCGTCGACTCGCCGCTATCTCGACGCGTACGCCGCCGGCGTCAACGCCTACCTCGCAGGCCGATCAGCCGCCGAGCTCTCGCTGGAGTATTCGCTGCTCAGGCTGCAGGGCCTGCGCTACAGCCCACCGACGTGGACTGCCGTCGATTCGGTGGCGTGGCTCAAGGTCATGGCGTGGGAGCTGGGTTCGAACCTCACTCAGGAGGCGGATCGCGCAATCATCACGGGCAAACTGGGTGCCGGTCGGGCCACAAGTCTCTTTCCGAGGTATCCGCTGGAGGACGACTACGCACCCATTGTCAGGCGCGGAGATGTTGTGGGTCAGGCGTTCGATCCGACGGCAAGCCGGTCCTCGGCGCGACCCCTGCCCGACGGCCTGAGCAATGATCAGCTGCGCAAGGCCACGGACGCCCTGAAGAGCGCGGCCAAGATCAACCAGGTGATTCCGCACGTCCTCGGCTCAGGTTCCGTCGAGGCCGGGACTGGCTCCAACTCCTGGGCCGTGGCCGGTTCCCGCACCGAAAGCGGCAAGGCGATCTTGTCCAACGACCCGCATTTGGCCACCGCCATTCCCTCGGCTTTTGCCCAGGTCGGATTGCATTGCCGCATGGTCTCCGACGCCTGCCCGTTCGATGTCTCCGGGTTCAGCATGGCGTCCATGCCTGGCGTCGTCATCGGCAAGAACGACAAGATCGCCTGGGGTCTGACGACCAGCTACGTCGATGTCCAGGATCTGTATGTAGAGGATCTGCGGGGCGACGCCGTGCGCGAAGGCGACGCGTACGTGCCGCTTCGCGTGATCACCGAAGAGATCCATGTGCGGGGGGAGGACCAGCCGCGGACCATTCGGATCCGCTCCTCCCGGCACGGACCGCTCCTCTCCGACGTAGACCAGCGGCTGCAACATGTCTTGGCCAGCAGATCTGATCCCAACCCGGCCCAGTACGCGGCCGCGCTGAGCTGGACCGCTCTTCAGCCGGGCCGCAGCATGGACGCCCTGCTAGCCATCGACAAGGCGCAGAACTTCGCGGAGGTTCGCGCGGCGGCGAGGCTGCTCAGTGCGCCCTCACAAAACCTGATCTATGCCGACACCGATGGCAATATCGGTTACCAGCTGTCAGGCACGGTTCCACAGCGCCGCAACGGGGATGGGACGAAGCCGTCACCGGGTTGGGACCCGACCTACGACTGGCGCGGCACCATCCCCTTCGCCAAGGTGCCGTACGTCTACAACCCGCCGAGCGGCTTTCTCGTTGCCGCAAATCAGCAGGTAATCGGAGCTCAATATCCTTATCCGCTGGGCTCCGGTTTCTCGTACGGGTGGCGCAGCCAGGAGATCATCGACATATTGCGCGATGCGCCACCACTGACCTTGGACAGCGCCGAACAGATCTTCTACGACGACACGATCCGGGTTGCGGCCGCACTGGTACCGATCCTGCTCAAGATCAAAGTTCCCGATCCTTGGGTGGTTGAGGGGCAACGGACGCTGGTTGGCTGGGACTACTCGTCGGCCAAGGACTCCGCGGCCGCGGCGTACTTCAACGTCGTCTGCCACAACATCTTCAAGCTCGCCTTCCGCGACGAGTTGCCAGAGGAGGACCTGTGGCCGACCGGCGGCGATCGCTGGTACGCGGTGCTGACCAACTTGATTGGGCAGGTCGAGAATCCGTGGTGGGATGATGTGAGGACCCCTGACAAGATCGAGACGAGGGACGACATCTTGCTGGCCGCCATGACCAATGCGCGCAAAGAGATCACTTCGCTGATGGCGCGGGACACCGACCAGTGGCAGTGGGGCAAGATTCATGCGGTGCGGCTGCAGAACCCGACGCTCGGGAAGAGCGGGATCAAACCCATCGAGCGCCTATTCAATCGGGGTCGCTATCAGGTAGGCGGTGGCCCGGCGGTGGTCAATGCCATGGCTTTCGACGATCGGCAGGGTTATGCCGTGACGAGCGCCCCGGCAATGCGCATGCTTATCGATCTTGGTGATCTCGACCAATCGCGCTGGGTGAACCAAAGTGGCGTATCCGGCCACGCATTCCATCGTCACTACGATGATCAGACCGAATTGTGGGCCAATCAGCGACTCTGGCCGTTCGTCTCATCCCGACGGGCGGTCGAGGCCGGCACCAGCTCTCGCCAGGAACTTTTGCCCAGCGGCTGAAATGGTGGTGCGTCTAGGTGTGGCAACCCTTTGGCGAAAGTGGTCAGAGAGGGCAATGAGATCGCCGATCTTCATGTCGTTGGTGACCACTTTCCGTAGTGCCCGGCGGCGCATGATCCAGACTGGTGCGGTGATCCGTCGCCGAGTGGTGGCCCATGGACGTGTGCAAGGTGTGTTCTTCCGCGACACCTGCCGACGTCAAGCGTGGACGCGTCGGGTGTCGGGTTGGGTTACCAACCGTGAGGACGGCGCGGTTGAGGCTGTGTTCGAGGGTGAGCCTTTCGACGTGCAGGCAATGGTCGACTGGGCACGCAGAGGCCCAGCTCACGCGTACGTCACCAAACTGGAGGTAATCGAGGAGGAGCCGCGCGGCGAGCTGGGTTTCTCGGTCCGCTGATTGGGGCTCAGAACTCAGACGTTGCAGAGGACAGACGGCTCGCAGGTGATCATGCGCGTCGGTGTGACGATCACATCGACGCGATGGTCCCAGGCGTGCACGGGAATCGTCTTCAAGACCTCGTCGTCGTTGAGCAGCACCCAGATCGGCGCGCTCTGCGAGGCGTGGCGCAGAGCGCGGTCGTACCACCCACCGCCGCGGCCCAGACGGTCGCCGTGGAGGTTGGCGGCGAGTCCCGGACAGATGATCAACTCTGCCTCGGGGAGTTGCTCGCTCGGTACGACGTCGCCCGTCGGTTCCAAGATTGAGTAGGCACCAACACGCAATGCATCGGGCCCCTCGTACGGTGCCCACGCCGGCTTGTCAAGACGGCCGCCGATCGGGTGGGAGAGCACCGGCAGCAACACGCGGACGCCATTGGCCGCTAGCCAGGCGACCAGCTGAAGTGTGCCCGGCTCTGAGCCGTGGGACAGATACGCTGCGACGGTGTCCGGAATCCGGTCCTCCAAGGAGGACTCGATTATCACCATCCGTGACTGGTCGTCATGGTCTCGCCGCTTGCCGGCGCGAGCGTCACGGCGGAACAGAATAGCTTTGCGGAGGGTTTGCTTTGCCCCAGCGATCGCGGCGGCGTCGATCGCCGCCATCGCAGCGAGGTCGACGGCCTGATCCGGCTGGGTTGGCACGGACCCAGCCTAGTCGCGCAGGCGCCCCAAACGGCTCCCCGTGCGTCAGCGTGTCTTGCGGCATGATCATCTTTTGGCGCCCGTGCGGGCTGACCAGCCCGACGTCCAAGCCATCACATCTGGGCGGCACTACTGTGTGGAGCATGCCCTTGTTCACTCGCAAGAGTCTCCATGAATCGCAGCAGGGCGCACCCAACTTCGAGCCGCTGCCCGAGCCGCCCGAGCCGGATCGTGGACAGTTTCGATCTATGCAGGCTCACCGCCAGTATCTGCTCAGCTGCGTGAACCCACTCCGGCCATTTCCCCAGCACATCCTCGACGCGGTGGGCTTGAATATCTGCGAAGACATCGTCTCAACGATCGACCTGCCGCGATTCGACAATTCGGCCATGGACGGCTACGCGGTACGTACCGAAGATGTGGCGGAAGCCAGCCAGGAGGGGCCGCTCAGCCTGCCCGTCGTCGGTGAGATCGCTGCAGGCGAAGCGGCACCGCATCGGCTGTCCCCCGGGACTGCGATGAAGATCATGACCGGAGCGCCGGTGCCCCCCGATGCCGACACGATCGTTCCGTATGAGAACACAGATCGTGGTGAGACCGATGTCAAGGTGTTCGAGCCCAGCGTCGTGGGTCAGCACATTCGTCGGATCGGCGAGGACATCAAGGCTGGTACTCAGCTGTTCAAGCTAGGTGATCATCTCGGCCCGCGTGACATCGGGGTGCTTGCGGGCATCGGTTTGGACAAGGTGCTGGTCCGGCCCCGACCGCGTGTGGTGGTGATCGCCACGGGATCCGAGCTCGTCGAGCCAGGCCTCGTGCTCAGCAACGAGCAGCAGATCTTCGATTCGAACTCCTACCTGCTCGCGGCTGCGACCAAGGCCACAGGCGTCCAGGTCTTCCGAGTCGGACAGGTAAGTGATGATCGCGACGAGCTCAAGCGGTTGATTGGTGATCAACTGCTGCGCGCCGACCTGATCTTGACCACGGGCGGAGTAAGTCAAGGCGACTTCGACATTGTGAAGGCCGTGATGCCTGAGATGGGTCCATGTGACTTTGCGCAGGTCGCCATGCAGCCGGGCAAGCCGCAAGGCTTCGGATTGATCGGCTATGACCGGGTCCCGATGATCATGCTACCTGGCAACCCTGTGAGTGCTTTCGTTTCTTTTGAAGCGTTCGTGCGTCCGGTGATCCGTAAGCTCATGGGGGCGCGGCCGTACGTGCGGACAGTGGTGAAGTGCCAGGCAGCGCACGACATCAAGTCCATTTCAGGTCGGCTGCAGCTGGCCCGCGGCATCGTGACTGTGGACCGCTCGGGTGGCCGGCAGGTTGCGCTCGCGGGTGGACACGGCTCGCACCTGCTCGCCGACCTGGCCCGCTCGAATGCGCTGGTGATCTTGCCTGAAGACGTCGAGTTCGTGGCTGCCGGCTTCGACGTCGACGTGTGGCTGCTCGACGAGTCGCCGGGATGACGCAGGGATAGCCCGTGAGCGAGAGTCGTTTTCCGCATCTCGGCACGTCAGGTGACGCCCGGATGGTTGACGTTTCCGGTAAGGCCGCTACTGCTCGTTCTGCCACGGCGGCAGGGCGAGTACTACTCAGCAGTGAGTGTGTGGCAGCGCTTCGAGAAGGGAACGTGCCGAAAGGGGATGCACTCGCCGTGGCCAGGATCGCGGGCATCCAAGCAGCAAAGAAGACCCCCGATCTCATCCCGCTGTGCCACCCCCTGTTCATCAGCGGCGTCGATGTCACGGCGGCGGTGATCGACGAGGGAGTCGAGATCACCGCGAGGGTCACGACAACAGAGCGGACTGGCGTGGAGATGGAGGCGCTGACCGCAGTTGCTGTGGCCGGGCTCGCGGTGATCGACATGATCAAGGCCATCGATCGCGCCGCGGTGATCAGCGACGTACGCGTACTCGCCAAGTCAGGGGGGCGTCGTGGAGATTGGTCTCGCGAGGGCGATTCATGATCGACAGTGCGCTCGTGCTCACTATCTCGACCCGCGCAGCTGCGGGCGTCTACGCCGACACGTCTGGCCCGATCATCGCGGCTGCCCTTGATGATCTTGGGTTTGCGGTGGCGGGTCCAGTTGTCGTGCCAGACGGAGACGCGGTCGGGGCTACGCTGCGCGATGCTGTTGCGGCGGGCCACGCTCTAGTGATCACGACCGGGGGCACTGGGCTGAATCCTCGCGACCAGACACCAGAGCAGACCAGGACGGTAGTCGAGCGGGAGGTGCCACAGCTCGCAGCGGCAATCGCTCGATATGGTGTTGATCATGGTGTGCCGACAGCGGTGCTGAGCCGTGGCGTCGCAGGCGTCGCGGATCGCACCTTGATCGTGAACCTGCCCGGATCGAGCGGCGGTGCGCGAGATGGGATGGCCGTGCTAGCGCCTGTGCTGAGGCACGCAGTCAGCCAGCTGCGAGGTGGTGATCACTAAGATGGCCAGCCTGGAGCGGCCGGGGGGACTGACCGGGCTGGGCGGCTTCGGTCGTCACCACTGGCCGGTTACTCTGCGGCACGGGCCCGTCATCCTCGCCCCACTGCGCCATCGAGACCGGACAGCCTGGGAGCGCGTACGTCGTGAGAATGCCGGGTGGCTGCGACCATGGGAGGCAACCCTTCCTCGCGGCTCACAGATCGGGCCATCGACATACGCCGGGCTGGTCCGTTCGGTAACTCGTCAGGCCCGGGAGGGACGGATGCTGCCGTGGCTGGTGTTCTACGACGAGGAGTCGAACCGCTCCAAACCGCGACTGGCGGGCCAGCTGACCGTCAGCGGGATCGTTGGCGGCTCGGCGTCCTGGGGCCAGATTGGCTATTGGATCGATCAGCGACTTGCCGGACGCGGGATCATCCCGACAGCCGTGGCGCTGGCCGTCGACTATTGCTTCCAAGTCATGTCACTGCACCGGATCGAGATCGCGATCAGACCCGAGAACACGAAGAGCCTTCGGGTGGTGGCCAAGCTGGGACTCCGGCCCGAAGGGCTCCGCCCGCGTTATCTGCATATCGATGGCGACTGGCGGGATCACCTGGTCTTCGCACTGAACGCCGAGGAGGTTCCCGAGGGACTCTTGCAGCGGTGGGAGAACCTCCGCCAGCGGTGATCGCACAAGATCATCGCCGAGCATGGGCTCTTTTGACGCTGTTGCGATCTGGACAACCCGTGCGTCTCACGACTGCGCAACATCCGTCACATTCGTTTCTTGCGACACACCGCTCAAGATCACCTGAGGAACGCGGCTCGCCCCGTACCGTCTGGGTGTGGGTACGACCGGTGTAATTTTTGCTGCCATCGCGATCGCGTGGCTGGCATATCTGGTCCCGCACTTTGTACGTGGGCGCGACGATGTCGAGGAATTGCTGGACGATTCCGATCCGGCGGATCGTTTCTCTGACTCGATGCGCATTGTTCGTTATGGCACCGCCCCGCTTCTTGATCAGGACCTCGAGGAGATCGCGTCCTTGGAGGTGTCGACACCGCAGACCCGGCGGGCTGCCGTTAAAGATCTTCGCCGGCTGGAACGGCTTGCCGCATCGAGGCGGCGCCGCGTACTGCTCTGCCTGATGGCGGCGCTGAGTGCCGTGATCGGCATATGTGCAGTGCATCTCATCCCGTGGTGGAGTACCGCCATCCCGGGCGGACTGCTGCTGATCTTCCTCATCGTCGCGCGGATAAGCGTTCGAATCATGCGCCGAGGGCTCGATGCTCGTCATCGCGAAATTCGCCATGGCAGCAACGAGTCGACCATTTTTCTCAGCCGGAAGGACTTTGCCGCCGGCGGCGCGGATGGGTATCCCGCGAGTGGCAGGGCCGACTTGGCTGCAAGCCCTGGAACCCTGTGGGATCCCATTCCGGTCACTATGCCGACCTATGTCTCCAAGCCGCTGGCACCCCGAACGGTTCGCACTATCGACCTTTCAGGCCCGGAAATGTCGTCCTCAGCACGCCATGAGGGACCAGTCACCGCAGACGCGCCGGAGTCGGCATCCGGCTCACCGCCGGCCGATGCGGGCGGCGAAGCGCGCCAGGTCGCCTCAGCCTGACGGTGGTAAAGTCTCGGTGCTGATCGGCCCACCCCGATCCGCGGGGCTATGGCGCAGCCGGTAGCGCGTCTCGTTCGCAACGAGAAGGTCAGGGGTTCGAGTCCCCTTAGCTCCACCAGCGTAATATGGCTTTGACTAGGTCATTTGTTCTCTCGGCAGGCGAGTAGGACTGCCCATGTATTCCTCGTGTGTGCCCCCGGTGTTGCAGTAGCTGAGCTTCTCGGCCCAGGAGCGCCGCGTCTGAGAAGGTCAGGGCTGCTCCACCGCGCGGCCACCTTGTGACGCTGCTGGAGTTCGGCTGGTCAAGCCTCTGCTGGGTGCGGCTGCCAGAGGGGCAGCCTCCAGCGACAGGGTTGGGTCAATTGGGCGCATCTCAACCGGCTTCGTGAAGCTGTGCAGCCCAGTAGTAAAGCGAGCGCCAGGGCAAGCCCAGGCCGGCACTAATACCGGGCACCGCTACCTCACCCCCGCGGGAACCCCGCACAATGACGGGGTGATGGTCCGAGTCTGGGAGTACGACGTACCGGAAACGTCCCGTGCCGAGTTCGAGCGGACGTATGGAGCAGCCGGCGATTGGGTGCAGCTGTTCTCGAGTTCCGATGGCTTCCGCGGCACCGAGCTGTTCGTGTCGCTGAGCGACCCCGGTCGCTACTTGACGGTCGACCGCTTCACCGACGAGGGTGCCTGGCGCGCGTTCTTGACCGAGCATCGCAACGCCTACGCCTGTCTCGACGCAGCCACCAAGGGACTGACCACCGACGAGTGCGAGCTCTTCGACGGCCACGAGGTCGGTTGAGCCAGCACTGCATACCGGCAGGTGCCTGAGGCCCTGGTCGGGATCGCCCGATTGACTATCCGCCGGATGCCTGACCAGCGACTGCGCGGGCACCAACTCACGCGGCAGCCATCGGGGTGGTCAAACGGAGACGGCAAGCAGACGAGTGCGGACCTCCAGCGTCGTTCCCAGCCGTCTAGACACGGCTGGGAATTCGACTCCTCATGTGTAGGTCCGGCCGTGAGCCAAGCGGCGCACCCGTCCGTGCGACGCATCCGACGGTTCGGGCCCGCAGCACTGGTTTTGGCTGGCCCCTGCACGTGCGCGACGCCGACTGCCGTGCGCGGGGGAGCCTCTTGTCGGCAGTGATCGCTCGAGCCGCGGCGGGGTGTCCCTCGGGTGCCGTCATGTTGTGGCCGGCTTCCTGAACCTCGTGGGCGGTCGGCCTGCTGATCACTCAGCGCTGCGCGGGTGATCTTGCGGACCGGTCCTACATCCGCTCGAAGGTTGCTGTATAGCGGCCCCGAATGGTGACTCCTCCCCGCGGTCTCGGTGAGGGTGAGGTTCGGGGTGTTGACGGTCGGCATTTCCACGCTCCTTGCGCTGCGTCGAGTGCGCTTCGCCCTCGGCGGTCCAGAATCGCCGGCACGCAATACGGATCCGCACTTTGCCACGGTCAGCTCACGAGTCCGGTCAGGGCCTGGTCACAACCCATCGACGCCACGTCGGCCGCCTCCTCAATGTGCCGATATATGAACTGGGCGAGCCGTGCGACGTCGACGGGATCCTGGTCAGGCATCGAGCTCGTGAAGCACGCGACGGAGCACTGTTCCTCCTCTTGGGCCCGTGAGACCACCTGCGCCGCGTCGGAGTCTCCCGAGCCCCCGTTGGCTGGCAGGGCTGCGGGCTCGGGAGCCGCACACATGACTGAGTCCGTGGCGGTTCCCTCGCTCGCCAACCTGGACCAGGTCCCTGGCGCCCGTGCGGTGGCGCGGCTATGGCTAGCAGCCTGGGGGAGGAAATCGCGATGGCCAAACGCGATCGGCGGCGGCGAGTTAATGATCATCTCGGCGTCCTTGATCAACAGTTACCAATTCACGGTGTCACCGCTGTGGCGACCAGTCGGAGCAACCATGAACCGGCCGCACCCGCTTCAACCGACGCTCTACCCGCCGAGCCCGTCGATATGTATCAGACACGAGTCACACGGCTCCGCTATATAAAGCAGACAGCATCGGTTCACGAGGAGTGTTGAAAGATGGCGAAACCGGTTCAGAGCCCGCCTCCACCGTCGCTGAATAGCGAGGTGCGGGAACGAGAGGACAGACCAGCGAGGAAGGAGTTCCCTGCATCGTCAATCGAGTTGTTCCGAAGCTGGTCGCTTCCGGCTGGACTGGCAGTAACGACTCGAGTGCAGGACGACTCAGTCATAGTGGAAGCCTCAGCGCAATTCGGAGGGCAGATTATTGAGCCGCCGCAAGCTGAGTTTGAGATTCCGGACACGAGCAGTATCGCCGCGTTGGAGCAAGAGGACGAGCGGACGAGTGCTGGTTACTACCCGGAGCATCTGCCGCTGGTCTATTCGCCAAAGAAGATCGAGCGCGCTCGCCCCGTCAAGCTGCGCAGGGGTTACGGCATCCCAAACTCGGTGTTCCCCCCGGATTCGCGCTTCGAGTTCCAAGACACTGCATATCCCTGGAGCACCGTCGGGCGAGTGGACACTGCCAATGGGTCCTGCACTGGAACAATGGTCGGTCGCAGGCTAATGCTCACTGGCTCTCATTGCATTCAATGGACGGCGACCGGGACCGGTTGGGTAAAGTTCACGCCCTCCTATTTCAACGGTTCGGCGCCGTTCGGTGTGGGCTGGGCGCAGCGTGTTATCTCGTGGCTGAAGGCCGACGGATCGGACGGCCTCAGCGATTTGGAGACGGCCTTCGACTATGTCGTGGTGGTGCTGGACAGCAACATCGGCGATCTCACGGGGTACACCGGCTATCGAACCTACTCGTCATCTTGGAACAACGGAAACTTTTGGGATCAGCTTGGCTATCCAGGAGATCTTACGGGTGGGCAGCGTCCGGTGTTCTTCGACAATGGAGCGATTACGTCGGTCGGAACCCACACCACGAGCGGACAGCAGGGCTACGTTCTCGGACACTTCATGGACACTTCCGGCGGCCACTCGGGAGGCCCATACTGGGGCTGGTGGGCCAATGAGACGTTTCCACGGGTTATAGGCACCGACAGCACAAGTCCTCAGAACCCCGGGCCAAGCACGAGTGGCGACAACGAAGCTGGCGGGGGCCCGGCACTCTCAAGTTTGATCGCGTACGCGCGGCAGAACTATCCGTAAAGGAGCGGCTCAAGCCGCTCGCGCCCTCTTGAGCAGCGGCTCACTCGCTAACCTCATGGTTGGCCGTGATTTCATGCACGGGGGCTTATCCACAGGCATGATGTATCAGCTCATCAATTGCGGCGAAATCGCCATGTCGTCATCGTCAGCAAGGGCTACATGAGCCGCAACCAGCTGACCGCTTTTCATCGACGGTCATAGCCACACCGGGTACGCGCCGAACATGTAGCGGCCAACCGCCTGCAGCATTGCGTTTTCAACCGTGTCGGCGGACCGGAGCCTCTATGGGCTGTTGCAAAATGAGAAGCTGCGGAAGTCGGCCGCAAGATTTATTGTCGACCGCTGGCGAGCGGCGCCCAAGGGCACCGCAGCCCTCGATGATCTTCGAAACGGGCTTCTGGCAGCCAACGCACGACCCGGCGACAAAATCTGTTGCTGCTTTCACAGGAACTTCATTTGAAACAGCACCTATCGGGGAGAAACGAAGCGACCCCGAAATCGCCGGGCGCCCCACCGTCAGACGTCGCTCGCCCCCATTAGGAACTAATCACCGCTGGGAACGTCCTGCCCAGCTCATTGAGCGTCAATACGAACCTTTCGAGTGGACCAAGCGGCGTTGTTGCCCGGACTGAGACCCCTTTGCAACGAGGCGCCCCGAGCGAGCAAGGCGGCAAGCTTGCTGTAGAGCGGGATTCGAACGCTGACCGATCGCTTGGAATGCGCGACTGATCAAGGAGCCTCAACACGGCCTCGATCGCCATCGTGGCCAGGGCGTTGGATTCGCCGGCGGCCCAACGTGTGCCCCATATGTGCCCCGCCAAATCATGACCAAGATCAGGATGCACACAATGCACCGGGAATTGCCCGCAACGCGGGGCGGCCTCACACCAGACGCAACCTTCGCAACGAGAAGGTCAGGGGTTCGAGTCCCCTTAGCTCCACAGGTTCAATATCGCTTTGACTAGGCCATTTGCTCCCTTGGCAGGCGAGCAGGACTGCTCATGTATTTCTCGCGTGTGCCCCCGGTGTTGCAGATGTTGAGATTCTCGGCCCAGGAGCGCCGCGTCTGAGAAGGTCCGGGCTGGCATTGCTCGCTCCGGCGCGGGTCCATTAACTCTTTGTCAACTGCCTCTACGGGTGGATTTAGCGAGCGGCCAGTCTGGTGCTGGAAGGATCAGCATCCAGGCCCGCGACAGGCCGTATGTACCTAGACAGTTACGTAACTGATCGGGTACATTAGGGAAATGGACGCTGTACTTCAGGCACTGGCGGACCCGAACCGGCGGACCGTCCTGGAGGTCTTGCGGAGCGGTCCCGCCACGGTGACCGAGCTTGCCGGGATGCTGCCGATCGCTCGTCCCGGAGTTTCTCGGCACCTTCGGGTGCTGCGGGAAGCGGGACTCGTCGAAGCCCACCCAGATGCCCAGTGGCGGGTCTACCGGCTGCGCGTGGAGCCGCTCGTCGAGCTGGACGCGTGGCTCGGCAGCTATCGGGCGCTGTGGCAACAGCGTCTGGATGCACTACACACCGAAGTGAGCCGCGGAAAGCGCGAACGAAGGAGCAGGAGATGACAAACGACACCGAAGCCGGCGCCCGCATCGTCGGCACCCTCCGAGCCGAGGCCGGCAAAGGCGTAGTTCGGATGGAGGACTTCTACGAGACCGAGATCGAAGACCTTTGGTCGGCTGTGACCGACCCCTCACGGCTGGCGCGCTGGGTCGCTGAAGTGGACGGCGACCTGCACGTCGGCGGCGAGTTCCGCGCGCGCTTCACCAGCGGCTGGGACGGCACCGGGCGCGTGGAGGTCTGCGAACCTCCACGGTTGCTGCTGGTTACGCTCAGCCCGGGGCAGGACGGTGCGACGGTTATCGAGGCCCGACTGTTCGCCGACGCCGCGCAGACGCGGCTGGTGATCGAAGAGCGTGGCCTTCCCCTCGACGAGCTCGCCGAGCACGGGGCGGGCTGGCAGGCGCACGTTGAGGATCTCGCTGCGCACTTCGCCGGGCATGCTGCCCTGGACTGGCGCAGTCGGTGGATTGAGCTCATCCCGGCCTATCGCGGCCTGGCAGACGGAGTCACGTGACGCGCGACGTTACAGAAGACCTCACGCGCGGGTCATGCTGCGAACACCGTGGGACACGAAGCACAACGCTGAGGCGCAAGTCTGAGGCAGGCCGATTTTGGCTCACACGCGATGTCGTCCGGGCTGTGACGTGTGCTCCCCGTGTGCCCCGGTCGGCGACAGCCATGATCACGATGCACAGAATGCACCGGCAACAACGGTGGCGCGCGACGGCACTCAACCGGGCGCAACCTTTTGCAACGAGAAGGTCAGGGGCTCGAGTCCCCTTAGCTACACTCCCCGAATAGGCCTCTGGCTAGGCCTGAGCTTTCCGCCCGGAGCAGATTCGGCTAGGGCCTGCCGACCTCGGAAAGCGCGAGTTTCAGAGTTCTCCCAACAGCCAGGCCATGCTGCGCTGGACGAACCTCACGTGGCCCGCGCTGTCGTACGACCGCGCGTCGTGGCCGAGCGCGTCGTAGACGACTCGACCGCCGAGGTGGTGGTGGGCCCAAAGGATGGCGTGGCGCCGTCGGCCGTCGTAGATGTGCTCACCAAGCACGACCACATCCGGCTCCAACTCCAGGTAGCTGTAACGCTCGTCCAGGACGTCGAAGTCGGTCAGGTCGGTCAGGATCGGGTGCTGGGCGCTGGTCAGATACACGTGGAGCCACGTCCTGAGGCGGATGCATCGACGTACCGCGGACCCAACGGCCGCCGAGCATGGCCGGCCAGGTCGGCATGGTTGTGAGGGAGGTCGAGCTGACGTGGACGCCCAGCAGGCCGCCACCCCTGGTGAGGTGTGCGGCCAGCCCAACGGCCACCGGCACGAGCGCCTCGGCGGGCCGATCGGGACGCGGGCAACCGATGTTGACGACGGCGAGGTCCACGCCGCGGAGGTCGGCTAGGGCGGGCTCGACCTCCTCGGTGATCGAGAAGGCGTGCCCGCTGGCGGCGACGATGTCCGCGAGCCGGGCTGAGGTCTGGGCGAAGGGGTGCCACGGGTCGGCGTACGCCGCAGCGCCGCTCACGATAAGGACGTTCGCCATCACGGCGCCGATTCTGCGACTGGGCGGAGGGCTGCAGCTCGGGAGCGCATCGAGGTGGCAAACCACGCGAAGGTGCTCGTGGCGATCATGTACCGTCGCCGGCCCGGATCACCGCCGCGTCGGGATGGAAGCCTGGCACGATCGGGTTGGTGATCATCCGTGCTGCCCTCTGTGTATGGTCGTAGCGACAGCTACATCTTCTTACTGTGTCGCCACTCAGCTGGACGCGCCACTGTCCCTAAGGTTCTGTGGTCGATCGTGCTCCCTTGGCTATCACCGACCGGCTGCCGGTCGGTCACAATCTCCTTCAGCAGCCAGAACGCCGTTATCGCCAGTGTCGTGTGCCCCCTGTGGCCCCCCGGCAGCTCCACGAGCAAGATCAGAATGCACGCGATGCACCTGAAATGACGCTCGGGAAGGTCGCCGCTTGGGCCTGGCGCAACGTTCGCAACGAGAAGTTCAGGGGTTCGAGTCCCCTTAGCTCCACCAGATGCAAAGGGCTGCTGACCAGACATCCCGCGACCGGAAGCGGCCAGCAGATGCGCATCCGCGGCATCTGACTTCGCCCCCGAGGGGGATTGCCGTTCCCGATACCGGGCCACCTGTAACGGGTTAATCGCGAGCAGTCCGTATGGCTCGAGGTCAGCGGCCGCAATTCCTCCGTTCGTGCGCTTGTGAGCAACGAAACCACGATGTAGACGTGCATAGGGCGGAAGCCGACGGCGATAATGACTATGCCCGATCGACGGCTTACCAGGGCTGACGTTGAGAGGCGGAGCAGGATCGTTCCGAGTAGGGATTGGCCACGGTCCGCGACAAGGAGACCCCCGAGCGATCACCGATCGTTACGTTCGCCGGGTAGGTCTCCCGGTGATCTCGGACGCTTTCTCGACGTGCTGGCGCTGTAGGTGAACCGTAGGCGGTCCCGACCAGGCAAGGATCATCAGACTTGTTGACCCCGACCCGCCGACACGTGATCAACCACGGCGTCGCCCAACACGCACGAAGCTTCGCGAGGCGTAAGTCCGATGTAAGCCTTCAGACTGGTCCTTGTGAGGATGACCCAATGGACCTCTGACCCCTCGCACGGGCCGCTGCCGCTGCTCCTGATTGGCCTGACGGTCGTGACCGGCCTTGTGGACGCGTTCAGTTACCTGAGGCTGGGACATGTTTTCGTGGCGAACATGACGGGCAACGTGGTTTTCCTCGGCTTCGCGTTGGCCGGTGTTGGGGAGATCTCGATTGCGGCGAGCCTTCTGGCGATCTTGGCCTTCGCCCTCGGGGCGACGCTGGGCGGGCGGTGGGCAGGAGGGCGGGCGTTGCACCGTGGCCACCTACTGGCTGCCGCCACATCGGTCCAGGCGGGCGCCGTTCTGGTCGCATCCGTCATCGCAAGCACCGCCGGTGTTGAAGGTCCGACCGTGCGGCTGACGTTGATCGGGTTGCTCGCACTGGCCATGGGCGGCCAAAACGCCGTCGTACGCCGCCTAGCCGTACCCGATCTGACCACCACGGTGCTCACCTTGACCGTGACCGGTCTCGTCGCGGACACCACAACCCAATCAGTGCGCGGCCGGCGACTGATCTCGGTCCTGGCGATGCTCGCGGGCGCGCTACTGGGAGGCGTCCTGTTGCGCTGGGTCGCCCTCGCCGCGCCACTCTGGCTGGCAGCAGTAATGCTGGTCGCCTGTGCTGCGGGCGCTTACCTCGCGGCCGGCCGCCCACAATCGGAGTCGTGGAGGTAGCCCCGATGACCATCGGACGGCGCAGCAACCGGCGCAAGAGTCCCTAAAATCGCATTTGGAACGTGGTGGCTGGCGTTCCCCTGCGGGATGCGCGGCGAGCCACGAGGAGCGTGGTGTCGGAGACCTGGAAGGTCTTACCGACGGCTCCTGCGAGGCCAAGATCAAAAACAACGCGACGACGCCCGCCCCTCCTGGTCAACAAGGCGTGGAGCGATAGCGTGTCGGCGTGCCCTGTTTGGCGGATGAGAACCGATATGACGTCCAGCCCTATCGACGCTGCGGGGCAAGCGGCTTGCTGCTTCCAGCGGTGTCACTGGGCTTTTGGCACAACTTCGGCGACGATAAGCCTCTGGAGGCTCAGCGCGCGGTAGCTCGGCGGGCATTCGACCTCGGCATCACACACTTCGACCTCGCGAACAATTACGGTCCGCCATTCGGCTCATCGGAGATCAACGCCGGCCGCATCCTGCGCGAGGACTTTGGGCCGTATCGCGATGAACTGATCATCTCGACCAAGGCGGGCTGGGAGATGTGGCCAGGCCCGTACGGCGACCTGGGTTCTCGCAAGTACTTGACTGCGAGCCTTGATCAATCTCTGAAACGGCTCGGACTGGAGTATGTCGACATCTACTACCACCATCGGCCTGATCCCGATACGCCGCTTGAAGAGACGATGGGTGCGCTAGATGCGGCAGTCCGGGCCGGCAAGGCACTCTATGTGGGGGTTTCGTCCTATTCGCCAGCACACACTGCCCGGGCTGCGGCCATCCTGCGCGAGCTCGGCACTCCCTTGCTGATTCATCAGCCGTCGTACTCGATGTTCAACCGCTGGATTGAGCCCCAGCTGCTCGGTGTGCTCGAACGCGAGGGTGTCGGGTGTATCGCCTTCACAGCGTTGGCCCAGGGCCTTCTGACAGACCGCTATATCAACGGCGTACCGGCGGATTCGCGGGCTGCGCAAGGAAAGTCGCTGGATCCAAATTCGATCACCGACGAGAATCTTGCGCGCGTTCGGGCGCTGAACGAGATCGCGAAGGGACGCGGCCAGACGCTGGCCCAGATGGCACTGGCCTGGGTGCTGCGCGACCCTCGGATGACCTCGACGCTGGTCGGGGCAAGCAGCGTCAAGCAGCTCGAGGACAACGTGGCAGCGGTCCAGCGCCTCGAATTCAGTTCCGACGAGCTGGCTGAGATTGATCGGTACGCGGTTGAATCGGGAGTTGATTTGTGGGCCGAAGCGCGGGAGACGCCGGCTGTTCAGACGGCATTTTGACCTCGCTCACGCTGCCTGTTCCATCGCATTCCTCAAATACCGGGGGTTGCCGGTGCCTGGCCGACGAAGTCGATAACGAAGCGGTGGTGGTTTAAGCACCGGCGACCCTGCCAACTCGGTTGACAGGGGATCCTCCCACGATAATCACGGCCCAGCCCACTCCCGCACATGCCGAGCAGCCGGCCGGGCAGATCGGCAGAAGTCCGGCTGCCACGAGTCCATCGTGGCGAGTATCCTCTGGCGTCATGGCGTCCGATGAGTCGCTGCTCCCGCTGGCGGAGGTCACGGACCGTCTCCGGATCAGTGGCCAGCACTACGTCGGGGTGAAGCCGATCCCCGTGGGGCGGATTATCGGCTCGGTCGATCGGGCGGTTGATTTCGACAGGCTGTTCCGTCCGCGCCGCTTGCCGCTGCGCCGCCGTCTACGGGAATTGCACAATGTGTTTCCCGACGGCGTGGTGCCAGCAATTTCCACCTATGAGGTGGACGGCATGTACTTCGTCGTCGATGGACATCATCGTGTCGCTTTGGCCCATGAGCTGGGGATGGAGTACATCGACGCCGAGGTCACCGCTCTCACGACGTCCCACGCCCTGACGCCCGATGTGGACGTGCGCCAGTTGATCCACACCGAGCAGCACCGAATTTTCAAGGAGCGCAGCGGGTTGCTGGTCCGCCATCCCGAGGCGAAGATTTTGTTCAGTCGTCCGACCGGCTACGGGCAGATTCTTGACCTCGTGGAGGCGCACGCATACCAGATGAGCGTTCGCGCGGGCGAGCTGGTGCCCTTGGAGGAGGCGACCGCGGACTGGTACGAGACCGAGTACCTTCCCGCCATCGCCGCCGTGCATGAGGCCGAGCTCCCGCAGGCCTACGAACATACGACGAAGGGCGACATCTACCTTTGGGTGCAGGCAAAGCGCCGCGAGCTTCGCACGACGAACCGGAATGCGACCTGGGCCGATGCGGCCCTTGCCGCGCGCCGGGAGGGTGTCTCGCGCCGTGAGCAGCGGGCACTCAGGAGGGAAAGGCGGCGGCCCCTTCCGCGGCGGGGCCAACCTATTGGGGTCCACTCGTCCACCCGGTCCACAGCCCAAGCCCTCCACACGTCACGGGCGCGATCCACTCGAGCCGGCGGGGGACTGCAGCCGACGGAGCCGGAGAACAACTGACGGAGTCCTCTCGTGGCCCTACGCCAGAGGCCCGCCAGAGCCTCAGATGACATCGAGGTCGTGCGTCAAAGCTCCGCAGTTGTCAAGAGAAGAAATGTCGGCGTTCGCGGCTGACGACGTGCAGTGCGCAAGCTGTGCAGGTGATCACGAAGCATCCCGTATCAGGCAGGGACTTACAGCACGAGCACGCGGTGGCCGACGACGTTAACCACCGCGGTCTCGCCCAGCAGGCGATCCGGCACAGGCTGGCCGTATGGGTGGATGTGGCCATGCACCAGCAACCGCGGCTGCAGCGCAGCGACCACCTCGTGCAGGCACTCGAAGCCGTGGTGAGGCTGGTCCTCACCGTCGCCGCAATGCCGCGGCGGGGCGTGGGTGAGCAGGATGTCGACGCCGCGGCCGTCGCGCCTGCGTAGCCTGCGCGCCGCACGCACGAGCCGTCGACCCCTCCGTGCTTGCTCGAGCTCCGACCACTGGTTGGGGCCCGGCCGGTAACGCAGGCAGCCGCCCAAGCCGGCAACCCGGACCCCGCCGACGTCCACGACGCGACCGTCAGCGTTGACGAAACCCGCGAGCCCCGGCCAGTCCTTAGACATTCCAGCTCGTAGCGACAAGCCGGCGTGTTTCGAGAATCCTGACACGTCCGGATCATGGTTACCCGGGACGAAGACCCCGGGCCGGTCGACAAGGTCGACGACTGCGCCGAGGTACTCGAAGGACAGATCACCCGCCGCGATCACGAGGTCGACCCCGAGCGCCGCAGCCCGTCCCACACGGAGGTAGGAAACCTCCTCGTCACTGACTGCCAGCGCCCGGACCACAACGGCCATGCTAACGTCCGCATGAACGCCGACGATGTCGACGATGGCGACCCAGGTTCCCACCCGAACGCCGTCGCGCCGAACAGGTCCAGGCGAGCATGCCGGTGAGAACTGGCGATCTTCAGGATGGGGTGTCGACGGCGTACTGTCCCGAGGGCGGCGAAGCAGGGCGTCGAAACCAGGCTCGCCGCGGCCGCCTTCACGACCGAGCTGGATCGGGTGATCGTTCCGGGTGTTGCGTCTTGCCGTCGATCTGACGGTCCGAGTTTGCGGCACTCACCGCGCCCATGGGGCATGGCGTCAGGCCCCGGGAGTGGTCACCAGACCATCCAGCAGGATGTCGCTGAGCATCCCTGCGAAACCTTTGGGGTCGGCCGCGAAGTTGTCGCCGAGCAACAACACAAGTGGCACCTCGGCATTGACCGAGTTCATGGCGATGACCGCGTAGACCATCACGTCGATCGGGAAGGGCCGCACCCGACCTTGTTCCACGAGGCTCTGCACGATAGGGGCTACGGCATCCCGAACCGGGACGAGGTAGTGCCGGAACACGTACTCGAGCCGCTGGCCGCCCCGGATTGACTCGTACTGCAGGATCCGCGGAAGGTCGGGCTCGGCAACATTCGCCTGATGAAACGCGTGGACCAGATTTCGGAGCCGGGCCAGATCGTCCTCGATGGGGACGTTCAACGCTGCCTGCAGCCGGGCGACCTGTGCCGTCAGGGACCGATCGATGACCGCGCGCCAGAACGCTCCCTTGGAACCGTAGCGGTCGTTGATGAAGTTGTGGCTCACGCCAAGCCGCCGCGCGAGCTCTCGGACCGAGGCACCGTCATAGCCAAGCTCGGCGAAGGCCGATAGCCCACGTGCCAGGATCTCCGATTCGGTGGGGATGTCGGTGGGCTGGGCGGGCCGACCAACCCTTCGTGCAGGCGCCCGAGCCAGCGATTCAATCCTCGGACGATCCACGAGTTGTGACCTCATAACTGCTGTGGGCGGGCCTGCTTGACAAGTGTCAGATTAGCGCATACGGTACACAGGAAGCGAATCTGACAACTGTCAAGTTAGGAGCACGAAATGACCGTGGTCACAACCAGTGCACCGCTGGCCGTGATCGCCAGCTCGGACACCGACTACGCCCGACTGGGATTGGCGCGGGATGACATCGAGCCGTGGGAGGACGGCGCCCGCACCGACGACCGCCCGGGCAGCTACGAATGGTGGTACTTCGACGCCCACCTCAAGGACGGCGCCAAGTTGGTCGTGGTCTTCATGGACAAGGACGTCGCGACCCCTCAGAAGCCATTGGATCCAACGATTCGGTTGAACCTCGACCTCGTCGACGGGCGCAGCTTCGAGAAGATCGTCACTTTCGATCCCGCCCTGTGGAGCAGCGCCAAGGACCATGCCGACGTCCGGATCGGCGAGAACCGCTTCACAGGCGACCTGCGCACCTACCGCATCAACGCAACCGTGGACGAGATCGCGGTCGACATCACGCTCGAACGCGAGGTCTCGTCCTGGCGACCGGAAACCGGCTACATGCTGTTCGGCGAGGAGCGGAACCTCGAGTTCTCCTGGCTCCCTGCTGTTCCCCAGGGCAAGGTGACCGCCCAGTACAGCATCGGCGACGAACAGCACGAGACCACGGGCACCGGATATCACGACCACAACTGGGGCAACGTCGGGCTGATGGACGTCATCCATGACTGGTATTGGGCTCGCGGCCAGGCCGGCCCATACTCGGTGATCGCTTCGTACATCACTGCCCACGAGAAGTACGACTTCGCCACACTTCCGATCTTCATGCTGGCCAGGGACGGCGACCTCATCGGCGACGACCCGTCGGTGCTGGCATTCGAAACCCTCGGCACATATACCGACTCGGTCACGAAGAAGCCGGTCGCAAACATCACCCGGTACACCTACGGCACCCATGACGAGCGCTACGTCGTGACCTTCACCCGCCACCGCGACCTCACACGCAACCGGATGATCGATCGCCTGAGCGGAGTCAAGCGTGCCGCCGCCAAGCTGCTTCGGTTCGATGGCGCCTACCTGCGGTTCTCCGGTGAGATCCGCGTGGAGCACTACCAAGGCGCCCAGATCGTCGATCAGCACGTCACCGAGGACGCGATCTGGGAGCTCATGTACTTCGGTCACGCCCGGTCCCAGGCCTGAAGCGACCACGAGGTAGGGAGACAACGCCATGAACATCCTCGTCCTTGGAGCGGCCGGCAAGACCGGCCGTGAGGTCCTTGCGCAATCACTCGCAGCCGGCCACACCGTCACCGCGTTCGTTCGCGACCCGGAGAAGCTCGACCGCACCGACGTCGCGGTTGCAGTCGGAGATGCGCGCAGTGTCGACGACCTGGGCGAGGCTCTTCGCGGCCAGGACGCCGTGATCAGCACGCTCGGCAGCGGCCTGAGCGCCAGACAGAAGTTGATCGAAAGCTCGACGGTGGCGCTGCTCGACGCGATGTCGAACGCCCATGTCAATCGGCTCGTGATGCTCTCAACATTTGCCGCGAGCCCGACCTACATGGCCACGGGAATCATGAAGCTGGCCCGTATCGCGATGCAGGGCATCGTCACGGACAAGACGGTAGGCGAGACGCTCCTCAAGCGGTCCGCCCTCGACTGGACGATCGTCCATGCCACCCGCCTCACTGACGAGCCTCGAAGCGGTGACTACCACATTGTCGAATGAACGGTGACCGACGTCGGCACGATTAGCCGCGCCGATGTCGCCGACATCCTCGTCTCGACGCTCTCGGACCAGACCTCCGTGCGGCAGAGTCGCCTCGTGACGTCCAGATAGCCAGGGCTGCCCGGCATCCAAACGCCAGAGTCGACCTCACTGGTGGGCACGTTCGGTCAAGGCACGCGCCGCGGCGCTTGCTCAGGCGGTGACGAGCAGGCCGGTGAGGTACATGACGGCCACGCCGGCTGGCCAGCCCGCCTATGACGGTGGGGTCGAGCAGACGGCCGGCGTGATCGCGAAGCGCCGGCGAGATCTGGGTGATGACCTGGGCGATCGCGCCAACGCCGACGCCGAGCAGCACGGCGGACAGTGCGGCGTTGTCGACGGCAGCGCCGATGACCGCGCCGAGGATCGCGGGCGCTCCGGCGACGGCGCCGAGGCCGATCAGGGTCCTTATTGGCGGGCGTCTGCTCGGTGAGAGGGGCGACAATGGCCAGCCCTTCCGTCGTGTTGTGCAGGGCGAAGCCGACGACGAGCGCCGCACCGACAGCCAGCGCGCCCACGGCGTAGGCAGACCCGATGGCCAGTCCTTCACCGAGGTTGTGCAGGCCGATACCGATGGCGATCATCAGGGCCAGTCGCCGCCCGTTGGTGGCTGCTTCTTGACTTCGCTTGTGGCGGTCGAGCAAGCGATCGATCGCGGTCAGGATTAGGAACGCGAAAGCGGCTCCGAGCAATACGAGCCACGGCCCGCCGAACGCGACGCCGGAGCGCTCGGCGAGGGCGAATCCTTCGAACGCGGCGTCGACGGCGAGGAACCCGAGCAAGCCGACTGTAAGGGCCAGCAACATCCTGACCACGCCTCGGCTGGCACGCCGGAGGACAGGCAGGACGAGCATGCCCAGCGCGACCGGGATGATGCCGACGTAGGTTCCGAGTAGGGCCATCAACCCGACCAGACCGGCACCCGGCTCCGGCGTGGCCACGGCGGCCGGGATGGTGTGTTCGATGACCAGTCCCGTCGAGGTGAGCATTGAGACGGTGTAGGGCTGCCCGGAGATCCACGGGAAACGAAGCTGCAGGGTATCGGATCCGAGTCGGGCGATCGGCTCCGTGCTCCCAGTGAAGTCGACGTAGGTGTCGTTGACGAAAACCTGCGCAATTTGTACGGGGTCAGGCCCGGCGTTGCGGACGGTGATCTCGATGGAGCCAGGAGCCAGTGTCGTCCGCTCGATCGATAGCTCCTCGATCGGCGGTCCAGAGCGATCCGGGAGCAAGGCGCCACCGAAGGCGGCGAAGGCCGCGAGTACCACCGCGATGACAGCGAGCACGGTCAGTACCAGCGACCACACCGGGATGCGGCCGGTGATGGATGGTCGGTCGACGGCGGTCACGGCACCCCGTCCTCGACGACATCGAAGAACCCCATCCATCCGAGATCGGCGAACTCCGTCTTGTGGGCGTGGAACATGAACTGTCCCGGGTTGGGGAACCGCAGCTCGCAGATGCCCCGCTGCCCCTGGCCCTGGATGACGGTGTCGGTGAATTCCGTCGGCTCGAGGCGGGTGCCGGTCGGATAGTAGTCGAAGAAGTTGCCGTGCAGGTGGAAGCTGTTGATCGGGTCGTATTCGAGGATGTTGACCAGATAAATGCGCACCAGCTTGCCGCGACTAACCCGAATCGGGTCGTTCATGTAGACGAATGGGATGCCGTTGACTGCGTACAGCTGATTGCCCTGCCCATCGAAGGTGGTGTTGTAGCCGTGTTGCACCAGCACCAACTCGTCAGCCGGCGGGCGCCCGGCCTTCGGATCGACGATGAACGTGCCGTACATGCCGCGGGCGATGTGCTCAGCCAAGGGCCCCACGTGGCAGTGGTAGAGATGCAGTCCGAAGGGTTCGGCGTCGAAGGTGTAGGTGAACTCCTCGCCGGGGGAGATGATCCCGCGGCCGAGCATCGGCACGCCGTCCATCTCGGCGGTATGGATGCCGTGGAAATGCATGGTGTGCTGGTGCTCGGAGCGGTTAATGAACCGCACGCGCAGGAGATCGCCCTCAGTGCATCGCAGCGTCGGTCCGGGGATCCGGCCGTTGAACGTCCACGCCTGGAACCGAACGCCCGGCGCGACCTCGATCTCCCGATCCTCTGCGATGACCTCCCACTCACGCACCGTCCGCCCGTCGGCTCCGACCGAGGTGTGGCCGTAGTCGAAGTCGCGCAGCAGTATCCGGGGGTCGAAACCGTTGGCGGCGTGGTCGACGCGCCCGCCCGAGCGGAAGGTTGCGCCGAGCGCCCCGCTCATCGGCCCATGGCCGCCCGACGTCTCGACCGCGCCCGGCGAGTGCTCGCCTGTGGTCCTGCGCTGTACAGGCCCGCTAGCAGGGGCGCGGCAAGCATTGTGCCGCCCGCGGCAGCAAGGAACCCGCGTCGCGAGCTCATGCCGGCATGCCGAACACGATTTCGGTGAGCTCGGATCCCATCGCATGCCGTCGGCCACCGATCTTCACCCACAGCGGCCCGCCGAATGGAGCCTGCTCGACCACATCCAGCACGACTCCAGGGCGAACCCCGAGCTCGCCGAGGTAGCGCAACGCCTCGCGATCCCGGTCCCGGACTCGCTCCACGCGGAACGTCTCACCGAGCGCTGCCTGGGACAGCGGAGTGGTCCAGCGTTCCACATGCGCACCGTCCGAGGACGGGATCGGATCACCATGCGGATCGTGGGTCGGATGGCCCAGGAACGCGTCGATGCGCTCGAGCAGACGATCGCTGACTGCGTGTTCCAGTACCTCAGCCTCCGCGTGCACGTCCTCCCAGGGGACATCGAGCGCCCTTACCAGGAATTCCTCGATCAACCGGTGCCGTCGGACGACGGCCAAGGCGTGCCCCATCCCGTGCTCGGTCAGCGCCACGCGATGTGCACCCTGACGGGTTACCAGATCGTCCGGGGCGAGGCGCTTCAGCATCGCCGACACTGTGGGAGCCGCCACGCCGAGACGCTCGGCGAGAGTAGACGTCGTCGCCCCACCGCTCCTGGTGACCAGTTCGAAGATCGCTTTGAGGTAGTCCTCGACGGTCTCGGTGTGCACCACCGAGCAGCACGGGTGATGCCCACGCGACCGCGACGCAACCAACATGAGTGCAAATGTAAGAGCAGTCTTCTTTCACTGGTGAGAGTCGTCTCATCATGAGACGGAACCGCTGTCAAGGCGGGAAGTTACAGCGTGAGCCGCTGACATG
>CAVUTQ010000030.1:0-36527 GCA_963744455.1 uncultured Actinomycetota bacterium | reverse complement strand
TCAGATCGTGAACCGCACCGTGATATTGCCCGAGCAGCTCGCCACTGACACGGACAGCGGCCACTTCCTTGGGACCTTGGCCGTATCCGGTGGTCCACTTGCCGAAGGGCAACCCGAACCTCTCGCGCCACTCAGGCCACACCTGCGCAACCTGCGCCAGATCGGCCACGTGATCGTCCTGGACGGGGCTCAGGCGCCAGATCAGCCATGCGATCGTGTTCGCGTCCGGATCGGGCCGGTAGCTGGCGATCTCGTCGGTGAGGCCGTCTGTCAGGTCGATCACCAGCTCCCGCACCCGGCCAAATGCGTCCACCAGAATCTGCTTCGCGTGATCACTCATGCCACCGAACGGTAGTGGCACCCGTCTTTGTGAGCTGCCCTCAGCCCCTCAGCCGACGTTTCTCATCACAAAGCCATGAATGAAGGCGATCGTTGCTGAATCGGCCGACGCTGGCGGCCTCGTGCGGAGATACGCAAACAGCAGCGGCCAGAGGAAGATCAGGACAGGTGGAGCGGCTCGGGATCGCTCTTGTGATGATCATCGGCGCGCAGCGGCTGTTGGCCGCCCGCAGCATGTGTCGACCCGCCGGTTCCTGGTCGCTGCAGCCGGATGATCACCGACTTCGACGTGGGAGTATTGCTGCCCAACGCCGTTGAGTCGAGCGGAACCAGCGGATTGTCTCGGTAATAGGCCGCGGCCGTACCGCGCGGGGTCTGGTAGGCCACGATCCGGAACGCGTGTGCCCGGCGGACGTGATCATCGCCCTCCCAGTGCGTCACCAGATCGACGACGTCGCCTCATGGAAGCCGAGCTCCTCGATGTCGCGCCGGTTGACGAACACTACCCGCCGACCACGCTCGATACCGCGGTAGCGATCGCTGAAGCCGTAGATCGTGGTATTGAACTGGTCGTGGCTGCGCATGGTCTGCAAGATCAAATGACCCGGTGGCACCTGAAGCGCCTCAATCGTCGACACCGTGAACTCCGCGCGTCCGGACTCGGTGGGGAAGGTACGGAATCCCGCGGCGGATGCGGCATCACAAACCGCCCGGCCGGGTGACATTCACCTCATAGCTCTCGCAGCCGGGTACCACACGTGCGATGTGGCGGCGGATCTGGCGATAGTCCTCACGCATGCCTCGCCAGTCGATGCCGTAGCGATTACCGAGCGTCGCCTCGGCAAGTGCGGTGACGATCGCCACCTCCGACCGCAGGTGAGGACTGACTGGACGCAACGGCCCGCGCGACGCGTGGACCGAGCAGGTCGAGTCTTCCACGGAGACGAACTGATGCCCGCTCGCCTGGATGTCGATCTCAGTCCGCCCTAGTGTCGGCAAGATCAACGCCGTTGTGCCGCAGACCAGGTGCGATCTGTTGATCTTGGTCGAGATGTGTACGGTGAGCTGGGCCCGCCGGAGCGCTGCGGCGGTGACCTCGGTGTCGGGAGCGGCCTGCACGAAGTTCCCACCAAGCCCGATGAAGATTTTGGCATGCCCGTCGCGCAGCGCACGGATCGCATCCACGGTGTCGTAGCCGTCCTTTCGGGGCGGCTGGAAACCGAACTCGGACTGCAGCCGGTCGAGAAAGTGAGCCGGCGGGCTCTCCCAGATGCCCATCGTGCGGTCGCCCTGCACATTGGAGTGGCCGCGTACCGGCAGCAGCCCAGCACCTGGCTTGCCGATGTTGCCTTGAGCCAGGGTGAGATTGACGATCTCGGAAATGGTGGCTACCGCGTTGTGGTGCTGAGTGAGGCCCATGGCCCAGCAGAAAACCGTCCGACTGGAGTCGCGGAGCAGCTCTGCCGCCTCGGTGATCTGCCCGCGGGACAACCCGGTGGTCGTCTGCACCAGGTCCCAGTCGATGTTGGACAGGTGCGCCCGCCAATTCTCGAAGCCACGCGTATGTCTGGCAATGAATTCATGATCAAGAGCGTTCCATTCCAGCAGTAGCGCACCCCATGCCTGAAAGAGCGCCAGATCGCCATTGAGTTTGATCGGCAGGTGCAGGTCCGCAAGGTCGGTGCCTAGGCCGACGAGCCCGCGCGGCGTCTGTGGATTGCAGAAGTTGATGAAGCCGGCCTCCCGCAGCGGGTTGACCGCAATGATCTTGGCACCTCTCCGCTTGGCAGTCTCCAACGCGATCAACATGCGCGGATGGTTGGATCCAGGGTTCTGGCCGGCCAAGATCAACAGCTGCGCGCCGTGGACGTCGTCCAGGGTGACGCTCGCCTTGCCAATGCCGATCGTCTCGGCTAATGCGACGCTCGTCGACTCGTGGCACATATTGGAGCAGTCGGGCAGGTTGTTGGTGCCATATGCCCGCACGAACAGCTGGTAGCAAAACGCCGCCTCATTCGAGGTACGGCCTGATGTGTAGAAGACCGCTTCATTCGGACTCGTCATTGAGTTGAGCTGATCGCCGATCAGCCGGAATGCTGCGTCCCACTCGATCGGCTCGTAATGCTTCGCTTCCGGCTTCTTGATCATGGGGTGGGTGATCCTGCCCTGCTGCCCCAGCCAGTGCTCGCTGTGCTGGTCGAGGTCATGGATGCTGTGGCGGGCGAAGAACTCCGGGGTCGCGCGTTCTGTCGTGGCTTCTTCGGCGACAGCCTTGGCGCCGTTTTCACAGAACTCGGCCGTCCGCCGCTCTCCGGGGTGCGGATCCGGCCAGGCACAGCTCATGCAGTCGAAGCCGTCGGTCTGATTGAGTTTGAGTAACGTACGCGCGGACCGCTTCGTCCCCATTTTCTGCACGGATCGTTTCAGCGCGACTGCTACGCCGGGTATCCCAGCAGCACGGTCGTTTGGCTCTGATATGCCGATCTTGGTTTCGTCGTGCTCCCGCGACCTGCGCATCTGCCTCTCCGTTGCTATTCGCTTCGGTTCAGCAGCCAATCTAGCTGTTAAGCCATAATCCTGTGTTAGCAGCTTGGTTTGGTTACCGGCGAGTAGCATAATGTAAGTTACTGAGAAGTAACTTGTTCCTCGAGGTGCTGGATGAGTCATTACAAGTCCAACGTCCGCGATATCGAGTTCAACCTTTTCGAGGTACTCGGTCGCGAAGAGATTCTGGGCACAGAGCCGTACGCCGACCTTGATCGGGAGACCGTCTCGGCGATCCTTGCCGAGGCCGATCGCCTCGCCAGGACAAAGCTTGCGGAATCGTTCGCCGATGGGGATCTGCCGGTTTTCGATCCCAAGACCCACTCGGTGACAGTGCCGGCGTCGCTCAAGAAGTCCTTCCGGGCACTCATGGACTCTGGGGCCTGGCAGCTCGAATTGCCAGCCGAGCTCGGCGGTCAGGTGACCCCACCATCCGTGCAGTGGGCGATGCACGAGCTGAATATCGGCGCCAATCCATCGGTAGCTCTCTACTCAGCCGGCCCCAAGTTCGCCTACATGCTGTGGGCTGTCGGCAACGCGCGAGATCGTCGCATCGCCGAGATCATGATCGAGCGCATGTGGGGCGCCACGATGGTGCTGACCGAGCCAGAAGCAGGCTCCGACGTCGGCGCCGGGCGGACCCGGGCAATTCCCCAGCCCGACGGTACGTGGCACATCGAAGGCGTCAAGCGGTTCATCACCGCAGGCGAGCATGACTTGACCGAGAACATCATTCATCTCGTGTTGGCCAGGCCACACGGGGTCGAGGGCGTCGGCGGGCCGGGCACCAAAGGCCTGTCGCTCTTCCTCGTGCCCAAGTTCCACTTTGATCTTGAGTCCGGTGAGCTGACCGGCGAGCGCAATGGAGTCTTCGCCACCAATCTCGAGAAGAAGATGGGCATCAAGGCCTCCACCACCTGTGAACTGGCTTTCGGCGACGCCGGTGTGCCCGCGAAGGGCTGGCTGCTGGGCGAGGTGCACGACGGCATCGCGCAGATGTTCCACGTCATCGAACACGCGCGGATGCTGGTGGGCACCAAGGCGATTGCCACCTTGTCCACCGGTTATCTCAACGCCCTGGAGTACGCCAAGACGCGAGTCCAGGGACCTGATCTCACTCAGGCTGCCGACAAGGCAGCGTCGCGGGTGACCATCACTCATCATCCTGATGTGCGGCGTTCGTTGCTGACGCAGAAGTCCTTCACCGAGGGATTGCGAGCGCTGCTGCTCTTTGCCGCGACGATCCAGGACCGGAACGCCATCGCTCGGGCGTGCGGGACCACCGATGATGCGGCCAAGCGGCTGAACAATCTCCTGTTGCCGATTGTCAAGGGCTACGGCTCGGAGCGCTCCTGGGTGCTACTCGGTACGGAGTCGCTGCAGACCTTCGGTGGCTCCGGCTTCCTCACCGACTACCCAATCGAGCAGTACGTCCGAGATGCCAAGATCGACACGCTCTACGAGGGCACTACCGCGATCCAGGGCCAGGATCTGTTCTTCCGCAAGATCGTCAAGGATCAGGGCCGCGCCCTTGGTGATCTTTCGGCGCAGATCAGTCAGTGGATAGCTGCCGAGGGCGGGAATGGTCAGCTCAAAGAGGAACGCGGCTACTTGAAGCAGGCTATGGAGGATGTCGGGGCAATCGTGGTAGCCATGATCAACGATCTTCGCGAATCGGTGCCGGGCATTCCAGACAGCGATCCGCGAAACGTCTACAAGGTTGGCCTGAACACCACGCGACTGCTGATGGCACTGGGCGATGTGATCTGCGCCTGGCTGCTGCTCCGAGGCGCCGAGGTGGCACTCGAGCGGCTCAATTCCGAGCTCTCGCCTGAGGAGAAGTCCTTCTACGAGGGCAAAGTCGCCTCAGGCCGCTGGTTTGCGCGTACGGTGCTGCCACGGCTGTCAGCCGAGCGCGCCATCGCCGAGGCCACCGATCTCGCGGTCATGGACGTCCCAGAGGAAGCCTTCTGATCTTGAGTCTTGCGCGGACGCATGCGGCTCGCACACGAGCTGTCGGCCTGCGTGCCGCACTCGAGACCTTTAGGGCAACTTGCGCGACACGGCCCGTCTTCGTGGTGGCCGTAGCGGTCGGCGGCAAGGCGAGAGACGATTGGCGCATGACTCAATCTCCCACCTCGCAGCCATCACGCATCGTCATCATCGGGGCCTCACTGGCCGGAGCCGGCGCCGCTATCGCGCTCCGAGATCAGGGATACCAGGGCGAGCTGACGCTGATCGGTGAAGAGAGCCAACTCCCGTACGAGCGACCACCGCTTTCAAAGGCGGTGCTGCTCAGAGAGGCTGACGAGCCGGACTGGGTCGCTGATAAGGCAACTTATGCAGACAAGGGAATTACCCTTCGCCTTGGGACGATGGCCACTCGGATAGACCGGAATCGCAAGGTCGCGGTTGCCAGCCGCACCGAGTATCCCTATGACAAGTTGCTGATCGCCACCGGCTCGGCGCCACGGCGCCTGGATGTCCACGGTTCTGAGTTGGACGGTCTGCTGACACTGCGAACCCTCGAAGACTCCCTTGCGCTACGTGAGCGGTTCACCGAGGGCGCCAGGATCGTGATTGTGGGAGCCGGTTGGATTGGTTGTGAGGCTGCGGCAGCCGCGCGGAAGCACGGTGCCGAGGTGACCATGATCGAGCCGCGGTCCCAACCCTTACTCGCTGTCGTCGGTGAGCAAATCGGCGCAACGTTCGCCACGCTCCATCGTGATCATGGTGTCGACTTGCGGCTGGGTGTCGGCGTCAAAGGTTTTGCCGGCGACGGCGTAGCGTCGTCGGTGCAGGTCAGGAGTGGTCATTCCATACCGGCTGACACGGTCCTGATCGGCGTCGGCGCTGCACCCAACATCGCCCTCGCCGATGCGGCCGGCCTCAAGCTGGCTGATGGCGGGATAGCAGTCGACGCCACCTTGCGCAGCTCCGATCCCGACATCTACGCCGCTGGCGATGTGGCGGCCCATGATCATCCGAAGTATCGGCACCGGATCCGGGTGGAGCACTGGGCCAACGCCAAGGATCAGGGATTGCATGTGGCGGGCAACCTGCTGGGGGCCGAAGCACCGTACCAGTTGCGGCCGTTCTTCTTCTCCGACCAGTACGACCTCGGCTGCGAGTATCGCGGGTTCGCCGACCCGGCAACGGACCGGCTGGTGGTGCGGGGGGACCTGGCGTCTCGGGAGTTCACGGCGTTCTGGCTCCGGGAAGGCGCCGTGGCAGCTGCGATGAATGTGAACCAGTGGGACGACGGCGACGCGCTGCAGGAGCTCGTCGACTCCGGTCGTCAGGTCAGCGACAAAGAGCTCGTCTCGTCCTAGCCGGCGTTCGAATCAGAAGCGTGAGTATCCCACGCAGCGTGGGGTATTTGCGCTGTACATGGCGTGCATGCCGTGTACAGCGACAGGATCCCACGCAGCGTGGGATGTTGCCGACAAGTCGGCGCTAGAAGAGGAGCGCGAGGGCGGGGTCGCTGAGGATTGCGGCTACATCGGCGAGGAAGGTGGAACCCTGGGCGCCGTCGGCGAGCCGATGGTCGAAGGAGACCGACAGGGTCGTCACCCAGCGCGGTTCAATCCGCTCGTCAGATCCATCGCCCACCACCCAGGGCCGGCGAGCGATCTGGCCGACGCACAAGATGCCGGACTCCTCCGGGTTGAGAATCGGGGTACCCGCGTCCACACCGAACACGCCGATGTTGGTGATCGTGAACGTGCCGCCCGCCAGGTCCGCAGGCTGAGTCTTGGCCTCGCGCGCCGCTGACACGACTCCCTGCAGGGCAGCGGCCAGCTCGGGCAGGCTGAGCGACTTCGGCGCCTTTGATGTTCGGTACCAGGAGGCCGCGCGGAGTTGCGGTGGCGATCCCGAGATTGATCGAACTCTTGAGCACGATCTGCTGAGCCGGCCCGTCCCAGAAGGAGTTGAGTTCTGGCGTACGCCGCAGCGCCAGGCATACCGCCCTGGCGACGATCAGCAGCGGCGACACTCGAAGATCAGCAAACTCGTGGCGCGCCTTGAGTCGCTCCACCAGCTGCATCGTCGCGCTCACGTCGCAGTCCAGCCAGACCGAGACATGAGGCGCAGTGAACGCCGAGCGCACCATCGCATCCGCCGTCGACTTCCGCACTCCCTTGATCGGGATCCGTACGTCCTCGCGCGCCCCTTGTCGGACTGCTACAGGCGCCGTCCTGAGCTCGTCGAAGGGCTCAGCCCGCATGCTCTCCTCGGCATGCGTACTCGCCGCAGTCACGTCGTCACGGGTGATCACCCCACCCGGCCCACTGCCGACAAGGCTTCCAAGATCGACACCCAGGTCCTTGGCCAGCTTGCGCACCGGCGGCTTGGCGAGCACCGCGCCACCAGTAGGCGTAGGCGCGGGCGCCGTCTCCCCCGGCCCAGGCAACGGGGCACCGGTTGGCGCATCCTGCTCAGCCTGCAACGGCTCCCGGTCGTCGGCGCGTCGCGACACCGGTGTATGGGTGGAGAAAGTGTCTGCAATCTGATCATGCGCCTCTACCGGCCCATCCCCAGCGCCGCGCCGTGGGCGACGCTTGGCTGTCCCGGTGCGCGGCCCGTAGCCGACCAGATTTGGCACCGGTGCCTCCCCGCCGTCGCCCTTGGGCTGCGCGGGTGGCGCCGCATCCAGGCCATCGTCGATCGAGATGATCGGTGCACCCACATCGACGGTGTCACCTTCGTTGACCAGGAGCTCGGTCACAGTGCCGGCGTACGGTGTCGGCAGCTCGACCAGCGACTTGCTGGTCTCCACCTCGACCAGGATGTCATTGATCTTGACCTGATCACCGACGGCAACCCGCCACGTGACGATGTCTGCCTCGACCAGTCCCTCCCCCGGATCTGGCAACCGAAATGTCTGCAACGCCATGCGAGTCCTCCCGCTCAGTAGGCCAGCGAGCGATCGACCATATCCAGCACGCGATCAAGATCAGGAAGGTACTCCTCCTCGACGCGGCTCGGCGGATATGGGATGTCAAAACCACCCAGCCGCAGCACCGGTGCTTCCAGCGAGTAGAAGCACTGCTCGGTGATTCGTGCGGCAAGCTCAGCACCCAGCCCGAGGTTCAGTTGGGCCTCATGCACAGTGACCACCCGGCCGGTCTTCTGCACCGACTCCTGCACCACGCCCATATCCAGTGGCGACAGTGTGCGGAGGTCGATCACTTCAAGCTCATGACCTTCCTCGGTGGCGGCTTCAGCAGCGTCAAGACAGGTCTTGACCATTGGTCCGTAAGCGATCAGCGTGACGTCGGTGCCGGGTCGAGCCACCCGCGCGGAATGCAACGGTGCTGGAGTCTGTGACTCGTCCACCTCAGCCCGCTCGTGGTATCGCCGCTTGGGTTCGAAGAAAATGATCGGGTCGTCAGAGGCAATGGCCTGCTGGATCATCCAGTACGCATCCACCGGATTGGAACAAGTCACGACCTTCAAGCCGGGGGTATGGCAGAAGTAGGCCTCCGGGGATTCACTGTGGTGCTCGACGGCTCCGATTCCGCCGCCGTAGGGGACCCGGATCACGATCGGCATCCGCAACAGCCCTCGTGATCGGTAATGCAGCCGCGCGAGCTGGGTGACGATCTGGTCGAACGCCGGGTAGATGAAGCCGTCGAACTGGATCTCGCACACTGGCCGGTAGCCGCGCAGCGCCATGCCCACGGCGGTGCCAACGATGCCAGATTCCGCTAGTGGCGAATCGACCACTCGATGCTCGCCGAAGTCCTTCTGCAAGCCTTCGGTAACTCGGAAGACCCCACCAAGTTTGCCCACGTCCTCGCCCGCGATCACGACCTTGGGATCGGCTTCCAACGCTCTTCGCATGCCCGCATTGAGCGCCTTCGCCATGGTCAACATGGTCATCAGACGCCTCCCCCGTATGCCGGCTGTGCTTGTCGAGCTTCTTCGACGGGCCCAGAGTCCTCAAACGTTGCCAGGTACTCGGCGTAGTTAGCCTTCTGCTCAGCGAGATAGGGGGTCTGTTCGGCGTACACCAAATCAAAGAAATCCAGGATCTCCGGGTCGGGGAGCTCGAGGCAGCGGGCTCGCAGGTCGGCGGCATAGTCGGAGGCTTCGGCCTCCACGTTCGCGAAGAAGGCCTCGTCGCCGCTGCCGCTCCGCGTCAGGTACGCCCGGACCCGCTCGATCGGATCTTTCAGCCGCCAGTGCTCGAGCTCATCGGCGAGCCGGTATTTCGTTGGATCGTCGGAGGTGGTGTGGGCGCCCATGCGATACGTGTAGGCCTCGATCAAGGACGGGCCGCTGCCGGTACGCGCTCGCTCGAGTGCTGTTGTGGTGGCTGCGTACACCGCGAGCACGTCATTGCCGTCGACGCGCACGCCCGGGAAACCGAAGCCAGAAGCCCTGCGATACAAGGGAATTCGAGACTGTCGTTCGATCGGCTCGGAGATCGCCCACTGGTTATTCTGGCAGAAGAAGACGATGGGCGCGTTGTAGGAGCTGGCGAAGATGAAGGCCTCGTTGACATCGCCCTGACTGGTCGCGCCGTCGCCGAAATATCCGACCACTGCCATGTCGCGCTCGGGGTCGCCGGTGCCTACGAGGCCGTCGCGTTCCACGCCCATCGCGTAGCCGGTGGCATGAAGTGTTTGCGCCCCGATGACGATCGTGTAGAGATGGAATCGGCTCTTCTGAGAGTCCCAGCCACCAAGATCAATTCCACGGAACAGGGCCAGCAGGTGCAACGGGTCGACGCCCAAGCACCAGGCCACACCGTGTTCTCGATATGTAGGGAAGACGAAGTCCTGCTTGCCGAGCGCGCGGCCGGAGCCTACTTGCGCTGCCTCCTGGCCCAAACAGGAAGCCCACAGCCCTAGTTCGCCCTGGCGCTGCAGGGCCGTTGCCTCGGCATCGACCCGACGGGTCAACACCATGTCGTGATAAAAGCTCTTGATTTGGTCATCGTCGCCGCTGAAGGAGTACTCGGGGTGTTCCAACCGCTCCCCCTCCGGGGTGAGCAGCTGGACCAGCTCGACCTCTCCGCTTGCACCGCTGACGTCGCTCACGGGTGCATCCTCTCGTCACCAGACGCGGTGGTTTCCGCATCTCATCGGTCCCGGTGCGGGATCGCCGCGCGGGGTGGTACCACCACCCTCCGGGGCGTTGGTTATGCCTCCGGCTCGCTGTGTGTAGCGAGCGGATTGGACTGGCTCGGCTTCTCCTCGTGGGTGGCACCGGCCGGTCGAAACCCAACGTACCGCCCTCGCTTCGGACACGGGAAAACCACTTGTATGTCCTACCTCTTTGGGCTTATGCGCGCTGCGCCTGTCAGGGCGGCTATGTGCCGCCCTCAAGCAGACGCTTGTCGAAGCGCCAGATGCACGCCCTTCGACAGCTCAGGGCGCAGAGAGCGACAGCTCAGGGCGCAGACGAGCTGGCGTCACCTTTTGAGGGATTGCTGAAAGCGCAGGATGCGGATCAGGGCTGCGGCTACCGCATCGGGGCCGGCGGCCAGCGAGATGCGGATTGCGGTGCCACCGTCTCGTTGGTCGAAGTCCATGCCGGGAGTGAGCGCCACACCATGTTCTTCCAGCAGCGCCTCGCACCAGGACTCCGAGTCGGGATATGGCCCGAGCTGGCCACCAATGCCGGCGTAGACATAGAAGGCGCCATCGGCGGGGGCGACTCCCGTCCAACCGAGATCATCGAGCGCTGCCAGCACAATCGCCCGAGCGTCCGCGAAGGATGCGACGGCAGCATCGGCCTCTCGGTAGGACTCGTCGGTGAAGGCGGCGATCGCCGCATGCTGGGCCGGCACCGGAGGGCAGAGAGTGAAGTTCCCAGCCAGTGAGTCGTAGGCCGCCACTAGGTCGGCCGGCACCAGGCTCCATCCGAGCCGCCACCCTGTCATTCCCCAGTACTTGGAGAAAGATGAGATCACGATGGCCTCGCGATCATGCTCCCAGGCGCAGCTGGCTGCAATGGTGTGGTCGGTGATCCCGTGGTAGATCTCGTCGCTGACCAGCCGTACTTCATGATCACGACACCATCCTGCAAGCTCGGCCAGATGATTTGGGGCGATCATGGTTCCAGTCGGATTGGCCGGAGAGGCGACCACCAGTCCCGCCAGTGGAGCAGCCGCATGTGCCTGCTCCAGCATCTCCACCGCGGGCTGGAAGCGTTCCGCTGGGCCGCAGGCCAGCTCGACCACCTGACATCCCAGCGAGGCCAGGATGTTCCGGTACGCCGGATAGCCCGGCCGGGTCAACGCCACCCGGTCACCCTGATCAAAAGCGGCCAGGAAGCCGAGCAGGAAGGCGCCGGATGAGCCCGTGGTCAACGCGATCTGATCTTCATCGATGTCTAGGGAATACCAGCGCCGGTAATGCGCGGCGATCCGGCGACGCAACGGCCTGATGCCGAAGGTCTCGGTGTAGCCCAACGGCGTACGGTCGATCATCAGCTCGGCGGCACGACGTCGCACGTCCGACGGCGCCCCCTGAGACGGCTCGCCGGCGCAGAGCGAGATCACCTCCCGGCCCTGGGCGCGCAGCTCGGCCACCCGATTGAGGATGCTCATCACTGCGAAGGGCGGGACGGCCGCCCGGCGCGAGGGCTTCATGCGCTCAGCTTCATGGCACTCTGACAGCCAGCACGCCAGATTCGCCTCCTTCGTCGCTCGCGTTCGAACGTCGAACCTTGCTATAGCCAGCCGCGAGCTCCTGCAGTCGGCGAAGCGTGCTGACCGTCATAGCGCGCTTTGCAGTCGTTTGCGCGCGCGATACGCGGCCACGTTGGTCCGGTTGCCGCAGTTTCCGGTATCGCAGTAGCGCTTCGAGGAATTCTTGGAGAGGTCGACCAGCACATCCTCGCAGTCATCGGCGGCACAGATGCGCAGTCGGCCAAGCGCGTCGGCCCTGATCAGATCGAGAAAGGCCATCGCGGCCTCGGCCGCGATCCGGTCTGCGAGCGGGGCGTCCGGGCGGGTGACGTGCAGGTGCCAGTCCCACCCGTCGTGCCGGGCCAGGTAGGGCCGGGCGTCGGCTTCGGCAAGGATCTCGTTTGCGAGAGTCGCTGCCTCGTCCCGGTTCGCGGCTGTCCAAAACCTGCGTAGCCGTGGCCGCAGACCGCGTACCGACTCAAGCTCGGTTTGAGTCCGGCGAATGACACCTGAGTAGGGATAACGGGCCAGGAAGTCGTCGAGATCAGGGAGCGTGACGAGCGTGTCACCGTCCAGCCCCACGGTGTTCACCAGCGCCGCGGTCTCAGCGAGCGAGCGCTCGGTGTCATGACTAAAAAGCATCTTGACTCCTGACGAATTCAGGTCTAGTGTCATTAGTGTACTCGATTTTTGGTCATTACATGGTGTGGCCAATGGCGGCCAGATGAGGAGGCGAGAGATGTCCAGCATTGCTTCGGAAGCCACCCGTACGGCCACCGATCGGAGTTATACCGGTGGCTTGGTTCTGGCGCTGGTCTCGGCGTCATCGTTTGGACTCTCTGGCTCCCTTGCCCGCTCGCTGCTGGATTTGGGCTGGTCGCCCGCGGCAGTGGTCGCTACTCGTGTCGGAGGTGCGTTCCTGATCCTCCTCATACCGACGCTGCTGCTGCTCCGGCGAATCGGTCTGCCGACCGGCGCGCAGTCTCTGCGGATGTTGGCGTATGGAGTGGTCGCGGTCGCTCTGGCGCAACTTTGCTACTTCAGCGCGGTGCAGTACCTTTCGGTCGGCGTTGCGCTGCTCTTGGAATTCCTGGCGCCGGTCATGCTGATCGGCTGGCATTGGGCGCGAAACCACCGTCGGCCCGCGTGGTCGGTGCTGTTGGGTGCGGGCCTATCGATCCTCGGCTTGGCCTTCGTCCTCGACCTTCGCGACGGACTCACGCTCAACCCGATCGGCGTCGCCTGGGGTCTGGGCGCGGCGCTGTGTTTGTGTGCATACTTCCTCCTCAGTGAGGACAACGGGACCGACGCACCGATCCACCCGCTGCTGCTGACCACGGCCGGCACTGGCATCGGGGCGGCTGTTCTCCTGGCAGCCGCTGCAGCTGGCATCCTTCCGCTGGCCGCGTCTGGCGGGGTAGCGATTCTTGGCCGACCAAGCCGTCGGCTGGTGGCTTCCGGTACTTTTATTGATCTTGGTCAGCGCAGTGCTTGCCTACCCCAGCGGCATCGTCGCAGTGCGCCGCCTCGGCAGCTCGCTGGCATCGTTCGCGGCGTTGACCGAGGTGATCTTCGCAGTGATCTTCGCTTTCGTGCTGCTGGGGCAGCGTCCCGGGCCGATGCAGCTGCTCGGTGGTGCGTTGATCTTGGCGGGGATCGCCCTCGTACAGCGGCCCGTGCGAAGGACAAGTGTGACGGAGCCTGCAGCCCTGACCGCGTACGCTGCGGACGACTGAGTGGAGGAATGCGGCCTGAGCCTGTCGAAGGCCCTTCGACGAGCTCAGGGCGCAAACTCGCGTGGTGGTTCAGGGCCTGCCGAAGTCGGTGACCAGCCAGACTTTGCCGTGGACGGAGTCGCTGATCACGTCAATGCCGACATCGACATAGGTCTTGTTCAGGATGTTCTGGCGATGTCCGTCGTTAGGTGGCTTTTCGTTGTACATCGCCTTCTGCACCGCAAGCACGCCGGCCTGCGAACGGCTGCCGTTGTAGGCGACGTTTTCGGCAACAGCACTCCAGCGGTATCCGGCGGCGGAAACCCGAGAACCTAGTGCCGCCTCGCCGCTCAACTGGTGGCTCAGCGTGTTGGCCTTGGCCATTGCGAGGTTGTGCGCATGCGCCGCTGAGACGAGCTTGCTATTCATCTTCAAGGCTCGCAATCCATGGCTGGCGCGCTCTGAGTTAAGTTCAGCCAGCACCGCGTTCGCCCAGTCCGAGCGCGTCGCGTAGCTAGGAGAGCTCTCGGTAGTCGTCCTGGACGGTGCCGACTTTGCTGCCTGGGTCGGCCTCTTGGTCGGTGTCGGTTTGAAGCTTTCGGTCTTTGTGGTGGTTGCTTTCGACCGCTTTTCAGCTGTCGTTGGTGTGCGAGGGCTCCTGGTTGATCGGGTCGGCGTTGCAGTCGAACGACGCGTGGGCTCGCGACGACAGATAGCCGGGTTCTTCTCCCCCTGGCACTCGGACCGAGAGTGCGCGCGGGCCCGGATCGATCGGTTGGTGGCGCCCCTCGGCGTCACCGTGGGTGGCGGCGAGTCAGTGGCCGGAACCGCCACGAGCCGTTCGTCCTCGCCACTGGGGATGCCCGAGTCGCTGATGGCCGAACCGCCAAACAGAGCAGCACCAGCGACTGCTGCGCTCACGACCACCGCAGCACATGCAGAGGCGATCCGTAGTCCTCTGCCAGTCACGTTGCCTTCGTCGTCCACGACGACCCCCGAACAGGTCACGATTTGATAACGCCCGGCGTAAGCCAAACATAGCTGGCACCGTTCCAGCAAGCGCCGGTCGTCATGTGGACACGCCGTACACTGCGCCGGTGAGCAGCGAAACGCCTACGTCGAGCGGCGTCCTGATGGCAGGCACGTCCTCAGACGTAGGCAAGTCGCTCGTTGTCACCGGCTTGTGTCGGGCGCTCGCGCGTCGGGGCGTTGCAGTTGCGCCCTTCAAGGCGCAGAACATGTCGAACAACTCCTGTGTGTGCAGCGACGGCGCCGAGATCGGTCGCGCTCAATACCTGCAGGCGCAAGCCGCAGGCGTCACACCCGAGTCGGCGATGAACCCGGTGCTACTGAAACCCGGCTCCGATCGCCGATCGCACATCGTGCTCCGGGGCCAACCGTGCGGCACCTTGGAATCAGGGGAGTACGCGAGCGGTCGCGGCCACCTGGCAACCGCGGCCTTCGCGGCGTACGACGAGCTCGCGAGTCGCTTCGACGTGATCATCTGCGAGGGTGCCGGATCGCCCGCGGAGATCAACTTGCGCGCCGGCGACTACGTCAACCTCGGGCTCGCTCGAGCGAAGAAACTGCCGGTGATTGTGATCGGCGACATCGATCGTGGCGGGGTCTTTGCCTCGCTGTACGGCACCGTGGCACTGCTCGACGATGACGATCGGCAGTTGATCACGGCCTTCTTGATCAATAAGTTCCGCGGAGATGTCGGAGTGTTGCAGCCTGGTCTGGACGAGCTCAGCAAGCGGACCGGCGTGCCGTTCGCCGGGGTGGTGCCGTGGCTTCCGAATGTGTGGCTGGATGCCGAAGACACGCTCGAGGTGGCCGCCTGGCGGCGTCAGGGCGCAGCGGCGGGCGCCCTCCGAGTAGCGGTCGTGCGGCTGCCACGCCTGTCAAACAGCACCGATGTTGAGGCGCTGGCGGCTGAACCGGGAGTCGACGTGCTCGTCACGACGGACGCGCGAGCACTTGCGGGAGCCGATCTTGCAGTGCTGCCCGGTTCTCGTTCAACGGTCAGCGATCTGGACTGGTTGCGGCGAACAGGCTTGTCGCAGGTGATCGAAGCCCGAGCCCGACGTGGTGCGCCAGTGCTCGGCATCTGCGGCGGATACCAGATGCTGGCGATGGTGATCGACGACCCGATCGAGTCAGGCCATCGGGTCGTCCAGGGGCTCGGCCTGCTGCATGTGAAGATCAGTTTCAGCATCGACAAGGTGCTGGGGCGCCCGACCGGCACGTGGCGCGGTCACCAGGTGGATGCGTACGAGATCCACCATGGAATTGCGGAGATCGGGGGTGGTGAGGCTGAGCGGTTCCTCGACGGCCGGCGCGAGGGTCAAGTGTGGGGGACGATGTGGCATGGGGCATGGGAGAACGACGGTTTCCGCCGGGCCTGGCTGGCCGAGATCGCCGCTGCTGCTGGATCCCCGTGGCGTCCTGATCCCGAGGCACCCGGGTTCAGTGAGCGACGAGAAACCATGATCAATACGCTGGCAACTGCTGTAGAACAACATGCCGATCTTGGTCTGCTACTGGCGGGAACGCGGGTGGCTGGCCGGCTGTGACCATTCAGGCGCTGGTGATCGGAATCGGGAGTGGAGATCCTGATCACTTGACCCGCGAGGCTGTGGCGGCGCTGAATCGTGTCGACGTGTTCCTGGTGGCCGATAAGGGGGCGGCGAAGCGCGATCTTGTCAAGCTGCGCGAGGACCTCTGCCAAGCGCTGATCACCCATGATCACTACCGCTTCGTCGAAGTGCCAGATCCCGACCGAGGACCCGATCGGGAGCGCGGCGCCGCGGATTATCGAGCTGGAGTAGGGACGTGGCACGAGGCCCGCTCTCGGCGGTATGCCGGGATCATCGCCGCCGAGGTCGGCGACAACACCACGATTGGCTTTCTCGTTTGGGGCGACCCGGCGTTCTATGACTCGACGATCCGCATCGTGGAGTCGATCAGGGCGCTTGGAGTTGATCTTGCTCTTACCGTCATTCCCGGCATCAGCAGCATCCAGCTGCTCGCCGCACGCCACAAGATCGTCCTGAATCGAGTCGGTCAGCCCGATTCATGTCACCACCGGGCGGAGACTGCTTGATGAGTACTCCCCCGCCCTTGGCGATGTGGTCGTCATGCTTGACGGCGAGTTGGCGTGCAGCGGACTCGTCGAGCAGTTCGGTGATCTTGTCATCTATTGGGGCGCCCAGCTTGGGCTGTCCGACGAGGTGCTTATCTCGGGTCGGCTGAGCAAAGTCATCGAGGAGATCCGAAGCAGGCGCGCCGCGGTGCGTGAATCTCGTGGCTGGGTGATGGACACCTACTTGCTCCGCCCAACGAGTTAGCGTGACTGTCGCTTGCAGATGGGCCCCTCGTGCGGCTCGACAGAACTCGGCCGGCGCTGATTCTCACGCGCGCGATCGTCCGACCCCACCTCTCCAGGGTCACCGTCGCCCCGATCACTTCTCGGGTCCGAGGCCTGACCGTCGAGGTGCCCGTCGGACAATCGAACGGTCTCGATCAAGACTCAGTGATCGACTGCGACAACATCGTCACGATACCGACGTCGGCCGTCGGCCGACAGATCGGCTTTCTTTGGAGCGAGCAGGAGCCCCAGCTGAGCGCGGCCGTGCGCGCGGCATTCGATCTCTGGGACTAGGAATCCTCAACTCTCGAACTGGCCATACCCTGACCAGGGACTGAGTGGGATGCTTGATGCGTACCTGGGCCTCGGAAACTGACTGGGCAGCCACATGACCGCGAACGAAAGCCGCCGTACTCCGCCGGAGGTGAAGCCCGAACGCGACCCGCTCGGGATGATCAACGGCGAAGGCATCATCACCGGCACCGTCGTGTCCGCTGCCGTCATCGCAGCAGCGGTCGGGCATCTGGAGGAGACGCGGCTCGTTATTGCCATTCTCGGGACGGCGTTCATCTACTGGCTGGCGCACCTCCATGCTCGGACGCTGGGTGACGCCGTCAAACACCACACACATCCGATAGACGCACTGAAAGAGGCGCTCGCTGAGACTTGGCCAATCCTCGCGGCCGCCTTGGTGCCTGCCGTCATCTTGATCGTCACCCAACTCCTCGGCGCAGAAATCCGTACTGCGGCCTGGATTGCCGTGATCGCCAGCACAGTGTTGTTGACCGTCTACAGCTTCTATGCAGGGCGCCGCGGCGGACTCGGCCTCGGAGGCAGCCTGGTGAGTGCTTCCGTCGGCGCAGGGCTCGGAATCTTGGTCATCTTGCTCAAGGCCGGCCTGCACTGACGGTTGATTTGGCATGATCCGGATAGCTGACCGCCTGCGTGATTGATGCGTGGGCTCAGCCGGCCCGGACTTCGGCGAGCACCCGGCGTACGGCGGCAAGGCTCCGGTCGACATCTTCCTCCGTGGTCCGCCAGTTCGAAACCGAGATCCGCAGCACTGCCTGCCCATGCCAGGTCGACGGGGTCATCCACGCGGTGCCGTCCTTCAGCAGCCGTGCGGCGACCTCACGCGTCACCTCATCGGTGCCGAACGACACGCACACCTGAGTGAACACCACATCGTTGACCACGCGTACGCCGTCCAGCTGTCCCAGGCCGTCCGCGAACCGGCGGGCACGCGCGCAGAACCGCTCTACCATCTCGGCCACCCCGCGGCGGCCCAGCGAACGCAACGCAGCCCAGACCGTGAAGCCGCGCGCACGGCGCGAAAACTCGGGCACGGTGGAGAACGGGTCGGGCCGCTCGTCCTGGATCAGGTACACGGCATGCACACCCATTGCGGCGTACAAGGCCTCGGCATTGGCGACGATTGCAATCCCGCTGTCGTACGGCACATTGAGCGTCTTGTGGGCATCGGTGGCCCAGGAATCCGCCCGCTCCACTCCGGCGACCAACCGCTGATACTGGCGCGAAGCGGCAGCCCACAGCCCGAACGCGCCATCGACATGGACCCAGGCACCGTACTCGTGTGCAAGATCAACAGCAGCAGCGATCGGGTCGAACGCCCCGCTGTGAACGTTTCCTGCTTGCAGGCACACGATCAATGGGTTGTCGCCAACGTGCGCCAAGGTGTCGGTCAGCGCGTCCATCCGCATCCGACCTTGATCATCGGCCGGAACGGCAATGCTGCGTCCCTCGCCCAACCCCAGGAACCGCAGCGCTACGTCGACGGTCTCGTGGCGTTCCTGGCCAACGATGACGGTTACCTCGGGCGCCCCATGCAACCCGTCGCGTTCCACATTCCAGCCAGCCCGTCGTAATACGTCATGACGGGCCGCGGCAAGACAGGTGAAGTTGGCAATCATCGCCCCGGTGACGAAGCCGACCGCGGAGTTGGCGGGCAGGCCCAGCAGGTCGAGCAGCCACTCGCTAGCCACCCATTCCGCGCCCGCTGCGGCCGGCGAGGATGCGAGCATGCCGGCGTTCTGGTCCCAGGTCGAGGTCAGCCAGTCAGCCGCCAACGTTGCCGGCAGCACACCGCCGATCACCCAGCCGAAGAACCGGCCCGATGGCATCGCCACAACTCCCGGCTCTGCGCCGGCGATCAGCTCCTCGATCACCTCCAGCGGCTCCGCACCCTCCTCGGGCAACGGGCGCCGCAACGCAGCCGCCACGCCCTCAACGTCGGTACGCGCCGCGACCGGCCGGCCCGGAAGGCCGTCAAGAAAGCCGGTGGCCTCCTCGAGCACTCGCTCCAAGACCTTCCGCTCATCCGTCATCGTCCACTCCGCATTGCTAGCGTTTCCGGCCGCCTGTCGGAAACTGGGTTAACCCAGGTTCCACTCGCCTCACACATGTTGCAACCTATGCAATGCGCAAGGAACCTGTGCAGAGGTCGAGTCGCAGCATGGGCCGCGGGTGAAGGCGGATGACAGACAAGATCACGAGATCAGGGCTCAGCTCCATGACGTCCTCCAGGTCTCCCTCGATATCGAGGTAGACCTGGTGAAGCTGAGTGATCAAATCAGGATCAGGATCCTGCCACAGGCCGCGATCAACAGCCTCACTGAGCTTCTCGATGATGCCGCGCAACGCCCAGGGATTAGCGTGCTTCATGAAGTCCTGATTGTCCTTGTCCAGCACGTAGCTCTCAGCCAGCTGCGCGTACATCCAATCCGTCACCACCCCGGCGGTCGCGTCAAAGCCGAAGAGATAGTCAACTGTCGCTGCCAGCTCGAACGCACCTTTGTAGCCGTGCCGCTGCATCGCCGAAATCCAGCGCGGGTTGATGACCCGTGCCCGGAACACACGTGCCGTCTCCTCGGTCAGCGATCGGGTCCGGACAGCGTCCGGAGTGGTCGAGTCACCCACGTACGCCTTCGGTTCAGCGCCCGTCAGTGCACGTACGGTCGCCACCATCCCGCCGTGATACTGGAAGTAGTCATCAGAGTCGGCAATGTCATGCTCGCGGGTGTCGACATTCTTGGCCGCCACCGCGATCCGCCGGTAATTGGCCTCCATATCCTCCCGAGCCGGCATTCCATCAAGATCACGACCGTACGCGAAACCGCCCCACGCCGAGTAGACCTCGGCAAGATCATGATCATTACGCCAGTTTCCCGCTTCCATCAGTGGCAGCATTCCAGCCCCGTACGAGCCCGGTTTGGAACCGAAGATCCGGGTGGTGGCTCGTCGCTGGTCACCGTGCGCTGCAAGATCATCTTGTGCGTGCTGCCTGACGAAGTTCAAGTGGCTCGGCTCGTCGAGGTCTGCTACCAGCCGTACCGCGTCGTCCAGCATCGCCACAACGTGTGGGAAGGCGTCACGGAAGAAGCCGGAGATGCGAACCGTCACGTCGATTCGCGGCCGGCCCAGCTCAGTGAGATCAATCGCCTCCAGCCCCACAACGCGACGAGATGCGTCGTCCCAGACAGGAATCACGCCGAGCAGCGCCAGCACTTCGGCAATGTCGTCACCGCTGGTCCGCATCGCCGACGTGCCCCAGACCGAGAGTCCGACTGACTGCGGATACTCGCCCTCCTCAGCCAGGTGCCGCCGCAGTAGGGATTCCGCCATCGCCTGGCCGGTCTGATACGCCATGCGGGAGGGAATCGCTTTTGGATCGACGGAGTAGAAATTGCGGCCCGTCGGCAGCACGTTGATCAATCCGCGCAGCGGTGAGCCGGACGGACCGGCCGGCACATACCCGCCATCCAGGGCGTGCAAGATCGCGGTGATCTCGTCGCCGGTGCGGGCGAGCCGCGGTACCACCTCCCGGCATGCGAAGCGCAGTGCCGCAGCGGCAGGCTCGTGCTGCGCTCCGAGGATCCGGTCCACGATTCTTGGGACGGCGTCGACGGACCAGTCGGACGCCGCGAGTGCGACGACGAGCTGTCGCGCCTGCGCCTCCACGGCATCCACTTCCGCAATTGGGGCGTCATCTGGAAGGCCGAGTGCGGACCTCAGCCCTGGAACCCCGTTGACCTGCCCGCCAAAGACCTGGGGCGAGCGCAGCACCGCCAGCACCAAGTTGATCAACTCATCGCCTTCGGGTGCCCGCCCCAGCACGTGCAGCCCGTCGCGGATCTGCGCATCCTTGATCTCACACAGCCAGCCGTCGACATGGAGTACGAACTCATCGAAGGCCTCATCGTCCGGCGGTGCCTTTAGACCAAGATCGTGATCCAGCTGTGCAGCCTGGATAAGTGTCCAGATCTCCCCACGCAGCGCCGGAGCCTTGGCCGGGTCCATCGCGTTGACCTGCGTGTACTCATCAAGCAGTTGCTCCAGCCGCGCGATGTCACCGTATGTCTCGGCACGCGCCATCGGGGGCACGAGATGATCGACGATCGTGGCATGTGCCCGACGCTTGGCCTGAGTTCCCTCGCCCGGATCGTTGACCAGGAACGGATAGATCAGCGGAACCGAACCGATCGCCGCGTCAGTGGCGCAAGATGCCGACATGCCCAGATTCTTGCCAGGCAGCCATTCCAGGTTGCCGTGCTTGCCCACGTGAATCACCGCGTGGGCGCCGAACTCGCGCTCCAGCCAGCGATACACGGCCAAGTAGTGGTGCGACGGAGCAAGATCGGGATCGTGGTAGATCGCGATCGGATTCTCCCCGAATCCGCGCGGTGGCTGCACCAAGATCACCACATTGCCCGCCTGCAGCGTGGCTGCGACGATCTCACCGTCTGGGTCCCTGCTCCGGTCCACGAACAGTTCCCCTGGCGCCTCTCCCCACGCCTCAGTGACTGCCGCAACGAGATCGGCAGGCAACTCCGCGAGCCACTGGCGGTAGGTCCGTGCCGAGATGCGGACGGGCTGGCCGGAAAGCTGCTCGGCTGTGAGCCACTCGGGATCCTGTCCGCCGGCCGCGATCAGTGCGTGAATCAGCGCATTGCCTGCGGTGGTATCAGGATGCTCGGCCTCGACCGGATCGAGCGGACCAGTCCCCGGGATCTCTCCTGGGGAGCCAAGGTCGTACCCAGCCTCACGCATCGCTCGCAGCAACTTGATCACCGAGACCGGGGTGTCCAGCCCGACGGCATTCCCGATCCGCGCATGCTTCGTCGGGTAGGCCGAGAGCACGATCGCAATGCGCCGCTGTGCGGGAGGGGTGTGCCGTAATTGGGCGTGCTTGACCGCGATCTCGGCGACTCGACGACACCGTTCATGATCAGCGATGTAGCTCGGCAGGCCATCGGCACCGATCTCCTTGAAGGAGAACGGCACGGTGATGATGCGGCCGTCGAACTCCGGAACTGCCACCTGCGTCGCCACGTCGAGCGGGGTCATTCCCTCCTCCGAGGCGGCCCACGACGCCCGGTCCCAGGTAAGGCATAAGCCTTGCAGGATCGGGACATCCAGAGCCGCCAGCGCGCGTACGTCCCAGGCTTCGTCGTCACCTCCGGCCGAAGCAGCGGCCGGCTTCGTGCCCCCTGCCGCGAGCACAGTGGTGATCAACGCGTCGCAGCTCCCCAGATACCCGAGCAGGTCTGAAGGAGCATCGCGCAACGAGGTGGCGAAGATCGGTACGCCGATTCCGCCGGCAGCGTCGACAGCATCGGCGAGCGCCTCCACGTACGCGGTGTTTCCGGCGGCGTACTGGGCACGGTAGAAAAGGATGCCGATTCGTGGTCGGGACGCTTCGGCCGGCAATTCCCGCGGCAGCAGCCCCCAGAGCGGCTGCTCGGCCGGCGCCTCGAAGCCGACACCGGTCAGCAGCACGGTGTCGCTGAGAAATGCGTGCAGCTGCCCAAGATTTCCGGGCCCGCCATGGGCCAGGTAGACGTGGGCATCGGCAGCAACCCCCATCGGAACGGTCGACAACTCCATCAGCGCGGCGTCGGGTGCCTGCTCGCCGCCGAGCACCACCATCGGTTTGCCGCTCGCACGAAACCGGTCGAAGCCGCTGCACAGCAGCTGCGGCGAGCCGAGTACTCGGGCGACGATCAGGTCACAGGCCTCCAGTGCGAGACCGAGCTCGGCGTGCGCTGATCTCGCTGGGTTGGCCAAGACATAGTCCGCACCGCTCCCCCGCGCGGCGAGCAGGTCGGTGTCGGAGGTGGAGAGCAGGGCGATCCGCGGCACCCCGGGAGCCTAGCCGGTCCGATCCGCCCCCTGCGCCGCGTGTCGGAACCTACGTGCACGTGTGTTTCGCTCGGTCTGCACTGGTTGCAACCTGTGCAGACTGCAGGCAACCTGAGTTTACGTAGTTTCTGGACAGGGGCGCCCCAAGCGTCATGCCAGCCCGCACGCGGCAGATCTCACGGCGCCACCGCATGACCAGGGTGGTCACTTACGATGGCGGGCGTGACGGACCCGGATCGCTGCCCAGGCGTGCTGCGGCCTCACTTGGCAGCCGATGGGGCCATGGTGCGTATCCGCGTACCCGGCGGGCAGACAACCGGGACCGCGCTTGGCCAGCTGAGCAGAATCGCTCAGCGATTCGGCAGCGGTGACCTTCAGCTCACCTCACGTGCCAGCCTGCAGCTACGCGGCCTGGCCGCGCCTGTGCCCGACAGCCTCATTCGTGCGGTACAGGAAGCCGGGTTCCTGCCGTCTGAGACCCACGAGCGTGTCCGGAACATCGTCGCTTCGCCACTGACCGGCATCAGTGGGGGCATGACCGACGTCCGACCGTTGGTTGCGACCCTGGACTCCGGACTCTGCGCCCACCCACGGCTGGCCAACCTCCCGAGCCGCTTCCTTTTTGCCGTAGACGATGGGCGCGGCGACCTCAGCGGAGCCAGATTCGATCTCGGGTACCGTGCTATTGATCATGACTTTGGGTGGCTGCTGATCGGCAGATCCCAGCAGGGAGAGCTGGTTTCGGCGGACGCTGTTGTCGAGACGTTGCTCGACCTTGCCGACCGTTTTCTGACCGTCCGTCAGGGAGCTAACCACGCTTGGCAGGTGCGCGATCTTGCGAACTGGGCCAGACCGTCCCTGACATACGCGCGATCGACTTGCCCGTCGGCATGACCGGTACCCCTCTCGGCGCGATCGCCGACGCCGCATCCGTCCAGGTGCCACTGGCCCGCCTGACGCCCGCTCAAGCTGCAACGGTCGAGGCCTGCGCCACGGGGCCCGTTGTGATCACACCATCGCGGGGGCTCGTCTTGCCCGGCGCTGCAAGCCGGCTACCTGAGCTGGTCGCCGCGGGGTTGGTGGACGATCCCGCCTCCCCATGGTCGGCAATCTCGGCGTGCGTCGGCGCTCCTTCATGCAAGAGCTCCTTGATCAACACGCGGGCATACGCGACGGCGCTGGCTCAGTCTGGATCGCCGCTGCCGCGGACTCACATCAGTGGCTGCGGGCGACGCTGCGGCGCGCCAACCGGTGATCATCAGGATCTGGTGGCACCCGATGTGGTCGAGCTGCTGACACTTGCCGGGGATATTCGGTGATATCCGCGCCGGCGCGGCGCTACGACTACGTCACGGTGCCTGCAGAGATCTACCGGAGATCATTTGCGACTATTCGATCGGAGGCGGACCTCTCCAGGCTGCCTGAGGACCTGCGTCCGGTCGCGGTCCGGATGATTCATGCCTGTGGCGACGTCGATCTGATCAATGATCTTGCGTTCCATCCACGGCTGGTATCCGCCGCCCGGACCGCGATCGAGGCTGGAGCGGTGATCTTCACCGACACCCAGATGCTCGCTGCTGGGATCACCCGGAGGCGGCTTCCAGCAGACAACGAAGTCCGATGCCTGGTCGACGACCCGCGAGCGCGCGCGCTGGCAGAGCGCTGGGGAACGACACGATCGGCTGCCGCGGTCTCGCTCTGGAGCGACAACCTGGCAGGCGCCGTGGTGGGAATCGGCAACGCCCCAACTGCGCTGTTCCATCTCTTGGAACTGATCGCTGATGGGGCGCCGCGTCCTGCCGCGATCATTGGGATTCCCGTCGGCTTCGTCGGCTCAGCTGAGTCCAAGATCGCTCTGGTCGAAAACCCTTGGGACATTCCCTGGATGATTGTGCAGGGACGCCGCGGCGGGTCTGCCTTGTGCGCTGCGGCGATCAACGCCCTGGCTCGTGAATCGGAGATCGCGTGACTGGCCACCTCTACGGGGTAGGGGTCGGACCAGGCGATCCTGAGCTGATCACTCTCAAGGCGGCTCGGCTGATCACGAACGCCGACGTCATCGCGTACCACTCAGGCACGGCCGGTCGATCGATCGCGCGGACCATCGCCGACTCACTGATCAGTGAGCACGTGATCGAGGAATTGCTGATCTATCCCGTCACCACTGGCCCGACCGTTCATCCGCTGGGCTACTACGGCGCCGTGGATGATTTCTACGACGAGTCGGCCGAGCGGCTGAGCAAACATCTGGATGCGGGACGTACGGTCGTGGTGCTCGCCGAGGGAGACCCGCTGTTCTATAGCTCATATATGTACTTGCACGACCGGCTGTCACCCCGCTTCCCGAGCGAGATCGTGCCCGGAGTCACCTCGCTGACCGCCGCGGCTACTGCGCTGCGGACGCCGCTAGCGCGGCACGAGGACATCCTGACCGTCTTGCCCGGAACGCTGCCCGTGCCTGAGCTCGCGCGCCGGCTCGCCGACACCGATGCGGCGGCGATCATGAAGCTGGGGCGGACCTTCGCCGGTGTACGCGAGGCATTGCGCCAGGCCGGCCGGCTCGGCGACGCACTCTACGTGGAGCGGGCGACGACCGGCGAGCAGCGCGTCATGCCCGTGAGTGAGGTCGACGCCGATACTGTCCCGTACTTCTCGATGATCGTTGTGCCAGGTCGGGATCGACGCCTCGATTCAGCAGGTCGATCCGCGGCGCTGAACTCCACATTCGGCCTTGATCATGTTGCCTCGCCCCGGCTCTATGTTGTCGGTCTTGGACCCGGGTCGGGCGGCTGGACGACCCCGGAGGTCTCGGCGGTGCTCACCGAGGTAGATCATGTCGTCGGCTACGGCCCGTACCTTGACCGGCTTGCGGTGCGACCAGGTCTGCAGCGGCACGCGACCGGCAACACCGTCGAGCTGGAACGCGCCCGGTTCGCTCTTGATCTTGCTTTGGCTGGCGAGCGGGTTGCGGTCGTCTCGGGCGGAGATGCAGGAGTCTTCGGCATGGCCTCAGCGGTCTTCGAGGCAGCGGAGGACGACCGTTACGCGAGCGTCAAGATCACAGTTCTCCCCGGCGTGACAGCAGCCCAGGCGGTTGCCGCGCGTGCCGGCGCACCCCTTGGCGGGGACTACGCGGTCATGTCGCTATCGGATCGACTCAAGCCATGGTCAGTGATTGAGCGGCGATTGCGCGCTGTCGCTGAGGCGGATCTCGTCCTCGCCATTTACAACCCCGCCTCGCGCTCGCGGCGCGAGCAGATCGTTGCAGCGCGCGAGCTCCTCCTTGAGGTCCGGCCACCGGACACGCCTGTAGTCGTAGGTCGGCAGGTGGGCCGCGATGGTGAGAACCTGACTGTCACAACCCTCGGCGCACTCGATCCTGACAGCATCGACATGAGCTGCCTGCTGATCATTGGTTCCAGCCAGACTCGGCTCGGCCACCGCACGACGGTCTGGACGAGTCGTTCTCATACGTCTTGATCAAGGCGTCTAACGGCGACGCTTTCCATAGAGGTGGGACTCCACGAAGTCCTCGGCGTGCAAGGCCTCCCCAACCATGATCACCGCCGCCTGCCGCAGGGCGGCATTCTCGACCTGATCTGCAATCGTCGCCAGGGTTCCGCGCAGCACCAGCTCCGTCGGCTGCGTTGCATTCGCCACCACCGCAACCGGGCAGTCGGGCCCGTACGCTGCCATCAGCTCGGCGCAGATCCGGCGGGTCCGCCTGATCGCCAGATGAATGATCATGGTCGCTCGCGTTTCTGCCAGATAGCCGAGTGACTCAGTCTCGGGCATGGCGGTAGAGGCCGCCTGGGTACGGGTCAAGATCACCGTCTGGGCCAGCTCGGGCACCGTGAGCTCGCGCCCGATGATCGCTGCCGCAGCAGCGTACGCCGGCACACCAGGCGTAACGTCCCAGCTCACGCCGGCCTGGTCGAGCCGCCGGGTCTGCTCGGCCAGCGCCGAGTAGATGGACGGATCACCGGAGCAGAGTCGCGCGACATCGTCCCCCCGCTGATGAGCCGAAACCAGGTGATCAGTGATCTGATCAAGATCAAGATGCTGGCTGTCGATCAAGGTCGCGCCAGGCGGACAGTGGGCCAGGATCTGATCATCGATGTAGGTCCCGGCGTAGACGCACACGGGAGAGGACGCAATCAGTCGTACGGCTCGCACGGTCAGCAGGTCCGCCGCCCCTGGGCCGGCCCCGATGAAATGGACGGTCACTCGACGGCCTTGATCGAACTCCACTGAACGACCGCTCGGGCCGGCCGCCAGCCGTGATAGCGGCCAATAGGCTCAAGGTGCTCCACCGACAGTCGCGACAGCTCACCGCCGTGGCGTTTCCAGCAGTCCACCAAGATCATCTCGGTCTCCTGGGTCACCGCGTGAACGACCAGCCGGCCACCGGGCCGCAACGCCGCCCAGCAGCGATCAAGCGTGTCCGCGGCTCCCTCCACCACCAACGAAGACCGCGTGCGGCCGCGGCAACGATGCCAGCGCGCCAGGCGCCTCACCGTGCAGCACCTCGAGCCCAGGAACACCGAGCGCTTCGGCATTCCGCCGGATCCGCTTGACCCGATCCAGGTTGCGCTCCACGGCTACTGCCCGGCAGCCGGGGTCGGAGCGCATCCACTCAATCGCGATCGATCCGGCGCCAGCGCCGACATCCCACAGCAGCTCACCTGGCCTCGGCATCAGCCGGGCAAGGGCGGAGGCGCGAAGATCGCGCTTGGTGAGCTGCCCGTCATGATCAAAAGCCTGGTCTGGCAATCCCGGTGCGAGCGAGGCCGCCTGGCCCTGTCCGATACAGCGCACACAGACCACATTGAGCGCCGGGGCCTGGCCCAGCCATTCGCGAGCTGCGGCCTCGGTTCGGGACTCGGTCTCAGTGTCCAGGTCTGCCAATACTGTGATCATGCTGTCGCCATAGCCCGCTTCGGTGAGCAGCCGCGCGACCGCGGCGGGACTGGCGGCGTCGCGCGACAAGATGATCAAGCGCCGACCCGGGAAGAGGAACCGCCGCACCCCATCGAGGTCGTCCTCTCGGAGCCGCACCAGCTGAGTCGACTCCTCCGACCAGCCCATCCGCGCACGGGCGAGCGCCACCGAGGAGATCGCCGGGTGGATCCGAACCGCCGCAGCCCCGAGCATCTCGATGAGCGTGCTGCCGATCCCCGCAATCAGCGGATCACCGGATGCCAGGGCTACGACACGGCGGCCGGAAAGCTCGTCGAGCAGCATCGGCAGCCCTTCTCGCAGCGGACTCGGCCACGGCAACCGCTGCTGACTGGGGAAGGGCGGGATCAGATCGAGATGTCGGGGACTTCCGAGCAGCACTTCAGCCTGCTGGATCAGAGTCCGCAGCCGCTCGGGAACCTCACTCCACCCCCGCGCGCTGAGCCCGATCACCTCGATCACGCCTCAGACTGTATGCCTGGAGCTCCTCCGATCGCCTACGGAAAGCCTGCCAATGGCGAGCAACCGTTCAGCCGCCGGCCCAGACGGGTGATGACGCCCACTGGCGGTCGACCCGGAACCCGCGTTTCCCGTCTTGAAACGGCTTACGAGTGTCTGGTCGCGGGATTCGACACCCGTTTCCCGTCTCGTGACGGCAGACGTTGCACTCGAGCGCTTCTCGGTGCGAAGCGAGTGTCCTATGTCTGAGCGCCCCGTGGCGGACACACCAACGCGTCGATTCTCGAGGGTGCTCGCGCATCGAGCTTGAATCCGCCGCCGCCGTCGTCGCTCGCAGCTGTGTTGTGACATCATCGAGGCGGCGACGGCAGAGGAATCCGGTGCGAGTCCGGAGCGGTCCCGCCACTGTGACCCGGAAGTTCGATCATCAGCAAGATCCGGGAAGTCAGGACGTCTGCCGTAGCCGGCCGCTGTCGCGTCCCGCGTACGCCGGCCCGACCCAGACATGCCGCGGGCGTGGATACCCGCAGGAAGGGTGTGAGGTGCGGACGTTTCCGTTCTCCGCAGTCGTCGGTTCCGAAGACATGGCACTCGCTTTGATCTTGACCACCGTTTCCCCGGAGGTCGGCGGCGTCCTGGTACGCGGCGAGAAGGGCACGGCCAAGACGACCATGGTCCGCGCTCTGGCCCAGGTGCTGCCCAGCATCACGGTGGTCGAGGACTGCCGCTTCAGCTGCGACCCGCTGGACCCAGATCCGACCTGCCCGGACGGTCCCCATGATCATCCCGTATCGACAGTCGCGCCCGGCCCGGCTGGTCGAGCTACCAGTGGGTGCGACCGAAGATCGCGTGATCGGCTCTCTCGATCTGCGGCAGGCCCTGGGCGGCGGCGAGGTGGTCTACGAGCCCGGACTGCTGGCCGCGGCTCACCGCGGGATCCTCTACGTGGACGAAGTCAATCTGCTTCATGATCATCTGGTCGACCTGCTGCTGGATGCGGCCGCGATGGGTCGCTCGACTGTCGAGCGGGACGGTGTCTCGGTTGCCCACGCCGCCCGGTTGATCTTGATCGGAACCATGAACCCCGAAGAAGGTGAGCTACGGCCGCAGTTGCTGGACCGCTTCGGATTGACAGTCGAGATCGCCGCCCCGCGGGATCCGAAGCAACGAGCAGAGGTGATCCGCCGCCGGATGGCGTTCGACCGTGACCCGGCATCCTTCGTCGCGGCCTACGCAGCCGACGAGGATGCGCTGCGCATCAAGATCGCCGCGGCCCGGTCGCTGCTGCCGTCGGTACGGCTGGACGATCGGCAGCTGGCGACCATCGCCAGGGTGTGTGGCGCGTTCGAGGTCGACGGTATGCGGGCAGACATCGTGACCGCGCGGGCAGCGGCTGCCCATGCCGCGTGGCACGGCCGCAGCGAGATCACCAAATCCGATATCCGCGCCGCGGCCAGGCTGGCGCTGCCGCATCGGCGCCGCCGCAATCCCTTCGACGCTCCCGGCCTGGACGAGGATCTCCTTGATCAACTTCTGGATGATGAGCCAGATCCGGATCCGACACCGCCGGACGGCAGCCCGCCCAACGGCCCTTCGACAAGCTCAGGGCACAACGACGCTCGCGCAACGGCTCAATGGGCACCGAGAAATGCGGCCTGAGCCTGTCGAAGGCCGGCCGACGCGCAGTTCAACGGCCCTTCGACAAGCTCAGGGCACAAATCGCCAGGCTCAGGGCCCAACGACCGGATCATCCCGCCCGGCGACAGCTACCGCACGCGGTTGTTCACCGCACCCGGGAGTCGGCAGTCGGCGAGGCCGGCCGCCGCAGCCGCGCCCTCACCTCGACGGGGCGTACGGTCGGCGCGCTTCCGGCCGACTCACAACAGCGGTCGGCTGCACCTCACAGCAACCATCCGCGCGGCCGCGCCGCAGCAGGTAGACCGCGGCCGCCTCCCGGCCGAGCCGCTCCGGCTGGCCACGCCGGATCTGCGCCTCGCCGTCACCGAGGGCCGCGAGTCCAACCTGGTGCTGCTGGTTGTCGACGCGTCCGGCTCGATGGCTGCGAGGCGCCGGATGGAGGCGGTCAAAGCCGCCGCGCTTTCGCTGCTGCTGGACGCCTACCAGCGCAGGGACAAGGTCGGCTTGATCACTTTCCGCGGAGCCGAGGCGACGCTTGCGCTACCGCCGACATCCTCGATCGACACCGCAGCGCGCCGGTTGCACGACCTGCCGACCGGCGGGCGTACGCCGCTGGCGGAGGGCCTGCTCTGCGCCGCCGAAACGCTGCGGCTCGAGCGGATCCGCGACCCGCGCCGCCGCCCGCTGCTGGTACTCGTCACCGACGGCCGGGCCACGTACGGTCCCGACGCGGTCGCCCGGTCACGGCTGGTGGCTGATCAACTGCGCCGCGCCGGGGTCGCCTCGCTGGTGATCGACTGCGAGTCCGGCCGGATGTCGTTGGGTCTCGCCCAGACCCTGAGCATCCATCTCGGCGCTCAATACCTGACGGTCGAGTGAGGTCGGCGCTGATCAACTGGTACACGCCGTACGCCAAGGCCGGGCGGCCTGATGCCAGCAGGGCAGTCCGGAGCTGGTCCCGGCGGACGGACTGACCACCCGGCAACGGCGGCAGCGGCCGTTGTTGATCATCCACACCGGCGACGGCAAGGGCAAGTCGACCGCAGCGTTCGGCCTGGCTCTGCGCGGCTGGAACCAGGGCTGGTCGGTGGGCATCTTCCAGTTCGTCAAGTCGGCCCGATGGCGAATCGGCGAGCAGGCCGCCTTCGAGTCGCTGGGCGAGCTGCACGACGCGACCGGCCGTGGCGGATCGATCGAGTGGCACAAGATGGGTTCCGGATGGTCGTGGAGCCGCAAGGCCGGCACCGACGATGATCATGCTGCAGCTGCTGCGGAAGGCTGGCAGGAGATCAAGCGACGGCTTGCCGAGGAGCAGCACACCCTGTACGTGCTGGATGAGTTCACCTACCCGATCAACTGGGGCTGGGTCGACATCGACGATGTCATCGACACCTTGACGCATCGCAATGGCTACCAGCACGTGATCATCACCGGTCGGCAACGCCGACCCCAAGTTGATCGAGGTGGCCCAACTCGTCACCGAGATGACCAAGATCAAACATCCCTTCGACGACGGACAGAAGGGTCAGCGAGGAATCGAGTGGTGATCGATCCGAGATCACCAGCGTCCGCCCAGAGCTTCCCCGCCTGGTGATCGCCGCGCCCGGCTCGGGTCACGGCAAGACGACAGTTGCCACCGGGCTGATGGGCGCGCTGACTGCCACGGGTCTGAAGGTCGCGGGTTCAAGGTCGGGCCCGGACTACATCGATCCTGGCTACCACACCCTGGCCACCGGCCGGCCCGGACGCAACCTCGATCCCTACCTCTGCGGCGAGCAGCAGATTGCAGCCGCTGCTGCTGCACGGCGCCGCAGACGCCAGAACCCGCCGACATCGCGATCATCGAAGGCGTCATGGGCCTCTTCGACGGCCAGATCGGCGGGCAGGGCTTTGCTTCCACCGCCCATGTCGCCAGCCTGGTACGGGCTCCGGTGATCTTGGTCATGGACATCTCACACACCTCGCGTACCGCGGCCGCAATCGTGCACGGGCTCAATACCTTCGACCCGGGAGTCCGGCTAAGCGGTGTGATCATCAACAAGGCCGGATCGGAACGACACGCGCGGGAAATAGTTGAGTCGATCCAGGCGACCGGCCTCGAGGTGCTCGGGGTGCTGCCGCGTGATGCCGGGATCGAGATTCCTTCCCGGCATCTCGGACTGGTACCGGCTGCTGAGCGGGAGGAGGCCGCTGCAGCGGTGGCCCAGCTCGGCCAGCAGATACGCGATCACGTCGCATTGACCTCGATCATGTCAATCGCGCAATCGGCGCCGGCGCTGGAGGCGGCACCCTGGTCTCCCAGCAAGCAGGTACAGCCGCCGTCGGATGCGCGCCCGGTGGTGGCGATCGCGGCCGGTCGGGCGTTCACGTTTCGCTACACCGAGATCGACGAACTACTCCGCGCCGCCGGCTGCGAACCAGTGACGTTTGATCCGGCTTCAGACCAGCAGCTTCCGGCGGGGACAGCCGGGCTATACCTCGGCGGCGGATTCCCCGAGGTGCACGCAGCCGACCTGGCGGCGAACAAGACGTTGCGATCGGAGATCCGATCCGCGATCGCGGCCGGCATGCCGACTGTCGCCGAGTGTGCCGGGCTGCTCTATCTCTGCCGAAGTGTTGACGGGCTGCCCATGGTAGGAGCGATCGAGGCGGACGCGATCATGACCGAGAAGCTCACGCTGAGCTATCGCACCCTGATCGCAGATCATGAGCAACTCTTGGCCGCTGCCGGGGCTCGGCTGACTGGTCATGAGTTCCACCGCACGACGATCGAACCGGGTCGGGGGGTAGCCGCTGCGTGGTTGGTGGACGGTGAACCGGCCGGCTTCTCTACCGATCCTGCCGGGATTGGGCGAGACACCCTGCACGCAAGCTATCTGCATGTGCACTGGGCCGGCTATCCGGACCTGGCGCAGCGGTTCGCCGATGCCGTCCATGATCACGCGGTAGCGGATCGCCCTGAGCTTGCCGAAGGACTGCAGCCCCTTCATGATCTTCACCACCACGGCGACTCGACGTTGCCGAAGGCCTGGTCGATCTGGCGGTCAACGTCCGCCTGCCCGCTCCGCCGGATTGGCTCCGCGCGATCATCAACAGCACAACCCAGCACCTCGCCGCCTACCCCGAGACCGACGCGGCCACCAAGGCCATTGCCGAGGCCCACAACGTCACGGTCGATCAGGTCCTGCCGACTGCCGGAGGCGCCGGAAGCCTTCACCTTGCTCGCTCGCGCCATTCGTGCCGAACGGCCGCTGATCATCCATCCGCAGTTCACCGAACCCGAGGCTGCGCTCATCGCGGCCGGACACCAGCCGCGACGGCTGATCTTGTCACCGGCGACCGGCTTCCGGCTGGACATAGACCAGCTGCCGACGGACGCGGATCTGGTCGTGATCGGCAATCCGACGAACCCGACCAGCGTGCTGCACCCGGCGGCGTTGCTCAACTCCCTACGCCGGCCGGACGTCTCCTCGTCGTCGACGAGGCCTTCATGGACGCGGTGCCAGGAGAGACGGAGACCATGATCAGCGATGACATGACGGGCCTGGTCATCCTTCGGTCGCTGACCAAGACCTGGGGCCTGGCCGGGCTCCGCGCCGGCTATGTGGTCGGCGACCCGAAGCTGATCGCCGCGATGCGCCGGCAGCAACCGCCCTGGTCGGTGTCGACACCTGCGCTGGCGGCCATGGCCGCCTGCCTGACACCGGATGCCCGGAGCCTTGCCGCCGACGCAGCCGAAGAGATCGCCGGCCGGCGGGCCTACCTGATCGAGCAGCTGGCCGACCTGGGCCTCCACGTCGCGGGCCAGCCGAGTGCTCCGTTTGTGCTGGTTGACACCAGCCGCGTACGCGGCGACCGGGAACCTGGCTGGATCCGCCTCGCCTTACGGGACCATGGCTTCGCCGTACGCCGCGGCGAGACCTTCCCCGGCCTAGGCCCCGACTGGATCCGGATTGCCGTACGCGAACCCGAAGTCACCGACCAGCTGGTGGCGGCCCTTCGCCGACTTGTCAGAATCTGAGGGGGCTATAGGCGCCCTCAGATTCTGACAAGTCGGCGGTGTGGGAGGCGCGGAGAGGAGGTGGCTGCAGATGGGCAACGGAGACGGCATTGAGGTGACCGCCACCGGCGAGCACCGGAGACGGCTCATCGTCGTACTCGTGATCACCGGCGCTGTACTGATCGTCGAGGTCATCGGCGGTCTCGTTGCCGGTTCGCTCGCGCTGCTCGCCGATGCCGGCCACATGCTGACCGACTCCACCGGCCTGATCTTGGCGCTTATCGCGGCATCCCTGGCGACCCGGGCCGCCACTGCGAAACGTACCTTTGGACTCCAGCGCGCCGAGGTTCTGGCGGCCCTCGGCAATGCCTTGCTGCTGGTGGCGGTCGCCGTTTGGGTGCTGATCCAGGCCGTCGATCGGCTGCGCAACCCCATCGAGATCGACGGCCGCCTGATGCTCGTCATAGCGGTCGTCGGCGTGCTGGCCAACCTGGCCGGACTGCTGGTACTTCGTCCGGCTCAGGCCAAGAGCCTGAACATGCGTGGCGCCTACTTGGAGGTACTCGGCGACTTACTCGGTTCGTTGGCCGTCATCGCCGCCGCTGTACTGATCTTGATCACCGGCTGGACACCCTTCGACGCCATCGCCTCGCTTGTCATCGTGGTGGTGATCATCCCGCGCGCCTGGTTACTGCTGCGCGAGGTCGTAGACGTGCTCCTGGAGGCCACGCCTCACGGTGTAGACCTTGCTGAAGTACGAGAGCACATCAAGGAAGTGCGTGGCGTGGTCGATGTCCACGATCTGCACGCGTGGACGATCACCAGTGGCGTACCCGTGCTGTCCGCGCACGTCATCGTGGACCAGGCCTGCATCAACGAGGGCCGCTCCGGCGAGGTGCTGGACCGGCTCGGCGAATGCCTGGGTGGGCACTTCGACGTCTCTCACTGCACCTTCCAGCTCGAGCCGGTTGGCCACCAAGAACACGAGGCCGCCCACCACGCATGACGCTGCGCGATGGGCCAGGGCTCAATCCTCGGTTGCTGAGGGACCCGCCGAGGCCCGTGGTACGACCATGACCGGGAGTTGTGAGCGCCGGACCAGGCGTGCTGAGACGCCGCCAAGCAGCACCCGGCGGATCGGACCGTAGCCACGGGACCCGCACACCAGCATGTCCACATCGTCGAGCCCCAGTGCCGCCAGCCGCTCGACCACATCACCCTCGAGAAGGACCACCTCGGGCTCGAGCTGCGGCGGCACCCCGGCGGCCGCGTAGTCCAGCGCCTGAGTGTACGAGGCACGGGCAGCGTCGTAGAACACCTGCTCGTCCCGGCGGCCCGCGATGTAGGAGTAGTGCTCCGTCGAACGGGCCGCAACGCTGTACAACACGAGTCGAGCCGGGATCCGGCTGGCCGCGCGGACCGCGGCACGAAGCGCCTCGTGGCCGTCCTTCGTGTCGACGAACGCCACGCCGATCTTGGAGATCACACCGCTATCGGGTGCCTGCCAGGCCTCGGGGACCACGCAGACCGGCACGGTGGCTCCGTACAGCAAACGGTTGGCGACGCTGCCGAGCCTGCCGCCGCCAGCTCCGTCCTTGCGGCTGCCGCCGACCAGGACCGCCGCGGCCTCGATGTCCTCGGCAAGGTCGGCGAGACCACGGGCCGCTGATGACGAAGCGACAAGGCGATAGATAGCCGCGTCACCGGCGGCGGCCTGCGCCTTGTCCAGGGTCTCCTGGCCGAGCTTGCGTACGTACGCTGCCCACTCGGCGTCGACCTGACCCGCCCCGAGCGGGTGCTCCTCAGGGTAGACAGTGGCCACGACGGGCACGTCGCCGGTGGACCGGCACCATGTCAATCCGAAGGCGACAGCGTCCTCGCCGGCATCCGACCCGTCGTACCCGATGACGACGCGCCAGGCCATGTCACTCGCTCCTGCCGGAGCCCGCCTCTGGCACCTTCGCCTCCGGTTCCTCGTCGGGCAGGTCCGGTACGTCTGGGTAGTGGTGCCGCAGCCTGGAGTGCGAGTACCCGTAGATGAGGTAGATCACGAGCCCGATCGCGAGCCATCCGACGAACCTGATGTAGGTGGCCAGTGGCAGCCCGGAGATCAGGTAGAGGCACAGCAGAATCCCGATCGGGCACCAGATGTAGGGGATCGGCACCTTGAAGGGCCGTTCCATGTCCGGTCGCGTCCTCCTCAGCACCATCACGCCGATGTTGACCAAGATGAATGCGAACAGCGTGCCGATGTTCACCATCTCCACGATCGCGCCCAATGGCAATACTGCGGCGACGAGAGCGGCGAAAATGCCGAACCCGAGGGTCAGCTTGACCGGCGTCCCGGTACGCGCATTGACGGTTGCCCAGGACTCCGGCACCAGCCCGTCGCGGGCCATCGCGAAGAAGATCCGGGTCTGGCCGTAGAGGATCACGAGCAGCACGCTGGTGATGGCTATAAGTGCTCCGAACGAAGTCAGCGCGGCCGCCCAAGGAAGGCCGGCACCCTCTTCGAGGGCCTCCGACAGCGGCGCGTCACTCGCGCCTAGCTGGGCTGCGGGCAAAGCGCCGACCGCCGCAACCGACACCAGCACGTAGATGATGGTGCAGATCAGCAGCGAGCCGATGATCGCGATCGGCAGGTCACGCTTGGGGTTCTTGGCCTCCTCGCTTCCAGTGGCCACGGCGTCGAAGCCGATG